>JAMCUN010000032.1:91034-111972 GCA_023381415.1 Thermoplasmatota archaeon | reverse complement strand
GTTTGAATTTTTGAGGGTTTTGAAAATAAAGTCGAACTCATAGACCTCTATCAAATCCTTGGTCGGAAAAGAAATCCTGTAAACTTTATGAGCCATCGGTTAGTTTTTCTTTTATTCTATTAGATATGGTAATGGCATAATTAAGAGTCTTTATCAATCGTGAAAAATCAACTGTAAGATTTCTGCCTAGTATGTTTGAGGGATTTTGTAGGTGGTGATCAACTAAATTTCTTGAAGCACTAACAAAATTCCATGAGTCAGTAAGTTTGAAATCACAATCGATTATTATTTGTCTAATTTCATTAGCATTAATGTCCTCTTTAGTGTATTTATTCCTGTAAAATGCTTCAGTCGCTATGTAGTTTGACAGGCTGAAATAAATCATACTTATGATCCTTCTTAACGTTATGTAGTTAGTTATTTTATTTGACTTTAAGTAGGAATCAAGAGATTGAAAGAATTTAGTTGGATCTAGTTTGGGATCAAGCAAACTACCACCTCTATTATATTTTATCTAGACGTAAGATTCCGAAGTGACCCAAATCCAGACCATTGCTTTTAGCGAGACCGTAGAATTTCTCCAGAAATGAGTCCCATTGGTCATCAGGATAAGTGTCTAGGACAACATCAAAGAAATATGACTTATCTTCCCTATCTTCACTAAAGACCAGTCTCATGTTTTGTCTTGCGGTATTGTACTCTTCTAGATCTGATAGCAACCTAAATATTGATGAGACTTTCTCCTTGCTTAGCGAGAGCAGTTTTTCATACGTTGAGGTCTCTATGGAGCCAAGACTACCAATTATAATCTCTGTTTCCCTATTGAAGCTTGCGATTGATGAAGAGATGAATGGGTTCATTGAAGAATCTATGTTAAAGTTTGTAGTTGATGAAGGTATAGGGAGACCCGAAACAAAATTATTCAAATTTATCACCCCACCCTGGCCAGTCAAGACCAACGAATAGGCTGAAGGTGTCTTCGAAATCATAACTATTACGTTGCCAACTGAAGTCGAATTGCCTGTAGCACCTATCCCGAATTGTTTGTCACTAATCTGGATGTAACTAGAATCTACTGAAATATCTTGAAATTGGGGCTCCATACAGTTTTCGACACTCACTTCATTCACCTTCCCTTCTCTCAGCTTTAGTGGTGTACTTTTGCACCAGCAGGTCAATATCAGCCAGTACATTATCCAAATCATCCTGATTAATTTTGCTTCCCCTCCTGTATACAAAGAATACTATGGAATTTTGGGGGTTCTGAATAGATGGCTCTATCCTAACCTCTTTCCAAGGAATGGATCGTATATCTTTTGTGTCTATTTCCCCTTCGAAGATTCTTAGCCCAAATCTGATAGGATTCTGTAGTGTCTTTAGTTTCTCCCCCTTCAATTTATTTTTATTTATAGGCCTCTTTTCTAGAGTTTTGTTAATAGAAATTTCATGAAACAGCAAATCTTTTCCCAAATTGAGCTTGTTTACGACATCAACTACTCTCGTAATTGCAATTCCAATTTCCTTGGGCTCTGTTTCACTCTTTGATATCTGGAAGGCGCCTCTGACTATATCGGGATTGTAGCTTAAGTTGGCAACTCCTAGTTGCCATCCCTCTCCTTGGGCTACAGTTAGGAATGCAGATCCTCTTTGTGCCATAACTCCAGACGATAAGAATAGAGGAACTGGCTGCAGAATCTCAACCGGTTTCAAGCCTGGAATCTCTATAGAGTTTATTGAGTAAAGCTCATGGTTAGATATTGGTTTCTTCAAGATTATTGTGAACAAAAAAGCAAAATTATCCATACTTCTTATTTATGTTACGACAATATATTAAGTTTTGTTCTAATTCAAGTGTGTTAAGAAAACCTAAAGAGCATCAATCCATTGATGCCATTAAGCGGCATCCCTCTTAACATAGATGTTAAGTAATTAATTGATCTACTTCGCAAAAGGTTAAAGTGGAATTTTTTGAAGAGGTGTTTGATGCTCTATGACAAACACAAACACCTCCTGTGATATTATAGAAAGGAAAGATAAAAGGGTTTGGAGCAAGTACAACCCATCCCTAGTGAAGAGAATTGATGTGCTCCTGGATACATCCTTCCTCGATTCCTGGAAGGATGATGTGGAGAGGGAGATTCAGGGTAAGGTTGGCCACCCATACGAATATCCGCAGGAATTCTTCGTCTTCCTCTCAAAGGTAAGGGAACTGTGGAACATTCCATTCAGGGAACTTGAAGGATTCGTCAGGAAGCTTTCGCAACTCACTGGCAAGTTCCGTCCACTAAGCTACGTTGCCATATTCCAGAGGATAAGGAGCATCCCAGGCATAGATCCAATAACAGGGGTCATAATTCTCGGTAAGGTGTGCAACATCAATCGGTTTGAGTACGCAGAGAAGCTAGTTGCATTAGCAGGTATCGATCCGGTCATCAAGGAGAGTGGGAAGCAGAGATCCTAGAGAGCGATTTCAAAGAGGGGTGATCCCACTCTCAGATCGGCGCTGTATCAGAGTGCTCTCGCAGCCATAAGGCGAAATCCTGCCATATATGAATTCTATCACCGCAAAGTAGAAGGTGGAATGCCAAGAAAGAAAGCAATGGTCGCAGCGTCAAGGAAGCAGTGCCACATCATATGGTCTGCATGGCACAACAAAAAACCGTTTGAGTTACCTGAAAAATTCAGAAAACAGGAATAACGAAAAGTAAGGGAATTGCTTAAAATATCCCTGAATTAGCGGTAGCTATGAATCCGTATATGAGATTTTACCCGCATGGAAACTTAATATAGGATGCTGCTCCTTCCACTTTGCTAGTTGAGTGGGAAATATTCCATGCCTCCTGCATATCTCTGCCTGAGTAGTGTTTTCTGTTAGTGCTTCCATGACTATCTCAAACTTCTCTTCCACGGAATGCCTTGATCTCATGGGTAGACTTCCGTGTATCCTTCCTTACTTATAATATTAACATTATACTGTTCCAGTTCTAAGGGGGAGCAGACCATTACAGCTATTTGCTTATATGTTATGTGATAAAATCATTGACGTAATTTATTTGGAATTATTCACATTGCTCACATAATTTGGAATCCATTGCCTCTCAGGTCTTTTATTATATTCTCTCTTTGTTCAGCATAGCTATTGTTCAATTCTAGAAGGAGATACCTCTCCTTGCCATCATCAAGTAGTTCTTTTAAATTTTTTAATAAGGCATTTTTAAGGTCTTCAGCTTCTTTACTAATTTCATCGTTGTTTCTGTTTTCATTTGAGTAAAACAGACTATTTAAATCACCATTGTGCGGGTTCCCTCCATTGTATCCCCAAAGATGAACACTTCTTATCAAATCTCTGCTTTCCCTTAGATTTGTGAAAATATTAATAAATTCCTTCTCAATTTTAGAGTATTGACAATCCCTTTCTTTACATTTAAGATTATGGGATTTAAGCAATAGAGGGATATCCAGTGCAATATAAGATTTAAGACCTGTCCTATCCTTTATTTCTCTCATTTTCTTGGCATATTCGTTAATTCCCTTATATTTTGAGAATGCCAAATGGTCTGATCCATTTGAATTCTCCATGAATATTTCCACATCTTCTCCTAACTTTTGGTGTATAGCACGAATGAAAATCTCGTAATAATCAAAGAAATTTTTTGGTTTATCATTAAGAAGGTCGGTCTTTGGTGGATGAACCTCTATGTATTTCAGGCCGTGATCATTTCCAGTCTCTTTATTGATGAACTCAGTCCTTTTAACGATAAATTGAATGAATTCCTCTACCCATTTTTCATCTTTCCATAATTTTCCATCTCTCACTAGACTTTCGTACATTCTACCAGTTTCAAGGTCTTCTCCTGTTACGAACTCACCATCTTTCATTTTAGTTGTATACGGTTCCTGCGTATGTAATCCATAAAATCTTATGAATTTATTATCCTTATCATTTTTGATTTTTATAATATAATCCTGTAGTGTATTTCTATCACTATCAAGGCCGGCTGGGATTTCCATAATATCAGGAAGTTTTAATTTCATATTTTCGTAATCTTCAGCGCTTAAGAACCCATGATAATCAATCACTTTCAATTTCGCACCCTGATTTTCATTCATTAGCTTAAGCCCCTTTATTAAAGTTCTTGAAGTCTAATAAATGTTTTGAGGTTCATCTGTTCTAAAGAATGGGAATTATCAGACTGATTCTGTCAATTGCGGTTTTCAGGGGAGCAGATCATCTGGTACTTTAATATAATATATGTTTTTGATCTTATGATTTGTTCATGGCACTTTGAGAAAAGTACGTGAGTGTTCAATCCGGCTTTTTCTCACAAAGAGACCGAAGATTGCTTGGGAGAGGCTTGTCTTTCTTACCATCCTGGACCCCGGTATAAATAGCCAATTATCTATGCCAATGACGCCCTGTATCCGCTTGAGTTCCTTATCCCTATCGTAAAAACCATATATCTGGGCACGCAGCTAAATGGAAAAGACTGTTGCACCCTGCATTTCACTGCACCCGGTGTAGCAACATTTCATAGAGACTGAACGTTTAGCAATGCATGTGACATTACCCTAGTTGAAAGCACAGTGAGAGGGTAAATTAAGCAAGATGTTATTAGATATTACGGTTAGAAAAATGTTTAATATCCATCGTCTATAATTTAAACATCGAGCCCGCACCCCTATGGGGATAGAATCCCACTGGGCCCGTCTAAAATTTTTATAAAGTATAGTTCGTGGAGGAGAAGTGACCAGCGATATGATCAAAGCATCCTCCATCAAGATTATCTGAGTGGTTTGCCGAAATTTCAATTTAAAACTGTTCAACAAGAAAGGTGATATTTCACAACGATAGCCACTTTGTTAGACTTCACTGTATTTTAGATGAAGGTTAAATTAGCCTGAACAAACCTGATTGAGATAGGTCTTCATGAGAATTTGTATTATATAAAGGCCTTGTCCACTTTCAAAGAATAGTTTTAAATGAATATTCTCGGTTGCATCTTTGGGTAATCGTGGAAAGAGGACTTGAAATAACATTTAAGGTGATGGATGCTGACCAGAGACAGATCACCGAGGCACTGGCAAACATTGTCGGAAACGAGTTTTTGCCTAAAATAGATCTTGACTGGCGCATATTTCACGTGAAACTGGGAGACGAAAGGTTCTTCAAGGTTTGTTACAGTGGACCAAAATTGACAAGATTGCATCCTATACTTGAAAAAGAGGTTAGAGAAAGGTTCGATTCTCTTTCCCATGAAAGTAAGGAGGATATCCTGCAGATGTACCGACAGGCAGAAAGAGAGAAGAACTTCAAGAGGCAATATGTGAGGGAGTTAGAAGAGGAAAGAGACCTCTGGCAGGATAACTTCTGGGCATATCTTTAAAAAGTCCCCAGATCTTCTGCCAACCTATAAATAGCAATATCCATGACAAGGGGTGAGCGACAGAAAGATAACGATGTGGCAGGCCGCATCAATAGGCCTTGGCAACATCATCGGAGCAGGAATATTCGTACTTGCAGGTGTCGTGATCAAAGAATCCGGACCTGGAGCGATAATAGCGTTCGCTTTTACTGCCTTCCTGGCGATGACAGTCGCATTCAACAGCGCGGAGCTTTCTTCCAAGATCGTATCCCATGGAGGCCTCTACTCATTCACCAAAGTCACAATGGGAGATTCCCTTGGCTTCCTCGTTGGATGGTTGAGGGGAATATCCTACGCAATAGCAGGCGCTGCTGTCACTCTGGGTTTTTCATCCTACTTGTTATCTTTCTTCAACAACAACTCCGAATCCCTGATCCTCCTGGTTTCAGTCTTCTTCCTTATAATTATAACTGCAGTAGATTACGCTGGCATCAAGGTCGTGGCCCGGATAGAGCAAATCCTTGTATTTCTGACTTCTGCAGGACTTATACTTTTCATTATAATATCTGTGATCTACGGTAAGTGGGAACCTTCCAGGTTCACCCCAATCCTTCCATATGGTCCGATGAGCATTATTGAAGCAGCTTCTTTGGCCTTTTTTGCATACTCTGGCTTCAACACCATTGCTACCCTGACACCGGAAGTTGAAAATGGTACGAAAAACGTACCCAAGGCAATAATGCTCTCTCTGGCCATAAGCACAGTCCTCTACATACTAGTTGTCCTGGGGATGCTAGCTATGATGCCCTGGAGGTTGTATGGAGTTGCTGCAGATCCATTAGTGAACGCCCTAAACTATTCACGGGCCCCGGCTTTCATCTCCTTCGCAATAAGTGTGGTTGCCTTGGTAGCTACAGTAACTGTAGCACTTTCACTAATCGTCGCTGGCTCCAGAACTCTCCTTCAGATGAGTGAGGACGGACTTCTGCCAAAATGGATAAATGGTAGAGGAGGCGACTCCCCGAAACGGGCAGTTATAATTATAGGTGCTCTAGCAGTAATCTCACTGTTCCTTGGAAACCTTCAATACGTAGCTCTGGCGTCGAACTTCGGAGTTATTTTCTCTTACTCACTTACAGGAATTGCGATAGTCCTGATCAGACGCAGGAAGGTACTGGGCGAGTTCAGCAGCCCGTTTTATCCTTACCTGCAGGCAATTTCAGTGGTCCTCTCTGCCCTGATAATGTTGGCTCTAGGGTCCCAGGCACTTTATCTTGGAAGTCTGATGATCCTGTCTGGAATGATTGTCTATTCCCTGCAGAAGGTGGAACGTAAGGAGAAGGAAATTGTCACTCCGTAATACAATTGGTAAAAGTCAAGGCACACAGTTGTTAATTTTTAATTCTAGAAACCCTTATAATATATTTTCTCTTGCAAAATCCATGGCAGCTCCTTCAGCAATAAGAAAGCAAATAAATGGGAACCCAGCAGAGACCTTTCCTCCACCCTCAACATTCAGTCTAGCAGGGGGTAGTGATTTCACTTGACCGACTGGAAAAGAGAGATGAAAAAGGAAGAGAAGAGAAGGGAGAAAAAATACAGCAAAAGGGTGAAGAAGGAGGCGCTGCAAAAGGCATTGCAGCAAGAAGTCAAGAGAAAGAAGAAGATGGATAAAAATCATCTCGGGGGAAAGGGATCTGAACTCAAGAAAGTGGAAACGGCAATAGCTGATGGAGTATTCAGACTGAACAGGAAAAAGAAACTGCTCTGAGATACCTTAACACATTCTTGCGTAGATTGGTAATGTATTTGATTTCAGAAATTCTTCCTACAATGGAGATTTGATGGCTGCAGCAAGCCTGATTGGATTCCTCGCACCCGCTTCACGACAGGAATGCTAACCTGTTCGGTATCATTTCATATCAAAGTGTGTACTGTCAGATTGGCGTACTGATGTGGGACATCACTGCAATTCCTGCTGATTTGCGAATAAGTAACATTAAATTTTCAAATGCGCTTCAGGTTCCGTAAGAATGAATGCGAAGCTGAACTCACTCATATTCACTTCCCTCAGCCACTTTTCTGTCGACGGGAACTTCCTTCTGTTCCCAGTCCTCCTGACCTATTACACGGAGATCAGGGGGATATCTGTCTTCGTGATTGGACTGATGCCTGGAATTTACAACCTTATTTCTGGGTTCCTCAGCGTTTATGTAGGTTCCTTTGCTGACAGAGTGGACAGGGATGCCGTCATACTGATGTTCGGGTTGCTTCTGAATGGTCTTGCGGCTTTTGCCTTTTCAATTCCATTCCTGATCAATGGGGCTGCTTATGAATTCATAATTATAGGCTCTATTCTTCTGGGAGTCGGTCAATCGATCTACCACCCAATAGGGGCAACCATACTATCCCATACTTTCGGCCCTCGTGAGTCAGCCTCGTATATGGGCATTAACGGCTCATTTGGTAGCCTGGGAAGAAGTGCTTTCCCTCCTATGGTTGTCTTCATAGCGAGCTTCGTCGGCATAGCCTTGGGATTGCAGGTTATCGTGATATATTTCGTGCTGGCAGCTGTGCTGGTTATCCTAGGACTTAGATTTTTCAGGAGGAAGGATTATCAGTTTTCACTGCCTGTCAAGCAAAATACGACACCTAAAGAGAACTCCTTTGTAGGCACGATCCCGTTCTTCCTCATCATGCTCGTTGTTTTGGTGTTCTTGCGATCGATGTTTATCAGTGTTGCGACAACATGGATACCAACGTACCTTGATGGGATCTTTAACTCCAAGCACCTCATGGCCACGATACTTGGGATAGCTTTCCTTGCTCCTGTCCTAGGTCAACCCCTGTTCGGCTATCTTACATCAAGGTTAGGTGGAAGATTCACAATATCACTTACCTCCATCGGATCCGTTGCATTCTTCATACTATTCCTTTACTTCTCAAGGGGTTTTGCCATTATATTATTCAGTTACACCATATTCGCGTTCTTCGCATATACGGGATTTCCAGTACTTATGGGGTATGCCGCGCAGGTCACTCCAAAGGAGCATTCAACCAGGGCGAACGCTCTGGTATGGGGGGTAGGGAACACAATTGGTGGTAGCATCGGCCTGTTTCTTTTCGACGGCATCAGATTGTTTGAGAACATGTACATGTCTTTCACAATTATGCTGGTATTCGCAATAGTATCAGTATTTCTGCTCGTATATTTGCCTGGAAAGGAAAGGAAGGGAAGTAACTGAAACCCGTGCCTGGTTGACGGAACTTCATGCAGTTTTCTGGCGCTCTCGTTCCAAATTAAAGGCCACATTGTTACTGCAATAATGATGTAGAGAGAGCAGAAACATAATATTCCAGCAACCCTATAAACAACCTTAAAAATCACAATTCATGAAGCAGTGCGGAATCCCTCTCCACAGCATTGAGGTGCTGTCCGTAGCAAGGACCTTGAACTCAATCTGTTTTCACCCAGAGGCTTCCATTCAGTGACCGGACATTTCGAAACACTTCAGATAATGTTCAGGTAGCTAAAAAAGGAATATATCTTAAACCTTTATCCAGTCTCATGGATTTTGGAGTAATCTCACTTGGGAATCACGCTGTTACAAGGGTTATACCTGCAATCAGGGAATCTGGGTCTAGAATCTCTTACATTTACTCTACAGACAGATTGAAGGGAGAGAGAATTTCAAGGGAATTGGGGGCAGAATACGTACCTGAATTGGATGAATTCGTCAAAAAAGATTTTGACGCGGT
The DNA here is from genome assembly GCA_023381415.1 of Thermoplasmatota archaeon. Lineage (GTDB taxonomy): Archaea > Thermoplasmatota > Thermoplasmata > Thermoplasmatales. Next base: position 102,850 of record JAMCUN010000032.1, on the reverse strand, counting down.
CTATGTTTCTTCCCCCAATTCTCTACACTTCTATCACGCGAAGATGTCTATGAACGCCGGCAAGTCCGTGCTTCTTGAAAAACCAGTAACGCTGAATGTGATGGAGACTGTTGAGCTCAAGGAGCTTTCTATTAAGAAGGGCTTGAAACTTGGAATCGGATTCCATCTTAGGTTCCATCCGGCTGTTTATGATGTTATTGACCTCCTACGGAATAGGGCCATCGGGGAACCTATGGCAGTTTTCGGTAAATTTACAGGAAACTCCGTCTCAAGGCACGAAGGTACCTGGTGGGAAAACCCGGAAATGGCAGGGGGAGGCTCAGTAGTGGGGAGGGGTGTCCACATTTTCGATTCCTTTGTGAACCTGTTCGGCAGGGATGTCGAGTCGGTTAGGGCTTCAAGTTCTCCCAGTTGCAAGGTTCTGGAAGATACAATGCTTTCAACATTCAAGTTTGCCAATGGAATATTCGCCACCGCTCTTTCATCAAGAGCCATTTCATCAGTTTCCAATGATTTGACAATTCATGGAAGCGATGGGAGCTTGACCGTAACCGATTTCTTCTCTACTTCTGTTTCATCAAAGCTCATCCTGAACGGCAAGGAGAAAAAGGTCTACGACTCTCGTATAAACATGTATCTTGAAGAGGTCAAGGACTTTGTAAACGGAATGCAGAAAGTAGCTGGTCCGGAAGATGCGGTAATATCGACTAAGATGCATCTACTGTCTCAGGAGTCAGCTTGCAGCGGGAAAACTGTAGCCCTGATTTGACCCATAAGATCGCATCAGAAAAAACTGGGTGAGCTATTGCCTTGCTGCTTTCTTCATGTACTGGTTCCTGATGACATAATTTAGTCCGATGCTAAGGACGAAGACCACCAGGACTCCCACAAGAAAGTCGTTGTACACGAAGTAGGACCGGTACAGGTAATACAGAGCGTATAGAACGAGGTATCCCAGCAGAAGAACTATGAGTGACAGGTATCTGTAAATTGCAGGCATGGATTGTACTGCAAGCATCCCCGGATGACTTTTATAATACTCAACGCTCCTAAGCATCTGCTCTGTCGTCTTCGTTTTTGTGCACAGTGGATCTTGGAGCGTCTTGCCCGCATCATTGAGCATCTGTTCAGAAAGCATTTTGTTGCCAACATCAGCGTATAGCTGTGTCAGTTGAAGCTGGATCCTTGCTATGGACTCACAGTTACTTCCGTACGAACTGTTCATTTTAAGATTGGATAACTGTTCCTCTAAGTTGTGAATCCTATCTTCTTTGCTGGAAGTAAATGGCAATCTGTTCCTCTCCGTTACATCCTTTTATGGATGCAGTGTTAGTAGTCCATCATATTATAAAAATGTACCTTACCCTTTGCCTAGGGTATACATCAATAGGAAATATCAGCAACGTCGGTTTCAGATTGAATTTTCTTCCATGTTTCCACTGTAGAGCCTCCTCCTGAAGAAAAGCCCTAGGATTATTGAACCGACTGATATTGCCATCGTGATCCCCCAGAACACTGATATTGCGTATATATATTGACCAGGATTGTGAATTACATATATATCGGTGAAAACCAGCCCCCCATCCTCTATTCCGTGGAGGAGCATTGTGAACAGGAGAAAAAACGCACCTTTCCTAATTGTCCTCCCGTATTTGAGAATCAGAGCCGTTCCAGGGTGAAAGAGGAGAGATGAGACAGAGTTCAGCGCTACCAAAATCAATGCCAGCAGAGAAAATCCCTTAGCCAAAGCTGGTATTGTTTCCACATAGAGCACCACAAGATCAACCAATGCGAACCCTAGACCTATCCAGATTGCCAGGTACTTGCTCTGAGTGTTGACTGAAAAGTATTTCATGGATTCCTGGTAAGCAGCAGCTGTTCCGCCAACGAAAATGGCCCACAGGATGGGATTTGAGAGCTCAAACCCCGACAGTATAGGAATCAACCTTGCCCCTCCGTACCTTAACAGGACTATGATGGCAGGTATCTCTTGGGTTATTATCTGGATGACAAGTGCTATGGCCATGAACGCGATTCCAATTCCTACAGCTATTCCCTTTTCCTTTCCTGTCGGCCTAGATGCAATCATTAAAGATTACCTTTCCCTAGAAGTACACGTAGGCTATATTGTTTTCTTAAGTCTGTTGCTCTAACATTAATGCCCGCTGATTACTTTGAAGAGGAGCTTAGGTACGTATCTGTGGGTTGATGAAAGAGGAGCTGATGCACCTTTGGCAATTTTTATCCTCGTCGGTGTTCGGAAAATGTTCCTTTCTGACCACACAAGCTGAATGTATTGCTTATCATGAAACGACTCTATGCTCTATGGCCACCATTCTCTTAAGGGTAAGCACATACAACTCCTGAAAACAACCTCAAATGAAGCGGTATATCTTGTTTCTTATCGCCCCGCAACTTGATTGAAAAACACCTAGTTTCCGAGCAAAAATAATCAGCTTTTCCTCAGCCAGTAATCTTCTTCATCTAATAACAGCCTCAGGAGGAAGGTCCATAGGTAGTTTACTGGTCTCAAGAAGGCATCCAGGTCCAAGGAATTGAAATAACCCTGCGCAATCGATTTCCGTTAAACAGCAAGATAAGTTTGGTTGCGCTCTTACGCTTAGCCATGCTTGAAATATGCTTGAGGCGACAATAAAATGTAGCGTCACTTAAATGGATGGATTAGTTTGAGACCCAGCTGTTATCCCGCATCTACGGGAGCCTCAGGTCACTGATCCCCGCTTCCCTTTAGTTGCTTCAGGAATCTTTCGTAGTTCTTGTCGTCAAATTCAAAGATGACGCTTCCAACATAGCCGCAGTCCAGGCATCGGTACTTCCCAGTGATATAACCCATGTCCAGGTCCACGTGTTCTGAGCCGCACTGGGGACATACTCGATGAATCATCTAATTATGATTGAAATCCAGCCGATATATCTTTCTAATCATTCTTGCACCACGGGGAAGGCGATACCTGTTACAGGAAATCGCTTTCATACTCAGCTATGAACTGTTTAACTTTTCCGATTCCAAGGCGCATTGCCTGCAGGATGTCGTACTGATCATTTACCATCAGCCTGAAATCAAAATCACCGTCTTCTATGAACTCTATCCCTTTGCTCTTAGCCAACGAAATATAACCCATCTTTCGTCCCCTGTCTAGGCTATTCAGGCTCTCCTTTCCAACCAGGATTTTCTTCCTTTCTGCGGCCTTAAGGAACCAATCCTGGTTCGCATAAACGTTACTCTCGAACGATTCTCCGTCTTCCGGCGGTTCCCTGTATGTCACCGGAGGAAGACATTCTATTGCCTTTTCTCCATAAGACTGACCCGTTACAACCTGAATGTCATAATGTTTCAATGCATTACTATAGTATTTTAGCAAAGGAGAGAATGCAGCCCTCTTGTAAGGGTCATATATCTTCCTCAGTTGTCCTCCAATCTCCTCCTCGATTTCGTAGATCGTCACTCTAAGTCCCCTTTTTGCAGCATAAACTGATGCCTCTAAACCTTGGACCCCTGCCCCTTTAATTACAATATCTCCTTTTAATTTCATTTCAATTCTACCTTCATAACCCAGGTTGGGATTGACGGTGCAACGGACCTCTCCTACAGAAAGATCCCTGCATGCCTGGTTACATCTTATGCACGGGCGGAGTACCTCAGGATTGCTCCTGAGTTTGTAAGAAAAATAGGGGTCAGCAAGATGACCCCTTCCGACGGAGACGAAGTCGCATGAAGACAACACTCTCTCCACCCCCTCTTGGCTGATAACTGACCCTACCAGCATCGTTTTGATACCGGGCTTCCTCTTTAGGCGAGGGAGAATGTGTGTCTCAGGTGAATAGAAGGACGCTGAAGACCCAGGCGGATAGAAGTTTCCAGCAGAAAAATGAACGTAGTCAAGATTCTTCAGAGAATCAACGACCTTCAGTCCATAATCCTCATCCCAGCCATTTGGGTCGTCCTCGTACAGGCTCAGCCTTATTCCCACAGGAAAATCAGTCACGGACCTGACAGAATCGATCACTTCCTGCGGGAAAGTGAGCCTTCTCTCAAACGTACCCCCGTACCTGTCATTCCTTATGTTTAGAGTAGGAGACAGGAATTGGTGGATCAGATACCCGTGGGCGCCGTGAATCTCTATCCCGTCAAATTTGGAGCTCTTTGCAACCTGTGCAGCCTTCTCGAATGACCTGATGACCCCTTCGATGTCGTCTTCACTCATCTCCTCTGGTTTTCTACCCATATAATCTACCGAAGATGGAGCCATTGGAGGACGACTGTTCTCTTCCTGTAGGGCTTTCCCCCCAGCGTGGACAAGCTGCATGAATACCTTGGCACCGTAAGGGTGTATTGCTTCTGTTATTCGACGCAGTTTGGGGATAAGGGAGGGACTGTACGCCCCCAGTTCGTTCCTTGAGCCCCTTGAATTTAAGTTGTCAATGTAGGTATACTCCGTTATGATGAGACCTGTTCCTCCCTTCGCCCTTTCTTCCAGATACCTGACGAGATTGTCGTTGCTTGACCCATCCGAATTTGCTAGGTTAGATATCATCGGTGCCATAACTATTCTGTTTTTTATTTCCAGGTCCCCTATGAATCCAGGTTCGAACGCCTTCATTGATTCGTCAGTCTGGAGAACTATTAAACCGTTACAATTCTCCATCCTATACTATTGACCCGGGGCAGACGCAAAATCAGGGCCATATCCCGAATGTTGTTCCAGTAGCCCTGTAGCTGCAAAGTTTATTCCCCTTCTTATTTTGCCGGAAAGTAATCTTAATGATTGGAGGAATCCCGGTCCAACTCCGATGGGTAAGAAGATGGATATTGAAATTAGTGGATTAACAGCAATCAAACCACATCCAAATCTAAAACCTCTAGATATCAGCCATAACGTTGGACTGATCGTCTGTCGAAGCAGCAATTTCTTCGCACAAAAGTTAAATTTTGGAAACATATAAGGCTCGCCTGAGGTTTATGATGACTGACTCGCTTACGGAACTAGAGAATAAGAGACTCACAATAAAGAAGGATCTTGATGAAAGTCGAAAAAGAAGGGACGAGCTTCGCGAAGAGATGGACAGATTCGCAGATGAAAGAGATGTCTTGAACAACAAAGTTAAGGAACTTATAAAGTCACTGAGGGAGATGAAGAGTTCCAAGGACGAGTTGATGAACAAGGCAGCAGACCTCAAGGAAAAGAAGGATAAGCTTTCGTCTGAATTCAGGAAAGAAATCAACGAAAGGAGGACCCTTAGGTCCTCGATCCTGAGGGATAAGGGTAAACAGATAGATCTGAGAAAGCTGAAAAAGGAGAGGGATGACCTCATACGAAGACAGATGACAGGCGTATTCAACAAGAAAGAAGAAGAGGAGATTGTTAAGAGGATAAGAGGAATGGACAAGACTGTCAAGGACTATGAGAAGGAATCAGAAAAGATAGCACTGGATGATGAAACGTACAAGAGGCTCGACGAAGATATTAAAACGAACAAGGACGAGATCAAGAAGGTTCAGGAAGAGTACCAGAACACGGTCAAGGAAGTCATAGCCCTCAGGGACAGCCAGAACAAGATATACGAAGAGATGATTGAGACCAAGGGAAAGGCGGATGAGATCCACGAGAAGTACTTGCAAGTCCAGGCAGAACTATTCAAGGAGAACCAGAAACTGGATGAACTATTCAATACCATAAGGGAATATGAGAAACTGATACTTGCGCTCAAGCAGAGACAGTCAAAGGAGAAGAGGAAGGGAAAAGAAAGCGAGGCAAAAGCGAAGGCAGAGGAGATTTACGAGAAGTTCAAGACTGGAGAATCGCTTTCGACGGAGGACATACTCGTCCTCCAGAAGGCCGGTTTCCTCTAACCTGCGGCTCTCTTCTATCCCTTATTTGGGAGGAGCGCTGATAGCTATTGCAAAAATTCTAAGAATTAAATTGCTCTTCTCTATAGACATATCTTGAGGGCCCTTACTTCATTTGTCATCGCTGTTGCGCTGTTCGTGATATCTGAGGGGATACTGGCTTTCTATGGTATAGTGAAGATATACCTTGTCTTCTTCATTCCTGTCTTCGTTTCATCCTCATTTTGGTCTTTCCTTCCACTTCTCTTCTTTCTGATACCTTTTGCTGCAGTCTTTTTTTCTACCAGGGATGGAGGGAATATTGATGGTGGAAAGTTTGGGCACGAATATGTCCCTGAAGAAAATCAGAAGAGAGGCACTTCAGTAGCTGGGATAGTGATGATTGGACCATTCCCAATTATATTTGGGAAGAATGTGGACAGGAAGATCCTTATTATTCTTATTTTGTTAGTGTTAATCCTTATCGCGTCCTGGCTTCTCCTCTCCAAGTGAGACTACGGTACCTTCAATCTTAGCACCCTTTCTAAGGAGCAGACCTCCACCTATGACTGAGTCTGAGATGATGACACCCTCACCCAGGTCTGAGCCAAAGGAAAGTATTGAATCCTCAATCCTGCTTCCCCTTTCAATTGTTGAATTATCGTAAACTACAGAATTCCTAATGTAAACGTTATCCTCTATCACGGAACCTTCGTAGATTGCAACATTCTCAAGGACGCAGTTCTTTCCAATCCTCACATTCCTTCCGATGTATATCTTGCCAGACAGCTTCGTTCCGTTAATCTTCCCCTTCCTCATACCTGTGACGAATAGGTTTGCCTTTATCAGGTCCCTCGGCCTTCCGATGTCTATCCATGTTCCTTTCATCCGGAATCCTCCTATTCTCTTCCCTTCCCTCTGAAGATTAGGAAGCAAATCCTTCGCTACATCAGCTGCCTTCCCCTTTTCTATGTGGTCGAAAATTTCTGGCTCCATCACGTATAGACCAACGTTAGCCAGGTTGGATATTGGGTTCTCCTTTGGTTTTTCCTGGAACTCTATAATCCTACCATTTGACAGCTTTGCCACTCCGAATTCAGATGGATCCTCAACCTCTGTTAGACCAAGAGTCACTGTATTTCCGTTCTTTCTGTGGAATTTTACTAGCCCACGTACGTCCTGCTGGAATATCGTATCTGCGTTCCCCACTATGAAGGTATCATCCACGAATTTCTCTATCTTCTTCAGCCCGCCGGCTGTTCCAAGCGGTTCCTTTTCGACCGAAAATAGAATATTCTTCCCTCTTGCCCCGGAGCCCGAGAAGAAATCTATTACCTTCTCGTATCTATAGCTGGCAGTCACTATAAAGTCGTTGGAAACTTTGGAGAGTGCTTCCATCAGGTAGAAAACCACTGGTTTCCCCGCAACGGGTATGAGCGACTTTGGTATATTATCGGTGATTGGCCGGAGCCTTGTACCGAGGCCCCCGGCCATTATAATGGACTTCACGATATTTCAGACAGAGTCGACGCTCCAGTCCAGTCCCTTTGCACCTGCAGCTTTTGCAATTGCGCTAAGCTCTCCCTTGGAGCCCAGCATATAGGGGGACTTGACGCCGGTAAGTACAACCAAGACCCTTATCGTTCCTTTCAGAGACGGATCGATAGACGCACCCCATATTATTCTTGCACTTGGACTAACTTTCTGCTGCACCAGTCTGACGGCTCCTTCAGCCTCAGCTACCGACATCTGGTCATCTCCGACAACCCTGATAAGAGCGCCCTTGGCCTCTGAAATGTCCGCTTCTATCAGAGGAGAGGCTATAGCTTCCTGAACTGCCTGTTCGACCTTATTCTGTCCTGTTCCTTCCGATTCACCGATGCCAATCATAGCAACCCCTCCACCAGCCATTATCGTTTTTATATCCGCATAGTCGAGGTTAACCAGCCCAGGTTTCGTTATGATCTCTGTGAGGCCTTTCAAGGCTTCCATCAAAATTCCATCTGCGACCTTGAAAGCCTGGTCAAGGGGCAGTCTTGGAACTAACTGCAGTAGCTTGTCGTTGGGGATAACAATAGTCGTATCAGAATTCCTTCTGATCTTTTCCAGTCCAAAAAGAGCATTTTCCATCCTAACTCTTCCTTCTGATGAGAATGGCAGCGTCACGACACTTATCACCAGCGATTTTTGTCTCTTTGCAATATCCGCGACTATCGGGGCAGATCCTGTTCCGGTGCCTCCCCCCATGCCTGCAGTGATGAATGCGATGTCAACTCTGCCTAGGGCGTTCAGTAAATCTTCTTCAGCTTCCCTTGCCGCTTCCTCTCCGACCTGTGGAAGGGCACCTGCGCCCAGGCCTCTCGTGATTCTCTTTCCAAGCAGAACTTTCCTGTGGGCTTTGACTGTTAGCAGGTGTTTGGCATCTGTATTTGCCGCTACCATTTCAGCCCCATAGACTCCCTCCTCCATGCACCTGTTGACTGTATTGCTCCCTCCTCCTCCACATCCTATTATCTTTATTCCAACCTTCAATGACTCTACTATCTTTGCTAACTCCTCATCATCAGGAGAAGCAAGAGGGGCCCTTGGACCTTGTATTCCAAGAACGCCTGGCCCAGTAGCTTGTGGATCGTTTGGTGAACTTCCTTCGTCACCCAGAGCACTTTTAATGATCGATTTCATCGGCATTACTATTACCTCTGTCATCTATATGTATGACGCTATATATATATTTTGCTGAGTGCACCAGAGCAAGACAACATAGGATTATTCAACAATCAGTGAAAATCAATGAAGTATAACATCGTTATGATGTGTTAGAAATGTCGGACAATTGTCATATTTTACCTTCCAGTCTTTGAACAAATGTTATAAGTCTATGAATGAAATAACTGGGCAGATGGATTGTCAAGGATGCGTGACAACCCTGAGAAATTATTAAATATCTATGTTAAATAAGGTAGTAGTGAAATTATGGTTGATTACATAAATTTAGTCGTCTGGGAAGCCCTCCAGGAGGACGTAGGACTCATAAGAGCAAGGATAGATCAGGCTACAAGAGAGGCTTTGGGCGTGTCTATCGGAGAAATCATAAAGATTGAAGGGAAGAAAGTAACGGCCGCAAGAGTGTTTAGATTGAGTGAAGAGGAAGAGAACAGGGGTATCATCAGGATTGATCCTCTGGTTAGACAGAATTCCGGAGTAAGGGTTGGTGACAAGGTGAAGGTTTCTAGGGCTGATGTTAAGCCTGCGGAAACCCTGGTGCTCGCTCCGATCATTGCAGAGAACCAACGTATTAGGTTCGCTCCGGGAATAGAAGATTACGTGAGGAGGTCTCTACTGCGGAGACCAATTGTCGAAGGGGATATCATATCTGTCCAGGGTCTCGCTCTCACGAGCAAGGGAGGTGTATCCTTCAAGGTTGCTAAGGTTGGTAGCGGAAGAGGAATCTTCATGGTAACAGAGGAAACTATGATAGAAATGCGGGAGGAGGCTATCACAGCTGAGGAAGAGGGGGAAAAGATCACCTATGAGGATATAGGAGGTCTGGGAGAAGAACTCAGAAAGGTAAGGGAGATGATAGAGCTTCCGCTGAAGCATCCTGAACTGTTTGAACGACTAGGCATAGACCCTCCAAAGGGGGTCATCCTGTTTGGTCCTCCAGGTACAGGCAAGACACTGATTGCAAAGGCGGTAGCCAATGAATCTGGAGCAAGATTCTATTCGATTAACGGCCCTGAAATCATAAATAAATTCTACGGAGAAAGCGAGAAGGCACTAAGGGAAACGTTTGACAAGGCAGCGAAGGAGTCACCTTCCATAATATTCATTGATGAAATAGATTCTATAGCTCCAAAGCGGGAAGAGACCCAGGGGGAACTCGAGAGGAGGGTTGTTGCACAACTGCTGACTCTAATGGATGGACTGAAGAGCAGGGGACAGGTGATAGTGATAGCTGCAACTAACAGACTTGAGGCAGTTGACCCTGCCTTGAGGAGGCCGGGAAGATTTGACAGGGAAATAGAGATAGGAGTTCCTGACAAGAAGGGAAGGAAGGAAATTCTGCAGATCCACTCAAGAGGAATGCCTTTCGAAGGCAAGCCTGAAGAGAGGGAGAAACTCCTGGAAGAACTTTCCTCATTGACCCATGGATTCGTAGGCGCCGATCTTGCCGCATTGTCAAGAGAAGCCGCAATGAAGGCCCTGAGGAGGTACCTTCCTGAAATAGACCTTGACAACCCTATTCCAACTGAAATACTAGAAAAGATGCATGTAACGAACGATGACTTCTTCTCCGCACTGAAGGAGATCGAACCTTCCTCATTGAGAGAAGTCACGATCGAAATTCCGAACGTGAGATGGGACGAGATAGGAGACCTAGAAGATGTTAAGAAAGAGCTGCTTGAAACTGTTGAGATGCCAGTGAAGAATCCGGAGGTATTCGAGAGAATGGGACTTAAACCATCCAGAGGAATCCTCTTCTTTGGCCCTCCAGGAACGGGAAAGACGCTGCTGGCAAAGGCAGTTGCAACCGAAAGTCAGTCCAATTTCATATCCATAAAAGGGCCTGAAGTCATGAGCAAATGGGTTGGGGAATCAGAAAAGGCTGTGAGGGAGATATTCAAGAAAGCAAAGCAGAGTGCTCCAACGATAGTATTCCTTGATGAAATAGATGCGATAGCGCCTAGAAGAGGGATGTTCGCTTCATCTGGTGTTACGGACAGAATCGTGAACCAGCTGCTTACAAGCATGGATGGTATGGAGGCAATGAAGGGAGTAGTTATTCTGGCTGCAACAAACAGGCTTGACATCATAGATCCTGCTCTGCTTAGAGCAGGAAGGTTTGACAGGATAATCTTCATCGGACCGCCCAAGAAGGAGGCAAGGCTCAAGATACTCAAAGTGCATACGAAGAAAATGCCGATAGCACCCGACGTCAACTTGGAAGAACTGGCGGAGAGGACGGAGAACTACACTGGTGCTGACATAGAGAACTTGGTAAGAGAAGCTGGATTGGAGGCGATTAGACAGAATATCAACGCAAAGTCTGTTACCATGGCAGATTTCGAGAAGGCACTGAAGAGGGTGAAGCCAAGTTTGGACGAGGAAACAATAAAATATTACGAAGAAGTATCTAAGAACATGAGCAGGGAGGCTAAGCCTGCTCGAAAGGAAGATCTGATATACTACAGGTGATCAAAATGAGAAAATTCGTAACAGAACTGAAAGGGAAGACGGTAATGACCAGCGAAGGGCTCATTCTAGGGACTATCTCAAATTTCATGGTGGATACGGATACGGGACAGATAAACCACGTCCTTGTGAATCCTGCTGAGGACATCGCTGCAGATTCACAGGAAAAGGATGCTCAGGGAAGATTGGTGATTCCCTTCAAGACCATGAGGTCCGTCAAGGACGTAGTAGTTCTTGAAATGAAATAAATTTCCAATTTTTTCCCTCTTTTCTTTTTACAAATCTATAAATTAGGTTTTAGCCGGCCATACAAACCCTTAAATTAACTTCGTAATAAGGGGTAGAAAAGGTGCTCTGATGAGAAGGAGTTCTAGGGACTGGAAGAAAAGGCACAAGATGCGATGGAAATGGCGGAAGAAGAGAATGCGGAGACTCAAGAGGATTAGAAGAGCATCGAGGAGTTAAACTGGGCGCATGGGGTAGTCAGGCATCCTAGCGGGCTCCAGTTAGGGTTTGATTAAATGTGGGTCATCTGATCTTGATGATTAACTGGAGCGATGACCCTAAGAGAAACCCGCAGATCTGGGTTCAAATCCCAGTGCGCCCACCATTAGGTTTGTATTCCCTATTTTTACCGTAGATTTACTCCTTTTTTTTGCTATCATCAAGCCATTCCTCCTTCAATTTGAAACAAATCGGGGATTTGAACCCCTTTGAACAGCTCACCTATCTCCACCTGCACTTTCTTCGACATCATGTGAGTGTAGATCTCGGT
>JAMCUN010000032.1:0-91024 GCA_023381415.1 Thermoplasmatota archaeon | reverse complement strand
CCAATCGATTACTCAGCACATGAATACGATTTACGTCATCTCTGGCCCGTCAGCAGTTGGAAAGTCAACAATTTCTAAATTGGTAGCTAACAGTCTCCCTAAAAGTGCGTTGATTTCTGGAGACCATGTGCATCATATGATCATTGGAGGACATTTAGCTCCGTGGAAAGACGTTAGTCAGGATAATTTAACCTGGAAGAACATCGCTGAACTCACCAAGAATTTCTTGGATTCCGGTTTTGATGTTGTGATTGATGCCGTGGTTTTCCCCAGCAAAGTGAGGTATCTAAAAGACGCAATCGGAAAAAGAGACGTCATCACAAAATACGTGATTCTTCTTGCTGACAAGAGTTCTTTATTGCAAAGAGACAACGAAAGGACAGAATCTATGGAGGAACGATGCCTGGTTTTACTCGAAGAGTTCAATGCTCTTAATCCTAAACCAAGAAATTATCTGGATACAACTTCAAAATCACCTGAAGAGATAGCAGGTGAGATTTTGCGGAATGATCAAAATTTTTTAACAGATTAGAAGTAAGTTGCATTTTCAGATCTTTCAGACTAAATCTTTGGTTTGAAAGACTTTAATTTTATGTATTCCTTTGAAGTCTGAATCATTTGTCCATATACCATCGCACCTTAAAGCGAGGAAACAGGCAACGTATGGTGCATCATTGATATTTTCCTTCATTAAGGTCACTGCCTCTTCTAACTTTTCTTGATAGTCCGATAGGGGTATTGTATCAATTCTTCTGAGTAGTATAGTCATTACTATAGCAATCTCATTTTCTGATAATCCAGATTTCTGTGAGATGAGATTCTTGTGCTGGTTCAACTCCAAATTTAAATAATCTCGACTCACTAGAGCGAATTTGTCGCTCATTATTATATCACGAGAAATTCCACTTCTAATCAAGGCCGCTATCAGAACATTTGCATCCACGACAAGTTTCATTTCAACTTGTGCCTTTTTGCAATGTTCTCATTAACAATCTTTCCAATTTTTATGGCGTCCTCGTCCGTGAGCACACTCTTGGAAAGGATTTGATCCATTAATCTGAGTTCGTTAACTTTTTCATTTAGTGCCTGTCTTGCTACTTCACTCCACTTGATTTCCTTGTGCTTCTTCATTACCTCCATGAGGTCATCTGGTACTGCAAGAGTCATGTTTGTCATGATATCTCTTAAGTGGTATAAGTAAAATAAGTATTTAACCTTATGTCGCAGGTTTAGCTTTCCAAAACAATTGACAAGGAGCTCTCTAGTATTCTGAGATTTACTAAATTTTACATGCTTTGGCTGAAACGAGAGCAGGGCTCCTTTGATCAGATTGAAACTGTAAATTTTGACCTAAAGTGATAAATTGGATGGCAAATATAGTTAATATTGTGGTACCAAAGCAGGATTCGCTTACATATTTAATACAACCCCAGTGCGCCCACTTTGGCCTAGTTACTGTTACTATTCATCAAAAATTCAAAAAGACTAATTTATATAAGAAAAAGCGGGGTTGTAGCACCACCATAGGAATTATACTCACTTTAGAAGGGACTATTCTTGAAACTACTTCACAATCTGTTGCAGTTGTAAGATTTGAGGCGGCTCAACTACACTACAATTCAATGAACGTTCTTGCTCCTGCAAGAACTAAGCCCTCACATTTCAAATTTTGACCTTCGAATCTATAATCTTCTCGTTCTCTACCTTCAACTTCTCTTTCAATTCCTTCTCCTCAAGTTTCCTAATGATCCTTAACGACCTGTCAGAGAAACCCTGAATCAGCATACCCATTCTTATTCCCCCCATTCGTTTCGGAGAAAGAGACCTTTCTTCCCATATCAGGGAATTCGACCCCATATGTCTATGTCCTCTTTCCATAGAGATTAGTGCGAGGAAGTATATATTACTATCGATTATTTAATCTGTAATAGAATATAATCGATTATTTAGTGCATATTTAATAATAAATCATGCCAGTGATAAAAGCGCTAGAAACACAGTCTGGCGCTATGAGACTTCTGCTTTACTTACTGAAGGGACCATCTTATGTAACGTTGATACTGAAGGAAACTGATATCCCTAACATACAACTGCTTAGGTCTATTGACCTTCTGATGGAGCTGAATTTGATACAGAAGAAGGTTGATACCACCACCTATCCAAAGAGAAATATCATTTCCCTAACCAGCAAAGGGAAGCAGATAGCCCAGAAGGTTAAGGAAATTGAGACTATACTGAAGGAGTCGTCCACTTAATCGCTGTGATAATATTGCTCTATAAGCTCAATCTCCATCTGCAAATTTTTTGCTCGTTCAAATGCTAAACGAGATATTATCATTGACATTTTGTCCCTGAATGTCTTTATCAACTCTTCCCTTGACTTTGTCTCTTTCACGCTTTCCCAGAATGTTGTGAGGTCCAGATCAAATTGATCCCTCCTTCCAGTCATGTACTCCTTGTCTAGATTCCCCTCCCTCATGCTTCTCATCTCGTACTCCTCCCCTACTACTTATACTTTCTTCGGAAGATGAGAATTGAAAAAAATGAATAAATGATTTTTGCAGGAAGCATGTGGATTGATTCACATCATCTATCTTCCAAATTGTGAATCGTAATTTGATATAACCTGGTATTCCAGTATATTTCTAACCTGGTGCAATTTTCAAATTATTTGACGATTGTACCATAACCCTTAAACTGATCTGGAGATAGAACATTATGGTATTAACAGGACTAGGTGTAGCAAAGGGACTTGCTATAGCTGCCGGAGTGGCCGGAACAGCTGTCGCCGCAGCCCACGTGGGTAACATTGCTGGGCTAACAAATGCTCTTGGCCATATTCCCGCCTGGACCCATGGTCATGCAGTTGTGTCTAACCTCATACAGAAGCGCCAGTGAATTTGTGCGGCAAAGTCTATTTTGCCAAACTCTTCAATTTCTTTCTTTTTATTTATGATGTCTTTCAGGCCTCATTTCAGGATAGCAAGCATCAGGGGGAGGCTGCCACATCAACTTCCGTTCAGTAGCGCTTTTCATCCCGATCTAAACAGAATTTCCTGTGCTGCAGATAGCCCTGATCCTGGCCTTACCCCATAGCCGTTCTCTTTAAGTGCCCTTTCTATGGCACCCACTGTTATCATAACCTCTGATGGACCGATGCTTCCCATGTGACCGATTCTGAAATATCTGCTTGCAATATCCCTTATCAGGCCTGAAGCGAACACTACCCCATTCCTCTCCGAGCTTGAGAGGAATTTCTGAGAATCAATGCCTCCGGGAAGATAAACAGCGGAAACAGTGTTGGCGTAGGACCTCTTTGAAATGATCTCCAGCCCCATCTCGGCAAGGCCAGCCCTGATTGAGGATGCCATTAACTCATGCCTCTTTATTCTTGCATCCAGGCCTTCTGCCATTATGTTATTTAAGCTTACATTTAGCGCAGTTATGAGATTTACGTTTGGAGTCCCGAAATACCCGCCTTTGGAATCGAGTATTCCTCTGGATACTGCCTCCCACTTTCTAAGATCTGAGAAAAATGTCAGTGGTTTCATCTTGTGCATCCTCTCCAGGCCCCTTATGCCCATAACTCCTACTGCCAGTCCTGGAGGCGCTCCAAGTGCCTTCTGAGATGCTGTGAATGCAACATCAACCCCCCATCTCATATCCAGTTCCTCCGCACCAACTGAACATACTCCATCCACTACTAATAACGTCTCCGAGTTCCTTGATATCTCTGCAATCTTCTTGATGTTGTTTTTGACACCTGTACTGGTATCGACGTGAGTTACCGTCATCAGGTCAAATTCGTTAGTATCAAGTTTCTCTTTCACTTGGGCAGGTTCTACAGCCTCTCCGATGGGAGGGTTAATCTGCTCTATCTTTTCTGTGAACCTTGAGAACAGGTCCACAAATCTATCGCCGAAGTAACCGGTGTTTACTACCAGAACTTTTGACTCCCTTCCTATGAAATTGACAACAGAAGCCTCCATCCCTAACGTCCCGGACCCGGATATAATGAACGGGAGGTCCTTGCTTGCATCTGCTCCGAAAATTGTTGCTGTCTTCTGGAGAGCCTCCCTGTATGTAGACATGAACTCCTTTGATGAGTGAGAGATTGTGGGGTTTGCCATAGCACTCAATACGTTGTTTTCATACTCTATCGGCCCTGGGATCATAAGAATTTTTCTCATGGTGATGGTAACGCCTTTGAGTTATATTACGTTTCTTTACTGCCTTTCAGAAAGGAAGATTTGATGATACAATGGAGCAGAATGCGGAGATGATCCATTTTGAATGAGTAGTGGAAGCTGCATAGACCTCTCTTTGCAAAGAACTGATCTTTAAGGCCATTACCGTTCCTACCGTCATCTTGATAGTTCTTGCATTTTAAGACCTAATAACCCGAGACCCTTTCCCTTATGTGATCATTTCGCCATTCACCTTCGCCATAAACTTAATTTTTAGGGGGGAGTCAGGCCCATTGTAAATCTGCTCGAATCCTGTGCTGGAGGGTGCATCAATGGAAAGACCTTTATTCACTTATATAGCCAATGAAAGCTCTTGGATCAACCTCTAAAGTTCCCTCTTTAATAAGTTCCTTATAATTTAGTAATCGCCTATCGGCTTTCAGCCCCTTCTTTCATTGCCAACTAACCTCATTCCTTTCTTTTAAGACAGACCACACATATGTGGTGAAATTTTGAACGACTGATTACTTAACGTTTCAAAAATCAGGTACGATATCCTTGAAGTAGAACCCGTCCCGGAGTACCGTTTCTCCCCTTTTAACCTTAATTGGAGACTCATATATCGGCCCATCGTAAACGAAGCTATGGAATTCACCATTTTCTCCGCAGGGATCAACTCCTTCCGGGAGAGACGAAAGGAAATCTTCGTCAAACTCTTTTCCTGCAAATTCCTTGTCAAGTTTTCTAGGGTCGACAGTGCATATTATAGCTTTGAACCCCTTCCTGATGACTTCTTCCGCGAGTTTTGCAGTATCCTTCCCCCACAGGGGGAACACACACTTCATTCCCGTGCCTGACATTTTCTTCTCTCTGTAATCCCTGATGTCCTGGAGGAACAGGTCTCCAAAAGCTATACTGTGGATACCCTCTCGAACATATTTCTCAATCTTGCTGTTCATTACACTTTCATAGTCCGTGTTGTTTGCCACCCTGGAGATATAGGCTATATCAGATTCTACGGAGGCTCTTCTCGCCTGTTCCAACAAAAGCTCCTGCCTGACACCGTGCATGCTGATCCTTCCATAATCCTTGGTTACAGTTGTCAGCAGATACCTGATGTCATATTCCTTCATCCCATGGAGGGTGTATAGTGCAAATGCACTGTCCTTCCCTCCGCTCCATGAAAGGACGATCCCTTCTTTGTTCATTTGAATCTAGAATAGGAAGAGAGAAAATAACATTTTGTAGCACCATTGATTCTGCAATGTTGAGCGGAAATCATTTTTGTATGGAATGGATAAGAGATAATGGGGGGAAGAGGAATCATTAGGATTTACTACAACGGGAAAGTCTACCTCAATTTCTTGAATAGAACTACGTGCGAATCGTTGGTAATTAAAGATGATAGGATAGAGTTCTGCGGAAATTCTGAAGAGGCTATGGAGCTATTTGGCAAGAGTGCAACCTCAGTAATCAACCTGGACGGGAGGGTGATACTCCCAGGCTTCGTTGATTCGCACCTCCATCTAGACGATCTTGGAAATTTCCTGAGTTATCTGGATCTCAAAGGGACGCGATCCATCGGGGAGATGAAGGAACGGCTGAAGAAGTACAGGGACAGGAATCCAGATGCACCCGTCCTGATTGGGATGGGATGGGATCAGGAATCGTTTTCTGAGGGCAGATGGCCGACCAAGTATGACATAGATGAGATTGTGAAGGACGTACCGGTCTTCCTGGAAAGATTCTGCGAACACGCAGGTGTTGTGAATTCCAAGATGCTGGAATTCCTTGATTCTAGATCATTCTCAAGCCAGGTACTTCCACGCAACGTCGATGGGGATTTTAGCGGAGTTGTAAAGGAGGAAGCAGCCGCATTCTTCAAAGAGATATCTCACAGCATGGCAGGGAGCGAGGTAGGCAATCTTGAAAAGGCAGCAAAGCACCTCCTCTCACTGGGCGTGACCTCTGTTGGTTTTGTATCATGCTCTCCAGAATCAATTGACTTTTTGTCCAAGAAATTGCGAGGACTTGGGTTGAGGGTGAGCATTTACCTAAGGGATAGTGCTGCAGACAAAATCGAGGAACTGAGGGAAAGGGTAGGTCATAACCCTTACCTCAGGATCAATGGGATAAAACTGTTCGCAGATGGCGCACTAGGGGCAGAAACAGCTGCACTGAGGGAACCTTACGAAGACGACAAGGATAACAGAGGTATGCTTTTCCTTGACAAATCCAAGCTTATTGAAATCTTCAGGAGAAATGAAGGCAGGAAGGTTCAGTTTGCGATCCACGCCATCGGAGACAGGGGGATAGATTCTGTGATCGATGCTGTTTCTTCATTTGGACGGGACAGACTCATTGACCCCAGGATAGAGCACTGCACCGTACTGAGGGAGGACCATATGAGGAAGCTGAGGGAACTGAAGATTGGGGTCTCCGTACAGCCAGCATTCGTTATTGAGGATTGGTGGGCCGTCAAGAGGCTGGGGGAGAAGAGGAGCAGACACTCCTATCCCCTTGCATCCCTGTACGATACCGGGGTGAACATGGGGATATCAACTGATTCTCCTGTAGAACCTCCAGACCCATGGTACAGTCTGGATGCTGCAGTAAACAGAGGTGAGCGGGAGGGGAGAGAGATCCTCAGGTATTCAGAAGATGAGAGGGTGAGCTTATCAACAGCTTTGTGGCTTTACACCGAGGGTTCTGCAGGGCTCATCATGAACGAAGAAGTTGGTTCCATAGAAGCAGGGAAGTTTGCAGATTTTGTCATAGTTGACAAAGACCCATTCAGAACGGATGATCTCAGGACAATCCAGACGGTTGAAACGGTCGTCGGCGGGATATCAAGGTTCAGTAAGGATCAGTGATCTGTGCCCCTTTCCCGATGCCTGCATAGTAGCCGATGAATATATCTGCAACATTAGTACCTGTAAATCCGGTAAATAGGGCGTCCCGGCTCTCCTTGAGTGGTTTCAGGCTTTCGCTCCTGGATAAACTTTCCCTTATGTATTCTCTTTTCAGTATCTTGAGTGAGGAATTGTCCACTATGGCTCCCATCGCCTTGCTTGAACCATCAATTCCGTCCGTACCAATGCTCCCGAATGCAAATATCTCTTCATCCTCCATCAGCAAGAGGACCTTCATGGATGTTTCAAGATTCCTCCCGCCTGTTCCATTTCCCTTGACCTCTGTTGAGCTCTCTCCCCCTCCAACCACAAAAATTGGAGACCTGTTCTCATTGTAATCCTCCCTCATCTTGTCTACAAAGAGTTTTGCAACTGTGCTTGTATACCCAACAATTCCGGACCCGACATCGTGTACCCTGTACCCTTTCTTGACCAGACCTCTGCATATTGAGGACACAAAATCCGAATTCCTTAGGACGATCTCGTTGCGGCTTCTCGACTTCGGGTATTCAATGGGATACTGAGGGAGGGGAATGCTGCACAAACCCCCGAACTTCATGGATACTTTTTCCACGAAACTCTGATCTGGAGGGTTGGATGTTGGCCCCGAAGCTATAGTCCAAATGGAATCCCCTGGCACGTCAGAGATTACAAGCCCCAGGACATTTGCTGGATAAGTGTAGCGCAAAAGACCTCCTCCCTTGACTTCTGAGAACAGGTATCTTATAGCATTTACCTCCGATATTGAAGCCCCGTTTCGCATCATGCATTCAATTACCCTGTTGTAGCTGCTCAGGTCAACTCCATCCTTCAGTACTTCGAATAGAGACGAACCTCCGCCTGAGATAAGGACTATCACGAGGTCTTCCTCCTTCAGCCCGGTGAGCAAGTCCATCACTATTCTTGAGCTCTCTATGGACTCTCTTGATGGAAGTGGATGATTTCCAGGCAGCAGAGGGGGCTCGAAATCCCGGTATGCCTCCACAGGTGCGATTATCGCCGAGTTAGAGATTCTATTCCCAAAGAAGCGCTTCACACCTTCGTACATCCCCTGTGACGCCTTGCCGAATCCTATGACAACCAATCTCCCCATGGGTTCAGGGCTGACTCCCCTTCTTAAGTATTCGAATACCTTTGTCTCCGGCAGATTCTCATTGAATGCCGACCCCAGTACGTGGATCATATCTTCCCTAACAGAGGACATCCTGAATCCGCTCAATTCTTTGAATAATTCCACTGATTGTCATCTTCAATGGTTAAAAATATTTAACCGTTGCAGCTATCGTAATTCGTGAGGGACCTAGTTGTAAGGGGAGAGATCTATAGCGAAGGTAAAATGAAGAGTGGTACTTTTAGCCTGCTTAAGGAACAGTTCCTAGAAGGGACTCCAAAGGCAGATTTGGAGGGGACTCTCATCAGGGCTCCAATTAACTTCCACACACATCTGGGCGACTCCTTTATCAGTACTGAACCTGAGGGAAGTATAGAACAGATCGTAGGTCCAAATGGACTAAAGATAAGAGCTCTCACCGAAGCATCGCGAACCGAGATTAGGAAATATTTCAAGAAATCAATAGATTTCATGAAGGTCAAGGGAACTGAAGCTTTCTTTGATTTCAGAGAATCAGGAATGAGGGGACTTGACTTGGTTCCTAAGTTCGGTGGCATAAACGGTTATTTCCTTACCAGACCAAATTCGCCGGATGAAATTGATGCGCTTCTTGAAAAATCGGCCGGATTTGGGATGAGCGCCCTATCAGACTATGAATTCAGCTGGCTGAACAGACTGGCAAAGGCTGCACACAGAAAGAAGCGGATATTCGCAATTCATTTTAGCGAGGACAAGAGGGAAGATATTTCAAGACTGATAACACTTAATCCTGATTTCACTGTACATTGTATTGAGGCTACGGACAGCGACCTAGAGGAACTGAGGAAGAGAGACATACCTGTATCCATAACTCCGAGATCAAATTTTTTCCACGGAAAGAGGCCGGATTATTCGAGATTCTTCAAGATCGGACTGACTGTCCTTGTTGGTACTGACAACGCATTCATAACAGAACCGTCTGTGATGGAAGAAGTGGAATTTCTATATCGCTACCAGAGGAAAACTAACAGGCTCAGTCCAGAACAGGTACTGTCTGCAGTTATCGACAACCCCAGGAAGGTTATGGGTAGACTTGGGGTGAAGAAAGGAGAGGAAAAGTTCCTGCTGTATCCAAATGAATTCCTGTCTTCATATCAGATAGTTACTAGGCCAAACTACTATGAAACGACAATAGTCACAAAGAAGGCAAATGGGATAAGCTTTTTTGCCAGAAAACATTGATGAAAAGAGGTAGAAACGTCTTGCCCGGAAACGATTTTATAGATCAATATTTAAAGAGGTTCAGTGAGGCTGTCCAGAACAACGAGGAGGCCGTCACGGAATTCAAGAAGAGAATTGCCTCAAAGGATGAGGCTCCTCTGAAGCTTGCTCTAGAGCTTTTGAGGAAATACTCTGGTGACATGAATATCTTCTTCCAGGCTCCACCTATCAAGGAAATAAAAGACGGATACCACGGAAATATATTGGGAAGTGTGAGCTCCGTCCGATGCATAGAATATGAGAAAGACGGGAACAGAAGAATCAGGTGCGTAGGGTCGCTCGAAGATAGGACGGGAAGGCTCCCTTTCACAGAATTTCCTGAAGGTACCAGCAGGATAGGGAAGGGGGACTTGATACTGCTGATCAACGCCTCAGTCAGCAATTACAACGATCGTCCTTACCTAACAATATTCTCAAAGATGGAGATGAACGTCCTGGAAAAATCGAACCTCAAGAGCGTAATTGGCGAGACACTATTGATTAAGGACCTCAAACCTGATATGTACGATGTAACCATAAAGGGGGCGCTCAGGTCAACAGGCAGCAGGGATAAGGTCGGGAGGGACTTGGTAACTCTTTATTCTGGGGTGCTTGAAGATTCGTCCGGAAACATTTCAGTCCAGAGCTGGGGGACTCCACTTACAGATGGACAGGTGGAGATTAGGGGAGCCTCGGTGAAGCAATTCAAGGAGAAACTCTACCTTCAAATAGGGAAGGGTACGAAGATAAACGTTATCTCCCAGGAAAGTGGCAAATTCGGGACACTGGAACAGCTCTCAAACTCTCAAAGCGGAAGCGTCGAGGGAGATGGAATAATACTGAAGATATTTGACAAGAACATACTGGTAAGTGTTTGTTCTGTCTGTCAAAAGGTCGTGAAGGAGGGTAAGTGCAGCAACCATCCAGACGCGCCTGTGGAAAAGATACTGAGATTGTCGATGTTGCTTGATGACGGTTACGCTTCTCCGCTTGTTTATGGATACCAGAAGGTCCTTGAAAGATACGTGGAAGGAGGGAGGGACATGATAAAGAAATCAATAGAAAATGGCAGGGAATCCGAACTTCTAGAGGAAATAAAGGGGAAGCTGATGATGAAACCTGTGCAGTTCAAGGTGTACGGTTTCAGGGGTTCATCTGGCACGTACATGGAATTCGAGGAGGTCGCTGTGATGGACGAGAGCAAGATAGGTGAAGGATACCAAAAGGCTATAGAGGCGTTAAGATGAAAGCACGGGAGCCTGCGGTGAGGATCACAACCCCCGAGCTGCTCGGGATCGACGAGATGTACAAGGAGGAAGGGGAAGACGGCACGTCATTCGGCCTTTCTGAACTGGGTCTGCTCGTCAGCAGATTTCTGATTTCTGGTAAATTTGCAGGGAAGTCAGACGAGGATGAGAGGCCAACACTAAGAGTCAAGGACTCATTCAACGAAGTGACGCTTTACGTTGGTTCTTACTATTCAGAAAGCCTCGAGGCTCTCGATGAACTGAAGGAGAATGACGATTTATTAGTGATAGGGAAGGTTTCCGTATCCAACTCTCAGGGGCAGATTTCAAAGAGGTTCTACCTTGAGAGCATTTCAAAGATATCCGAACTAGAGCGCAAGTACCTGGAATCAAAGTCGGTACAGTTCATGAGCGAAAGGGTGAAGAAGATTTCAAGGGCAATATCTTCTGGGACGAGAGACAAGGAAGAACTAATAGCCCTTCTGAACTCTCAAAGAAACGGGCTTGGGGTTTACACGCGTTTCAGTCTCAAGGGTTCTATAGACGTGGAAAAATTTTCGGATCAGATAGAAGTTTTTCTAAGGAATGTGAACAGTGGGAACAGGGAAAACATCCTGAAGGAAATAAAGAGTTACAGGGAGATATCGTTCAACGAACTTGTTGACAAGCTAGGAGGTCGCATACCTAGGGAGGAGCTGGAGGAAGAGATAAGGAACCTGATGAATGACGGCGAAATAATGGAGATAAAGACAGGCATATATCGCTACGTTCCTTGAAATTAGTGCCTGAACGCCCTCTCCTTTATCTCTATGAACGTGAGCCCCTTTATCTCTGCATAATCTAGGACGTCGTGGTCCCTTATTGAACCCAATGGTGCTGCTATATTCCTTATTCCCCTGCTCTCAATCAGTTCAATCGAATCTGCGAACGGAAAAAAACCATCAGAAACGAGCAGGCTATTTTCATCGATCCTCTTCAACTCCTCTGCCCTGTTCAGCGCTATCTTGACGGCATCCACCCTGTTCGGCTGTCCGCCGCAAGATGCGAGAAGCCAGCCGTCCTGAACTATTGCAATTGCGTTGCTCTTTATAGATTTGACAACCTCCCATCCGAAGTTGACATCGCTGATTGTTCTTTCTGTAGCCTTTCCGCTCTTCACCTCGAATTTCAGGTTGGATTTCTTGTTCCATTCCTGCACAAGGAGGACGTTTCCAGCACTCCTTATGTCAGGCACTGAATACACATCATCCTTTCCTCTTAGGAGCCTAATGTTCTTCTTCTTGTCCAGCAGTTCAATTGCGTCTTCTTCAAAATCTCTTGCTATTATTAACTCAAGAAACTTGTCCTTGAGGAAGGATGCATGTCCCTTGTTGACCACTCCGTTGTGGGCCAGAATACCACCATATGCGGAGATTGGATCAGACGAATATGCCTTCTCCATCGAATTTTCACCAACCGCAGCCCCACAAGGAGATGCATGCTTTACGACTGTACTTGAACCTCGCCCGATCCTGAAAGAAAGTTCCCAGGCGGTCCATGCGTCTATGATGTTGTTGAAACTCACTTCCTTCCCTACCTTAATGACTTCATAAAAGGGAGGATAAAGAGCATATGAACGGGCTGCCTGATGGGGGTTCTCACCATATCTTAACTTCGTTGTTTCAATCCCTCCTGTAGTGAAGTTTTTCCCGTCAGCCCCCATCCATTCGGATATGGCATAATCGTAGAGGGACGTGAGTCTGAAGGTATCTGCCGCCAACTTTTTCCTTAGAACAAGAGGTATTTCCCCTTCCTTCATTTCAGACATCACCCATTCCATGGCCTCCCCTCCGGGTACTGTTATCACCCTGCTGAAGTTTTTGGCAGCTGCCCTTAGCATCGTCACTCCACCAATGTCTATAAATTCAACCAAGTCACCTATCTTCTTCCTGAAGGAGCCAATGAAGTCGTAAAGCTCAACGTACACAAGGTCTATCGGGATGTACCCGTATCTCTTCAGCTCCTCGTCGTCCCTGTCCTCCGCAAGTATGCCTGCCGAAAGTGCGGCAGAAAGCGTCTTAACCCGTCCACCCAGAATTTCTGGATTTCCAGTTAATTCATCCACGCTTCCGCACCTAATTCCATTCCTTTCCAGGTACATTCTTGTCCCGGATGTTCCGAAAATGTTGAAGTCGTTCTGAATCAGGAATTTTCCTGCTTTCTCTAACCCTTCTTTTGATGAAACTGATATTATAGCGTTCCTCATCTCTCCCCTCTTCACGATAACCGAATCCTTGGAATCTATTAAACTATTTTTTGGAACGTTGCCTGTGTTTTTATGCAGTTAGAACAACAAACATTTTATTTATAGAGGAAATTTTAGTGAATATGGAGGAATCCTAATGCAAAGGAACATAATAGTCGAATCTCTGCCTCAGGCTAGAGTTGAGGATAGGGAGGTCGAGATAGTTGAACGAAAGGGAATCGGCCATCCAGATTCTGTATCTGATGGAATAGCAGAGGCAGTGAGCAGATCTCTGTCAAAGTACTACATAGAGAATTATGGTCGAATACTGCATCACAACACAGACCAGGTGGAAGTTGTTGGTGGGCAGTCTCAGCCGGAATTCAATGGAGGCATTATTCTTGAACCTGTATACATACTTCTTTCCGGGAGAGCGACAACTACAGTAAACGGGAAGAGGATACCGTATAGAAGCATCGCGATCAAGGCAGCTTCAGACTATCTGAGGAACAGGTTTGACACGCTAAATATCGAAAGCGATGTCATGATCGACTGCAGGATCGGCCACGGCTCGATTGACCTCAGGTCACTCTATGACACAACAAAGCTCCTGTCCAACGATACCTCTTTTGGTGTAGGATTTGCTCCATTCTCCGAGGTTGAAAAGGCAGTGATGAGGGCAGAGAACTTCGTTAACTCTGACCTGAAGAAGACCATCCCAGCACTCGGTTATGACGTCAAAGTGATGGGGTTCAGGAAGAAGGATACGATAAACCTCACAATCGCCGCTGCAATGGTAGGAAAATACCTCAAGGACGGGGAAGACTACGTGGACAAGAAAGAGAAGGCAAGGGAGATGGTCGAGAAGTACGTACAGAAGGAAGCAAAGCGCGAAATAAAAGTGGCAATCAACACCGCGGACAATCCAAAGGAAAAGTTGTATTACCTCACAGTCACGGGACTTTCTATGGAGAACGGAGATGACGGGTCGGTCGGGAGGGGGAACAGAGTCACTGGCCTTATCACACCTTACAGGCCGATGAGCATGGAAGCGGCGGCTGGCAAGAATCCGGTCACCCACGTCGGCAAGCTGTACAATCTGGCAGCAATGAAGATAGCGGAGCAGTGCATAAAAGAATCAGGTGGGGACGTACCTGAGATCCACGTAAGGATCGTTTCACAGATAGGAAGACCGATTGACGATCCGCACGTTGCCAACCTCCAGATAGTGGGAACAACAGAGCAGGTAGCAAAGAAGTATACCAAGGATTTCACTAACATCGCAGACGACTGGCTGGCAAACCTGAACAGGATAACCAAGATGCTCGTAGCGGGGGAGATAAACACCTTCTGAAGAAGACAATGTTTGTCCAGTTCAGACTGTTCAAGCAATCTCAGCTCGACGATGTAATAGAGATTACAAAGAGGAACCTGACGGAACGGTACAACGACTTCGTATTTCTAGACATACAGAAGTCGTGGCCTTCTGCCTTCATACTTGGAATGTCCGACCAGACGGTTGCAGGTTTCATCTGCGGAGGAATATCAGGGGAGAAGGAGGCAAGGATACTGATGCTCGCAGTCGATAAGCCTTTCAGAAGAAACGGCATCGGAACTGGATTGATAACGCTCTTCGAACAGGAAGCTCAGAAGGTTAAGATAAACAGGATCAAGCTCGAGGTGAGGACAGACAATCTTGAAGCAATCGCATTCTACAAAAATCACGGATACTCTATCGCAAGTTTGCTCCCTTCATATTACAACGACGGATCTGACGCATACTCCATGGAAAAGATTCTCACCCAGAGCTGATTTCACCCTCCCTCTGCCTGAGTTCAGGTACTGGATATTTAAGGTCACAAGACTAACTTTCCAGAACAAGTCGAAATTCTAAGGAGACTATCTGGAGCAGTTATACTACGAAGTCGTCTGTTTCTAGTTTCACTTCCGGGACAGGTGTCGTACTGCTGTCCTTCTTCAACATCTTTATCCATATGTTGCCGAAGGGTACCTCCTGGTTCAGTTCGATCCGGCCAAAGTATGAGAGGAACAGGGAGGACTGGAACACGTCAATCAGGTCATCTGTAGAGCCTTTGGAAATAGATTCCATGGTGAAATGATCCTTCTTTGAGTGGAGCATCCTGTTCCAGACCTCGCCTATGATTACCTGGAAGTCCTCTGGGTGTGCTGTCTCCTGGAATATTATCTTCTTTGCCTTCCTTACTGTGTTTGTAAGGAAGCTTATCGGAGTATTCTTTATCGCATCCACTATGTCCTCTATTGTAACGTTCCTCTTCTCGACGGGCAGGTATCCAAGAGATATTTCCGGCACTGGAAGCTCCTCCCCACCTACGTCCACTGAATCTTCAAATATCTCCTCTGGCTCTTCAGGCTGAGGAAGCATCAGTTCGCTCTTGTTCCTTATATTGATCCAGGCGAAATATACTATTTTACCAGCCACAGGGAAGTCCCTGAAGTACTTGTTTACCTCGCTCAGGAAAACAGTTGTGAATTTATCAAGATCGATGTTCCAGGGGTCGAGGCCATACTTATCTACAACCTCAAGAACCTTCAGGATTATCTCCCCCCTCTTGTTCTCGATCTCCGGCGATATCTCCTCCTGCATGATCTTCTCAATGACCGCCTGATCCTTGTTCTTGTTCAGGATCTCAGAGAACAGCTCTGATGTCATGTTGCCACCGCCTCCTCAGGTTCCAGCTCCTTCGTAAAGACAGTGCTATTCTTGTCCTGGAATGTAACTCCTATTATCTGATGTGCGTATTTCATTGTCGCTTTCCTGAGTGTTACAGCTATGATCTGAGCGCTCTCAGAATTCCTCCTGAACAATCTGCCGACATTCTCGGCATTGACTCCGTCAAGGAACATGTCCACTTCGTCCATAAAGTAGATTGGAGAAGGATCGTAGTTCTGTATTGCTATGATGAATGAAAGGGCTGCAATGCTCTTTTCGCCGCCACTCAGTGATGCCAGGTTATCCACCTTCTTCCCCTTGGAAGATGCCTTTATTACAAGCCCTCCCTGGAACGGGTTAGTGACATTTTCCAGCATAAGATATCCTTCCCCTCCGTTTGTGAGTTCCTTATAAATGCCTATGAAGTTCTTGTTCACCGCTTCAAAGACCTCAAGGAATACCACCTTCTTCTGCTCCTCCAGTTTGCTTTCAAGTTCTCCAAGCCTGCTCATCTCTTCCTCAAGCCTTAACTTCTTGCCAAGCAGTTCGTCAAGTCTTCCCTTCTCTTCGGCGTAATCGTTAATGCTCTTTAGGTTGATCGGCTCCATTTCGCGGAGCTGGTTCTCCAGGATGTTAATCTCCTTCTTTATCTCCTCAACTGACCTGTGGTCCTCTATAATTTCGTACTTCTTCTCCTCTATCTCCTTGCTCAGTTCAGATATCCTCTGGGTAGCATCCTCCATCTTGGCTTGTAGCGAGAGCAGGAAGTCCATCTTAGTCTTCTTTATTGTCGTCTTGGAGTCTATCTCTGACCGAACCTTGAATCTCTCATTTGTGATTTTCTCTATTTCTTCCCCCCTCTTTTTCAGTTTTCCTTCCTTTGACTGGTACAGGGACGTCAGGGCATCCAGTTCCCCCTTGATCTTCTGCATGGAAGCCTCCATTTCGTCTGAAGTCTTCTTACCGTTGGAAAGCTCGTCCTGCTTCAGCTCAATCGATTCCTCAACAGAATCGAGATTTGCCTTAAGGCCGCTAAGGGTCATCTTCTGGTTGTTCAGGTTCGTCACACGCTCCTCGACTTCATTCTTCAGTTCTCCCAGCCTCTGTTTCATCGCCCTTATCTCCTCCCTAGTCTTCTTGTCCATCGCCTTGTCCTTCTCTGCATTTATCTTCTCTATCTTCGCGTTTATAGACTCTAGTTCGGAGTTTATCTGTTCTATGGCAGCGTTTTCTGCCATCTCATCGTTGTGCCCAATTTCAAGAAGCTTTTTCCTTTCATCGAGGTACGCCTTCTTCTTCCTCAACTGTTCCTCCAGCTCCTTTTTCCTGCTCACCATCTGATTGTATTCCCCTTCGCTCTTCCCAACCTCTAGATGTGCCTTGTTTATCTTCTCCGCTAAGCCCCTCAGTTCGTTTTCGAGTAGACCGAGTTCGTTCCTTATCTCCACCCTCCTCCCTTTCAAAGATGAGAGCTTCGCTGTTAGTCCGTCTAGGTCCTTTGCAATTTCCCTCTTCGGCAGGGTCCCTCCTGTCATCGCGTTGCTTGGGTCTATGAGGTCTCCATCGAGAGTGACAATTCTGACCCCTCCCATGACCTCCCTTGCTACCTTCATATCCCTTACCAGGAGGGTATCTGAAAATACGTAACTGATTATGTCTTTTAGGGAGTCCTCTGCAGTGACCTTCTCAGACAGGAATCCGAGAGTAGACTTGTCCTGCGCTAGCATCACTGCCTTCCCCCTTGGCCTAAGTGGTATGATCTTGTTCAGTGGTAGGAAAGTGAGCCTGCCCTTCCCTTTCCTCTTCAGGGACTCGATAGCAGCCTGGGCATCCTCGTCCTTTTCAACGACTATGCTGAAGAGCCTGTTCCCAGCTGCTGCTCTTACTGCTTTCTCATTCTCCGGCGAATAAGATATAAGCGAATCGACAGTTCCTCTTATCCCCTTCAGATTGCCGTTTGCTGACTCAGTATTGATGAAATTTATGCTCTCCCATACGCCTGAAAGTTTGACTCCCTGAACCTTACCCACCTCGCTTTCTGCCTTTTCAATCTGAGTGGTTATATCCTCCTCGTCCTTTCTCAGTTGATCTATCCTCTTCTTTGTTTCGAGGTATAGTTTGTTGAAATCCTCCCCCTGCGGTGATGTTTTCTTGAGGTTTTTGGACCTCCAGTCTGCGTCCTTTATTGAGAATTCCAGGGTTGCCAGCTCCTCCTCAACTTTTGACATCTCCTCCATTATCCCAGTGTTTCTGGCCTGTATTGAGGAGAGATTTGATTTGTGTTTTGCTAGCTCGTTGAGGGTATCTTCTTTCTGTCTGTTGATTTCATTTATCGTCTTTGCCAGGTCTTCAAATTTATCGACGGAGGTGGCAGATTTATTTTCCAGGTCTTGAATGTTGAGTTCAAGTTCCTTGAGCTCGTCATTCTTGGATTTCAGATCCTCTTCTAGAGACTTCACCTTTGTCTCATTCTGTTTAACCTCATTTTCCAGTTTTTTCTTCCTTGATGTGAGGTCCGATATCTCCTTCTTTATCTGAGAGATTGTTCCAAGAAGGTTCTCGTGCTCCATATTTACCTTTGCGTAGTTTATCTTGCTGGAGTCGAGGTCAGCCTTTATCCTCTGGAATTCTTCCAGTTCTTTGTTACTCTCTTGCAGTGACGATATCCTCTTGTCGAGTTCGTCCCCCTTTGCCACCAGTTCCTTCACCTTCTCGTCTGTTGCATTTATTTCAGAGTTGATCTTCTCGATCTGTTCCTTTATTGTGGTGATTTCGCTCTCAGTATCGCTCTTTTTCCTGAATAGTATGATTGATTCGTCTCGCTCAATTTCCCCCTTCTTCGAAAGATATGCCTCTGCCTGTTCCTTCTCTTTCGTCAGTAGTTCAACCCTGCCTGATAATTCCGCAACAAGGGCCTGGACAGTGACCATATTCTCCCTTGTCTTCTCCTTCTCGTTGTTTGCCTTCTCTATCTCTGTGTTGTATACTGAGATTCCACCGACCTCTTCCAGTATCCCTCTTCTCTCAAGGGGTGTCATCTCAACTATCCCGGTAATATCCCCCTGCCTGACAAAATTGTAACCGTCCGCGAATATCTTTACCTTCTCGAGCAGATATTCGAAATCCTGGAGTCTTGCTCTGTCTTCGTTGATATAGTAATAGGAGGAATAGTCCTGATCATTGTTCTCTGAGAGTTTGACCATTCTTGTAAATGTGACTTCGTTTGCATCGAGTGGTACAAGCCTGTCCTTGTTGTCAAACGTGACACTGGCCTTCAGGTACGGTGATGGCTTCCCTGATTGATTTCTGTGAATGAGGTCGGTAAGCTTCTGCGCCCTGAGAGACTTGTTGCTCTTGGTCCCAAGAACGAAAAGCAATGCGTCCCCTATGTTGCTCTTACCTGACGCGTTAGGGCCAGTGACGGATGTATAACCTGATCTGAAATCCACCACTGTCTTTCTTCCAAATGACTTGAAATTCTCCATTTCAATTCTTTTAAGGAACATTTTTTTCACCGTATGACAGATGTCTGTTATATGGCATCAATATGTCATACTTTATATATATATTTTTCTGTCTTTCTTATGCTAACTTGATCGAGCGTTTTATGGGATTTGGCTGATGCGCTGAAAAGAAAATATGACAACATGTGCCCAAAAATATCTTCGTTGACTGACAACCATTCAGTTCAAGACGCTGATGCCGTATAACTTTAGGCTCTAAAATTCACCTTTTGGATGATCTGCTTTTGCATTTTGGATTCAAACACTGTTCAACCTGTTCCTTACCGAACTTGAATATCGCGATAGGGAATCCATCGACTTCACATTTCTTGCTTGTGGGGATCAGGTCCGCTTTCTGGGGGATTGAAAGGGTCACCTTGCAATTTGGGTAATTCGAACAGCCGATGAAGCGCGTGAAGTTCCTGCTCCTCCTGAGAACGAGGTTTCCGCCGTCAGATGGGCACTCCCCGAATGTCTCTCTGCTCGTGTTGTACGCACACTTGCTGTCAACACACCTCATTTCGGGTCTCTCCCCCTTCCTTATCACCTTTATGAGAAAGAGTCCACACACCGGACACTTCTCATCTGTAACCTCTATTTTCCCTGTTCTTGGAAGATACTGGAAGAAATCATTTGATGGCCCAGAGCACTTTATGAACCTTGAGTCATTCCTGTAGTCTATTATCAGGTCGGCCCCGCACTTGGGGCATTTCCCAACAACCTTTTCCAGACGCAGTGTTTCGTAAAACTTTTCGTTTATCTTGTCTGCCTTGTTGATTAAATCATCCAGGAGTGTCGTAAGGATCATTCTACTGTCTTCAACGACCTCCTGCTTCTTTTTAGATCCACTTGCAATCTGGTCCATCTCCTGTTCCAGTTTCGCAGTCATTTCAGGTCTCGCAACCGCTTCAGAATTCAGTATGAGCGACTCTCCCATTGCCATTCCTAGTGGCTTCACTCTGATCGGATTCCCCTCTATAAATCCCCGGTCGTACAACTTCTGTATTATCTCATGTCTGGTGCTTTTCGTCCCCAGCAGCTCCTTTTCCATCTTCTCTATGAGGGACCCCTGCGAAAATCTCGGAGGGGGGTTGGTGTTCTTCTCGTCTATCTTCGAGTCAGAAAAATTGGGCTGGTCCCCCACTTTAAACCCTGGATCAATCTTTTCCTGGTAGTAAACAATGGGGTAGTAATCCATCCATCCTCTTCGCAGTGCTTTAGAAGCCGTATACTTGAACCTTAGCCCGTTCTTCTCTACAACATATTCTGTATCAAGAATGTCAGCATTTTCTGCAACGGTGGCCATGAATCTCCTCGCCACCAGGTCGTAAATCTTGAAATAATCCCCTTTCAGTTCGCTCTTCTTGAGTGGGGTGGTGGGGTATATTGGAGGGTGATCTGTTGTCTCAACCTTTCCTCTGGAAGGTATGAGCCTGCTGTTGCTTGTCAGGTGTTCAATTTCCTTCATCAAGTAAGAGCCTGAGAGGGCCCCTATTATTGACTTGATGCTGACTGTCCTGGGATAAACTGTGTTGTCCGTTCTCGGATATGAAATCTTACCGTGCTGGTAAAGGGTTTCAGCAATTGCCATTGCCCTTTCCACTGATATCCCTATCCTGTTTGCATCCCTCAGGAACTCTGTTGTTGAGAATGGAATCGGCCTGTATATCGTCCTCTCCTTTTCAGTACGTTCTAATACGACTACCTTCCCATCTTTCCCGAGCCTTTCAAGGAGTTTCTCCGCTTCCTCCCTACTCTTTATGGGGTTCCCTTCGTAAGCAAACCTGACTCCGTTTACAACCATATTAAGCTCGTAATATTTCTCCGGTACGAAGCTCCTGATCTCGTTTTCCCTCTCAACAAGAATCGTCAGGGTTGGGCTCTGTACCCTTCCAACCGAGATGAACTCCCTTCCGAGCCTTTTTGTTGTCACGCTGAAGAACCGAGTAAGGGCCGCCCCCCACATTAAGTCTATGATTCCCCTGGCCTCGGCTGATGCAGCAAGATTATAGTCCACTTCGGCTAGATTTCCAAATGACTGAACCAGATCGTACTTTGTCAGAGCGCTGAACCTCGCCCTCCTCACCCCATCTCTTCTGCCCATCAGACGGAGTGTTTCTACTCCAATCAGCTCACCTTCACGGTCGAAGTCGGTCGCAACTATAATCTCAGAGTTTTCCTGGTCCAGTTTCTTCAATGCATAGGCCAGCCCCTTCACCTTCACGTTCTCTACAGGAGTTGCACGGATCAGATCCTTGAGGTTGTCGATCTTCCACTGGCTAAATTCCTCTGGGTAATCAAGCTCAATTATGTGCCCTCTTAGTGACAGAACAGTGTATTCCCTTCCATCTCTCTGGAACCGTAACACGTTTGATGAGCCGACCTTTTCTCTGCTCACCTTCCCCTCGCTGAGTGAGGTGGCGATCCTTAGGGCGACATTTGCCTTTTCGGCTATAATTAAGCTTCCCACTCAGCCCAGATGCGTACAACATATAAAATAATGTTTAGTTCTTTTGTCCCTTTATCAGATCCTTATTATTTTGAATATTATGAGTGAGAGGGCTAGAGAGAAGACAATTGAGGCAGCGCTTAGTACCTTTGCCCTGTTCGCCGAGCTCCTTATTACGGAGTTGAGCTTCTCCCACTGATTCTCTCCTGCAACTTTTAGCCATATATCTCTCTTGACATACTCCATGCTTGCTTCCTCCTGGTTTGAAGTCTCCTGTTCAAGCCTCTTCACTATCCTGATCATTTCCTCGTGGTCAGCAAATCTTCCAACCGGGTTCACGTTAAGGCCGTTGGTGTTGACAACGTGGTTATCGGTCGTGCAGACGAGAACTTTGTCATATCCGGGAAGGGAATCTTCTATCTTCCTCCTAAACTCATACTCCATGTTGTTCCCATCCATAAGCACTATTGCGAGTTTCTTTGACCCAGCCGTCATAGAGAGGAACGATACTCCACCTGGACCAAGATCCTTGAAGTCTGGAACATACTTACTGTGAGAAACTAGAAGCGATTTCTTGTTCTTGCGGCCCTTTACTGCCTCTTCCACTTCTCCAAGGAGGTAAGAGACATCTGTAAGCTCCTTTGGTTCATCCATATTGTTGTTGTGCTGATCGATTGTGACGGCCCACTTCAACCCGAGGGACCTGGCCTTCCTGACGATCTTCCTGCCTTCGGTCAGCTTTACGTCGTCAAACCTAGGGTCGTCAGGGGAAAGGAAGAAGAGTCCTCCATCCCCCAGCGGAAGGAATGTCAGATATCTCCCCAGAAAAGGCTCATAGCAGAACACGAACTGCTTCCCCTTCTCGTTAAGGACGTTGGAAATTTTCTCTATTTCGTTGTCTCCCGCACAGTTATCATCGTGTGTTGTTGTAGTGTGAAAGACGAGCAGCTGCTGGTCCTGATGCTTTCTCTGGAGTTTTGCAGTTATGTTGGAACTCCCAAGATCCCCAAGGGGACCGGGATGAACGTACGGAAATACCATGGTGAAACTTTGGATGCTTGATTTCATCCTTATGAGAGATACCTCCCTTGGCGCAAGGGTGGTGTAAAGGTCTTCAAAAAATTTCTTTAGGACGACATTGTAGGAAATGTCGGATGTTACTGTGTTTACGAACTCCCTCAGTATCTTGATGGGGTCCGTGCTGAACTCCTTCACAAATTTAGAGACGGAAAGCCTGACGAATAGGTGCGACGCTAGTGCATATACCAGGGAAGAGAGAATGAGCGGGAGGATGTAAATGGAATATTTCGGATCAAATATCAATATGAAAAGAGAAAAGAAGAGGGAAAAGGAAATCGATAGGATGTAGTTCATAACCGCATTCTTGTTGGTGAAAGTGACGTATACCATGCTCCTGAGAAAAGGTATAGTAGTTATTGAAACAAGTAGGGCCAGAGGCGGCCTGAGGTAGTGAAGCACTACCACGATGAAATAGAAAATTATCGCAATGTAGAGTGTGACAAGATTGAGAAAGATCGCTCTCTGCGGTGGAAATTTGAATTTGAGCAACCTGGGTGATAGGATGTCAAATGCGATTATGCTTGCTATGGAAAAGGAATAGATCAGTGTGAATTCCAGGTTTCTGGATGAGAAATAGAAGAACGGAACTAGGGCAATCACGAGAGGCAGTGCTAAATAGTACTTTGGAGAGCGGAATGCAAATCTCCTCAGTCGCTGACTCTCATTCAACCGAATCGTAGGATAATGAGGACTTTATTATTTATTTTACCACGACGTAGTGGAGTGACAGGGACCCGATGATAAGGTTCAGGTAGAAAGTTATGAATCTCCATATCAGGACAAAGGCAACAATGCCACCGTTCGGGAAGAATGGGGAAAAGGTTGCAATCATGAGAACTTCCATTATGCCCGCCGATCCCGGGGTCACGGGAATAAGTGAGATAAGGACCAGCAGAACCTGGATGAATATTACATCTATCAGTACCGGGGTGTAGCCGAAGCCTAGTATGAGGACCGCAGGGACCATGAAGTCTGACAGCCAGAGGAGGGACGTGGTTAACACCCCAAGGACAAGCGCCCCTGGATGCTTCAGGAATATCTCCTTCGTAGATGAGGCATACGTTTCCACGTGTTCGAAGAACCTTGGCAGCCTGTTCACATATTTTGTCCCCGTCTTATCAAACCTTTTCACAGTCCTCTCCAGCCATCCTCTTATCCTGTTCATGAAGGAGACCACTCCCATGCTTGCAAGGATGAATAGGAGGAAGAGAACAAGGAGGATGAACCCTATAACTGCAATGATTTTCAGGTCCCCTGTGAGAATTTCGAGACCTGATAGAACCACGAATGCAAATACTCCAACGAAGAATATGGAGTCAAACCCCCTCTCTCCCAATGCTATTGCCGTAGCCGTTCCGACAGGCTCTCCGTAGTCTGTCAGTTTTTTAATCCTCACCGGTTCCCCCCCAACATATCCTGGCGTAATGGATGCGGCGAATAGGGAGGAGATCACTGTTATGAACGACTTCAGGAACGATATTCTGTAACCGTTAGACCTGGAGAGAATCTTTATCCTTAAGGCCCAGAACACGAATGAGGCTACGTGGAGCGATATTGCTGCGAGGAAGAAGAGGTAGAATGTGGATGGGAGTGAATATATTGCATGTATTAGGTTTCTGGGCCCGTATATGAGCGCAAATATGAGGATAGTTATGGCAGAAATTGCGATGCCTATGTACTTACTTCCTGCCTTTAAGTTCAATCAGTTCACCATATATCTCTTCCAGTTGGTCGGCAGTGTGTTGGATTGAGTATTCTAGACTGGAATTTCTCGCATTCTCAGAATACTTGCTTAGGTCCCTATCTTCAAGTTCCCGTATCTTGCTTATCAGTGCATCGGAGCTTCCATAATCAACGAACCAGCCATTGTAGTCATCCTTCAGTATGCCTATTTCCCTTGTCTCGTGAGATCCGATAACGGGCGTACCGGATGCCATCGCCTCAATGAAAACTACCCCGAATGTTTCCGCCCTTGAAGGGACTACCAGTACCTTTGCATTCTTAAGCAGCTCCACTTTCTCTTCTTCTGTCACGTATCCCAGGTACTCTGTGTTGGAGTGGTTGCTCACGAAGTCCATCACGTTAGCCTTGAGTGGACCCGTTCCGGCAATTTTGAACCTGATGCCGGGGAGATGCGCTGCAGCCTCCAGAACCTCATCCACCCCCTTGTCCCTTGTCAGCCTTCCGAGGAATAGGTAGTATCCCTGCTTCTTGTTACTGTAGACAAACTTGCTCAGGTCTATTCCCACAGGAACCACCCTCGACACATTTCCGAACGTACTCAGGTAGTCGGCAACGAGTTTTGACGGCGATATAACGAGATCAAGCTTGGAGTACAGGTGCATATTGTACTGAAAGCCCATGTTGAGGATGCTCCTGATGAATGGAAAATTTATCGTATTGTCCATGTTGACGAAATCTGTATGGTAAGTTCCAACCGTTGGAATGTTCCTGTTCCTTGCATACCTGTATCCCATTGTACCCAGTGTGAATGGGGTGTGAATGTGGATGACATCTGGATTGAACCTACCGAGGTCCCTGTACATCTCATAAACTGGAATACCAATCCTGTACTCCTTGTAGAGTGGGAAACGATACGATGGGAGCCCAAAAACACCGTCGTTGTTAGAGAAGACAGTGTAGACCCTTACCGAATGCCCCCGTCTTATTAGCTCAGCCCTGTAATCTACGAGATGATTTGCTACACCGTCAGCTATCGGGTGGTACGTATCGCTGCATAGGGCTATTCGCATTAGGAGTCGAGTGTCCGATATTTCTACGATTATAAAGATATATCTTACTCACGAGAGTTGCCTGTTCAAGGAAATTCTTCTCTGATGGTTCCCTGAAGCACTGTATGAAACAGTCGTTGCATGTGTTGTTGTATACATCCCACTTCCTGTTCGTGTTCAATTTTTTGGTGGTCTTGTAGAAGCATGGGTATACATCGCCGTGGTAGTCTGCATAGAAGACCTCTTCGCCTGCCCTGCACCTCTGGACTTCCTTCTTGTCCAGCCAGTCAACTGCCTCCTTGTAGTACGTCCTCGTGTTACCGAATTTGTATTCCTTGTAGTTCTCGAATGCAAAATTGAAAGCTTCCCTTATCTGGTTCCCCTGGACTGGAACCTTTTCGTAATAGTATGAGCTGTTGTCCGGGAAGCACATAGAAACAGGAAGGCCGAGCTCGTTGTTCACGAAACTTGCGTATTCACCAATCTTGTTGTAACTGAAATCTGTAACAAGTATGTTGGATGTGAGGACCTTGACCCTCGGTCTCAGGTACCTCATGCTCTCCACAACCACGTCGAATATCTTCCTTCCCCTGTATTCGTTGTGGAGTTCAGGTATATGGCTGTCCAGACTTATCGTTGCCGCATCTAGGTACGGGTAAATCTTGCTGAGGACGTACTTGTTCGTTCCGTTGGTGGCAATGTGCGTCCTGAAATTGTTTTCCTTGAGTGTCTTAAGGATTTTCACCAGGTCCGGATGAAGAGTGGGTTCCCCTCCAGTAACCGAAACGATCTTCACTTTGTTATACTTCATCTCGTCCACGAAGTCTTCTATCTTGTCCTTCGGAAAGAGAACGTTACCCTCAAAAGCGTTGCATCCCTTGCAGAGGAGATTGCACTTGAAATCTATGTTCCAGATTACTGTCCTCATCGTTCGTTGAAATGATGTTAAGATATAAATAAATTTGAGTTTTGAAAGCTACTAATTTCTTCCACGCTTCAGTAGGTACTCGGTGAAATAGCTTATCACAATGTCTGCACCTGCCCTGAATATCGATGACATGGACTCGTCTACCACCGAATCAAGATTTACTATCCCCCTGTCCCCCGCCGATCTGATCATCGCATATTCTGCACTTACGTTGTAGGCTGCAATCGGGAGGAGGAACCTGTTCCTTGCCTCCCTGATTATGTCAAGGTAGAAAAGGGCTGGTTTTACCATCACGACATCCGCACCTTCCTCTATATCCAGCTCTATTTCACGTATAGCTTCCCTCGTGCTTGAGTAGTTCATCTGATACGTCCGCCTGTCTCCGAAAGAGGGGGTGGAAAACACAGCGCCCCTGAATGGAGAATACATCACGCTTGCGAACTTGGCGCTGTAGGCGAGGATGAGCGTGTCTTCGAAACCATTGCCGTCCAGTTCTTTCCTTATTCTTCCCACCTGACCGTCCATCATTCCAGACGGAGCAACTCCATCTACCCCCGCATCGGCATAGCTCTTCGCGATCTTTGCATATACCCCCAGGGTGGAGTCATTGTCAATCTTCTTTCCCTTGATCAGGCCGCAATGCCCATGGTCTGTATATTCGCACAGGCAGAGGTCCGCAAAAACTGCCAGGTCCGTTTCCTTCTTGATCTCCCTTATGGCCTCCTGGACAATCCCACGACTGTCATATGCTGCTGAACCTCCCGCATCCTTGTGTTTCGGAACCCCGAACAACAGGATTGATTTCACACCGATATCCTCATACTCCTTTGCCTTATCCACAAGAAGGCGGAGGGGAAACCTGTAGATGTCGGGCATGTTCTTTATCTCTTCCTTATCGGAGATGTTCTCATCAACGAACATGGGCATGACTAATTTGTCGTTCCTTATGTCCGTATCCCTGAATATTTCCCTAATCCTGGGAGACTTTCTTAATCTT
Source organism: Thermoplasmatota archaeon (assembly GCA_023381415.1). Lineage (GTDB taxonomy): Archaea > Thermoplasmatota > Thermoplasmata > Thermoplasmatales. The sequence continues at coordinate 63,723 of JAMCUN010000032.1, read as the reverse complement.
CTTAGCCTCATATCTGGAAAAGTTTTCGTTCAATATCAACTCCATATTTTTTACTGTCTCTGAAGATCTTATGTCCTTCGCGTTCTTTATACCATTGATAACGAACCCGAGAAGCTTGTTCCTTGTTGACTCGAGCCCTTTCCTGATCTGTGCCTCATTTTCCTTACCGAATGGCTTCTTCTCGAAATATCTCATCTCCTCTTCTATGATCTCGTTGGAATAGTCGAATATCCTTCTAAGCAGTTCCTCCTTTTCAATGTCCATCAGTTTCCGCGAGAATCTTTCGAACTCTTCATTGACAGTCCTCAGACTTTTAGTTGCATAGTCGTTATTTTTCTGCCCTGCGGTTGCTATCCTTTTGGAGAGCATTTCCATGTTAACCAGCCTTATATGCGCAGGCATGTCGACCGATACATTCGGCGGAACTCCCAGGTCAAGAATGGTCTTTACGTTGGAATTCTCAACGTCCTTCCGCTCCAGAATGACCTTGTTGGACTTTGTTGCAGCGATTATAACGTCGTACGATTTCCACTTCTTCTTATTGAAATCCTCTATTTGAGCTCCGAACGCCTTCGAAATCTCCTTAGCCTTCTCTGGAGATCTGTTCACGATAGAAAATGCGAAGCCATTCCTTGAGAGGATGCTGGACACCTGAGTACCGAGGTCTCCTGCCCCGATTACGAGAATCTTCTTGCCCTCATCAAGCCTGATCTCTTCGATTGCCTCTGCTGCAACACTCTTTATCCTCAGTCCGTTACCATTTTCCCTCCTTGCCTTCCTCCCCACCTCCAGTGCCTTCTTCAGGATCTCGTTGATGTTAGGACCGGACAGGCTGTTTCTTTTGGAAATCTCCCAGGCTTCCTTAATCTGTGCCAGTATCTCATTCTCCCCTATGACCATTGAGTCTAGCCCTGCAGCTACAAGGAATAGGTGCTTTATCGCATCCATTCCGTGCGCGACGCTGTGCTTAAGGGATTTGCCGTTTACGTAATCCTCGAGAAAGTCCACAGTCTCCCTGTCCCCGGGGTAGAAGTAAATCTCGAATCTGTTGCAGGTCCAAAGAACCAGAGCCTCTTCTATCCGCTCATTCCTGCGTATATAATCGTATACTTCCTCTAGCTGAAAGTCCTTGATTGTTGAGAAATAGAGTGAACCAAGGTCGCTGTAAGTGACCTTTATGAGAAATATACCTCCTTTTTCCAACTTATCGCACCTAGCACTGAAGCACGGCGAACATAATTATCTTTTCGTGATTAGCTTACTTAATATCGCCCTTATGTTCGGCGTTTCGAATGATTCTGCCACACCGTACCCATGCCTCATTATCGTTTCTTCAGTCGGTTTCCCGATTGCATAGATTTCCTTTCCGTCCAGTAGGCTGGCCCCGTTCCTGTAGAGTATTTCGAATGACTTTGATGACCCGAAGAGCACCTTATCTGAGTCGCGGAGTGGCTCGTAGTCTGCAGCCTTGTTCTCTGATATCTTGTATGAAACTATATATTTCACATAGATCCCTCTTGACTCCATTCTTTCTATGAATTTCCTGTCTATCTGGTCGCTAGCAACCACGTTGACTGAAGTTTCTGAGCCAATTAGCAATTCCGCTAACCCTTCTGTTGTCTGTACCGCCGGAACTATGCAGTCTATGGAGTATGTTTCCTTTAAGTAGCGAGATGTCTGTTCCCCTATGCAGTAAGCACGATCACATCTGATAGAAACGTTGGATTTCTTCAATGAAATTATTCCCCTCTTCGACGTGAATACGACCACCCCTCCAATATTATTCATTTTGGATAGGTCCAGGTAATCTATTCGAAGGACGGGTATCTGGACAACACCTTCCATTTCAAACCCCAGGGGTGCCCCGACGTAAGCGATCTTATGAGCCAATTATATCCTCCAGCTTCCTTATATCTGGCTCATCAACTTTCTCCTTGAAGGTGAAGTCGTACCTTTCCGCTTCGTTCGCGTAAGAGAATCTAATCGTTTTTTTAGGATGTTCGGCCCTTATGCTCACCGCAAGGTTGCATCCCAGCCTGAGTCTTACCATCAGGTCTCTCTCCTTCGATGCTTCCCATAATGGCTCCGATTCTTGAATTCTTCTCATTGTATCTCCCAGCCTGCTCCCCTTTTCTGTAACAACTGCTATGAACCCCTGGTTCGGATCTGGCGGGCATATCGATTCACTAATCACCTCCCCCTTTGGGTGAAGGTCAAGCCTATCTAATGCGGCCTTTGCGACTACAATTGAATCTACCATCCCCCTCTCCCATTTGCCTATCCTTGTTTCGATGTTCCCCCTGATGCTCTCGAATCTGGTGTTACTGTTGAAAATGTGAATGAAATTTTTCCTCCTCATTGAGCTTGAACCCACGCTCCCGCTGAACTTCTCCAGAGGAGATGCAGAAATAAAAAAGTCCCTTGGATCTGCTCTCCTTGAAAAATAGCTGATTTCAAGTTTCTGGTCTATCTCATTTGGTATGTCCTTTGCTGAATGTACTGCTGCAACTACGTTCCCCTCCAGTATCTGGTCGTTGAGATTCCTGACAAAGACCCCCTGCTCCTTCATGTCGTAAAGTGGAGTTTCCGTATCTCGCTCCCCTAATGGCTTGATTATAACTGGCTGGACTTTAAGGCCACCAGCTTCCAGCTGTCTTGCCACGAGCTCAAACTGCTTTAATGCAAGCCTGGAGCCTCTTGTGGCTATCTTGAGCGTTTCTTCCATATTCTTCTTGCCTCTTCTGCCAGGACATGGAACTTTTCCCGGACCTCCTTATCCCCATGAACAAAGCTGATGAATATTGTTTCGTCGAATGATGGGGCCAGGTATATCCCTTCACCCAGTGCGGCCCTGAAAAATTCGGTATAAAGGTCGCTCCTGGACTTGATCGCTTCGGAAGCATTTGTAACCTCCCTTTCGGAAAAGAAAAGTGACAGCATCCCTGTCTCTGAATTTACAGTTAACCCAGATTCTGAAAGACATTTTACAGCATCCTCTGTCATTCTTTTCAGCTTCGAATAGTCCCTGGAATAAAGTATCTTCATGGTTTCGAGACCTGCAGTGACCGATACTGGGTTGCCTGAATACGTTCCCGCCTGTGGAAAATTCCCGGACGGACGTACCTCTCTCATTATCTCCTCCTTCCCTCCGTAGACTCCCAGCGGCAGGCCGCCACCTATTATCTTCGCAAACGTAGCAATATCAGGTTCTATTCTCTTTGTAGCGTAGTAAGGATGGAAGCCTGTTCTGAACCCCGTTATCACCTCATCCGCGATCAGCAGCGTCCCGGTCTTCTCAGTGACTTCCCTGATCTCTTCTAGATAGCCCTCCTTCGGGTTTATGACGCCAATGTTTCCCATGACAGGCTCCATTATAAGGCATGCAAATTCCCTTCCAGAAAGCTTGTCCTTGATGGCTTCGATGGAATTGAATTCCACAGACTCTACCCGTTCAGACTCGAAATTGTAGGGGTGAGTTCCGTGGTAACCTCCTCTTATCTTCAGTATCCTTTTCCTCTTTGTGAAATGCAAGGCGAGCCTTATCGCGTGCATTGTAGCCTCAGTACCTGTGTTGACGATCCTGATCCTGTCAAGCCGCGAGCCTTTCAGAAAAAGCTCCCCGAACTTCACCTCCTTCTCTGTCGGTGCACCGAAGAGCGTTCCGTCCTCAAGCGCCTCCTTAACCTTTTTCACAACGCGCTCAGGACTGTGGCCTAGGATCAGCGGACCGTATGCAAGAAGGAAATCCGTGTAACTCTTCCCATCAACATCCCATATCTTAGAGCCTTTGGCCTTCTTGATGAACACAGGGTAAGGGGGGTAGTAGCGGACCGGGCTGTTGACCCCCTTAGGGAAGAGCTTTGATGCCCTGCTGAACAGAACTTCGCTACCTCTCAAAAGAACACACCCGCAAGTATTTCGGCGATCAGGATAATGACTACCATCAAGCCGACTGTTATGAATGAGAATATGTGAGAATATCTCCTCATCCTTTTAAGTTCATCGAACTTTCCTTCTTCGGCGAGTTTTGGGAATTTCTTACCGTGCCAGAGATTGTTTCCGTACAGTATTGCGTACATCAGCGCTACGGCAACGATCTTTACCGTTAGGAAGTACCCCCACTGCGTCGTTATGGCATAGGAGAAATCTGTCAGATACAGCGGCCGGTAAAGGTAAACAAGGAGCAATCCAGTAAAGGTCAGCAGAATGATCGCGACGTTCGTCCATAAGGCGTACCTCTTTCCCATAACCGACATGAACCTGGTCCTCTGCTTCTCGTCAGGCATGGCTAAGCTACTTGCAGGCCACACTATGACCCAGACAAATATTGAAGACCCGACAAGGAAGACCGCGGAAATCACATGGATGAAGAGGATGGTGATCAGCAATATGCCGAACATGTTATGGTCGTATCACTTTGCGCTATTCAAAGCTTTCATGGCCTCGGGAACGTACACACACCTCGGGTCCTCCTCAAATATGTCCCCATAGTAGCTGTACGCCCTTGACCTCGATCCGCCGCATATGTCAGAATACTCGCAGGCCCCGCACCTTCCCTTGAAATTCCTGGAATCCCTGAGCCTTATCAGTGTTTCGTTGTTTCTGTATATTTCGATGATGGACTTCTCCTTCACGTTGCCCAGCTTGATCGGAAGGAAACCGGATGGGTTTACGTCTCCGTTGTGAGCGACGAATATTATACCCTTTCCGTCTCTTGTCTGGCTCGTGTGCCCCTTTGGGCGTGCTCCTGGATTGCCTAGGAGCCTGATTGTGTCTTCAACAAGCCTCCTGTATAGATCTCCTCCTTCGTAAGGCGTGGCCTCACGCTGCAAAAGTATCCTTCTGAAGAATGGAGCCTCCACAGTCCTAATGGATATTCCATACCTGGATGCGAACTCCATGTAGTTGAAAACGTCCTCATACGCCTCAGGGTCAAGGTCCTCCCTGTCTATTCCTCTCCCTGTCTTTATGAGTGAAAAAACCTCCCACGTCTTCACCTTGGTATCCAGCAATATTTTAAGAAGCTTTGGAAGCTCGTTGACGTTCTTCTTGAACACTGTGGTATTGATCTGAAGAGTGAACCCTTCTGAAATGATCCTCCTCGCCAGATCAACTGTCCTTTCAAAAGTGCCTATGTACCCTCTCAACCAGTCGTGTGTGTCAGAAGATGCACCGTCCAGGCTCAGGGACAGGGATTTGACACCGTATTTCTTCATCATTTCAAATGCTTCCTCGTTAAGAAGAGGCGTCGCGCTTGGAGACATGGAGGCAGGTATCCCCAGCTCTTTTGCCCTTTTCAGTATCTGCTCAAGACCCTTCTTCTTCATGATATCGCCTCCTGTGAGTATGAGGACCGGGTATGGGGGGCCAAAATCTTTGACCTGCTCTACGAATCTGAGGGACTCATCTATATTCATCTCGTCCGGCAACCCTTCCAGCAGTGCAGACGCCCTGCAGTGTTTGCAAGCCAGGTCGCAAGCCTTTGTAGTCTCCCAGAATATGAGTATCGGCTTGGAGTTGTAATCAATGGGACGGGGATTCACTACCGGTTAAGTGATGATTTCTATTTAAGGGAGTCGTCTTTTAGCAAAATACAGAGATATTTCCCTAGGCATCCAATTCAACATCACTCACGATGTAAGTCTAAGAAAAACGCATCTGATTTCGAAGTTGAATACGAGATATTTTCGATCTTAGTCGGGAGATAGAGGCCAGGTGGACAGGCATTATTCTGTTGGATAGTATAAGCTGAATCCATCGGCATGTTCAAATAATAAATACTCCCAGGACTTGAGGGTAGGTGAAAGGAAACAAGAGGGTACTGGAGATCGCGAGAGGTAACCTGCAGGAAAATGCGGTTTGGTTCATGAGGCAGGCAGGAAGGTACCTGCCGGACTACGATTCTCTTAAAGGTGGAAGAACTTTCTTGGATATGCTCGGGGACCCAATCACCATATCCAGAGTATCATCGCTTCCCCTGAAGTACATGGATGTAGACGCAATAGTCATTTTTACTGACATTCTAGTGCCTTTGACAAGGATGGGATACGTCGTGAATTATGATGACGGAATCACAGTTACAAAGAGGAAGGGGGAGGAAGTTGACTACTACCAGCCTCTAGCGGATGCGATTAGAAAGATAAAGGAGGAGCACGGAGACAAAACACTCGTTGGGGTTGTCGGAGGACCGTTCACAACCCTATCTTATCTCTATGACCAGGGGGGAACAGGATATCACCTGACGAAGGAAGTGCTGGCCTCAGGTCACCGCACCATCCTGAAGAAACTGACAGACGAAATAGTTGATTTTGCCAAACTGCAGGCCGGAGCCGGAGTGGATGTTATCCAAGTGTTTGACAGCTGGCTAGGCTGGGTTTCTGATACCTTCTATTCCAATCACCTTGAACAGAACGAATCGTATTTCATGGAAAAAATAAAGGATTTAGGAAAACCAGTCATATTCTTCAGCGAGGGAAGCTCACACCTTTACCGCAAGTTCATTGCTCTGAGACCAGACGTTTATTCCATCGACTGGAGGATGAATCTCAGGGGATTTGGCGAACTGTGCACGGACTGCATATTGCAGGGTAACCTTGACCCTCACATACTCGGAGCAGACGACAGTTACCTGAAGAAAGAGACGGAGAGGATAATGGACGAGGGGAAGGGTTTGAGGGGGCACATTTTCAACCTTGGGCACGGCGTTCCTCCTTGGGCAGACTGGAAAAAACTGGCTTTGATAGCAGGAGAGGTGCATTCATACGACAGATAAGGCGATAGTATTGATGTACTACGGTTTCCCAGAAAGGAGGGAAGAGATGAGGGATTACCTTAGGGACATCCTTCACGGGAAGGACCCCCCCGATTTCCTCGTGAGGGAAAACCTCCAGAAGCTAGATGTTGTAGGAGGTGAGACTCCTTCCACTCGCATCGTAAAGAGCATTAGTGAAAAATTGGCCGACAGGGTTACTGGGGAAGGGTACAATGTGTACCTCCTCTCAAAGCACTACAAGCCTTCTATAAAAGACGGGGCAAAGCAGATATCTGAAAATTATGTGTACGAAGTACCACTTTTCCCTGTTTATTCCAGGTTCATCTTTGATGGATATTTTGGTCCACTTGAAGCTAGCCTCAAGGGGAGGAAAATGGTAAGGATTTCGGACTTAGGCTTCAATCCAGGCATGGTCGATTTCTACAGGGAAAAGGTGAGCATAAGTGATGATACCATCCTCACATTCTCCGCCCACAGCATTCCGCTTGAAGGAGAGGACCCCTACTCTGAATCCATCCGGAAGTTATCAAGACTGATAGCAGGAGAAAGGAAGTTCATAAACATATATCACAGCCAGGGACCATTTCATGCGACCTGGCTTACTCCTTATCCTGAATATGCTATTTCATATTCAAGGGAGAATGGTTACGCCAGGATGAGAATAGTACCGATAGGGTTCATATATGATCATCTTGAGGTCTTGTACGATCTGGACTACAAGCTGAAGAACGACGCAGAAAAGGAGGGAATAGAATACGAGAGAGTTCCCCTTCCCAACGATTCGGATGTGGTCATAGATTCAATAATAGACTCGATTCACAACTCCTCCTGAGGTCCTACCCCCAGTTGTCCGGGGGAAATGATATAGTATGCGCTTCAATGAGGAATTATGATGGACCAGGAGTTCAACCCATTCCCTCTCTCTGGATATGAAACGAGACTGGAAAGGGAAAAACAATTTGATCTGAAAAGAACAGTGATCGACATCAAGATCAACTTTGAAGAGAAGGCAATAGAGGGGAAGGTGGAGCTCGATCTGAGGATGAACAGCCTCGGCCAGGATCATCTCGACATCGACGCAACTGAAATGGACATCTACAACGTATCAGTCAAAGGCGTTCCTGCGCAATTCAAGACCTATGAAGACAAGATAGTGGTATTTGGTGACTTCAAGGCATCATCTGACTACATCCTTACCATTACCTACAAAACTGTACCGAGGAAGGGGGGATTCTTCGTCGAGGACCAAGGGGGTCTCCAGTTCTGGACCCAGGGGGAGAGCACAGACAGTCACGCTTGGTTTCCTTGCTTCGACTATCCAAACATGAGAAGCGCCTACGAAATAAGAGTGACAGTTCCTACAGATTACATGGTGATAAGCAACGGTCGCCTTGTTGACAGAATAGACGGTGACTTTTCGACGTTTGTTTTCAAGGAGGAGTTTCGTTTCCCAGCTTACCTGGCCAGCGTTGTTGCTGGCAAGTTCAAATCGCTGAAGCAGGAATGGGATGGAATCCCCATTACTTCGTACTTCCTCCCGAAATACGAGGGAATGGCAGAGAGGACGTTCATAAACTCCCCGGACATCATGGAGTTCATCAGTAAGAAGACTGGTGTAAGGTATCCCTATTCTAAGTATGATCAAACATGCGTTTCAGATTTTTCCATGGGGGGGATGGAAAACATCAGTGCGACCACCCTCACGGATCGGACACTGCACGATGAGATTGCCCATCTCGATTATCGCTCTGAACCTCTGATCTGCCATGAAATGGCTCACCAATGGTTTGGAGATTACGTCACGTGCAAGGACTGGTCTCACGCCTGGTTGAACGAGGGATTCGCAACATTTATCTCAACGATCTATGAGGAGAGAAGCGGAGGGAAGGATGATCTTCTGGTTGCCGTTGAAAACAACAAGACTGTCTACCTTCGCGAATTCGCAAATGACTACGGGAGGCCAATAGTGGAACGCAAGTACATGGAGCCGGAGGAGATATTTGACAGGCACCTATACCAGAAGGCATCCCTCTTCCTGAGATACCTTAACCATTACCTTGGAGACAAAATATTCTGGAGTGGTGTGAAGGAGTATCTAGAAGTAAATAAGATGAGCGGCGTTTCCACTGATGATTTCAGGAAAGCCTTGTCTGCAGTCTCTGGGTTTTCTCTTGAGTCAGTATTCCATGAGTTCCTTGACGAACCTGGGCATCCGCAGATTGAGGTTGAGGAAACATTTGCTAGGGGAAAGGCACTGATACGGATTGCCCAGAAGGGGAGGGTTTACAATGTTAGGATACCTGCGAGGCTTTACACTGATGACGGCGTAGAGGATTTAGAGGTGAATATTGACGGTGAGGAGACACAGTTAGAATTCGAAAGGAAGCGCCTTAAGGGATTTTCACTTGACCCCGAATCAGTATTGCCTGGAACCATAATGACAAAGGGGCCAAAGGAATCTTCGAGGTTCATTCTCAGGAATGGAAGGAGCATCGTCGAGCGGTCCAGGGCAGCGATTACCCTGGGGAAATTTGGTCCTTCAGAGATTCCATTCCTGAGTGAATCCTTCGAATCTGAGAAATTTTGGTACGTAAAGGGAAAGATAGCAGAATCTGTGGCAAAGATAGGAGGACGAGGCGCCTCAAAGGCAATAGCAAAAATGCTGGAAGACAGCGATTACAAGGTCAGGAGGGAGGTAGTGGCAGCAGCTTCATACCTGAATGACAAGGAGCTTCTCCCCAAGCTTGAGAAAATGTTTGAGGAAGAGAAGGGGTTTGCGCTTAGGGCAAATATTATGTCATGCGCAAGGACCTTGGGAGTGGAAGAGTCAAAGAGATTAATTCTCAGAGGCCTTGAAACGGAGTCGCGTGATAGCGTAATAAGGGTAGCTGCTTTGAAGGCACTGGGGGAACTTGCTGACTTATCAACAATGGACCTGGTGAAGAAGTACGCCGTAGAGGAATACGATTGGCAGACAAGGGCGGCTGCGGTTTCTGCCATTGCAAATTACTACTGGAAAGATAGGTCTTTGAGGGACATCCTGGTAAGGTCACTAGAGGATAAGCATTCCGCCGTGAGACTGAGCGCTGTAAAAGGAATCGTTGAGACGCAGGATAAACAGCTGATTTCTAAGATAAATCTCTACCTGGCAAATGAGACAGTCGGTTCCGTAAGGAGGTCAATGAGGAAGGCACTGGAATTCAAAGGTCAAGGCACAACAAATGAGTTAAAGGCACTGGGGGATGAGGTCTCAAAAATGAAGAATCGCATATCCGATCTTGAGGCAAAGCACTCGAAGGGGAAGTAGAAACAGTCACTGCTGCAAATTTGAGGTCTTAGGGGACGTCAACTGAGAGCTGGGCGTACATTCGTCAATTTCTTAGCGAGAGTGCAGAGATATAATACGTTATCACTAACCTCTTTCAAAAAATTGCGACTCAATAACCTTATGGATAAGGTATGAAATTAATAACCGAAGACTAAAATTTAGGAGCGATGACCTCATACAGTCTTAGATTTAGCGAACGCGGCTGCGCAGGAAAAAAGAACAAGCCTGGGATAACTAAGCTGGCCATCTTGAACTATCTGGAAGAAGGACCTCTCGATGAATACGAGATAAGGGAAAGGTTGATTTCAGAATTCCCCGATATCTTCTGCCACCGGACCGATCTGCATCAGATAAAGAGGATACATCTGAAGCCTCTGGAGGAGAAAGGGTGGATACGAAGGATGGTTTCAGAAATGGGAGACACAAAATACGAACAGACGGGCGAACCAAGACACTTCACCGCAGACGATATCCAAATCATAAAGTCAAGGAAGAACTGATATGAACCTATTGGAAGCAATGACGACCTACTCTACGGCGTCGCAACTTATTGAGGTTGAGAGATATGAAAGAAGTCGTCTTTGAAAATGAATCTGCGATGACAGAGTCAAAGAAAGGTGCGATGTTTGGACTCTTCCACGGACATCGGATTCTTTCGCATCGTAGAATGACAGGCAACCACGTCCTAAAGATTTTTTATCAAAGAAGAAATTCCTGATGGAGAGTATTATGCCTTCAAAATCAGCGCTGGAGGTTGTTGCTGAAATAGAAAGGGAAGATTGTCATGTGACAAATGCTCTTGTTGGTGTAAATTGCTCCATCATGAGGCTGATAATGAGGCCGGATTTCACGCTCCATCGCGTCAAGGCAACCGCTGACTGCGACCCAATAGAATTCGCGAGGCTCCAGGGATTCAAGCTCAGGAGGGTGAATTCAGGGACGTACTGGGTGGAAAGCTCGAGCTGCTCAGTGTGTGAATTGTTCTCAAAGATGTCTTTTGTGAAACCGATTGGAACGAATTCAATTGGAAGGTCGCGCTTACAGGTGAGGGTGATTGTAGCTTCAAAAGCTGATTTTCGCCTGTTCAAGAACGAACTTGAACGTGCTCATCTAAGATACACAATCATCAGCGTAACTCCATATCTTCATCAGGAATTGACAAAAAAGGAGGAAGAGGCACTTGAGGAAGCACTTAGGAGAGGTTATTTTGAAATTGACGGAAGGCTCTCCCTCACAGATCTATCTCGCGTAATGGGCATAACCCCAGCTTCCCTCTCCGAACTTCTGAGAAGAGGGCTCAAGAAGACTGTAACTAATTATCTTTACCAGGCATGACAGTCTAGCTGCCATTTACCACAACCTTAGTGCTCAATTCAATGTAACGTTGCCCCTATTCCTTGGTGGTAACAGGGGACTTCCAAGGGAAGAAACTATTGTATGGGCTATCTACCTAAGTCCAAGAAAGCACAATTGATGCGTCTTCGGCGTACACATAGAACGATGCAATTCCCTCAATCTGGAAGCCCTTCACGATGTTTGTCTCGTCTATTCCGAAACTCTGAGCGGCAGAAGAACAGACCTTGAGCAAAACACCGTTCTCTATAGCTTCCTTTATTCTCTCCTTCACCTTAGGTCCGAGCTTCTCGAATACCTGCGCCTTGCTTACCAGTGCACCATCTAAGAGCAGAAAGATCATCGCTTCGTAATCCATCAGGGCCGCAGCGTTTGCATATCCGAGCATTGTCTCCAGTCTTGCTGAATCTCCTGGCGGAATCATCGAGAAGAAAACGACCTTCTTTTTCTTCCTGGCCTTGTTAACAGGCATAGGTGCAAATCGTCAGCTGGTAATTTAAACATTCTCAGATTGTCTGAATTTCATCACGCTAAAAGAATAGACCTAAGTTTCTCCCACACTCTTGTCGCTTATTCTCTAAGAATTAGGGTAATGTATTATTTGCCAGAATTAACTTTCGGAGAATATCAATCTTCTAATCCGGTTGTTTGAAGGGTCAGAACTTTGAAAGGAATCCACCACTAATGTTGCAATAATGGATGATCTTCATTTGTTTGATTCAGTCCACTAGCATCCTGACCTGGCGAACACCCCGTATACGTGTTGTTACCCTTACTGATAAGGTGCGAAATTCATTATGAGTCAGCCGATAAGAAAATAGGTGATCTATATGGGAGACGCTACTGAAAGGCGTGTTCACGTTAAGACCAAGGATGGGGCTGAGAAGGATATAGGAATAGATGAAGAAGGATTTCTCCTAAATCCATCTGACTGGTGCCCCGAATTCGTGAATGCGATATCTGCTGACGAAGGAGTCGCAAAACTGACTGACGACCACTGGAAGGTCATTAACTATCTTCGGAACTATTACTTGAATTTTGACAGTTGTCCGCCAATCAGGATGCTTACGAAGGAGACTGGCTTTGATCTTAAAACCATATACAGCTTATTCCCCACTGGACCAGCTAAAGGTGCTTGCAGGATGGCCGGCGCTCCAAAACCCACGGGGTGTGTGTAACTTGATTTACCTGATATGCCCGATATGCGGCTATTCCATAGACATATTCAAAGAGGAGGAGGCAACAGATCCCGTTAGATCTAAGAGGATGAAGTACTTGCTAACGAGAGACCAAATCTGCCCAAACTGCATAAACACGATAGCAAAGTGTGAAAAAATACAGGAACCTGATGAGAAAATCCCCATTTTGAGGGTGAAGCCAAACGAGTCAGAAACGGAGAAATTCATCGGATACCTTAGAACAAAGGGGTATGCCGTAGGAACGTCGTACGCACTGCAGGAGTTCAGAGGTGGTAAATGATGTCAGAAGTCCCGGAAGAGGTTATTCAAGGAAGAAAGATATTGAACGAACTCAAAAAAGGAGACTGGCCAAATTTTGTGAGGGAAGCAGAAAAGACCCGCTATCCAGTTGACCTCTATGGAGCGTCGCTGGCCCTGAAGAGAGATCTCTTCACAACCGGCGGGTATGTTTCTGTCCCCGGAGCACCGACAGGGATACTGATGAGGGTCACAAGCAGACCAGATATTGGAGAGAACGCTAACATTGTTAGGGTCCTGATACCTTCAGGCAACTTCCTCACATCTGATATGCTGGATACCCTCTGTGAACTTGCCGACAAATACGGGGTGGGAATGATTCACGGCATCAGCACAGGAGAGGACGTTGAGATACCGGGTATTCCGAAGGAAAAGATAAGGGACTTCATTACAGAACTGAGACAGAGAGGGTTCGAGTGTGGCTCGACAGGTGACGCATTCAGGGCCGTGACAACCTGCGTAGGAAGCCTACTATGCGAATACTCCAACCTGAATACGGCCGAGTTCAGGGACTCTTTTTATGACAAATACAACGATTTTGCAAAGTTCCCCACTTTCCCGCACAAGGTGAAGGTTAAGGTCTCAGGCTGCCCAATTGACTGTGGCAGGGCGACGCAGAAGGCTGACATAGGGATTGTCGGTTCCTGGAAGGGAGCTCCTGAGGTAAATCAATCCCTCATCTCAAAGATGGACTCGGAAAAGTTGGACAACATAATCAGAAGCTGCCCAACCGGAGCAATATCAAGACACGGCTCCGGGATTTCCATAAAGGGGGAGGACTGCACTCAGTGCATGATATGTGTGAGGAATAGCGGAGGCGCGATATCTCAGGGGAGGGAAAAGCAGTACCTGATATATGCAGGCGGAAAGCTAAGGGGCAAGAAAGGACCCCTTTCCGGAAAACTGTTTACCAAAGTTAACTCGATAGAAGAGGCGATGAACTTGATAGGTACTATGGTAGATATCTACGGGGAACAGGCGGCGAGGAAAGAGAGGATGGGCGACCTGATGTTCAGGATAGGAATGAAGAATTTCCTTGACCTTATGAAAACAAAACCTCAGGCACATAATGCGAAAGACCTCAGGACAAATATCTTCTATTCGGTCAATGGAGAGGAGAGGGAAAGAATGCCAGAAGAGATAAAGAAAGCAGTTGGAGGTGAATGAACAATGGAGGGACCAGCAAGACCTTACACGAACTTTATTCCCCCTTACCTTAAAGAATCCGTCGGAAAATGGAAGACTCATAAAGTTCTCGAGCCGGGGATAATAGAGCATCTGGATACATCAGGAAACAAAATTTACACGGTCAGAGTTGCCTCAACTCCAAATGGAAGGTACAGCACTGAGACAATGAGGAAAATCTCTGCTATAGCTAGGAAGTACGCAGGTGCAAGCATGAGGTTTACCGGAGGAATAAACATGGAGTTCGTGACCAAGGACCTAAACGATGCCATAAGTCTTAAGACGGAAATGGAGGACCTCGGGTTCCCGATTGGAGGATGGGATGGACACCTCTGGAACATGACGTCCTGCGCCGGGTATTTCCACTGCGCGCTTGCAGCTACAGATGCTCCCTCCATACTTCAGAACCTTGCAAACAACCTTGGAAAGTACTTCAACAAAGAGGAGCTGCCTGCTAAGCTGACGATATCATCCTCAGGGTGTCCCAGTTCCTGTGGAAACAGCTTCTTGACGGATATATCCATAAGCGGTATTCATACCGAGATCCCGATAGTGACTCCAGAAGTTTCGAAATGTGATCTCCAGGGTACAGCTTATACGTGCCCAGTTGGAGCCATTCAGCTGAAGCAACTACCTGACGGATCAAGGACGCTAGAGATAAGGGCGAACCTATGCATAGGTTGCGGACTTTGTGTAGGAGCGTGCGGAGGAATAATATTCGAGACTCCGGAGAAGACAGATGGACATGCGATCTCAATAGGGGGTAAGGCGGTACCGTCTAGGGTAGGAACTACCCTTGGAAGGGTGGTCGTTCCTTATCTCCCAAATGAGCCTCCATATTACAAGAAAACTGTGGCCGTGGTAACAAGGATAATAGAAACGTGGAAGAAGGATGCTAGGAAAGGCGAAAGGATTGCAGACTGGGTAGACAGGATAGGGTGGGAAAGCTTCTATGAGAAGACTGGGCTTCCGTTCTACGGTCAGAGCATGGAATACCTGGACGTAAGAGGAATGATGACCCTTAGGGACGGAGGAACTAGGTAGGCTACTTTCGAGGATAACTTGAGAAGTGGTCCTATATGACACTCTTTTCCTGGTTGATACTGTCATACGCATGCGCAGCGGGTCTCATTTTCGTAATCGGGAGCATAATAGTCATAGCCAGGTGGATATTTCTACCTAAGGGGACTTCCGGCACATACCTTGGATACCCATACCTCCTGACCTTCCCTGGAAACACTAGCAGGGCAAGTGCATTCAAAAACATGCTAAAGAGAATATTTCTATTCTCAAGCTTGAAGGATGATCCTTACCTCAGGACTGTCACTATGACGTTCCACTGGTCACTCTGGATAGTCATAGCAGCTCATGCAGACTTGGTTCTGATGCCATACTTTGCCTCTATTGGCATAAGTGAGCAGACAATGGAAATGATAGGGACGTACCTTGGGACCAGCCTTGCTGTGATCATGGTGGCAGCAGGATTCCTTCTCCTGCTCAGAAGGATCACAGACAAGTATGTCAGGAGGATAAGTAGCACTGCAGATTACTTTTCGATTCTTCTCATAATTGCAATTGGGATATCCGGAATTTACATGAGGGTGGCCCTCCCATCCCTATTTGCATACAATCAAGTCTCCCCATACATCCATTCCATATTCACCCTCTCCCCCATTAACATACCTTTTCAATGGCCGTTCATAATACACTTCTTCCTTGTCTGCACTCTCCTCATATACTTCCCCTGTAGCAAATTCATGCACCCCTACTCCTTCCTTACAAACCCTACCATGTATTCCATTTTCCATCCGGGTGAGGCAAATGAAACCAAAGATTAGAGACATAATCCTCGAGTCCCCCAGTGGAAAGGCAGAAGAATGGCTGTCAAAACAGAAAGATATCGAATGGGCAGTATCATCCGCTGAAAGGAGGGCAAAGGACCAGCAGCTAGAAGGAATAAAGGTAGATAAAAAAGGAGATGAGGCATATTTCCTTGAGAGATTCAAGGATCTGAAAAAGAACAGGGCTTTTGTCACATTCATGGAAAGCTGCACCAGGTGCGGTGAATGCATAGACAAATGCCAGATGTTCATAGCCACCGGGGACATCAACAACAGCCCAGTGGGACGGGCAAATCTGGTGAGAAAACTTTACAAGATCTGCGACGACGCAACTCCAAAAGACGTGGATCTCAACAAGCTGTACTCGTACTATTATCAATGCACTGAATGCAGGAGATGTTCTGTTTTCTGCCCGGCCGGTATAGACCAGGCAGAGATAACAAGGAACATAAGGAACATTCTGACAGACATGGGGATTATTTCAGAATACGTCACGGCAACTATGACACAGGTATACAAGACGGGGAACAACATGGGCCTTAAAGAGAAATTCATCAAGAACGTCGTATCATTCGTCGAGGATGAGATGCTCTCAGAGTCGGGGAAAAAGATAGAAATTCCCTTGAATCTTCCAAAGGCTGATGTGCTGATGATCCCTTCCTCCGCAGATATATTCGTCAACAACGACACACTGAAAGGTTATGCCAAAGTCCTTCAGACCCTCAAGAAGGAATGGACCATTTCAACCAACACAACGGAGGCAGCAAACTTTGGAACATTTGCGAGTGAAAGGCATCTGAGGGACTTCGGGGACATGGTTGTGAGTGAGGCTGTAAAGACAGGAGTTAAAATGGTAGTCTGGGGGGAGTGCGGACACGGGTGGAGAACCGCAAACAATTATGTACGCTACGAACTTTCAAAGAGAGGGATCGAGCTAAGGCACATACATCAGATCACGGCTAAGGCAATAGAAAGGAAGCAGATTCACGTGGACAGGAACAAGAACGATGATCTTTTCAATTATCACGACCCGTGCAACCTTGCCAGGGGAGGAAACCTCGTAAACGAACCGAGGGACGTCCTTAAGGCAGTGGTGAGGGAGACTGTAGAGGCGAAGTACAACAGGGAAAAGACTCTTTGTTGCGGCGCAGGTGGCGGACTTCTCGCAGACGAAAAGGAATGGAATGAGTACAGGGCCTGGTCAGGCTGGCCCGCGGTCTATTTCTCCTGGAGGACTGGAGCGGAGCACATGGTTTCCCCGTGCGCAATAGACAAAGCGCAGATGCCATACGTCATGGACTATCACAAGGTCAAGATGCAGAATCACGGCCTAATGGATCTGGTCGGATATGCAATGGAGCTGTAGGAGGATTGAATGTCACGCATAATTGATAGCAGCAGTTCGGTCTCCCCTTCAAAGACGAAGGCAGGACGGGACAGAGGGAATGGATGCAACCTGACTTTGGATGAGAAGAAGAGAGGGAAGGTGTTCCTGGTCGGTGCCGGGCCTGGAGACCCGGAACTGCTGACCCTTAAAGCTGTTAGAACTCTGGAGAAGGCTGACGTTGTGCTATACGACAGACTGGTCGATAGAGCTATCCTTGAATTAATTCCAAAAGGGAGGGAAGCCGTTATGGTAGGGACAGATCACGGTGTTGAGCCGGATTCAAAACAAGGGGAAATAAACAGACTGATGCTGAATCTGTCAAATGAAGGGAAGAATGTGGTCCGACTGAAGTGCGGAGACCCCTTCATATTTGGAAGAGGAGGCGAGGAGGTTGAATTTCTAAAAAAGGAAGGGATAGAGTTTGAGATCGTTCCGGGTCTTACCTCTGCTATATCTGTACCTACAGCGGCATGCGTCCCGCTCACACACAGGGACTATTCTTCGTCCTTGATGATAATTTCTGGGCACAGAAAGAAGGATTCTGGAAAGGAAGAAGTGAACGACTGGAACTACATTGCCAGGTTCGGGGGGACTCTTGTAATACTGATGGGGATAGGGATGCTGGATGAAATTACAAGAGACTTGATAGAGGCGGGGATGGACCCGGAAATGGGGACAATCATAATTCAGGACGGAACAAAGAAGAGGCAGAGAATTATTTGCGGGACAGTCTCCAACATAGCATCTGTTGCAAAAAGAGAAAAGATATCTGCACCTGGCATTATTGTGATAGGAAAAGTTGTGGAAGCAATTGTCGGCATGAAGATAGTCTCCCCTACTCCGTGGAAAGCACAGGAAGGAGCGGTTGACTTGAAAGATGTGGATGAAGTTATAGGGAAATTGGAGTATCAGCAAAAGGTGATGCAACAATGGAATTCATCCCAATCATGCTGAATGTCTCCTCAAGAGATCTAGTCGTAATTGGAGGAGGCACCGCTGCTTTAAAGAAAATCGAAAACATGAAGCCCAAGTTTCAGAAAGTTACAGTTATTTCAGAAGAGTTTGACAGCGAGTTTGAATCCGCCGACATAAGGAAGGTCAAAATGAGGCTGACTGATCCTGAACAGCTTTCTGGATTTGTGAACAAGGACTCAATAGTAGTGATAGCAACAGATGACAGAAATATGAACAGGGAAATCCGGGATTACTGTTCTAGGAAAGGGTTACTTTTTAACAGCGTGGACGAAGCAGACAGTCCGTTCATTTTTCCAGCGACATTCAGTTCCGGGGGGGTCACTCTCTCAGTTTCCACAGACGGAAGATCGCCATCATTGGCAAGGTTCATAAGGGACAGGCTGAAGGAGCAGACAGTAAGGTACTCACTCTGCCTTCCGGTGATTCAAAGGTTGAGAAAGGATGTAAACTTTGGGAGTTCCAAGGAGAAAGCCAGGTTCTTCAGCCTCCTTCTGAATGACGAAATATTCTGGAAGCTTGTATCAGATAGGAAAGATGAAAAAGCCTACAAATACGGCATGGATAAGAGCACATCAAAACTAGCCAAGTGACTTCTGATAAATTTGCGTGCTCCATCAAATGCAACGCATTTAAGTAATCCGGAGTTTAAGCTTCAGAAACAGCGTCCTTCTGTCACACGTGAATGGGAGAAAAAATTGAGAATTAAAAAAAAGAGGCATAGCTGCAGGCATTTTGAGCCTGGTCTATGCCTACTTTCCGGGATGTGTCACTGGCTGATTGGTCTTTACCGTCTTCTTTCCCAGTGGGAATAAGGGTAGCGGAGGCCGAGATCCTGCGTTTACCCACCTATCGTTTATGACGACTGCACCTGCCAGGTATGTTGTGAACACAACGTCTATGATTCCTGCAACTCCAGCTGGAAATACCGCTCCTGGCATCTTTCCGAGAATGGTGGTAGAAGCGTCAGTCATACTGAGCAGTGGAAGAGCCCAGAGTATGAATGTTATCAAGAGCACGAACAGCATCAGATTGTGGACCAGAGTCATCTTGAAACTGCCCACCCAGTATATGAAAGTCATGAATACAAAGGCAAGCGCCATCATTCCTACCAGATGTGCGTGCTCAACATCCGTCACCCACCCAAGTTTCAGGGCGAATGAAAGCACAGCAAACGTCAGGAAGAACCCTGAATATGTTCCGAATGCGGTAGCTCCGAAAGTATTGCCGTTGTTGTATTCCCAGTTTGCAGCTACGAGAAGGAACAAGCCGCTGAAGACAAGGGCTGGAGCCATCAGCGTCAGATGTTCTCCCCAGTTGTACACTCCGAGAGCATACAGAGAAAGTATCATGAGACCGAATCCATAAGCAAAGATTCCAAGCGCGGTTGGATCTCCTTTCTTTACTTCTTCACTCATTTGATTATACCCCCTGATGTGTGTTCAATCTCATTGATCATATTAAGGAACAAACCTTATCAGTAAGGGTAAAACTACTGATGTAACAATCAAAGAGATTGTCGAAATTTGCCCAATTCCGATGTCCGTCCAAGGCCTCAGTAACCATGGGAAAATGGTGAATGAAAGTGCATACAATACCAACTGAGTCTGATCGTTGTCGTGGAGCTCCACTTTGCAGCCAGTCTTGATTATCAATAATGGAGAGAGATGGATATTCCTCTTAAGAAACAATTAGACAGATGACCTAGAAATTACAAGATAAGGCTGGGACCTCCAAAGTTACTCGTTCAGAGGCCGTACAAGTTACTTCCCAATAAGTGGAAACTTGTGGAAATCATGAATCACTAAACTCATGTGTTACCCCTTACCGGTATGGAATTCATCTTTTCTTTCCCCTCGATATTAAGAACTGTGAATTCGAAGATGCATCTTTCCGTACTGTCCATACGTTTGGACAAAACTTAGTCAACAGCTTGGAACATTAGTGTTTCCGGCAGTCAAAAAAGGGCGATCGGTGTGACTGATTTAAAGAAAATAGAGGCATTGGCGATCATTATTGTAATAGTAACAGTCTCTACAGTAGGCGAAGAATTAAGAAGGCCATTCTCCCTCCCTATCTCATCATCTGGCTCCGACCAGGCAGTTGTCCCTGTTTCACCTCTCTCCTCAAGTTTCGATTATGTTTCATTGTTCAATTCAGGCACTAACATCGCTGACTATGGGTGGAATTTAGAAAGTGGCACCAAAATTCCTCCTATAACCGGAAATCCCTCTTTTATGGGAGAGGCTTCTCTTTCTTTAGCTGCTGGAACTGTGGTAGCTACTGATAGAAATGTGGTGCCGAATGACCCTGTTGTCTCATTTCAATTCGCTGTCGACTCAGCTATTGGAGCAGGCATGTTTGCAGTGACCAATTCTTCTGGTAGGATAATTGCCTCCGTTTCTGTTTCTGGTGACCTGGTTAGCGTCAGTTCGTTTGCCGGCCATGTTGCTAGGATATTTCAAGGAGGTTTGGAGGAAATGCAAACATGGTTGCTTATAACAGGAAACCTCGTAAACCTTGGGTCCTTTCTGGAACCATCCTGGATGCTCCAGGTCTTTGTGGACGGAACTTCAAACGTCTTTGCTAATTTAAGCGCACCCTATGGGAATACGTATTCTGGAATAGAACTGGCGTCACTTTCTGGGACGGTATATTTCAGCGACATAATTTTCGCAAGCTATGAGATCGGTAGGAACATCCCTGGGTACAACGTGATGGAGGGGTACGGTGAAGGATCCGGGTCACTTGCTTCATTGCTTCCTCCTTTCGACATCATAAGTGCGGATATAGTCCTAGACAATTGGAGTTCAGTCCAATACGACACATTCAGCATACAGATAAATGTGATGAACTATACGGGCGCAACTAATCCGACAAGCAACGGTTTTTTCCAGCTGGGGATCGATCTTGACCCTGGTGGGGTTATAGCACCCTGGCACGTAAATGGCAAGGATGCAATTGCAGAATATTATCCGGAGAATGTCAACAATTATTTCATGCCTGGATTCAAAACCCCTTGTAAATCGATAATTCAGATGACTATTTATTACGAGATGGAGAAACGTACAATCCTCTTCCAGATTGTTGACGAAAACATAACCGGTAACGAAAGATGGTGGAATGCGAGTATGGAATACGATGGACCTCCTTTCTGCGCCGCGTACACGCAGCTCGAGATATCAGGATTTACGCCATCCGGAATCAATTCCTTCTCCTTCAACGGGTCGATATCCAATGTCTCTTTCGGTACCCTTCCTTCCGGCCTTGAGCCACTTAACAGTTACTACATGACCCCCTACATGATCAATACACCAAACTCCTGGCAGATGGGATTCTACGACGATAAATCTTCCTCCTACTTCGAGTTTGCATGAAGGCCTAGAAATTGCCAAAATTTCTCCTTAGACAACTATGGAATCATTTTGACCCCTTTTCACTGCTACATCATTTGCAGAGACTGCCTGAATGTCGCGGAGCATACTTCTTTCTCCTACATATCCCATTCAATTCCCCGGCAAATTCCCTCTTCTCGTGCTTAACCCCCGTTCCCATTACACCGCACTGAATTACTCTTCAGCTCCTTTCAAATGTGGAACAGGCCATATCCGGCTTCCATAGGACCAACGACCAGGAAACTAATTGCCAGAACTATCAGGACCAGGACAGCGATTACAGTGTAGAACGTTTCCCTTTCGCATGCAAATTCGCAGATTGTCAATCCTATCCTGGCTATAGGAATTGCGACAAGTGCTATCATCCCTACCCCGGCCAAGAAGTCTGACAACCTCGTTCCATTGTCTGATATGCTGAAAGCTGACAGTAGATTCTCGTTGACTCCTCCTGAAGATATCAGCTGGGTGAAATTGCTATTTATGCACCTGAATGAAATGAAAATCATAATTGCCCCTAAGACCGCAAATCCAATGCTGATGTATATGCCATATCGCAATACCTTTCTTGTCATAATCCTCGGTAAAGCTGGATCCATCCTATGCCACCCCTTTCATAATCATTTCAACACCTATCGCTACCAGGATAGCGATGAACACAAAACGCACCACGGGTGTCTTTGCCTTCGATAGCACCCGTCTCCCAGAAATCGAACCGAGTATGATTCCTATTACTGCTGGCACTGCTATCAGCGGATATACGTTTCCAGTGAGGTAGTATACTCCGAAACTCGATGCAGCTGTTACCCCATTGATGAGGTTGCTTGTTGCCGCAGATACCTTCATAGGGAATTTCATTATGCCGTTCATTGAGATGTTGTTGAATGCCCCTCCCCCGATCCCGAACATCCCTCCCAGAATGCCCGCAACGAAGTTCAGCCCCATTCCGAATGGTATGTTCCTGGGGTAATACGTGATCCTTTTCTTTGTTGATTCTTCATAATAGGATGAGTGAAGGTTCAGCTTCGTTGCGAGAGGGTCTTTGATTGCTTGATCGGCATCTTCTTCTGTTTTGGATCTGAAAAGAGCGGCAGCACAGGCCATCATGGCAACCCCAAAAATGATGTATATTATCCATTCTGACCTTATACTTTTAGAAAGGAATATTGTCGTTACAGCTCCAAGAATGGCACCTACCGTGCTTACTGTCATCAGGAGCAGCCCGATTCGATAATTGGCTGGAGTGTTCTTGCCGTAGGCCGTAAATCCTGCGCCGCTGGAAGTACCGATGACTGCCAGTAGACTGGCTCCAGCCGCTATGGCAACGGGGACCCCGAACAGAAGTGTGAGCACGGGAGAGATGATCACGCCACCCCCCATTCCCACTAGGGCACCTATGAATCCTGCGGCGTAAGCTATAGTTAGCACCAGCAAAAAATATTCGAGTATTGTGATCACTGAGTCCCCCTACCACTCCTTATAATGGAACTGAATTATCAAGTTATGACCTAATCGGTGAGGGTAGATGTTACCTTCCTGAAAGTGTCAATGATATTTCATCAGCGGGATTGAAAAAAGGGCCACAATTTTCATTGTTTATACAGGAAAAGCATATAGAAAAAATATAGAAAAGTGAAGGCAGATCAATTCTTCCGGGCGATAAATCCTATTTACCTCCACCTCTGGACAGCATATTTTCTATTACCTCTGGACCGGTGGAGCGCAGTTGTAAGGATGTTTCGAATATCTTATCCTTTACTTCCCTCGGGAGTAGCTCTATTGAATGTGTTGTAGATGAGTCGTATTTGGCCGTGGGGTACTGTTCCAGTAGCTTGTCCTTCTGCTCTTCCGTGCAGGTGACTTCCAGAAGCATCATTCCAGCGAACTCTTCCTTCGCAAGCCTGTCCAGTCCCGCCTTCCTGAGAGCATCAAGGCGTTCCTCGTTGATCCAGACATTGATTTTCACGTTTCCCTTTCCTGTCATGCCTTCTGCACCTCCATTTTTCTGAGATTGAAAATTGGCCTCCTAGATGCAAGGTACTTCTCCGTGACAAATGGTGATCCAACACCATAATCTGACGCACTTTTCATCACAACATCGAATACTTCTGGTCTCATGACCTTCTTTGTCGGCTTCACACCATCGGTCAGTATGCTCCTAAGCAATGTTCCGCTGAAATTTTGAGCCTTCTTTTCATGACCGCAGACGGACGCATTCGTCACTTCCGCGCACTCAGGGCAGTACCAGTTTTCCATGAGGAAGACAGGTTTAATGCTCAGTTTTTCCCTGTACTGCTTCAGTAAGTCCTGTGCGTCGTATGGCCTGTAGAAATTCCCAACGCCTGCATGGTCTCTGCCAAACATGTGGTGAGTGCAACCTAGGTTCGTTCTGAGAATTGCATGGAATATCGCTTCCCTCGGCCCGGCATATCTCATGTCCCATAGTGTGAAAGTGACCATGTGGACGTCCTCCCTGAAATAACCATACTGCCTCAGTGCATCCTGTGTTAGCAGTATCGATTCGTCGATGTAATCCCCCACCCTCTTCTCTCCTATGATTGCATTTACCAGGATACCTGTTCTGATCTGGTCAACTGGCATATCCTCATTGGCTGCAAACCAGGCCTGTTTCATCAGCGCCTCGTGGCCGGTATGAGGAACATTTCTCGTCTGATGGGCAACTATGTGTTTCCATTTCTTCTTTCTGAACGCATCGATATGCTGCTTGGGCGTCATCCAGAACCTGTCGTAAGGTGGATTGAATTTTGGCTCATTTACCAGAGTTACTTTACCCCCAATAAATTTGCCTTGATATGAGTGCGTCCTTTTAACTCCCGGATGCTTCAGGTCTTTTGTACCGTATGTCTTTTCTGACATTTCATCCGTGTTGTAATCAAAGATATCATCCATCGAAAACCTTGCGATCGGCGAACCGTCGTATTCGAGCAGAACCTCATCGCCAGAGCGCAGTCCGTACTCGGATATCTTTTCTGGAGCAAGATCAAAAACAATTGGAATACTCCAGAGCGTCCCATCCGGCAGTTCCATCTCATTCAGCGTACTCTCCACCTGTTCTCGGTTCATGAAGCCTTCGAGAGGAGTGAAGAAGCCATAAGATAAGCTAATTATCTCGTGGGCAATTTCTCTTCTCACAGGAATGGTAAGCATCCCGCCTAACCTTCCTTCTCTTCCATCGGCCTCTACCCTGTCTACTATTGTTTTTCCGTTGTGACCAACATAACTCGTCATCATAAATCATACTCCAGGACTCAAATTCCCCTTACGAGGACTAGTTGATTTATCCTGAAATTTGGCTTAATAACATACCCTTAGGGATGAGGTATATTTCCACCTCTGACTTTTCCAGCCTGGCTTGCATTCATAGCATACTTCAGCAGTGAACAATCCCTCCCGCCTACCATCTTAACCTTTCAATCTGAACTGAGACAAAATTTGCGGTACAGAAATATTGGAATTCATTCCAATTCATTCCCTTTTATATGTCTATCACATACAACCTTAGAAAATAAGGGGATCTTCTCTTCCCTTGCTCAGTGTTGGTTGCAATACAACAATCAATTCTTTACCCTCATCTTCCTATTGCTCGAAAGTCGAAACCTGCCGTTTCTATCATTCAGTTCATTGCATTTCCCCCTTTCCTCAGTATCCTGGAGATGAACGCTTCCGGAATGAGATGCATCCCACAAAAATGAGATTCACACCCATCTAACCGCGGCCGGAATGCGGGTAATAGCTCAGGCAAATCCAAATGAGTTTGGAAATAGTGTCAGTCCTTATTTCAACTGTTATTGATCGGGAAAATGCCTAGCTATTCACAATGAACTGATCTCTATCTTTGCTAAACACTTTCATCTTTACAGCCTCGTTCCATAGTTTTTTCCGATATCCCTAATTTGCATCACCCCCAAAATGCCTTATGAGTAAGGGTTGAAATTCATATATTGTGTACAGCTAATCAGTTGTAACCTGATTCCCCAGGCGACACTCGAGTTTAATCACGAGGTGGCTGAATTATAACTTGAGCGCACCTGGCAGTCAGGCTGCGGAGATGTATTAAGAATGCCGACTTATGTTGATCCGAACAAGTGTGATGGATGCAAAGCCCTTGCAAGAACTGCTTGCCAATATATTTGCCCAAACGACCTAATGATTCTTGACAGCGTGAAAATGAAGGCGTACAATCAAGAACCAGATCAGTGCTGGGAATGTTACTCGTGCGTTAAGACATGCCCGAAGGATGCAATTGAAGTAAGGGGATATGCGGACTTTGTTCCTCTTGGTGCAAAGGTTACTCCAAAGAGAGGGACAGACTCCATAATGTGGACAGCAAAATTCAGGAACGGGAAGGTACAGAGATTCAAGTTCCCCATCAGGACTACCCCTTGGGATTCAATTGATCCTTTCGGCGGAATAGAAGCACCAACGCTAGACAAACTCAAATCAAAGGACTACGCAGGAGGAAGGGAATGCAAGGACCCTGCAAGGTTCACAATTAGAAAGAAGGTGAGGTAAAGCATGGCAGTTGAGTCGTACAGGAAAGTGGAAACGTTCAAGGAATCTGACATAAAGACCAAGACTGTTGAAGCAGATGTCCTGATAGTTGGAGGAGGGATGTCAGGATGCGGTGCCGCATTCGAGGCTGCTTACTGGGCAAAAGCTGCTGGAAAGAAAGTCATACTGGTTGAGAAGGCCGCAATTGAGAGAAGTGGAGCAGTCGCTCACGGCCTCTCCGCAATAAACTGCTACATGGGACTTTCTGATAGGTCGCAGTTCACGAACAATAAACCCATTGCTCTTGAAGAGTTTGTCAGATACGTAAATCTGGACATGATGGGAGTCTCGAGGGAAGACCTAGTTGCTGATTATGCAAGGAATGTGGATGATAGCGTCCACTTATTCGAAAAGTGGGGACTGCCACTGTGGAAGGACGAGAACGGGAAGTACGTGAGGGAAGGCAGGTGGCAGATAATGATCAGCGGGGAGTCCTACAAGCCTATTGTTGCAGAAGGGGCTAAGAAGGCAATTGGGGAAGAGAATCTGTACGAAAGGGTCTTCATTACTCACCTGCTTATGGACAAGAATGACCCCACGAGAGTTGCAGGTGCGGTGGGGTTCAGTGTCAGGGATCCAATATTCTACGTATTCAAGGCAAAGACAGTGATCATAGCTACTGGGGGGGCGACTGGCCTCTTCAGGCCCAAGAGCACTGCCGAAGGAATGGGAAGGATCTGGTATGCAGTATTCAATACCGGTTCTGGCTATGCGATGGCAATAGAAGCTGGTGCCCATACAACACAGATGGAACACAGGTTCATACCGACAAGATTCAAAGACGGGTACGGGCCTGTTGGTGCGTGGTTCCTTCTGTTCAAGAGCAAGGCAACGAATGCATATGGGAAGGATTACACTGAGAACGTGGAAACGATTGCGCCTTACCAACCGTACGCAAGTGCCACGCCAGTCCCTACTCCACTGAGGAACCACCAGATGATAGAGGAAATGGTCAACGGACGCGGCCCGATCTGGATGAGGACAGACGAGGCAATTGGAAAATTGGGAGCCGGTGACCCGAAGAAGACGAAGAAAGTTCTTGACGAAGCATGGGAAGACTTCTTGGACATGACAGTTGACCAGGCCCTGCTGTGGGCAGCTAATGACGTGGAACCTGATAAGACTCCGTCAGAAATTGCTGCTGCTGAGCCATACCTGATGGGCTCACATTCAGGATGTGCTGGATTGTGGGTATGCGGGCCAGACGATCTGATGCCTGATGAATACAAAACGCTCTTCCCTCTGCAGTATAACAGGATGACGACAATTAAAGGGCTCTTCGCTATAGGCGATAATGCAGGTGCTTCACCCCATAAATTCTCAAGCGGTTCATTTGCAGAAGGGAGAATTGCCGGCAAGGAAGCTGTAAGGTACTCAGTTGAACAGAACTTCGAACCTACAATAGATGATTCCAAGGTAGCTGAGATGAAGAAGAAGGTTTTCAAGCCTATGGAAACCTATGAACAGTTCAAGGATGCAACAACGGCTGAGGAGATAAACCCGAACTATCTGTTCCCGAAGCAGACCCTCTGGAGACTGCAGAAGATCATGGATGAGTACATGGGAGGTATCTCCACATGGTACAGGACAAGCGATGCCTACCTTGCAGAGGGGCTGAAGAGAATAGGGAAGCTGAGGGAGGATTCAGAAAAACTAGCAGCCAGAAACCTTCACGAACTGATGCGATGCTGGGAAATGGTTCACAGGATAACCGTTGCCGAAGCACACGGTGAGCACCTCAGGTTCAGAAAGGAGACCAGATGGCCTGGATACTATTACAGGACAGATTATCCCAAACTTGATGACAAGGAGTGGAAGTGCTTCACTGTTGGGAGGAGGGACCCTTCAACGGGTTCCTGGAACCTGCAGAAGGTACCGTACGTTCAGGTCGCGGATTACACAATTTAATCCTTTCCCCTTCTTTTTTTAGGGATGTAGCGACTTGAACACAGATGTACTGGTAGTCGGAGGAGGTATAGCAGGAATCACTGCTGCAGTGGAAGCAGCGGAAATAGGGTACAACGTCACGCTGGTGGAGAAAAACTTCTACCTAGGCGGGAGGGTTGTCCAATTCTACAAATATTTTCCGAAGCTCTGCCCTCCTCAATGTGGGCTTGAAATACTGCTCAGGAGAGCCAAGAATCTGAGAAACCTTACGATATATACGGGGGCTGAAGTCAAAAATGTTTCCAAAGGCGGATCAGACTACACTGCGGAGATAACCCTCAGCCCGAGATTTGTAAATGATAGATGCACCTCCTGCGGAAAATGCGTAGAAGCCTGCGATGTATCAAGGGAGAACGACTTCAACTTCGGCATGGACACGACGAAGGCAATATACCTCCCTCACCAGTATGCATTCCCCAACAGATACGTGATAGACCAAAGGAATTGTAAAGGGGTTGAATGCTCAAAATGCGTAGAAGCCTGTGCCTATGGGGCAATTGATCTGACGGAAAAGGGGAAAAACATTACCATTGATGCCAGGGCAGTAATAATATCGACTGGATGGAAGCAATACGACGCTGAAAAAATCCATTACCTTGGGTTCGGGAAGTTCAAGAACGTTGTGACTAACCTGATGATGGAACGAATAGCGTCTCCTAACGGGCCTTTCAGCGGCAGGATTGTCAGGAGATCTGATGGAAAGGAACCAAAGAGCGTCGCTTTCGTGCAATGCGCAGGTTCAAGGGACGAAAACAACCTGAAGTATTGCTCCCAGGTCTGCTGCCTTGCCACCATCAAACAGGCCAACTATCTGAAAACGCTGTATCCAGAAATCAAGATACAGATATTCTATATCGACCTCAGGGCGTACGGTATATACGAACATTTCCTGAAAAGGCTTGAATCAGACCGTAGCGTTGAATTTATCAGGGGAAAAGTGTCAAAGATAGATGAGCTCGGAAACGATAATCTTCTGGTCCAGGCCGAGGATACCCTTTCTGGAACCAAGGTTGGAAGGGAGGTCGAGTTTGTAGTTCTTGCGACTGGAATGGAACCAAGTTCAGTGGCCAGTGGCATAAAAGGGGTCTCATATGATGAAAATGGATTTGTAAGCGACGATGGCCTATTCTCGTGTGGGGTCGCACACAAGGTTGGTGATGTAAGCCAGTCCAATCAGGATGCGGAAGCGGCCACCCTGAGTGCAATACAGCTACTGCGGAATTCGGGAGTGAGGAAATGAACGAAATGAAGCTAAACGTCCTGATATGCAGCGGGTGCGATATAGGCAAGAAGCTAGACATCGAGAAACTGAAGGGGATAGCCGAAAGGGAGTTCAAGGGGGAGGTATCAATATCCAGCGAATTGTGCAACAGCCCCGAATTACTAAGGAATGTTCACGGAAACGTCGTCATTGCGGCCTGCTCCCCAAGGGAGAAACAGGCCAATTTCAGCGTAGAAAATGATTCCATACTGGAGAGGGTGAACCTAAGGGAAGGAATCATTTGGTCGCATCAATCAAACGAGGCGATGCAGAGTATGGCGGAAGACTACCTGAGGATGGGGATAAATTCCGTCATGCGGAAATCTCTTGCAACCTTGATAGACGAAGAAATTTCAAAGGACATTCTTGTAATTGGAGGGGGGATAACGGGCATAACCGCCGCACTAGAGGCAGCTAAGGCAAACTACAACGTGTTCCTGGTAGAGAAGGAGGGAAAGCTAGGTGGAAAGGTTGCGGAATATGGAAGGATTCTTCCCGTCAAGTCACCGTACAGGGATACGGTCGACGCATCTTCCTTTATCAATGAAAGGATTGCACGCCTCAAGGAGGATAGCAGGATCAAAACATTCTTGTCGAGTTCAATTGGATCAATATCAGGTCAACCGGGAATGTTTGATGTCCAGATAAAGAGCCCAAGTTCTGAGGCCATCATAAGGGTGGGGTCCATAATAGTTGCCACAGGATGGAAACCGTATGACGCCAGCAAGATAAAGAAGTACAAGTATGGGCTGAATCCTGACATAATTACAACTCTCGAACTGGAGAAACTCCTGAAGGACGGAAACTCCTTTGCGAATCAAAAGACATTTGCATTTGTGCTGTGTGCCGGGCAGAGAGACGATCAGAACCTCCCCTACTGTTCAAGCGTTTGTTGTGCCGCTTCTCTGAAAGAAGCACTCCAGATAAGGGAGAGAGTGAGGGACTCAAAGGTATTCATCTTCTATAAGGACATGAGGGCCCTGGGAGTTTATGAGGAATTCTACAAGAAGGCTCAGGAAGACAGTGGGATATTCCTTGCGAAGGCAGACGTTGATGAAATTTCGTGGAATGACGGTGAGCCTGGTATGGAACTCAAATTAAACGGTGGTTTCCTGGATTTTGGAACTGATATCAGGGTGGACAAGGTTGTACTTGCAACCGGGATGATTTCTTCTGAATTCGGAATGTACAACGTGAAGGAGGAGCATCCAGAAAATGGACCACTCTCGTATTCACACCTGAATCCCTACAAACTCTCTGATGGTGCTACTGCCACCTCTGGGGAACATATACTTAACTTGAGGTACAGACAGGGCCCCGAGTTGCCTACGCTCATGGATGGGTTCCCGGATTCACACTACGTATGCTTCCCCTATGAATCCAGAAGGACGGGTATATTCGCGGCAGGGACTGCCAGGTCCCCCTCAAATGTTGCAACGTGTGAAATTGACGCAAAGGGTGCCGCACTGAAGGCAATACAGACAGTGGAGCTTGCAGATAGGGGATTGATAATAGGGCCACCAAAGGTTGGGGAGGAGGATCATCTCACAATCTCACTTCAAAGATGCACACAGTGCAGGAGATGCACTGAGGAGTGCCCCTTTGGAGCAATCGATGAGGATGCTAAGACCTTCCCCCTCTACAACCCTCTTAGATGCAGGGATTGCGGAATATGCATGGGCGCCTGCCCGGTCCAGGCGATTTCATTCAAGCAATATTCTGTCGACATCCTGCACAGCATGATAAAATCAATAAAGATTCCAGAAGAAGATGACAAGTTGAGGATCGTAGTCTTCGCCTGTGAAAACGATGCATATCCAGCACTTGACATCGCTTCCAGGGAGAGGATGAAGTACAGCGAGGAAGTCAGGATAATACCTGTCAGGTGCCTCGGGTCAGTAAACAGCGTCCTGGTAGCTGATTCTCTCTCTGAGGGAATAGACGGATTGCTGTTCCTGGGATGCAAATACGGTAGCGATTATCAGTGCCACTTCGTCAGGGGTTCTGAACTTGAGAGCCAGAGGTTGAAAGCCCTCAAAGAGACACTTGACAATCTGGCCCTTGAGCCTGAAAGGCTCAGGATTGAGCAGATAGAGCTTTCGGACTGGAGCAAGGTTGGTAACATAATAGACGGTTTTGTTGAATCTGTCAGGAAGTTTGGGCCAAATCCATTCAGGGGGCTTTAACGTGAGTACCTCCAATCCAGTTTCTAGGCAGAGGATAGAAGTTGACTTGAATTTCGTGAACGAAGTTACAAGAAGGGGAGGAGGAGACGTCAAGAAGTGCATGCAATGCTCGG
The DNA here is from genome assembly GCA_023381415.1 of Thermoplasmatota archaeon. Taxonomy (GTDB): domain Archaea; phylum Thermoplasmatota; class Thermoplasmata; order Thermoplasmatales. The sequence goes on along the minus strand of JAMCUN010000032.1, from coordinate 31,918 downwards.
AATGCTCCGTGGTCTGTCCGCTCAGTCCATCTGAGTCCCCTTTCCCGAGGAAGGAGATGCTCTGGACTCAGTGGGGGTTGAAGGACAAGCTAATGGCAGACCCTGACATTTGGATGTGCCATAACTGTGAAGACTGCTCAAAGGAATGCCCGAGAAATGCAAAACCTGGGAGCGTCCTTGGTGCCCTTCGTTCAATGGTGATAGAAACATACTCATGGCCGAGAGCTATATCAAGGGCATTTTCAAAGAAAGCATTCCTTGCTTTATTTGCGCTCGTCCCGGTCGTCCTCATGATTGTGTTCTTCCTGGCGACAGGAATCAGGGTCCCAAATGGCGGTCCAATCTACTTCTCAAGCCTTGTTCCTTACAATTATCTGGATACTGCAGGAATAATAGTTGGGGCATATGCGATACTCGCGCTCCTCTACGGATGTTTCAGGTATTACAGGACTTTGAGCAAGCAGAAGAAGGGTAAAATGAACGCTGTGATTGCTGCGATATTGACCCTCAAGGACGTCATCCTGCATACCTGGTTCAGCGTATGCGGTTCTAACCGCAATAGGTACTATGCCCACATCCTGATATTCTACGGGTTTTGCGTCCTGCTCCTTGCAACATTTACAGGTGCACTAGAGATTCACGTATTCGGATTCTCCCACGCTTTGCTTGGGGAACCCCAGAATATCATAGGGAACATAGGAACAGTCCTGATATTGCCAGGTCTACTTATAGCCATAATCAACAGGACTACGAGCAAGGTCCCCAAAGAGGATACCTACTTCGACTGGTTCTTCCTCATTCTCCTCCTCCTGATAGTGTGCACAGGATTCGTCATGGAACTCCTCCGCCTGGACGGCATTTCTTTGGCCTATTGGACCTATATGATACATCTCATTCTAGTATTCATGCTAGTTGCCTATTTCCCATACTCAAAATTTGCGCACCTTGCATACAGGTTCTTCGCATTGACCTATCTGACCTCCATAGGACGCAGACCAGCTGTATAGAGGAACTTTTACATTCCCTCATTAAAGATTGAGAATCTCCGAAAATGCCTTACGGATAAGGTGCGGTGTTCTTAATCGAAGATGGGTATTGGTAATGGGCCTGCTATGGAGACCAATGCTGACAGCTCTGAGATCGGTGAGGGGAACCAAAAGGATGATGACGTTCTTGCCATCAGATGCTTGGAAAGAAGAGTCTTAGAAATACTTGGAATGAAGGAGGGAACCCCTGAAGTGGATTCAGAAGGACGTGAACTTTATAGACCCGCCTTTGAAACAAGATATGGAGCAGTCAGGAATGATAGACACAATCTTACCAACTTCAGGGATGGCGGAAGAATTGACAGATCTCGTGGACCTTTGTCTTCACAGAGTGCGGTAATTGAATATTCACCTTGCTACGTTTGCGGTCTTCCACGGTCTCAGAGAGAACAATATCGGGCCTCAAGAATGATGAGAACGACGGATGGACTTCCGTTGAATTTTGACTTATTCGGAGGGATTTAAACGAGAGTAATAATTGGAGGAATACCTGGGGTTGGAAAAACCACTGTACTGGACGGGCTTGTCAAAGAAGGATTCAGGGTTGAAAACTACGGTGACATAATGCTGAAGGAGGCTAAAAGAAAGAAATACGTGAAGGACAGGGATGAGATGAGGAAATTACCGGTGGAGAAGCAGAAGGAAATCCAGAAGCTGGCTGCAAGATATCTTTCCACGATCAAATCTGTGATCATAGATACCCACTTCTCCATTGCAACGGAGTGCGGATACCTCCCTGGACTACCTGCGCACGTACTTAAGGAACTAAAGCCTGACCTTCTAATTTCTATAGAGGCAGATCCCACAAAAGTTTTTGAGAGAAGGAAGAAAGATGCTGGGAGAAACAGGGACAATGACACTATAGACAGCATAAGAATGCACACCGAAATTAACAGGAATTATGCAGTATCCTATTCCAGCAGTGCAGGTTGCCCGTTTATGATCGTGATGAATGAAGAGGGGAAGGCAGACGAGGCAGCCAAGAAGATATCATCTGTGATTGGCTCACAGGGCAAAGGAAAGTGATCTGGAGGAGATATTTTTGAACACATTCAGTTGGGAAGTTTTCATACTCGTCTCTGCCCTCATAGGGGTAGCGTATGCAGTGATTCAGAGTTACCTTCTGCTGAGGATTCCAGTGACGGAGGAGAAACCGAAAAAGATATCGGCCTCAATCCGCCAGGGGGCTAATGCATACATGAGGAGGCAGTACACCAACGTCTTCATATTTGCTGCAATTCTGGCGGTTGTAATATTCATTGCCTTCTATTTTGAATCCGGCATCTCTGTTGCATGGAAGCTTACGCTTGGCTTCCTTGTTGGTGCAATAGGTTCGGCAGTAGCCGGTCTCATAGGAATGAGCATATCTGTCAGGGCAAATGTTCGTTGCGCGATCGAGGCGAAGAAGGGGTTGAACCCTGCATTGAAGCTAGCATTCAGGGGAGGAACAGTCACAGGTCTGATAGTTGCCTCACTCGCCTTACTGGGACTTGTTCTCTTCTACATGTGGTTCGGAAACCCTGTCCTGATGATAGGGTACATCTTCGGTGCTTCTCTCGTGAGCCTCTTTGCCAGGGTAGGTGGAGGGATATACACGAAGGGGGCGGATGTTGGGGCTGACCTGGTGGGTAAGGTGGAAGTTGGGATACCTGAAGATGATCCAAGAAATCCAGCTGTGATAGCGGATAATGTGGGAGACAATGTTGGAGATTGCGCAGGAATGGGAGCGGACCTGTTCGAAACATACGTTGTGACTGCGCTTTCTGCTATGCTGGTTGGATATTTTATCTACACTAATGACCTCAGCTCGCGCATCACTAGAAGCATAGTCATTCTTCCCCTCGCGATAGGAGGAACGGCCCTTCTCGCTACAATTGTCGGCTCGTTCTTCGTAAAGAAGAGTGGGAAGCAGAGAATAATGACTGCCCTTTACAAGGGGCTCATAGCGACTGTTTTGCTTTCAGCAGTTCTATTCTACGTTGTGGACTACTACCTGATGAACGGTAACCTTGCTATATACTTCGATGCCATAATTGGGATGGTAATAATGGGTGTTATAGTATATGTGACGGAATACTACACCTCCGAAAGGTTCAGCCCTGTTGCAAGGATTGCAAAGTCATCCGTCACGGGTTCAGGAACAAACATTATCACTGGACTTTCCTACGGGTTACAGGCTGTATTCATTCCAGCTGTGGTGATCATTGGTGGAATCGTAATATCTTTCTTCATTACCTCCACTTCTTTCGGTAGCAATTCATCCATGGGCCTCTACGGCATAGCAATAGCTGCCGCAAGCATGCTATCTGCAACTGGCATGATCATCTCAATAGATTCATACGGGCCAATAACTGACAATGCAGGTGGAATAGCAGAGATGTCCGGATTCGATAAGAAGACAAGAGATGAAGTTACTGACCCGCTCGATGCTGTCGGAAACACAACCAAGGCAGTGACGAAGGGATATGCCATAGGTAGTGCTGCACTTGCAGCCCTAACACTATTTGCTGCATACCAGTTCTCAATAGACAAGGTACCTGGTTTCCAGAGCATTCAACTAACTGACCCTATCGTGGTATCAGGACTGATAATAGGAGGATCTCTTCCGTTCTTCTTTACTTCCTATCTCATGAATGCTGTGGGGAAAGCGGCTTCTGCTATTGTCGAGGAAGTCAGGTCACAGTTCAAGCTTAAGCCTAAGATACTGACAGGGGAGGATGAGCCTGATTACGGTAAGGCTGTTGACATAGTCACAAAGGAGGCACTGAAACAGCTCATGGTCCCTGCACTTATAGCTGTGCTCACTCCTATAGTTGTAGGGTTCGTGCTTGGACCACTTGCAGTTAGCGGCCTCCTCATGGGAGTGATAATAGCAGGATTCCCGTTGGCGATAATGATGACAGTTGGGGGAGGGGCATGGGACAACGCAAAGAAGTACATAGAGCAGGGGAAGTACGGAGGGAAGGGATCAGATGCCCACAAGGCTGCAGTAGTTGGAGATACTGTGGGTGATGCTACGAAAGACACCGCAGGTCCTGCAATAAACCCACTGATAAAGGTTGTTAACACCATATCGATACTGTTCGTATCGATAATAATGTACCACTACCTGCTGCATATCTAATTCTCTTTTAACTTTTTTATTATTTTTATTAATTTCGAATTTTCACGTACATCATGGACTCTGATCATATCAGCACCATTCATTAGTGAAATCGTGTTAAGGATCAGGGAAGACTCTCCTCTCTCACCCACCGGTTCGTTCATTATCACTCCAATGAAGTTCTTTCTTGAGAGTCCGATCAGAAGTGGATGGCCGAGCCTGAGATCCCTGAGATTATTTATGATGGCCAGGTTATCCTCCACTCTCTTTCCGAATCCAATTCCCGGGTCTAGAACGATGTTATCCTCTATCCCCAGCCTTGCAGCTAGGGAAATTTTTTGGTAGAAAAAGTAAATGATTTCATTTATCACATTTTCATAAGAAGGCGAATTCTGCATTGTCTTGAAGTCACCCTTCTTGTGCATGATAACCAGTGGGGTATCGTATTTCCTGGCAAGCCTCCCAATCTCCTCGTTCTCGAGACCTGTTACGTCATTGATCAAATGGACACCCATCTCCAGGCAGTTCCGAAGAACTTCGGGTTCGAATGAGTCAATTGACACTATAAACTTCCTGTTGAGTGAGGCTTCTACCGCCTTTGATATCCTCCTGATTTCCTCCTGAGGCGAAATTCTCTCACTTCCTGGCCTAGTGCTCTGTCCTCCTATGTCCACTACTCTTATCCCGTATCTGCCAATTTCGTCAAGCTTTTCCTCAATGTCTTCTTCCTTTATCCTGCTCCCTGGATAGAATGAATCAGGCGTAAGGTTAAGGACTGCCATAGCCTCTGGGAAATTAATGTCAAGTGTGGCCTTCCTCGTTCTAAGGGAACTTCTCTTCCTCCAGAAATTCTCAGCTAGAGGGCTTCCCCTGAACTGCCGGATCAAGTTATTTACATCATTGAAGTGAAGTGGATAGATGCAGAATTTGCCTGACCTTACACCCCCTGGCAGAAAATCCAGATGTGCAGCAGTTACGAGAAACGCGTCAAAGTCCTCGAGTGTCTTTAGGGGAATCCCGAACTCCCTGGAAACAGATTCGGTGTTGAATCTGAAGTAAATCTCATCATTCCATTGTTGTGAACTGGGCATGCGGAACTCCCTCGATGTATATTATGTTCTCCTTTGATATGAATCCGAGTTCAATTGCAAGTCCGACAGTTCTCTTCCCAACGAGGTTTGCAATTGAACAGATAGACAGAAGGTCCCTCAAGGCATCGTCTTCAACCAGCACTTCCTTGTAAAAATTCTCAGAAACCTTCAGCTTAAACTTTCCGTCCCTAAGGACCTTCCCAAGTAGTTCTTCGTCAGCTGCGGCTAGGAGCGTATCTGTTGGTGTCCTAAACATATGCGTCCATATCAATTCGTTTTTCCCTTCTTGTAAGGATGATAGGTTGGGATAGAATTAACATATTTCTATTATTAGTCTTCTGTAACCGATTCCATTCGTTGAATGCGGATGAGATGATATTATCCTTCCTTCGAATCAAGGTGTATTTTCAGGTCCTGCTTCCTTCATTTCGATTTTCCTTTGCCTAGTTTCACTTCTTAACTATCCGGTATGCCATTCCGTTGTTATGCTCCGTGATATCACCACTGTCGTGTAATTTCTTTAGAGTGGTTTCTACGAGCTTTTCGTCTATTCCTGCCCTCCTTGCCTCTTCAATTATATCGTTGACCAATGCAAGCCTGTTAGGATTGGACTCCTGAAGCTTCCTTATTACGTCGGTTATTGAGAAAGCCGACTTCCTCTCCTTGGAGCTGAACCCTGACAGGATCACGTCCACATCAGGTATCCCATTCACAACAGTTGTCTGGTTCAGGAACGAATCCATGAGGTTTTCAGCCCTTTCAACATCCTGAACGTCCACCCTGTCAGATAGTCTAACTCTGGCGGACGCTTCTGATAGTCTTACGAGTGCCTCCAGTTGCCTGGGAGTTATAGCAACAGTGCCTTGCTTGGCTGTGGAGGCCCTCTTGTCAACGTAGTACTTTTTGATCATCTCGCTTGCCTTGGATGACATTATAGGAAAACAGGTCTTCCTCGCATAGACTATATATTTCTTCAAGAAATCGCGTTCGAAGACAGGATATATCTGGGCTTTCTCCCCACCATGACCCCCCGCTATACTTTCCCCGGCCTTGTGAACCTTGAGGATGTAATCTGCCATCTTGCTATCCACGTTCCCTGGCCTGTCAACGATCACGAAAATCAGGTCGAACCTCGAAAGGAGAGTTACCGGGAATTCTGTCTGACTTGGGAATGGCTCATTCTCGTCGTACCTTCCGAACTTTGGGTTGGCTGCCGCAAGAACAGCGCATCTGGACATCAACGTTGCATTTATACCCGCCTTTGATATTGACACTGTCTGTTGCTCCATTGCCTGGTGCATTGCACCGCTGTCGTCCTTGTCCATCTTATCCAGTTCGTCAACCGCAGCCAGGCCCCCGTCCGCCAGAACAAGGGTTCCAGCCTCAAGAGTCCATCTGCCCTCAGATAGTTCATCCTTCACTGCAGCAGCTGTCAGCCCAGCAGCAGAGCTCCCCTTGCCGGAGGTATATACTGCCTTTGGGGATATGTTTGCCGCGTATGTAAGAATCTGGGATTTTGCAACGCCTGGGTCACCGAAAAGGAGGACGTGGATGTCACCCCTGATGTATGTCCCATCCTCGAATGCCTTCCTCTCTCCGCCGAAGAGCTGAAGAATTACCGCCTCCTTCACAATTTCGTTCCCGAATACTGCGGGTGCAACGCTACCCACCAATTTCGAATAGATTTCTGGGTCCTTTGCTGCTCTTTCTATTGCCTTTATGTCTTCGTCGTCAAGCATCACCTCTTCGTATTCAGAGGATTCCCTTTCAACGTACATCGCATCCAGGTAGATGTCGAACTGCCTTGACGGGCTCTGGGGATTTTGAGACTTCTGTTTTCCTTTGAGGATGCCGTTCACGGTGATTCTGTCTCCAGGATTGTTCTTTCCGCAGAGTTCATCTTCAAGGTGGATCACAAGTCTCGCTGGCTGTGCAGCCCCTCTAAGGAACTCCGGCTTCTCTTCTATGGTAATGATCTGGGTGTCGTAATATATAGAACGCTCTGGAACAAATTTGAACCTGGCTTCTTCTTTAGGCTTGCCGCACCTTTCGCAGTTCAAAGGCTCAAGTATCTTAGTTCCAAGTTGCGGGTAAAGCATAGTTTCTTTACAATAACTGCAGCGGTAGGCAGCGCTCACTATGGTGGGAACAACTTCAGACACCCTTTTTACGACACCATCTACCTGAAGAAAAGTGTTCAAATCTTCGCTTCTAAGTTCCCTGATATTCCTCTTGATGTCTGGGAGTTTTGACGAGATCGAAATCCGTACCCTGTTGTCCTTCCTTGACTTGAAATCGTCGGATAACAGACCGTCGTGGATTGTTTTTCCTTCCTCCCACCCGTTCAGTACCTCCCTCAAACGGTTGAGATATTCCTCTGGGTACCTTAGGAAGTTCAGAGCGAAATCCATGTTAATCTTGTCCATTTCCTCATAGCTTATTGACAAAGTCTTGTCCTTGGAATCTTTAGAGTTAATCCGGGCTATGTCTGCTGTCTTTGACTCTAGAACACTGCTCCACAGAGCCCTAAGCTCGTCGTCTCTGAAATATTCCCTCATTGACTATTGATACGTCTTCATTATTTTATCCTTTTTGGAATGACAAATATGGGGAATGAAAAAAATTATTTGGTGGGGAACTCATATCTGCTGCATAGGCCTGTTCTTGGGTTTGAGCACTGCCCCTATAATAGCTATTATGATTCCAACAATTGCAAGCAATATTCCTACTATCAGGAGCAATCCATAAACTACAAGCTGACTGATACCTCCAGATTTCAGAACTGCATAGTCCATTGTCGAAGGGGAAGTGCTTCCGAAAGTCACAAGGACAAAACTTCCATTCAGTCCTATGTAGACATAAGTGTTAGTCGACGAAGAAGAATGTGTGGTGGGCACTATCGCATAACTAGCGACATTGGTAGAATTCACTGTAGTTAGATCCTGTGAGGGTATGAGGTACGACTGGGTGCTAGAAACGACTATCAGCTCGTAACCAGGTGTGACATTCAATGTGTTTGAATAGAAATCGCCATTTGTTCCAGCCATCATTACGTTGCCTGCTCCGTTGATCGATCGGACAGCCCCTCCAGTTACCTCGTACGTTGACAAACCTGCAAGTACTATCCCTATTACTAAAAGTACGAGTCCAACGATCAGAAGGTTCTTTCTCATGCAGCCAGTATTTCGGTGAGAGTATTTAGTTTTCCTGTGTTATCTTTTCTGAAAGCTAACAATGAAATGGGTATTGTGACAATTTGGAGCCTAACGGTCCTGAAATTGTTGTCTATTCTTGCAAACTTTTATTAGAAGGACAAGAATTCACGGTCTGGCTTTTGCAGGTGTTGTGTAGCCTGGTAGCACAAAGGCCTTCCAAGCCTTTAGCCCGGGTTCAAATCCCGGCACCTGCATATGTCGGCACTTTCATACCGCAGAGCTACCTGATTCCTAAATCTACCGGATTTCAAGGACACATTATAGGGTCCAGTAAGAAAATGTGTGAATGAGTTACTATTTCAGAGAATGTGGTATTGTTAGACCAAGAGCTTTTTTTAATATGCTATGATGTCAAGTCTATCTTAACATCATAAACCTGCTAAAGATTTTAAATCATTACATAATATAATATTAGCAGAACTTAATTATTCGAATGCGATTTCGTTATCGAAGTTTGGTGATCTATCTTGACCGATACGGTCTTAATTAACAACCTATGGATTGTTGTTGCCGCATTGCTGGTTTTCCTGATGACAATTGCAATAGGATTTCTAGAATATGGGGAGCTTGGGAGAGGCTTTTCTAACAGCATAATGAAGACGATACTTATTACTGGAGCTGCCTTATTTCTAATGGCCTTTATTGGATTTGATATCGCATTCGCCCCAACATTCCACGGAGTTATAGGAAATCCTGTCTATAATGGACTCTTCTTCAGCAGCTTCTTTTATAATGCTTCATCAGCAATCAACGGAACCTGGTGGTCTATGACATCGCAGTACTTCGGTACTGGATTAACAACAGGAACTTACTTTCTATATGAGACAGCGTTCGCATCAGTAACACTGGCAATAGTAGGTGTTGTTGCACTCAGAAAGATGAAGATGAGCGCATTCCTTGCCTATTCTGCGGTCTATTACATTTTGATCTGGACACTTCCTGCCGCTTGGATCTGGAACCCAACAGGGTGGCTTTATAAATTAGGGGTAAGGGACTTTGGGGGAGGATTGGTCGTTCATGCTGCAGCTGGTATTGCTGGTCTTGCAATCGTCCTCAAAATATGGCAAGAGGAAAAGAAGAAGGGACTGTCTGATAGTCCGCAGACACCAACCTCTATAAGTCCTGCATGGTTGACCCTTTCAATCCTTCTCTTATGGGTCGGATGGTTCGGATTCAATGCCGGAAGCGTTCTTGCATTCAGCGGGGAGACTGTGATTGTCGGCCTTAACACATTTCTGGGAGCAGCTTCAGCATTCATATCTACAATGCTGTTCAGGTATCTCATTACAAGGAAGGACCCTGGATATGTTTACGCAGTAAACGGCCTGCTAGTTGGTCTTATACTTATGTCCCCTCTTTCTGGCTATATCAGCCCTATAGTGGCGGTGATCATCGGATTCATCGGTGGCCCTCTATTCCTGGTCGGGGAGAGACTGATGACTAGAAAGTGGTTCAGCGATCCAATTGGCCTTTTCCCGACACATCTCCTGATGGGACTTTTCGGATTCCTGATGATCGCCTTCGTTGCTCAAACGGGGTTTTCAGCAGCATCTGGAGCCGCGAACCTTCCGAACGGATTGATTTTCGGAGGCGGAATGGCCGCATTGAAGCAGCTGGGAGTTCAGGCACTGGCAGCAGTGGTGGTCGCTGCGTTCGTCTTTTCATTAAGCTATGTATCTCTATGGCTGATAGGCAAATTCACCAACGGGATAACTACTGAATATGAAAAGATTCCATCCAACTCAGGCAGTGTTAGCAGCATCGGCAGCACTCTCGGCGCCATGCCCACCTCCAAGGACGGCAAGAAGTGAAGTAGAATAGGAATAAGGAACAGGTCTACCAAAAAGGGCTGCAAGCAAAGCAGACCTCCTTTGGACGACAAATCAATCAGCCTAGTCTAACATCACCATTGTAATACAATGAAAAAGTACGGTAAACTGGAATTGAGGCCTTTTGCCTGTTCTGATTTACGAACTGAGCTATGTAGTCTGGCTTCCCAAAGACCGTCTCCGCTTCCTTATCACTCGAATCGAAGGAACAGAGGTATCTCCCCTTCATTATGCCAGTTAACTTCTTAAGGTCCCGGAGGGATCTATAGTTGAAGTCTATGTCGTACCAGCTCTTTCCAAGATAAGGCGGATCGAGATAGAAAAACACATTCTCCGAGTCATACTTACTGATTAGTTCCCTGAAGTCAAGATTCTCGATTGTCCATCTAGATATTCTGGTAGAAATTTCTGCGTATCCGGAGAGAATTTTAAGTATAGAAGAATACGCGGATTTTTCCTTGTGTGTTCTGTACGTCGATCCCATCCCCCCAAACCCTACATTAAATTTATAGAAGGTCCTGAAAGCTGCTTCGACATCATTACCCGTGACTAGCCTACCGGATGTCATCATATTCCCGTAACTTCTGAATCGCTCTTTGTCTGAAGTCCATTCGTCTGCCATTTGGGAAAAAAGGTCCGACCTGTATTTTATGACGTTGAAGAGGTTGAACAACTCCCTGTTAAGGTCATTGTATACTGTTGAATCAGATGTTATATTGAGCGATACAGTTCCAGAACCCCCAAATACATCCACAAGGATCGTCCTTCCAGACTCTTCAAATACCCTCCTTATTATCGGCAGAAGAGCATTCTTACTTCCTGGATACTTGATGAGTCTGAGGTTAGGCATATTTACACTTGACCACTCGGAAATTCACTAAAGGTGGACGGTCAATTTCAGACCACAGTTGGGGCAAAATGAAATGTGCCACAGGCTTATCATTTCATTCCCTGATTCTGATAGTGGCCAGACCTCTTCTCATAGGTCTTAACTGCCTCCTTGTCCATGTTCAGGAAAATCATTTGAAATACACCTTTTTCCTTAATGATCTCGACACTTTCATCTCCCAGGTTCTTGAGATAAAACCTGATCTTTCCCCTGAACCCTGCGTCGACGAAGCCGAAGCTAGCCACAACCCCCTTCCTGGCGTACGATGACCGAAGAAACATCATAGATCCAATGAAACCCGGTAGTGAAACAGACTCAAGAGTTTCCACTTGTGCGCCATGATTTGGAGGGAGGATTACTTTCTCTGTCAAGCTGAAATCGTATCCATTCGGAGTCAGTTTACCGGGATCAAACGGTTCTATGGATATCGTACCCTGCTGAATGAGTTCCTGGATCGTCCCGTCAGAAACTATCATGAACAAAGAAAACTTTTATGTTTAAAATATTTGTCAAATAATGTTCGACGAAGAAACCGTCAATGCTTTTTCCGGAGGTTACAAGGTTTCGGAGTCTGGGGTTGAAACGCTTTTCGGATTTCCAGCTTTTTCGAACCTTAAGAAGACTATCGCTTTCCCTGTTTCACTATCGTTAAATGCATTGGTTAAAAGGGGGAGTTCAGTGGAATATAAGGGAATAAATTCTATAGAATTGCCATTCGAGATATCGAAGCTCTCAAATGACTGGTACGACCCTATAAAGCTTATGACAAACATAGCCATCCAGCGAGGGTGGAAGAATGCACCGACTATACTAGTCGATGAACAGCTCAAATATCAGTTATCACTTGGTTATTACTCTGCTTTTGTAGACCTCCTTGTTCAATCATTCTCTTCAGTCAACGATGTAACCCTCAGTGCCTCCGAACTGATACAGATGAGCGGAGAGATTCAGGACAGAATCCACGGACAGCATTATGAACATGAAACAGTAGCAAGAAAGCAGGGGAGGCGGGGAAATCTTCTTCTCTACGACCACGCCTCAAAATCTTACAAGAACGAAACTGTCGATTTTGAACCTTTTTCCATGTATCTGATCTCGGAAAATTCTTTGGCATCCAATCAGAACTACCTGAATTTTCAAAGGAATTTTAGAAGATTCAACGAGCACAACATGATAGGCAAAGATCCCTCTTCCCTTTCCTATCCCTACCTTGGGATCAGAAACCACTTACTTACAGAGACGGAAACTTATGACAGTGCGATGGAACATTTCTACGGCAACGACATAGAGTCTTTCATCTCCACAATCTCGAAATTTTCTCAATCTCTAGGCTACAATTTAGGGGTGATTTCAGATTTCCAGAGAACAATTGCTAAGATTCTGGATAAGTATTCAATAAGAAATTTCATATTCAATGTGAGTGAGTATTCGGGCTCGCTTCTCGTTTTTGCAGATTCCATGGAGTTTTCCAGGATAAGGGACAATGCAATAAGGGAGTATTACAACCTTACGAACAGGACCATCAGGTTCGATGAACTCCTCATCCCTGACGGGTCTTCAATAGAACCAGTAAGAAGCTAGGGATCGCGTAAGCGGTTCATAAACCCATCCAAGGACCGGCAAAATATTAGTACAGACCTTCCAATGAGGGATAATGCCTCTATTCGGAACCAACGGAATAAGGGGGATACTAAACCAGGGCCTGAACCCCGACCTGGGGTTTAAATTTGGGATGGCAGTTGGGACCCATTATGAAGGGAATGAAATTGCACTAGCATACGACAACAGGACTACCTCCAGGTTGCTGAGGAACATGGTTGAGGCTGGCCTTGAGAATTCAGGGAAGGATGTGATAGACCTAGGGATGATACCTACTCCTGCCATACAGGTCTACTGTAAATTGAACAGAATCCCTGGGGTTATGATAACTGCGTCCCACAACCCACCGAATTTTAATGGCTTCAAGGTCATAGCAACAGATGGAACTAATCCCGGAAAGGGAGAGGAGGCTGCAATCGAGGAAATGATTATGTCTGAGAAGTTCAAATTCGCCACATGGAATACGGTTGGGAGCCTAAGAAAGGAGGATGCAGTTACCCCATACCTGAAGGAGATAATCAAGAACGTGGATCAGAAGGGGATAATGAACAAGCACTTCAGGGTAATGGTAGACTGTGCGAATTCTACCACTCTTGTTACAACTCCCAGATTACTCCAGAAACTGGGAGTGGAGTATGTAAGCGTTAATGCCAACGAAGATGGCCTTTTCCCTGGAAGGGAGCCAGAACCTGCGTACGAAAACATCAAGGACCTTATATCGTTCGCGAAGAATTCAAAATTTGACTTTTCCGTGGCGCATGACGGAGACGGCGATCGAGCAGTTTTCCTTGACGAAACGGGCACAATGATAGATGGGGATAAATTTGTCGCGCTGGTTGCAGACCATATACTGGAAAAGACGAAGGGAGACCTTGTATTTCCTGTTGCGTCAAGCTTTCTGATTGACAGGATTGCCGAGAAACACGGCGTCAGGGTAATCAGGACCCCTGTAGGTGCCCCTATAATATCAGAGACATTGGTTAAGACAAATGGCCTAATGGGTGGAGAGGAAAATGGGAAAGTGATACTTCCCCGCTACCTCAACGGCGGGGATGGCGGGTTGTCAGTTGCACTGGCGTTGGACATAGTTGCCTCAAGGGGTAGAGATATTTCAAACCTTATCAAGGAACTTCCAGACTATAAGTTAAGGAGAATCAAGCTCCAAAACAGGCAGGACTACGATCTCATTAAAACCAGGCTTAAGGAAAACTACGCAGGAATGAAAATGGATGAAATGGACGGATTGAGGCTCGTTGATAAGGATAATTTTATACTTTTACGGAAATCAGGCACGGAACCGGCAATAAGGATATACATCAGCTCAATGAACTCTGACTGGATTGAAGGACGGGAAAAGGAGATAAGGAAGCTCATTGGCTCTAATTGAGGAAAGAAAGTACAAAAATCTTATATTATCTTCGTCCCTTCATAAGCATGCAAATAGGCATCGAGGGAGTAGCTAAAAAGGCAGGCCAAAGGATAAAGACCATATCGGAGGTCTTCTACCCTCCCATTGACATCTCTGAGGAAGGCGAAGAAATTCATATTTATCTGGATCTCCCTGGTTTCAAGAAAGAGGACGTAAGGATTCTAAGTACCAAGAATGGTCTAAAGGTTTCTGGAAAGAGGGAGAAAGGAATTGCTGGCAAGATAATTTACGAGGAGAGAGTGGAAGAGTTCTCGAAATTCATCAGGATTAGCACAGAGTTCGAATCGGATTCAGTAAAGGCGACTATGGAGAACGGCGTCCTGGAGATCACCGTGAAGAGGAAGGAAGTAAAAACAGTACCAATCAGTTAAGTCCTGAAAGAAAGAGCTGCGAAAAGTGCGCCTCCGGCAAAGAGTATAACCGCATAGATTGTTGTAGTTACAAGTATTGCGCCTGATACGAGAAACCCGGATGCTATGATCGCGTTTTGATAGCTCCTTTCCCTCTTACGGGGCTGACCCCTTGTGATATTCTTCACAAGGTCGGGTAGGGTGAGATAATCGTTTATTATCTTCTGTATCCTCTTCGGTAGTTCGAACAGACGGCTTTTGAGTATCTTGTAGGTTGCCTTCTCCTCTTTCATTATTTCCGCTACAACATCTACGAAATTGAAGTTTGGATCTAGCGACTTGCATACTCCGTCAAGGATAACGGACATGCGGGCGAAGAGGGCAAGGTTGTACGGCAGACGGAAAGGAAATCTGAATAAGACCGTGTTTGCCCTGTGCACAAGTTCCTGATATTCCATCTTGTTGATTTCCTTTCCTTCAAGGTCCTTGAATATTGTCGACAAGGCTTCTTCCATGAATCTCCTGTCAGCTAAGGGGTCCACGAGGTCAATATCAACAAGAACACTTAACAGATGGGATGCATCGAGTGTTGACAGGTAATAATATCCCATCAGCAATTTGTCTCTCATCTGCTCGGCCAGTTCCGAAGTCATACCGTAGTCCAACAGTACGATCTTCTTACTCCTGCTCCATCCAAGGTTACCAGGATGGGGGTCTGCATGGAACCTGCCCTCCCTGAGGGCAAGCCTTAGGAACAGTTCGTCAATCACTTTAGCCAACCTGGCTGGATTCGCGCCGTTTCTCCTCAATTCCTCTGTGTCGGTGATCTTGATAAAATCAAGATACTCCATCACTAGAACCCTTGATGTAGAAATCTCCTTGAAAACCTTAGGAACGATGACATCCATCTCAAGGTCCAGCTCTTTTATCTTCTCCCCTATGATCTGAATTGATTCTGCTTCACGCCTATAATCAAGTTCAAGTTCTAGGCTGGATAGGAACTGTTCAGCGAATGTGGACAGTGAAAACGTCTTTCCCGTATACCTCTCAAGCAATCCAACGAACGCCAGGACTTTGTCCCTATCCTTCCTAATTGTTTCTTGAATCTTCGGTCGGTTAACCTTGACCGCAACCACGTTCCCCTTGTATCTTGCCTTGTAAACCAGTCCCAGGCTTGCCCCTGAGACCCCAGATTCATCAAACTCCTCAAATACTTCTTCTATCTTGCCGACCTCCTCTTCTATCAATTCCTTCACCGGCTCAATAGGGGGCATTGGAACGGAGTCCTGCAGGTCTGTCAAGACTTCAACGAATTCCTCCGGAATGACATCTCTCCTAGACGAAAGCAGTTGACCTAACTTAATGAAGAGTGGGCCAGATTTTATCATGCTGTCCCTTAGCTTTGTTGCCTCCCTGATGCTCCGAGTTCTGTCGGGTGGCTTTCCAGTATTTTCCAGGGTTTTCTGATAATAACGCAAATATCTTGCCCTTGGAAAATACCTAAGTGCCACACCAAATCCTCGTAGCTTACCCATTAAAGTCATTGCCGCATGAATTGAATCGAGTGTATAATAATATTTGATTCTCTGACATTTACACAGCTTGAAGTTTCCCCGACTACAGGAGCAAGGAGGGAGGGAACTGACCGGGAGTCGGGAGAGTGCTGCAGGGAGTCTGATTTTGAACTGGAATAACTTTCATTAGCAAGGCAACGTCCAAAAATTCGCAAAACTCCACCTTTCCCTCAGGTTATGAGAATAACAGATGAAAAGTTATTATCTGTTCATCCATATAGTCAAAAGGTTCAGATGGATACCCTGACTTTAGTTGGCTGCCAATTTGGCGACGAAGGGAAAGGCAAGATCATAGATCATCTTTCAAAGGATTTTGATATAAATGTCAGGTTCAACGGGGGAGAGAACGCAGGTCACACTGTAGTCGTTGGGGATAGAACTTTGAAATACCACCTTGTTCCTGCAGGCTTTTTGAGGGCAAGAACAGTTGTAATTGCTCAGGGTATAGTAATAAACTTGAGCCGACTGATAGAAGAGATCAAGTTCCTGCGAACGTTCAGGTCGAACTTTGACCTAAAGGTCTCTAACCTGGCTCATGTTGTCACCAACTTGCACTTTAAACGTGACGGTTATCTGGAGCAACTGAGGGGGGAGGGGAAAATAGGGACCACTATGAAGGGCATCGGACCCGCCTATGAGTCAAAATCAGGGAGATACGGTATCAGGACAATGGACTTCTCCGATCCAGATGTTCTGAGGAAGAGGCTTTCCCTGCTGAGCAGAATCTACCAGATTCCGATGGAGGAGGGTTATACTGATGCTATGATGGCAGACTATAAAGAAATTGAACCGTACGTATGCGATACGAGAGCCTACCTGGAGGAAGAGCTGAACAGTGGGAAACGAGCCTTATTCGAGACGGCAAATGGGACATTCATAGATCTGGACGCTGGCACTTACCCCTTTGTTACCTCATCTCACACCACTTCGGCAGGAGTGACGGTAGGAACTGGCCTTTCACCGAAGTACTTTTCGAAGTTCCTTGGCGTTGCCAAGGCATATACAACGAGGGTGGGCGAAGGCGTATTTCCTACAGAGATGACGGGTCCAGAAGCAGATAGGCTTAGGGAACTCGGTCACGAATTTGGTACCACAACTGGGAGGCCAAGACGTGTTGGTTACCTGGACCTTCCGATGTTGAGAAAGGCAGTCAGATTGAACTCCCTTGACTACCTTGCACTTACAAAGGTTGATGTTCTTGGGAAGATGCGTACAATCAAGGTCGCAGTGTCTTACGAGGAAAATGGATCTGAGGTGAGGGAATTCGATCCTGCAATCGTTCCTGACAGGGTGAATTATGAATCTTTCGAGGGATGGGACACAGACAGTAGCCGATTGAAAGATTACATCGAATTCTTAGAGGACGATTTGAAGATCCCGATAGTTCTGGTGGGGGTGGGAGAGAGGAGGGACGACATAGAAACGAAAGGGGAGATAGTAGTCTGAGCATATCCATATCAATGAATCCATCATTAACTTAGCCACAGGGTGGTGGCGTAATGTTTATAGAGAAAACGCTATTATTAATTCAGTGAAAAGACACTTCCTGTCAAAGAGAGAGACAAAGGAATTCAAGGAAATTTTGGATAATTTTGGAATAGCAATAGAGTCCAAAACGCTGGAGATAGAGGAAAATGATCACGCAGTAATATTTGACAGTTCAATACCTATACTCGTCAGAGTTCAGGGAAGGTGGCTTCCGACTTTGAAGATCATGAAATCCCAGAATTTTCCAAAGGTTGTGATAGACCAGGGCGCCTACAATGGAATCAAGAACGGGGCAAACCTATATTCTGCAGGAATAAAGAGCGTTGTAGGAACCCTCAGGAAGGGGATGACATGCATAATAGAAGACGCTGATGGGAGACAGGTAGGATCTGCAACAGTAGAGTCAGAGGAAGCTGATATCATAAGCAGGAAGAAGGGTTCTTACCTGAAGGTGTATGAACTTTACAAATGATCTACTTCTAATCCCCTGAGGATTGCCCATTCCCTTCTAAAATTTAAATAGCCCCATCTCCCTATTAAGTTGTGAAGTTAATCGACTTGCATGAAGACATGGGTGTTACGTCACAGCGAGCTGACATAATTTCTTCGACTGAGCAATCCAACTTAAGGGAAATTAGCAGATTCGAGGACGCAGTCATATTTGGGGTATGCTTTCCGCACATCTCGGTCGTGAATGACAGGGCGGAGGAACTCTCAAAGCAGTATGGCCATCCTGCAAGGTCAACAGTTCCGCTGTGGGATGACCTGATGGAGCAGCTTAAGTTTTACAAATACCTTGAAAGAAAGGGCCTGGTTTCTATCGTTAAGAATCATTCCGATATAATGAAGCAGGGGACCAAGCTCCTCCTCAGTTTGGAAGGGACCGACTGCCTCAGGGATCCATTCGATCTGTATTTGCTTCACGACTTGGGCCTGAGGGCGGTAGGGCTGACCTGGAATTATGACACAAAATTTGCTGCAGCTGCGATGTCAAGGAAGGACTATGGCCTTACAGGATCCGGAGTGGAGCTGATAGAAATAGCGAATTCTAATAACATGATCGTTGACGTTGCCCACGCAAGCAGGAATACAATCATCGACACATGCAGCTTGTCCAGGAAGCCCGTGATTTCATCTCACGGAAATGCAAAGGGTGTTTTCAACCACGTTAGAAATCTTGATGACGAATCGATAGGTGCGATTGTGAAGACAGGTGGGGTGGTTGGTATCACGGGTATCATGTCTACCCTGGGAAAGGAGCCTTCCATAGATGACATGGTAAAGCACATGCTGTATGTTGGGGATAATTTTGGATGGGATCATGTGGCCCTGGGAACAGACTTCCTGGGTATAGACGACACACCCAGAGGATTCGAAAGTATATCCAAGGTAAAGGATCTCGCAGAGAAGCTCGGTGATCGTGCAGATCAGGTAATGTGGCAAAATCCTCTAAGGGTTATCAGTCAGGTGTTGCACGAGTGAGTGCGTAGGGGAAGTCACGTATCAATCCATCTATTTCCTGAGTTCGTGCAGGTGGCGCGTACTTCCACCCTATAGGAACTTCAGGGCTTCCTTCCCTGTCATACCTTCCTTGACGCCCTCCTGCCTCGCCTTAACGCTTATCTTCCCAACTTCCTTGTTAAGGAGGTCATCAAATGAGTTCACCCCGGATATGGAAACGGCTATTGCCCCTGTCTTGTCCGCTGCCTCCATGTTCAGGTAACCACACATAAGGAAACCTTTCCTTCCGTTTATGACCACTATCGGGGCAGGTTTGGTATCGATTTTTATGCCTGTATATGTCTCCCCATCTAATGACAGGTTTTCAATCTGTATCATACTCCTCTATACTCTTTTGTCTTATTATAGATTGATGCCTGTACGGATAAGATATGCTTTCCCAGGACATCTTCAATTTCCTAAGGTAGTAATCCTTGTCGTACCTGTTCTCCAGGTTTTCAATGTCCACGATGCCGCTCCTCTCGTCTACAACGAACATTGATACTTTGTCCCCCGGTCCAGCGTCACCTGCCTTTTCTATGGCTCTCTTCCTTATGCCGTCGACCTTGTAGTTCTCTGGCCTTCGTGTCGCTACTATTGAAAGCTTCAGATCAGAATCGCCGACGTCTCCTCTTACCAACCTGTCTACGTAAGAGTCGTATATGCTCCTTACATCCTTGTAATATGCAGTGAAATCCTCTATCCTTGATACGGCGGAGTATATCCTCAGTATGTCCTCCTGCATATCCTTGCAAATTTTCGGGAAATCTGTTCGGCGCAACTCAATCCCCCTCACCTTGAACTTTCCGTTGCTCATCAGTCCGAAGTACCTGTTAAGTGCTCCACTTCCGTCTCTGGCTGGGAGGAAGACAATCCACTTATAGAAACCTTCCAGCGATATCTTCAGCCTGCTCATATCCTCTACCCTTTCCATAACCCTCCTTATGTCTCCATTCCCCTGAAGCCAGAGCGAGTCAACAATACCATGTATGGGCCGGAATCCTTCCTCCTCAGCAATCCTGACGCTTTCCGTTAGTATCTTCCTTCCAAGGCAGGTTATCGATTCGTGGACCTCTATTCTGCCGAACTTGGCATTCTTGTAGCCCGTATATCCGAATGATGTCAGCAGTAGCCACTTGAGGACAGCGTCCCTTCTCCCGAACCTTTCATCTGACGCTTTCCTGCTCTTGTAGTAGAGCCTGAGGTCCAGAAGATCGGACAGGAAATCGGATAATATCCCTCTCCTGTCCAGGCATATCTCGTATCCGAGGTCATCTATCTTCATGTATTTCTTGCATCTAACGTTGATAGTTTCCGGCGAAAGGTTGTAGTTCACTATTATTGAAGGATACATAGAACTGAAGTCAATTTCGTGAATTTTTTCGTATATGCCTGGTATGGGCTGGAGATAGAGGCCGCCCCTGTCAGCGCTTATGAACGTATCCATGCCCTTCATCATCTCGTGATCATCCTTGTAAAGAGGTATCATTATGCCCCTCTCAAGCGATTTTTTCACCTCGTAGGATGAAACTGCGGTTCCGGGAGTGATTCGCGCTGCGTGAAAGAGCGGGAGAGAGGTGATCTTGGATATTGTCTCCAATCCTTCCAGCCCCCCTTCGCTTAATATGAACGATGTATTCCTGTCTACGTGAGGTATCCCATAGATGTTGAATCCGCTGGCCCTGTGGCTGATCCTCCCGTAGGAAGTGTACGTCCTTTCCCTGCTTCTGTACGTCCTTGCTTCGTACCCCTGCCTCCTGGCTGTCGCAAAGAACTCAGGAAAGTGCCTGTCACCTCCTTCTGATACAATAATGTTGGCATCCTTCATGTTGGAGAAAAAGTAGTCGAACGAAGAGGGTAGGTTGGTGAAAAGTTCGCCATTGATCTCCATCTCCTCCAATGAATCTATGAATTTTATCTCCAATACGTTGAAGTCAGGTATCTCGAAATCCTTTCCCGTTTCATCTCCGAAAAAGTGCAGTCTGTTCTTGACCATGAACGACTGTACGATGTTTATGTCCGCATTATAGATCTTGAAATCCCTGTAATTCCCTATCTTCTCTATTGCAAGTATCAGCTCCCCCATCTTATTCGGCGGTATTGTTACACTTACCACTTTTTTCCTTGAAAAAATGTCCTCACGCTCTTCCAATCCCCATTTTATCCAGGATACCGAGTCTATTTCGTCCGTAAGTCTCTCCAATCTGTCCCCTGCCACGTATACTGTGTGATCGTAACTCCATTTCTTGACATTCCTGTTTTCGTCTATTGTATAAAGAGACCTTCCACTCCATGCATCAACGATCATCTGAGTTCTTTTTTCATTTCGATAAGAACGAAGAGGAGGAAGGAGAAATATGGGTCCAGGCTAGTTATAGAGCCCTCCGGAATGTGAAGCTTTATCTTCCTTATGAAGTCTTCCGCTATCTCCCTGTCACGATTGCTCATCAATCTTTCTGCTTTCCTTATCTCCTCTGTTATCCCTTCTATTTCCATTCTGAGGCTAGGGGTGTTTCTTCCCATCTCTTAACGACCTCGAATATCTTCCTGTGGAATACGTTGTCTATCCAATATGGCCTGAACTCTTCGTCCGTCACCAAATATACTATGCTTGGCGTTTCCGTGCGTCTAGATATCTCTTCTAGTGCATCATATATGTTGAGGAGCACGTCTTCCTTCCATTCCTTCAATTCGGAAAGCCTCACTACGATGAAGATAGAGAAATCGTCATAGTAAAAATCTTCAACTATGGTCTTTTGGAACTGGTACATATTAAGAATTCTCTGTATGTACAATTGATTTCCAAGTTTCCTCTTTAGGTAATGTGCATCGACAAAAACACCATCCCCAAGCAGCAGCAGGGTCTTTCCATAACTATTTACGAAATCCTCCAGGAGGATTGAATTGAACTCCTCCATTTCCATGAGATATGAATGCCTTGGGTTAGCTCTGAACATATGTAAAAATCGGTCTGTCTGTATTTTAACTTTATAGCCCTGAACAGAAAATGAAAAAATTGAAAAAATGATTCGTTGCAAAAACTCATAAAGGACATGCGCCTGGGTGGGGGAATGATAGAACTAATCCAGATGAACCAGGTGGAATTAAAGGAGTACCTGAATGTTGCCATAAGGAACTATGCCAGCGAGAAAGTCAAATCTGGAAACTGGAGGGAAGAAGACGCGGTTGAAAGATCAGAGAAGGAATATGCCAGCCTGCTTCCAAAAGGAGTTGAAACGGAGGGGCACCATCTATTTACCATAAGGGATGTGGCAACTGGTCGTAAAGTAGGCATGATCTGGTTTGGCAATAGTGGAGCAGGAGACGAGATAGATGGTGCGTGGATATGGGATTTCCTGATATATGAGGAGGAGAGGGGAAAGGGGTTCGGCAAGGAGGCACTAAAGGAACTGGATCGCATACTGCTAGGATTGGGTCAGAAGAAGATATCGTTACAGGTGTTCGGTCACAACGAGGTTGCGATCCACATTTACAATGCGTCAGGCTACAAGGTCACAAATCTTGTCATGTCAAAAAATCTCGGATAGGAGAACCTTTCCGTATGAAAATTTGGAGTGATGGACTGGGCTTATCTACTCCTTACAGCAATGATGGCTCCAAATGGAGCAGGGCAAAATAAGGGAATAAAAAAATAAAAGGAATATTTCGGCAGGGGGCTCAGTACCAGCCCCTAACCTTCATTGCCTTTGCTACCCTGTCTACTGCAAGTATGTAGGCTGCCATTCTGGGAGTTGTGTTGTATTTCGTCATCGTCTCTGTCGTTTCCCAGAAGCTCTTGGAGACTTTCCTGTCTAGCTTGCTGTAGACTTCGTCAATGTCCCAGTAGAATCCGTTAATGTTCTGGACCCACTCGAAGTAGGAAACTATGACCCCGCCGGAGTTCGCAAGGAAGTCGGGTATGTCAAACACCTTGTTCTTTGCGAGTATTTCGTCCGCCTCTGGTGTCGTTGGCCCGTTTGCAAGCTCCAGGACTATCTTTGCCTTTACATTTCCAGCATTCTTCCCTGTTATCTGGTTCTCGAGTGCGGAAGGTATTAGGACATCCACCTTCAGTTCGAGCAGCTCAGCGTTTGATATCTCCTTTGCTCCCTTGAATCCAACCACGCTTCCAGTCTTCATCTTGTGTGCCTTTACTGCGACAAAATCGAGTCCGTCAGGGTTATAAATTCCCCCCTTACTGTCCGATACCGCGACCACCTTTGAGTGGAACATTTCAGTGACCAGCTTGTGCGCGAACTCTCCTGCATTACCGAATCCCTGTATCGCAACTGTTGCCTTCCCCAGGTCAACGTGAAGGTGTTTGGCAGCCTCTCTGAGGATGTACATGCCTCCCCTTGCCGTGGCATCTCCTCTTCCAAGTGAGCCTCCGACCTCTAGTGGCTTGCCGGTTATGACTCCCGGTACGTTATAGCCCTCCATAACTGAGTACTCATCCATCATCCAGGCCATTATCTGCGGTGTCGTATAGACGTCTGGGGCTGGTATGTCAATGTCGGGGCCGATGTATTCCCCTATTGCTCTTACGTATCCTCTTGAGAGCCTCTCCAGTTCTCCCTGGCTAAGGGTCTTTGGATCGCAGATGATTCCTCCCTTTGCGCCACCGTAGGGAATGTCTGCAAGGGATACCTTCCAGGTCATCCAGGCAGCTAGAGCCTTCACCGTGGAAAGGCTTTCCTGTGGGTGGAATCTGATTCCTCCCTTGGTAGGTCCTCTCGCAAAATTGTAATGAACTCTGAATCCCGTAAAGACTTTTGTAGATCCATCATCCATCTTCACAGGTATCTGGACCTGTACCATGCTCATCGGCTCTCTCAGAATGGCGTGTGCCTGGGGGTCCAGTTTCATTATTTTTGCCGCTTCATCCAGCTGTTTTTGTGCAATTTTAAAGGGGTCGAGTTCTTCTGGTTTCTTATCACTCTTAGATTGTTGCATCATCGTTTCACCTATAATGCGCGGGGATATCGCATTTTAATTCATAAAGCTTGTTAATTAATCGCAGTTAATATTCTTCGCTTCGGCTGGAAGCCTCAAAATTCACAAAAGTTATTTTGTTCTTCATTATGAAGAGTCATGAAGATAGACTTCTGGTTCTCAGAACTCCAGAACGAGGATGTCAAGTTCGGTGTCAGGGTGAAATCCCACCTCTATTCGAAGGAAACTAAGTATCAAAAGATAGACATCTTTGATACGGAATTCTTTGGGAGGGTGATGATACTTGACGGTTGTTTCATGATCACAGAGAAGGACGAATACATGTACCAGGAAATGCTGGCCCATCCGGCCATGATGTCACATCCGGACCCAAGGAAAGTACTGATAATCGGAGGGGGGGACGGCGGAGTTGCGAGAGAGGTATTAAAATACCCTGTAGAGTCTGTAGATCTGGTAGAGATAGATGAGGAAGTTATTGCTGCCTCAAAGGCTTACCTCCCCAACCTTGCCGTTTCATTCAGTGACAGACGTCTCAAGGTTCATAACATGGATGCATTCGAATTCGTGGACGCAGACATGAGCTATGATGTTATACTTGTTGATTCAACTGACCCAATAGGGTTCGCAGCTTCCCTTTTCTCTGATGTGTTTTACCTGAAAGCTAGGAAGCTGCTGGAGGATATGGGAATAATCGCCACTCAGAGCGGTTCTCCATTTATGAATCCCGACTTCATGAAGAAGGCATTCAAAGGATTGAGCGGCCACTTCCGCACGGTCAAGCCCTACCTGTCCTTTGTTCCTTCCTACCCATCTGGAATGTGGTCATACGTCATGGCCTCCAACGGCAAGATAGAAAAGAGGCGCGATTTTACCGGAAGATACGTCAACTCTGATATCTACGAGTCCTCATTCAAGCTCCCCGAGTTTGTCAAGAAAGTGCTAGAACGATGATACTGCTCCGAGTTCACCTGTTATTTTATTCGATCATTTAACCTTCAGCTGGCTCTTCTTCTCCTCGTATCTTTTCCTGTACGTAGGCCCAAGCTTCAGGGATATGATGTCTAGCTCCCTTGCGTTCTTTACAAACGTCGCCTTGCTGTCAGTATATATAAGCTCCTCGAACTTCCTTCTCTGAACCACGGTCGTCAGGAACAGGTAAATGAAGTAGAGCAAACCCACGAGGGAAAGGATGAAGACATAATCCCGCCAGTATCCTATGTCCGTAATGAAGGTCTGTAGGTTTAAAGGAAGAGAGTTCAGCCCGTAGAAAAGATCCGCGACAGTCACAATGAAAAGGAATAGGGTGATAGCGATCATTACCAGTGAAATTGGAATCTTGAACTCCTTGTACTTTCCCCGTTCCATTCCCCTGGATTTTGAATGCCTATATCTTCTTTTTCTTAAGGAAATTTATGAAGGCGGAGGCAGCCTTCGACCTGTGAGACAGTAAGTCCTTTTCCTCCGTTGACATTTCGGCGTATGTTCTCCCCTCCCCTTCAGGGATGAATATTGGATCGTACCCGAAACCGTTTCTACCGCGTATTTCGGTTGAAATTACACCTCTGGTCTTTCCAACAAAAATGTTTACGGCCCCATCGTAATAGGCAATGCAAGTCCTGAATTCAGCGCCCCTATCGATCTTACCATCCAGGAGCTTCAGTATCCCCTCATTACCTAGCGTCCTGTTCACGTACGAAGAGTAAACCCCCGGAAATCCTTTCAGTGATTCGATGAACAGTCCAGAATCGTCTATGAAGAAATCGCCCCCGACCACATTTCTGAGGAACTCCGCAGACCTTCTGGCTACCTCTTCCACTGTATCAAGCTGCTCCTCTGGGTAGCTCATCAGGACCAGCTCCAGGCTTATCCCTTCCCTTTCCATTATTTCCCTGTATTCCGCGTATTTCCCCTTGTTGGAAGTGACGATGATCACGTGTATCTCCTCCTTGCCTCTATCTCCTCAACCTTCTTCATTACTTCCTTGTACCTTGGAAATTGCCTGTATCCCTTTTTGAATGACAGGAAGGAATCACCCCTACCGAGGGTTGCTAGCGATTCCTTCATGAGGTGAATGTCTACCCCAATGTCCTCCAGCTCCGCATCTAGTTCACCCATCGAAGGATCTATGAGGTACACCTGATCAGATACCATTACATTTCCGAGGTTCAGGTCACCATGGCTTATCCCGCACCGGTGCATTCTAGCTATGACTTTTCCAACATCCTCTATGATTTCATCGAAGTCGTCTTCAGATGTTAGCTGACTCAGTACCCTTCCCTCCAGTCTGCTGAGGATCATCGATGAATCGGACACGTTTACGTACAGAACCGTTGGGGCATTTATTCCATTTTCTCTGAGGGAATGGAGTATCCTCACCTCCCTCTTCATCCTAGAGCTGTTTATGGTCCTGTTAAGCTGCCTGTTCCTGTAATCCCCTCCCATTCTTCTCTTCACTATACAATCCTTTCCCTCGAACCTTGATATCTGGACCATGCTTTCTCCACCGACCATCCCTTTCGGGTGCAGCTTCCTCTTTCCAATCCAGCTGCTCTCCCTGGAGTCTACCCTGTCAGTCTGCTCCATACTCACATCGAACGATGCCCTGATGTCGCTCATGTAGCCCGCTAGGGCAATCATCGCCCCATTGTCGGATAGAAGGGAATCTTCCGGAAAATAGTACCTGTAGCCTCTCAGCTTAGCCATACCTGCCAGCAAGTCACGGAGCCTCCTGTTCCTTGCGACGCCTCCAGTGATCGTAAATTCCTTCAGCCCGAAGTGCGCCATGCCCCTCTCCACGATTTCAGCAAGGGAAGTGAAGGAATACTCCTGTGCATTGAATGCAATATCCTCAGGCCTCTCATCCTTTATCCTGTGTTTCAGGAAGGTATAGAGTCCTGAGTATGATACGTCCATTCCCCTCACGGTGTAAGGGCAGTCCATGATCTTCCCTCCGCTCTTTGCCATCTTCTCAAGGATCGGGGCACCTGGAAATGGAATGCCGAGGTCTCTCGCTATCTTGTCCAGAAAGTTCCCCACCCCTATGTCAAGGGTCTCACCAAGGACTGAGTACCTATGATCGCCTATAGTTACCAGCTGGGTATTGCCTCCTGATACATACAGAAATAGGGGGTTTTTGAACCTGGAAAACTTCCTTGCAATTTCCAGGTGGCCAACGCCGTGATTTACCGGTATCAGGTCCTTGGAGTACCTCAAGGATAGATATCTGGCCATCTCAACTCCTGTCTTCAGTGCGGGGCCGAGACCAGGTCCAATACTGAACGCAATGCCATTCACATCCCTAATATCTACCCCCTTGTCCCCAAGAAGTTCTTCCAGAAGGTCGGGAAATACTGACCTGTGGTGTTCAGCAGCATCCCTGGGGTTTATTCCTCCCTTTGAAGGGCGGTAGGAGTCCGACCTGAACCCCTTGATTGATCCATCTTCGACAAGCCCTACAGAGGCCGTATGCGCAGTGCTTTCTATTCCCACTATAATTCTTGACATTACCCGCAGGTAAATTTTCTTCTAGGATAAAACAGTTGAACAGTTGTGTGGGCAGTTGCCTTTATTCTGCCATGATGTGCATGGAACGTTTACTTTTGAGATATCCTCACCACGTTGCTTCCCCTGAGGATCACAGTTCCAAGCTTTCTCTTGTTTGTTTCCGTTATCTCCTCAGTGTTGGAAATGACGATATTCATGTAATCATCGTAGCTCTCAAGGACACCCTCCAGGACAGTGTTGTCCTTCAGCAGGAGGGATATCTGCTTTTGCATAAGACTCTGCATTACTGCCATCGGCACTGCCATTCAGATCACCTAAGTATACTCGTAGTAATCGTCTTCCTCTTCGTTCTCCATCACTACCTGGAGCAATCCTTTCAGCATGACCTTCATGTTCTCTACTTCCTTCCTGAGATGCTTGACCTCAACGTCGAGTTTCTCGACGTTCACCCTGCCATTTTCTCCCTCTGTTTTCATTTCTTCATTACTCCTTCCGATAGCTCCCCATACTTTCTTGAGACCTTTCTGGCATCGTTCTTCTGACAGTAAGTACAATATAGTCCGCTATTAATTCTTTGCAGAGGTTTTCTGCATCTTGAGCAGTATGCATATATCACCCCTTCATCAGGAGGCTCCAGCGTCAGGTCTATCTTCCCCCTTGTCCCAACAACCTTTCCTCTGACAACATCCCTGGCCTTGACAACCTTAGAACACTGGTCCAGGTAGTGGCCCATGATCCTGCTTGCGTGCACCAAGGCTCTCGTGTGCACTTCGTAGACTTTTCCAAACTTTATGAGGTATTCTCCTGCCACAACCACAAGTGGCTCATTTATCTCTGAAACCACCCCAATTATCTCATCTCCCGGCTGGATCACAACATCCTCCTTCTTCCCCTTCACCCTGACCTTGAAATCCGAGCCGACTTCAACCGTCCCGATATTAGAAGAGTAAACTCTTCCGTCGTCCTCATACGTTCCTCTTCCGGCTATGAATTCCTCCTCAGTACCTATGTACTCCCCTGGAAGCACTAATCGTCCTACCATACTTTCACCTTCGCAACCCTTACCCCTATCATCTTCATTTCCTTCCTGTGAAAATCATAGGAATGGAGAAGAGGGATGTCGACCTTTTCCTCCCAGGAAATCTCCCCTTTTCCACCTATGATTCTTTCCAAGAAATCGCCAGCTTTATAGTTAAGCAGGATATAAAAATCTTTAGAGAATTCCAAAGCTTTTTCTATAAAGGGAATGTCTGCATTCCTTCGTTGGCTCCCAAAAGGGGGATTCATTATTATCGTGTCAACGTCTATGTTAAATTCAGAAACATCAGAATTAATGAACTCAATATCAAGGCCCAGTGCCGTAGAATTCTCCTTTGCTACCTGTATAGCAGCCGGGTCTTTGTCCAGGGCGTAAACCCTTTTCGCTCCAAGCAGGGCAGCCCCTACTGCAAATATCCCATTTCCGCATCCGATGTCAGCAACCACCTTCCCTTCAATGCACCCATCCATGAACGCTCTATAAAGAACCATCGCTGCAACGTCAGCCGGTGTTTCGTATTGCTCAAGGGAAGCATCCCTTTTGCTTGACTTCAACAGCTTCGACAGCTTTATCTCAAGGGAAACCTGCTTCAACTTGCTCATCCCCATTCATTCTGAGAGACAATTCCCATACAGGGGATTCGGAGTTGCCTAATATCGATAACGGTCCGGATTTCAACAGAAAAGGACAAGGTTTCTAGTAATTTTACTGCGGAAATGCTGCTGGCAGCACTTTCTCTTTTGCCTGAAATCACTCGAGTACTGTCCTGACTAGTTCCCTGGCGTCCTTCTCCGCTTCTTCCTTTGATTCGCCCTTGAGTTTCAGCAGGGCTGTGATGTATTTTTCCGCCCTCGACAGTTTCCAGGTGCTCCTCTCGTGCACTATCTTCACTATCACTTCCGCTATATCGCTGTCAACTTCTAGCCCGAATTTCTCCTTTATCCTAATCTGCCAGAGCTTTATAAGGAAGCGGGGAACGTAATCCCCCTCCCTCCTGAGTTTCTGGTAGATCCCATTTGTCATTGTGTTTTGAACCTATCATCCCTTATATATGTTGTGGAACAATATTCTAATGATACCCCAACGTTCCTCGACGTTCACTATAACAGTTTCTTCAGTATTATTTTCTCAGCGTGCAGCCTGTTTTCCGCCTCGTCGAATATAACGCTGTTCTTTGAGTCGGCAACTGAGTTTGTTACCTCAAGACCGCGATGTGCAGGAAGGCAGTGCATGAATATGTAGTCCTCCTTCGCAAGGGATACCATTTTCTCGTTTACCTGGAAGCTCTTGAATGCCTTTTCCTTCTTCTCCTTCTCCCCCTCCTCTCCCATGGATACCCACACGTCCGTATAGACTACGTCCGCCGCCGCTACTGCCTCCTTGAAGTTGTTCGTAACCTCTATTTCAGAGTTGTGCTTCCTTGCCAGCTTCTTTGATTCCCTCACGAAGTATTCCTGAGGTTCATACCCTTTAGGGGTTGCTATCCAGAAATCTGCTCCGACCAGTCCGGCAGCAAGCATGAGGGAGTTTGCTGTATTGTTCCCATCACCAACGTATGCGATCTTCAGCCCCTTCAGTTTTCCCTTCTTCTCTTTTATGGTCATGTAATCGGCCACTATCTGCGTTGGATGTTCGAGGTTGTCGAGCCCGTTTATCACGGGGACGGACGAATATTTGGCCAGTTCCATAACATTCTCATGCTCGAATGCCCTGTAGAGTATGGCATCTACCATCCTGGAAAGAACCCTTCCAGTATCTGCAATCGTTTCACCCCTGCCCATCTGCATATCCCTCGGGGACAGGTATATGGCGTGCCCTCCCATCTGGGTCATTGCAGTCTCAAAGCTGACTCTTGTCCGGGTCGATGCCTTCTCGAATATCATCGCAAGCGTCTTCCTGCCCATTGAGGAATCCTTTCTTCCAGCCTTGAAGCTCTTCTTCAGCCTGATACCTTCATCCACGAACTTTTCGAAGTCGTCCTTCATGTCCAGAACAGAGATCAGGTCTCTCTTCATTTCAACACCTCCTTCAGGAGGGAAGGAATCTCGTACGGATAGGATGCAACCTTCACGCCCGCCTCTTCAAGCGCCTTGACCTTTGATTCAGCTGTACCCTTCCCCCTCGATATTATTGCACCAGCATGACCCATCCTCTTCCCCGGTGGGGCACTCCTACCTGTTATATAACTCACAACTGGCTTGTTGAAGCTGTTCTTTATATATTCCGCTGCCTCTTCCTCAGCAGTTCCCCCAATCTCCCCTACCATTGCGACCGCCATGGTCTGGTCATCATCCTTAAATTCCTTCAGCGCATCGATATAGTTCATCCCTGTCACCGGGTCCCCCCCAAGACCGATCACCGTGCTCTCTCCTAGACCGTTTGTGGTTATCTGGTTGACTATCTCATATGTCAGCGTCCCGCTCCTCGATATCACTCCCACATTTCCCTTTTTAAAAATCTGGTTTGGCATTATCCCAAGTTTGCAGCTGAAGGGAGAGGTCACTCCTGGACCGTTAGGTCCAAGAACCCTCTTTCCCATCTTCTTTGCAAGGTCTACTATCTTCATAGTGTCCTGGTAGGGAACCTTCTCCGTAAGGATGTATATCATTTCAATCCCATTGTAGAGAGCCTCCTTCGCTGCGTCTAAAACGTAAGGGGCTGCCACGGAGATGAAAGTTGCATTCGGCTCTTCCGTCATGGCTTCATTCACAGTGTTGAACACCTTTATGCCGCTCACCTCCGTTCCTCCCTTCCCTGGGGACGTGCCTGCCACTACTTTCGATCCGAACTTCTGCATCTGGACAGCATTGAACGATCCCTGATGCCCTGTTATCCCCTGGACAAGGATCCTTGTATCCTCGTTCACAAGTATGCTCATCTTTATTTCACCACCTTAACGATTTCCTTGATTGCATCCATCATGTCGGAATAGGATTCTATCCCGTTCTCCTTCAATATCTTCCTTCCCAGATCCTCGTTGACACCAGACAACCTCACGACTATGGGCACGTGTATCCCCACCCTCTTCTTTGCCTCTGCAATTCCATTTGCTACAGTATCGCAGTGCGTCACTCCACCGAATATGTTTATCAGTATCGCCCTTATACTGGCCTCCTTCAGTATCTGGAACGCTCCCACAACCTTTTCTACATCGTCGCTGCCACCGAGGTCAAGGAAGTTCTTCGGCTTGAGCCCCATAAGTGTCAGGCCATCAAGCGTTGCCATCGTAAGGCCCGCACCATTTGCTATGACTCCTATGTCCCCTCCGAGCTCAACAAGCGCATACCCCCTTTTCAGGCATAAGGACCT
>JAMCUN010000031.1 GCA_023381415.1 Thermoplasmatota archaeon | reverse complement strand
AACCCTTCCTCCTCTCCATTCTGACCCCGGTAATTCCCTCCAGGGGGGCAACCAGGATGCCTTCCGTAAGTATTGCTAGGGCAACCCTTATTCCCTTCTCTATCCTCACCTCTTCTGGGCCATCAAATCTGTCCGAGACAGATATCGCCGCCTCTATCGCAACTCTTTCCCTGTCGTATTTCTTCGAAAGCTCCTTTATGATCTCCGATGCTTCAATGCCAGTGAGGGCCTGGACCCTGCCCGCGAGATCTTCTGCCTGTGGAATCTCGACCCTTGTCTCGCAATCTTTTCCCTGGGACCTGGCATTCTTTGCAATCTCGTACTGAAGGCTCGCTTCATTCTTCAATCTCATAAAATAATCTTCGAGCTCTTCAGGCATTGGAATACTCATTTTGTCTTAGAATAAATAATTTCAATACTCGTCAAGGCTTGATGTTATCGCGTTAACAGTTTTCCATGACCTTCTGACGTGGGGCGGAAGCTTCCTGTTCTTCCTGAAGTAGTCCCTGAGGTATACTACTGTTCGCTGGTCGGACGGATATCCCGACCCGAAATCCCCTAATTCCTCCTTTATCCTAGATATCTCTCTTTCTCTTATGACCTTCGCGACAATAGATGCCGCTGATACAAGAGGATAATTGACGTCTGCCTTGTGTTTGGCCGTAATTTTGTCGTTTCCGCTCAGTACCCCTATAAGTTTTGCGAATCTCTCCTCGTTTACGTCCGGGCAGTCTATCACATACTCATTCTCCCTACTAATCATCCTTGATATGACCCTTGCCTCCAGAAGGTTCAACTCTCCCCTGAATGTGGATTCGTCAATTTCTTCTTCCGTTACGATAACATAGTTTGCTAGCTCTGAATCCTTCATGATGAGGTCGTAAATCGATTCCCTCCTTGATTCCGACAGTGCCTTGGAATCCTTTACCCCTATCCTCCTCATCTTTTCAGGGTCACCGCAGACCACGGCGATGACCATTGGCCCGATAACAGGCCCCCTCCCGGCTTCGTCACATCCGCACAGCATCCTGGGAATAATGACCTACCACTCTATTATCTTATTTCTTCGATTGTTGGAATAGGAATTTGGATCGCAATGCATCAACCTTTCAGGGCGATAGACTTATCCAGAGATATGCCCGTGCCATCTACCAGTTCCTCGTCGGTGACCAAATAAATTCTCCCGAAGTCTGTATCCACCAGATAATTGTGCCTGATGCCCCTCTCGTCATAAATGATTCTTGCCTTTATCGGGCCTCCAACGATAACCTTTGTTGGGTGGATTGCATAGCTTATTCCATTCATTTTGAAGATGTTGTATCCCAGTATCCTGGCAACATCCGAAGAAGTTGGATTGTTGAGAATGCGGTACTTTTCACCATCTGCAAGTATGGAACCTTCGTGGAGTATGGCAATGCTGTCCCCTAGAATCTCAGCATCCGCTAGATCGTGAGTAACATATATGATGGAAACCCCGAACTCCTTCTGTATATCCCTGATGTACCATCTCATTGTGTTTCTAAGAAATGAGTCCAGTGATGACAGGGGTTCATCCATGAGAATGAGGTCAGGTTCGGTTATCAAAGTCCTTGCAAGTGCTACCAGCTGCTTCTCCCCTCCGCTGAGTTGAGAAGGAAATTTCTGAAGCTGATCCGACACAGAGAGCGCTCTACTGATTTGCATGACCCTTCTGTTAATCTCTTCCACGCTTTTGGATCTCATTCTCAGGCCATAGGCTATATTCTCTGCTACACTCATTGAATAAAACAAGCCAAGGTCCTGAAATACGAATCCGATGTTCCTCTTCTCTATTTCAAGGCCAGTTATGTCCTTCCCGTCTTTGGTTATGGTCCCAGAATCAGGTGAGATAATCCCAGCGATGGAGTTTAGGATGCTCGTCTTTCCGCTGCCAGAAGCCCCCAAGATGACCTTTATCTCATTTTCCCTGAGGGAGAAAGTGACATTCTTCAGGATGTCTTCCGACCCGATTCTCTTTGAAACTCCGTTGACCCTAAGTTTGTCCACCAGAACCACCCTTTCCCATTTGGTTTATGATTAGAGAGGAAATAAATATTACAATCAGGAAAATTTCAGTCAGGTCGTAAGTATCTCCCAGGTCCCTCAGGTACAGAAGGTTGTATATTCCTATGGTTATCGTCTCAGTGGACTGGGTGTAAACGGTGACTATGGACGAAAATTGCCCCATCACTGTTATGAACATGAGAGAAAGGACGGTCGAAATTTCCCATTTGATTCGCGGCAGCTGGACTTTGAAGAACGTCGCAAGGGGACGATCCCCGAGAATCCTGGAAGAGTATGATTCTGAAGGGGGGACGGTATTGGTCGATTGGATCATCATCCTGAGGTTCAGCGGTATTATAACTGCTGTGAATATCAATATCACCAGTAGGCTTGTAGGTATCAACTCTCCATAAGCCAGGAAATAGGAGAGAGCAAGCGTAACCGGAGAGAATATCAGAGGAATCAGTATGAGGAACTGGTTCCTCACGGCAGGACGGTAAACAGTTACAACTATGGAAATCATGAAGGCCAGGAAGGTGCTTGCAAAAGAGAATAGGAGAGTATTTCCTATCAGTGCGGGGAATGATATCTGCAGTTTGGATGTTATTGAATGTATATCAGTCAGCCAGATCGGGTATCTAACGAACATCCCGAAGAAGGGAACAAGTACGAAGGCCGTAAACAAGAGGAGGATGGATAATGCGAGCCTTCGGTACCTCATTAGAGGAGATGGAAGGCTGGAATCGTTCCTCCTGGAGGTGGAACGGATCGATAGGTAGACGTAGAGAGGGATTACCAGTATGACCACCTGGAGGAGACCCAGAAGGGAAGCGCTCGAAAAAGGAACGCTTGAAAATGTCGGTAGGACTGATTTCAGTTGATAGATCATCACTTCCATTGTGGAGTATGATGGGCCTCCTATTATCAGGGGAAGGCTGAATCCCTCGAACGAAAGAATGAACGTGAGGATTCCCCCAAGCATTCCACCCCTCAGGCTGTTTGGAAGGTAGAACCTGGAGATGACCTGTATGTCCCCTGCGCCAAGAGTCTTCGCGGAGTATATCTCCCTTATGTCAGTCGAGGAACCGGTTGAAAAAGCAAGGACGGATATCATCGGAGCATTGTAGATTACATTCCCATAGATTATCTCCCAGAACCTGGAGGAGTATCCGAAGATCGATATGATTCCTATTGCCATCACTATACCTGGCATTACATAGGTGACCAGCAGGAGGGAAATCACGATATTCTTCATCCTTCCGCTGTAGATGATCAGCAAAATGCCTACTAAGAGACCTACAGGTAACGATATAATAGTAGAGATCGAGGCCTGAAGGAAGGATTGCCAAAGAGATTCCTTAAGCACCACGACGAACAACCCGCCGATCGATGAATGTAGCGCATAGTAAGTGAGATAGAGTAAGGGAACGACGACTACTGCAGTCGCGTAAACTACTACGAAGGCGAGTGGAAAAATTCCGTTTCTAGCCTTCAATTGAGCTCCACTCTAGAGTCCACTTGCCTATATTGTTCGCCGCCACCGTCATGTTGATGTATGAATTCAGCGGAATTATAGAAGAAACAGATGGGCTGGCGGAATAGACGCTCGGGAGAGCTATATTCATGTTCGCAGGGTACATCCACTCATTGAGGGGGATGAGCTTCTGAACATCGTTCCCAAGCAGCCAATTTACGAAATCTTCATCGAGGCTATGGTACTTCGATGAATTGAGTATTCCCACTCCAAGCACCTGCATCCATGCATAACTCTTTCCATCATAATGGAACGGTGTTGTGCCTATTTGGGACTCATTGAAGTACGAATTGTAAGCTGGGTCGGTAGCATAAGAGAAGAACATCTGCCTTTCCCCGTTCTCGAAGAGTGTGAAGCCTGAGTCCCAGTCAGAGGTTATCTGAATGCCTTTGCTAAGGTTCCAGAACGAAGTCCAGTTCTCGTGAAGGATTCCCTCATAGAAAGCTATCTGGCCAATCAGGAAGTCCTCCCCGTTTATGCTCTGGGTACCAGGGTTTTCCAGTATGTACTGGTTGGCTATGGTAGAATTGTAGAAGTCTGAATATGTTAGATTCCTTATGACGGATATGTTGACAGGCCCCGAAAGATTATAATCTGTAGTCAGCGGCGAGTATTCGTAAGGAATTACATAACCACCCGACTGGACGAATGAGTACAGCGTTCTGTTCAGGGAAGAGGCATTGCTAACGTTGAAACGATAGAAATAACCGCTTTTGGATGCAAGATACGAATCCAAATTGTTCAGTCCGATCACAATATCATAGCCTGATCCCTTTGTTTCAACGACCTGGCTGTAAAGGTCTGAAGTAGCATAGTACAATTTGATCTTCACATGATACCAGTTTTCAAAATTGTTGAGAAGGTATCCCATGGTCTCGTTTGGATTCGCCCCAGAATCAAAGAATGATCCGTATGTGAGTATCTTAATGACAGGTTCACCGGAAGGGGCAATGTCCGGGTACGTAAAATAAACAATTGTCCCTGCAAGTATGACTATTCCAATAACCACGTATACAGCGTAGTTCGTTTTCT
The DNA here is from genome assembly GCA_023381415.1 of Thermoplasmatota archaeon. Lineage (GTDB taxonomy): Archaea > Thermoplasmatota > Thermoplasmata > Thermoplasmatales. The sequence continues at coordinate 5,423 of JAMCUN010000031.1, read as the reverse complement.
TTCTTATCAGTTTTTCACTCATCTTATCCCTCCGCCAGTATTATCTGGGTCAGGTTCGACGGGTCGATCTTATCGATCCTCTCAGCCCGCTTTTGCGAGCTCCCCTGTAAGACTACATCGAAGCTGTCTATAAAACAATTGTTAACTTTGAACGCTAATTGTCGATCCAGGTTCCAACTGTCAGGCGGATAACATTTTATTATTACTTATATTACTGTGATATGTTTATATCAAAACTTGAGGAAGCAAAGGTAGGCTATACTTATGACGATGTCCTGCTTATACCGGGCCCGAGCAGAGTCGAACCTGTCAATGTTAGCGTTGAATCCTCACTGACTAGAAATATAAAGCTCAATATACCGATAATTTCGTCACCTATGGACACTGTCTCAGAGGCAGAAATGGCGATAGCCCTTGCTAGGCTAGGCGGAATTGGAATTATCCACAGGAATAATCGCAGGGAGGTGCAGGCGGAAATGATAAGGAAGGTCAAGAGGGAAGAATCACTCATCATAAGGGATCTTTACACGGTTAGCCCTGGGACTACAGTTCAGGAAGCAATCAGCATTATGAACGAAAGGAAGATAGCAGGCCTCCCTGTCATCCTTAACGGTAAACTCGTTGGAATTCTTACAAACAGAGATGTAAGGTTCCTGAAGGGAAGCAGCAGGAAGGTGGAGGACGTTATGACCAAGGATGTCGTAACGGGAAACGTGAATCTTTCAATGGATCAGGCGCTCAGCATTATGAATCAGAGGAAGATTGAAAAGCTCCCCTTGGTGGACGATTCCGGGAACCTAGTAGGTCTCATCACGGCGAAGGACATACTGAAGCGGGAGCACGACCCACTAGCGGTGAGGGATGAGGAGGGGAAACTGCTGGTTGGGGGTGCAGTCGGTGCATTTGACCTGGAAAGGGCAAAGATACTTGAGGATGCAGGTGCCGATGTCATCGTGGTCGACAGTGCACACGGTCATAATCTTAACCTCATAGATTCAGTGAAGAAGATGAGGAAGGAGGTTGATGTTGATATAATAGCAGGGAACATCGCCACATCCCAGGCTGCGGAAGACCTGATATCTGCTGGGGTGGATGGCCTGAGAACGGGCATCGGCCCCGGTTCCATATGCACAACAAGGATCGTTGCAGGAATAGGGGTTCCCCAGCTCACGGCAATTGCAGAGGCAGCTGAGGTCGCGGACAAGCATGGTATACCTGTCATAGCAGATGGAGGGATAAGATACTCGGGAGACATCGCAAAGGCTATTGCAGCCGGGGCAAGCAGCGTGATGCTAGGGTCTCTGCTTGCCGGAACTGATGAGGCTCCTGGAACCGAGATCAACATATCCGGAAGGAGGTACAAGACTTACAGGGGAATGGGCTCACTAGGTGCGGTCATGGGAGGGGAGAATGACAGGTACGGAAAGATTGGAATGGGCAAGTTCGTTCCGGAGGGCGTAGAAGGGGCGGTCCCTTATAAAGGGAAGGTGGCGGATACAGTGTTCCAGCTAATAGGGGGTCTGAAGTCTGGAATGGGATATACAGGTTCTCCAACGATAAGGCAGCTGAGGGAGAATGGAAAATTCATACTCGTTACGCAAGCTGGAATAACAGAAAGCCACCCGCACAACGTTATGCTGCTAAGCGAGCCGCCAAACTACACAAACAGGACATTCTGAAACATAACCTCATCTTTGTAACATTAGAAATGATGCCTACGCCCAATGAGCAGCCGAGTAGTAGATATGGGGATAAAGTAAAGACTATATTTTTAGCTTCGTTACCCGACCAAGGAAGTGGTTCCCTTGAGCAGGGGTCATGCTGCGCTGTTTGCTTTAGTTGTAGTCGTATTGCTGATATCGGGCTCACTGGTCTACATGGATGTTCCAGGGACCAGGTCAGATTCCACATTCTCTGTTAGCCAGGCAACCCTCTCTTCTACAGAGGGAACAGGCGACACGACGGGTATGGGGGATCAGCAGGTAAACCCCTTCAGGTCGTACTCGTTCGAGCCAGCTCCCATTGGGATAGCAGATTATGGATTAGGGGACAGAGGGACGCCTTACAATTATTCTACATCTTCATTCCTTGGAAATGTCACAATCGATTCAATTTCAATGTACAGCCCTTCTCTGGCTTCCTACAATGTTACATTTCAACTAAATGTAAACATGGTCTTTTACTACAGATCGGCAATGTATGATTACTGGGTACAGGACGTTGCATACCTCAATACATCCTCGATGAGGATAACGTTCATAGACAATATCTGGAACCTCTCCGCCCCCGACGCTAACATGCAGAATTCCACCGTTATTGGGAACGGGTCCGTCAGCAGTACTGGCAGCAAATCGGGGCCATCACTGTTTTATTATGATTTCTCCAATTCTTCGCTCCCTGGGAACAATATCACCCTTCACCTTAACTCCTCTTTCCAGCTCAAGGTGAACGCATACCTTGGAACCGGGAACTCCCCCGAGGTATCCTTCTGGTACAATGATGGGTACGGCTGGGTTATTTATGACAATGCGGTATTCCACTTTGCCTCAGGTCTGAGCCGCAGTCCTTACTTTTACGTAAGTGGTTACAGCTACAATCCGGCCAATACCTATTATGACGCGGAGCTAGTTATAGGTGGCCCAGGAAACGCGAGCGAGACTGAAGATCTTAATTCTTCTATCATTCTTATGCTGGAATACTACAACGGAAATAATTATCAGAGCGTCCAGAACGCATTCAATTTTGGTGGAGATACGGGCGAGACAGTCTATGATGCCATCGGTGGCTGGACATATGGTAGCATAACCGGAAGGGTGGCAGGCTACGTCCAGAGTGGTTTAGGTCCCCTGGGTCAGCTTTACAACTCAAGCGAACTATCAACGCTCAAAATCACTTCTAATGTCTCAAGCGGGGCCCTTTACGTAAAGAGCTTAAACTCAACCAGCAAGCCTTTGAATGTCACTTCCTTTGTAGGAGGCCTGATAAACGTCACGCTTTATCCCGGTAAATATTCAATAGAAATATATGATTTTTCAAACGGGAATTTCGAGAATTTCGGCAACGTCACGCTTCTGGCTGGGAAGGAAGCTTCCCTGCCAAATAGCACGTACGAAGTGAATTTCCAGGAAAGGGGGCTTCCGGCAGGTTCAACCTGGTCACTGAACGTATCAGGAATATACACAGGTTCAGTTACTGGGTCCCAATATTCTATATATCTTCACAATGGTACATACAATTTCACGACATTCACTTCAGACAGAGAATATCGCGACCTAAACAGCACTGGGGTTATTGTTGTAAATGGCACGTCTGTTAACATCAAAATAATGTTTCTACCGGTTCTCTTCAATGTTTCCTTCGTAGCTACAGGTCTTCCTGCGGGATCTACTTGGTCAGTCACCCTCAACGGCAGAGGCACGTTAAACTCATCAAACGATTCTATAGTGTTTTCTGTCCAGAATGGTACTTACGATTATGTTATCCCAAGGGCAGGGGACTATGCAACCAACGCTTCAACTGGCTCCCTCACGGTCAATGGCACAAGCATAACCAAATACGTCATCTTCCAGATACTGGATGGCTATCTGACAGGAAAGATAAGGCCATCATCGGTTGAGATATCAGTGAACGGAACAGTCTATAAGATTTCAGACGGCAACTTCAACATCTCGCTGAAACCTGGCAAATATTCGGTGGTCGTATCTGCTGTGGGATACAACAGCTACTCAACATCAGTCACAATAACTTCAATGAATTCAACTCATCTTGATGTCAAGAGCTTGACTCCTCAGCTACTGGACTGGATATACCTGGGTGTCTCTGTCATTATAATCGCCGTTGTTGCTATCATTTCCGTAATTCTCAGGAGAAGAAGGAGTAGAGAGAGAAATTGAATAAGGGCTGGAATCAAGGCATGAAATTTCTCATCCCCCCATATCCAAAGGACACGGTAACTCTCCTACGCTCTTTTACTCACAAGTGGTTAAATCCCGGCTGCCGGATTTGAACCAGCGACCTGTGGATGGCGGCGGTTGCGCCACAGCGCTGTCCCTCTACAGTCCACCGCTCTACCAACTGAGCTAAGCCGGGTAGAGGGTTATCATTCAAGACAAAAATATTTTTCCTATGCAACGTGGTACTTGGGAGTCGAGGTGATGACCATCTAAAATTGGTCAAGGGGACATTCGAGATAACCATCGCCTGACGAATCCCTAAAACAGATAATCTGGGAGGAAAATATTAATTAATGCGAAATATATTTATTTGAAGGTGAACACCGATGCCAATGACGTTCAGAAAAAAGACTGTAATAAGAACAGATAGACCACCAAAGGAGCCTAGAAAATACATAGACCTCAATGAATATCAGTTTGCGGACGAACCAGGTGCAGGTACGTCAGTGAAGGTAGGGGAATTGGTGAAATTTGAGGAAGTCCCACATTTCTCTGAAATAGTTCTTAATGGCGATGTATTGATACTTGATACAGCTGCAATTCAATCCGACGAACTGCAAATGAGGAGGATAATCAGCGAGTTGAAGCGATCCGCCGGTGATAACGGCGGGGACGTTGTCGCGCTTGGCAACAGGTACCTGATAGTCACTCCCAGGGGAATGAAGATCGACAGGAACAAGATCAGGGCACCTTCTTCACTCTAATTTTCTTTTTTGATTGTTCATAATATCAACACGCTTCTTCATTCTAGGGAGATGTAGCTTTGTGTGTGCTATTTCTCCTGATTTTTCTTGGATCAAGCACGAAGTAAACGTTAATAACGATTGAAAAATTCGGGGTAGATGGCATCAAATCTAATTGACTGGGAACTATTCGTACTGGCCACGGCACTAATTGGGCTCGCCTATGCCGGCTTGCAAAGTTTCTTGCTATTGCGTATACCTGTGACTGAGGAAAAACCTGAGAAAATCTCGATGTCTATCCGTCAGGGGGCTAACGCCTTCATGAGGAGACAGTATACAAACGTGTTCATCTTTGCCGCAGTACTTGCGGTTATAATATTTGTAGCCTTCTACTTTGAGTCTGGCGTTGGCGAAGCGTGGAAACTGACTGTAGGTTTCTTGGTCGGAGCTATTGGATCCGCCGTTGCAGGCCTGATAGGCATGAGCATATCGGTGAGAGCGAATGTTAGAACGGCCATAGAAGCAAAGAAGGGGTTGAACCCTGCACTGAAGCTTGCATTCAGGGGAGGAACAGTCACTGGCCTCATGGTAGCTTCCCTTGCACTCCTCGGACTCGTGCTATTCTATATGTGGTTTGGCAGCCCGATTCCGATGATAGGGTACATCTTCGGTGCTTCTCTCGTGAGCCTCTTTGCCAGGGTAGGTGGAGGGATATACACGAAGGGGGCGGATGTTGGGGCTGACCTGGTGGGAAAAGTTGAGGCAGGCATTCCTGAAGATGATCCAA
>JAMCUN010000030.1 GCA_023381415.1 Thermoplasmatota archaeon | reverse complement strand
GTTCGCAACAGGCATACTGGTTTCGGCAGCAAAGGTGGCAGCTGCTTACCTGAAGCAAAAGGGGATATCAGCAAGGGTACTGAATATGGCTACAATCAAGCCAATAGATGCTGACTCGATAGAAAAGTCTGCAAGGGAGACAGGAAGGATCGTTACAGCGGAAGAGCACAGCATTTACAACGGTCTCGGAAGCAGGGTTGCTGAGGTGGTGGCAGATCGATACCCTGTACCAGTGAAAAGGTTGGGCGTCAATGACGTATTCGGAGAATCCGGGAAATCCTGGGAGCTGATGGACAAATATGGGCTTAGCCCGATGGGAATTGTAAATAGGGTAGAGGAGATAACGAAGGTGAAAATATGAAATTCTTTCTTGACACCGCGAATATTTCAGAGATAGAGGAAGGAGTATCCTGGGGATGCGTTGACGGGGTAACAACTAACCCCACATTGATCTCGAAGGAGCTTGTCGGGAAGGGCGATTTTAAAACGCTAGTAAGGAAGATACTCGATGTCGTAGATGGGCCGGTGTCGCTGGAGGTAACATCCACTAAGGCAGACGACATGGTGAGGGAAGGAAAGAAGCTCAGGACCCTCGGAGACAACGTGGTAGTGAAGATCCCCACGACCGTTGAAGGACTCAAGGCTCTAAAGATATTGAAATCACAGAAGATAAAGACAAATGCCACACTGGTCTTCTCAGTCAACCAGGCTCTTATGGTAGCTAAAGCAGGTGCCTCATATGCGTCTCCATTCGTAGGGAGGCTTGACGACATAAGTGAGGATGGAATGTCGCTGATAGAGGATATAAGGGAAGTCTACGACAACTACGACTTCGAGACAGAGATACTCGTAGCGTCTGTGAGGCATCCTATCCACGTCAAGGAGGCAGCATTGATAGGGGCAGACGTAGCAACAATGCCATTCGAAGTATTCAAGAAGCTCATCAGCCACCCGAAGACTGACGAGGGTATCAAGAGATTCATGGACGACTGGGGAAAGATAGACAAGAAGAAACTGATGTTTTGATGGCCAAGGCAACAGCTATAGCAAGTCCGGCAGACCTGGATGCGGTAGCATCGGTATACCTCCTCAAAAGGGCGATAAAGGGCGATTTGGAGGTGAAGTATCTCGACCACAGTGTTATAGACACTATGGAAGCGGACTACATTCTTGACTCACCGCACGGGAAGGCAAGAGTGATGAGGTTCGATCATCACGATACAAAGGAATGGACCTGTTCAGCAATGAAAGTCGTGGAGTACTTCAGAATGGGGGAGCCGGAGAGACGACTGGCCGAAGCAGTTTGCTGGCAGGACAATGCGGGTTGGCGATCTCTTGGGAGGGATGGAATGGACAACCTATTGGATACCGCTCTGAAGAGCCTAATGGTCGCAGGCTATAAGTCAAGCGAATTTGACAGCATCTTCAAGACCATTTTTGATGCAATGATCACTAAGTTTGAGGAGGACGTGAAGGTGGTGAAGAGCATTGAAGCTGGCACGATCTTCCGAAGCGACAGTAACGAGGTGCTTGCGGTTAAGGGAGACTTCCCGAAAGACGTCATCTTCCAGGAGTTCGCGCCTCAATTCCTTGTGAAGGTTTCTAGATGGGGGATATCTGTAACAAGAAGCGCGAAATTGCAATCCCCAGACCTGAACGACTTCAGGGAACAGGTGATGACGATGGATAAAGAGCATATCAACAGGTGGTTCTTTCACCCACAGGGGTTCTACGTAGGGTATTCCACCGATCCTGATAAGAATGAAGACATTCCAGTCGATCCGTTAGTTTTCTCAAGGGAAATCCTGTCATTCGTGAAGGGAAGCAGGAGGACGGGCTAGTTTTGTATGGAAAATGAAGAAAAGTTTGATAATTAATTAACACTAACCCGCCATGCAAAAATTCAAGGACGTGCAGTCTGAGACTCCAGAGAGTAACTACAGGCTGGACAGGGTGGGTCTCACCAACGTGATGAGGCCGATCACGGTACAGAGGAAGAAGAAGACAATAACGCTCGTACCCACTTTCAGGGTCTTTGTAGACCTCCCGCCTTCCAGGAAGGGCAGCGATCTGTCTCGAGACATAGAGGCAGTTGAAGATGTAGTGGAAGGAGAAGTTGAAGGCAGATCCAAGGGGATTGAATATGTGGCGGAGCTCATAGTGGAAAAGTTGCTTGCAAGACATCCGTATGCAACATCTGCAGAAGCAGAGCTGAGCGCAGATTATTTTCTAGAGAGGAAGAACCCGAAAGGAAGGAAGACGACTGAAAAATATCTGATAAAGGGCAAGGCAACAAAGAGGGACGGAGAAAAGTCGAAGAGGTACATTGGAGTAACAGCGACTGGCATAACAGTCTGCCCGTCCGCGATGAAGACAGTCTCAACCCTCATGAACAGAAAGACGGATTCCCCTCCTTACATTTCCCACAACCAGAGGAACGACGTCTCAATCCTAATGGAGGTGCCAGACGGATGGGACGTTGAAGTAAACGAGCTCATAGACATCGCGGAACAATCGATGAGCGCCCCGACTTATGAGCTTCTCAAGAGGGAGGAGGAAGGGATGCTCGTGCTCCAGGCCCACCAGAACCCGAAGTTCGTTGAAGACGCGGTGAGGGATGCGGTGAAGCTGATAGTAAAAAGATACTCGAAGATGCCTGATGACGTGTCGCTGAAGGTCACTAGCGAAAGCTACGAGACCATTCACAAGCACAATGCGTTTGCTGAGAAGTCTGGCACGCTTGGTGCGCTGAGGGAAGAGCTGAGCTAAGACCAGAATCTTCTGTTCTTGGCGAACTCAACTTCATTTATCAGGATCTTTTCAAGTAGCTCGTTCTCACTTTTCGTCGGCACTTCCAGTATCCTGGATGCGCTATCCGGTCCGATTCCATGGGCCGCCAATACTAGCAGGGCCCTGTCCTCGTACATCCTCAAGAGGTGGTAAGAAGTCCTTATCTTCTTCAGAGTTTCAGCGGACATCTTCTTCGTATTCTCTATTTCGTATGGCTTAATCGGTGCGATCCTCGGGCTGCTGCAGAAGATGCACCTGCGCTCCTTAAGGTCCTGGATCCTGTTCCTGAATGTCCTGTTACAGCTGAGGCAGTAGAAGGCCATCTCCTCCGAAAGGAGTCTCCTCTTCACAGCTGAGAGTATTGGGGCGGTTGGCCTTATCGGCATCATCTTTTCCTTGAGGCTGCTCATATAAAGCTTGGAAGAGAAGGAAAAGGCTGCCGACTGAATGATCTTCATCTTTCCTGTCGATATCAGGTCGCTCACCCTTGAAAGACCATCAACGTCCAGGTAATCCCACCTGAACTTTTCTAGCGCTTCGCTGAAGAACGGAGTTTCCCTGTGAGAGGCGAATATCCTGTCTACCCGGATCCTGCTGAAGTCACTCTCCTTAGAGATGACCCCGAATTTTTTCGCGACATTTATTGTGCTGTACTGAAATGTCCTCGATTTTTCAACGTACCTGTCGAGATTTGAAAATTCGTCACTCATGTGTTCGAGGATATCGACAATCTCTTCTGCCCTGTATCTTGTGTTTCCCTGGATTACGATATGGTAGGGGGAATTGTCGAAAAGGAAAGATTCTCCGTACTTTTCTGAAAGCCTGAACGTAATTATCAGGGCAAGAGTGTAGTTAGCTTTCGTTCCCGCGGTTATCTGTATGATTGTGGTAACACCTTCCTTTTCCACAAGTATGCGAAGGTCATTTGCCGTGGTATTCCTGAAATTCCTCACCTTATCCTCTGTGTAATCATCGAGGTTAGGGTCTATGATCCCTTCCCTCCTCTCCCTTCCGACCTCCATTGCAATCTCATATGGAACTGGTATCTCTTCCCCAGACCAGCTGGGGGGGACCGATATGCCCTGGATGAAGTCGACGTATATGTATCGGTCCTTGATGCTGAGTACTCTCCAGGTGCTTCCCTTCAGAGTGAAGGTGGACCCCACGTCTATTTCAGTTGCTACATACCCCTCGTCAAGGAAACCTATGATCTTAGAGGTGCTCGATTCCTTTACCACATACCTCTTCTCATCGGGAATCATCGATATGTTCTCTATGAAGTACTTCAGCGTCCTTCCGCTCCTTCGTATGATTTTGGATTCCGGGTCATACCTTATGACGAAAATTGATGAGAGGAACGTGACAAGCCGCTCCAGCTCCTCCATTGACATGGTGCTGAAGTTGTTGACCCTCCTGAATATATCGAGTGCCCTATCCATAGTTACCTGCCCTTCCGAATGAGCTATCGCCATTATCTGGTTTGCTGCGACTATGAGCGGTTTTTCCCTGATCTTGACGTTCTCTATCTCGCTATTTTCTGCGAATTTAGATATCACCGCCCCTTCTTCAGCCTCAATCTCGTTCATTGCCACTATTTCCCCAACGGAAGTCTCCCCCAGTCTATGCTTCCCTCTCCCAACCCTCTGGACGAGCCTGATTACCTGCCTGGGAGAATTGACCTGAGCTACAAAGTCCACGCTTCCCACGTCTATTCCCAGTTCCATGCTGGATGTGCAAATGATCCCTCTGACCTTCCCCCTCTTGAAATCTTCCTCGATCCTGGTTCTTATGTCCTTCCCCAGGGACCCGTGGTGGACCTCTACCCGTATATTCTCATCAACCAGCCTGAGGCGCATTACTATGTCCTCCGCTGTTGCTCGGGTATTAGAGAACACAATGAACTGCCTCCCCGAATCGTAAAGCTTCATGATGTAGTAGACTATCTGCGCATAATTTTCGTCGGAGCCTATAGTATCCTTGAATGATGGGCTTGCAATGTTAGGCATCGACACCTTTATTTCATATCGCTTAGATATCCCGGCCTTGAGCACCTTGTAATCTTCCCCAAAGAAGAGGTTTTTGGAAACCCCCTCAGGGTTGCCTATGGTAGCAGAGATCGCAATTATCTTGAATTCAGGAGCAATATCCCTCATTCTCGAAAGACCAATCATCAGCTGCCATCCTCTTTCGTCATTTAGGAGCTCGTGAACTTCATCAATTATAACGTACCTGACGCTCCTCAGATGATTTCTGATCTTCTTACCGCTCACTATTAGCTGCAGCGTCTCCGGAGTTGTTATCAGCACGTGAGGGGGGTGAAGTAGCTGATATCTCCTCTCGCTCTCACTGCTGTCCCCATGCCTGACACCCACCTCAAGCCCAAATGCTTTGGCGTAAGATTCTATCCTTGAGAGTACATCCCTGTTCAGGGCCCTGAGTGGAGTGATGTATATGGCTCCGAAGCCGTGTATCCTCTCCTTGAACCCAGCAAGATTGTAAAAGACCGGAAGGACTGCAGCTTCCGTCTTCCCGCTCCCTGTAGGTGAAGTAAGCAGAACGTTGTTACCCTTCAGTATTTCGGGAATGCCCACTTTCTGGGGTTCGGTGAATTCACTGAATCCTCTCTCCCTGAGTATTTCCAACAGTTTCTGTTGGGCAGATATTTCAGACCCTTCTCCCATGCCTTGGGGTGATACCGTGGGAACTTAAAGCTAATTGCAAGTTATTCCCCAGAAATTATTTAAATCGTGTACAACTTGCGCCTTGATGTTAGGAAAGATGGGGTTGAAGCCCTATACGATCTATGAGATAACGGATTTAACGAAAGGTGAACCCGATAGTCCTAGGATTGCGGGTTTCAAGTTAAAGCCTAAGGATGGGTCAAGATTCAACTTCGTCCCAGGCATGTTCTCGTCGCTATTCATAAATCCAGAGGACAAGCTATTCCGTTCTTATTCCATAGCCTCATCCCCTAATGAAGAGTACCTCGAATTCATGATAGAGATGATCAACGGAAAATTCACGGGCCAGCTTGCTAACCTGAAGGCCGGGGACGAGATATACGTCTCCGAGCCTCGAGGGGCTTTCCTTTATGAGCCAGGCAGTAAGAGTGGCGATCTCTTCCTCGCTGCCGGGATAGGGATAGCGCCATTCTTCTCGATGCTCAGGTACCTGAAGAGCAAACACCTCAAAAGGGACATATTTCTGTTCTACAGCGTTAAGCATAAAGAGGACATCGTGAACGCCTCTGAGCTTGAGGGATACGGGGAGATAGGGCTGAACACAGTCTATACCGTGACTAGGGACCAGGATGACGGGTCGTGGCACGGAGAGAGAGGGAGAATAAATATGCAGATGATCCAGAACCATGCCCCTGACTATGTGTCAAGGACAGTATACCTGTGCGGTGGCATAAGATTCGTGAAGGATATAGTCGCAGAGCTCAAGGAGAAGGGGATAAGGGACGAGGAGATAAAGAGGGACATCTGGGGAGAATGACCTTATAAAAAATTTCAATTGAATGATATCTCAATTTTACTTTGAAAAAATCAGAAAATAAAAAAAGAAAGAAAAAATT
>JAMCUN010000029.1 GCA_023381415.1 Thermoplasmatota archaeon | reverse complement strand
AGACGTGTGCTCTTCCGATCTTGATAGATAGATACTATATTAAGACTTCAGAATCATTAAAAAGAACTGGGTAAATAAAAAATAAAAAATTAGTGGGTCTTAAGACCCAACTTGCTTACGTTTCTATGGTAGCCTGTCGCATACGCTGCGTAAAGGTAGCTAATCGCTGCAACGACTGCTGTCGTGATTGTCAGGTAAAGGAACATATTGTGTCCTCCCGCTAAAACCACAACGGCGTAGACCATGGCCAATCCAGCTCCTAGGTAGACAAATGGTATAGCCCTTACAACCTTGTTTGCCGAGTTGGACAGCAGCAGATACGACGCCAGGGAGTAAGCCAGGAAGGCAAAGGAAGTATAGAGAACTGCCTGAAGTATTCCGTGGCCGAGCTGGAAGACATAAACTACCAAGAGGATCGAAGCAAGCAACCCAAACAGACCAGAAGCCAATCTGAATCCTTTCTTCTCCATCTCTACATCACCGAATCTATTTCTGCATCAAGTCCCTTGGCTCCCTTTATTGCAACACTCTTGGAGGAGCCCAGGAAATATGGAGAGTTAACGCCTGTAAGGACAACAAGTACCTTGAATTCCCCGGCCAGAGTTGGATCTACAGAAGCTCCCCAAACTATCCTGGCCATCGGATTCACTTTCTCCTGCACCATCCTGACGGCGGTCTCGGCCTGGGAAACTGTCATGTCTTCTCCACCAACTATTCTCACGAGCGCCCCCTTGGTCGTTGATATGTCAGCTTCTATGAGAGGCGACGTGATAGCCTCAGTGACTGCCTCCTCAACCGTTGCTTTCCCTCCAGTGCTTTCACCTATTCCTATCATTGCCACACCCCCTTCCTTCATGACTGTCTGAATGTCAGAGTAGTCAAGATTTACCAGTCCTGGCTTGGTAATGATTTCTGTCAGCCCCTTGAGGGATTCCATAAGAATCTCGTCGGCGACCTTGAACGCCTGGTCCAGTGGGAGTCTCGGAACTATTTCAAGAAGCTTGTCGTTTGGGATCACTATTGTTGTGTCTGAGACCTTCCTCAGCTTCTCTATACCATATATTGCATTATCCATCCTGACCCTGCCTTCTGCCGAGAATGGAAGAGTAACGATGCTTATGACAAGTGACTTTTGGTGTTTTGCTGCTTCAGCGACCACTGGAGCAACTCCTGTACCAGTTCCTCCACCCATTCCGGATGTCACGAAAACAATCTCAGAATTTCCCAGTGTGGACTGGATATCGTTGTAGTCCTCCCTCGCCGCTTCTTCCCCGACCTGAGGGATAGCACCCGCTCCAAGTCCCCTTGTGGTCCTCTTTCCTACTAGGATCTTCCTGTTGGCCTGGACGGTCAGAAGGTGAGGCGCATCCGTGTTCATTGCAATCAATTCCGCCCCAAATATGCCGGACTTTGCACAACGGTTTATTGTGTTGGTGCCTGCGCCACCGCATCCCACGATCTTTATATTCACCTTCATCGACTCTACAATCTTTGCTAGCTCTTCATCATCGGGAGAGATGAAGTTCCTCTGATTTTGAATGGTAAACTCGTTTGGCATAATCATACGTATGTCAGACGCCGTATTTATACTTTTCTTAATTTTCCTTGATTCTAACGCTTTTCTAGGTCGTCAGACCCATAGAAGATTTTCTGGAGAAACGCATATATGTCCTCTACCCCTTCTTCTGATTCAGAGGAGGTGAAAATGCTCTCCCCCAGTATTGAGAGGCTTTCGCTTCCATTCAGTATTGCTTCAGATAGCTGTACGTTAAGTGAAGCTGAGCTTTCCCTCAGGTCTTTTATCAGCTCGTTCCTGTTCCTGTCCCATCTCTCTATCCTCATTCTCTCCTCTGGTTCCAGCAGGTCAGTCTTTGACACTACACCTAGGAATGGAACGTAGAACCTGGTCATCACGCTCATAGCAAGGAATCTCGAGGAAACATATGATTCTGGATTCTTCATTAAGACAGCGTCGAAAAGGTACAGCATCGCATTGTTTTCCTCTCCCAGCGTTGATATCAGTTGTGAGGATGAGCCCCTGAAAGCAAACAGTTCCAGTTGACCTGGAGTATCGATGAGTGTGTAGTCAGAGTCGTAAGAATCCATTAGTTCCTTGATCCTTTCCGCCTCTTGCACCACTAAATCTGCGGCAACAATTTGTGCTCCATTAGGACCAAGGCTGTAGTTCTCCATGACGCTCTCAAGGGAGATGTTCTCCCTTATGTCTATGTCTGGAGTGTAAGGCAAGAATTCTGCCCCTGGGTCCAGATTAACGGTTATGGCATCATAGCTCAGGTTCTCCATCCACTCCTTGACAGTGTTTACAAGGGTAGATTTTCCGGAACCAGCGGTTCCCACGAAATATACTCTAGGTATCATCGAAATCCTCCAGTGTTTTCATGTTGCTGTCTCTAGCATCAAATATGGAATTAACGGATTCCCTCATTATCCTGATCCTCTGTCTCACGTAGTTGCTGACCTCATACTGATTCGTGATCTTGTAGCTTGTTTCAAGGTACTTCGTAATGTTCCCTTTGTGGACGGTTCCTACCAGTTTGGTGCCGCACTTTCTGCACTTCCCCGTAATTGGCGGCCTCCTGTAAATGTGGTTGCAGGTAGTGCACCTGAAAGTCTGGGAGCCGAACTTGTTCAAATTCATCGAATCAAAGGGAATGAAGTGGGACTTAAGGATTCTCTCTGCTACGTCCGACGCGTCAACTGCCCTTATCTTCTTTCCAAGATCAAGCGTAAGCTCCAGCTTCTGCTCCATGCTTGGTATGGTCTTGTAGCTGGATTCCATGGTGCCCGTGTTTATAGATGAGGTGTCGTCCGAGAAATTGCACCTGGGGAACATCTCTCCATTCTTCACTCTTGAGCCTGCCGTGATCACATATTTCGTTATCTCCGACGGGTCAGGGAACTTCATAGTCATCTCAAGTAGTTCCATTGGATATTCTCCAGTAATGTCCAGGTTAAGTGCCTCCTTGTCTATCTCTGCCGGGTTTATCCTTAGGGATAGGACGAGAGGAGCATCCATGAAGCTTCCTCTTGAGTTTGGGAGATAGTCAAGAGAGAAATTCAGGAGTCCGTCTAGGAGCAGCATAATGGAATCCTCGTCTCCGTCGCAATTCCTCCTTTTTGCAGCATGAAAGAATGGATGCGCATAGCATACGCTTCCTTCCGTGTAGCCTATGATCCTCCCCAGTATTCCACCTGAAGTGTGCGGTGCCAAGCCGATGACAAGGGCACCAACAAGATCTTCCCTCCCCTTTGCGCGGTAGAACGGAGCGATTCCGTAGAACTTCTGCAGAAGGTCATCTACGAAGTTCGAGACCCTAACGAGGTAGTCTCCTGCCTTCTTGCTTGGTACAACATCCTGAGGGTATATCTCTATTATCTGTGACGAATCAGTGAGAGGGAACCCCCTGTAGTCTACTGAATACCCAAGGGTAATGGCCTTTTCTGGCGTGAGTCCTATCTCGTCCAGCCTAGCGTGGGTAAGAGGCACATCTGACATATCGAACCTGCACGTCCCGTCCTTGAATGGATATACTGAATATGATGCCCTAAGGATTCCTTTCTCCAAAGGCTCGGGCGTCTTGTGCGAAGATGTGAGCCCCCTCACTCCATTCACCTTCTTTGGAAGATTTAAGCCAAGCTGCTCCATCTTGCTCTTCAATACCTCGGATATGTTTATATCGAACTGTTTTGTCCTCTCTGTTGGGTCTGTATGTGACCCGCATTTTTCGCAAAGGTTGTTGAATGTTACTGAACCGCACCCGGGACACTGCCTGACCTGCATCTCGGGTCCCTGCAGTTCATCGTACTTGTTGAGGTCCCTCCTGTTCTTCTGAACATTCCCTATTGGAAACAGTACGTGGACTGGAGGGTTCATCTTCCTCTCCTCTGCCTTTTCAGGTCTGCCCATCCTTGCACCGATTCTCGTAAGACCTTTTGGAAGGACAGGGAATCCTGCCATGGTATTAACGCTCCTCATTACGTCAGGCCCGACAGCCTTCCTCTTCGACACGATCCTGTTCCCTTCGACTGCCATCCCCAGCGGTGCTATCAGGCTCCTGTAATTCTTTATTCTAATCTTGTCAGATATATCAAATTCGCACAGAATGTCCTCCAAAAATCTCTTGCTGAAGTCTGTAACCGGTATTTCGAGATGGTCGTCACTCAACTCAGAGTCGTTCTCCAGTATTTCAATGAACAGCTGGATATCCTCGAAACTGACATCGTGCCATAAGTAGGTCCAGGAAGGGTGGAGAGGAACTCCAAACGCAACAGAAGCATCCACTGCTTCCTTCTCTGAGTTCACTTCCGGCACTTTCCCCATTTTCTTAAGGCAGAGCTGTTTCCACCAGGATTCGGTGAAAGCTCCAGGAAACAGGACCTTGTTATTCTCTATGAATTCCCCGAAGGAAATCATGATCTCTCCTAGGTCCACAATTTCAGTTATCCTGTCCCGATTGATCTGGTACATCTGCTCATCCTTGAGCCTGACCAGGCTTCCAGAATCTAGAAGAACTGTCGGACCCTCCAAGTTAGAATTCGCCACTACGGCACCAGCCTTGCCCGGTCTTTCCATCTTGATCTGTGTTCCAAGGGCGATGAAGTCATCGAGCACCTTCATTGTGACTGGACTGATTGCAACAGCCGCAAGGCCAGTGTTTCTTGATCTGCCATACCTGAGTCTAAATCCTCCCTTCCTTGAAGGGTAAGACAGGGCGGGCCGTCCTGCCAGCATTTCTTTCAGGTAGTTTGAATTCGGGAAGAGGTTCTTTTCCTCCTTCTTTTCCGACGAGAATGACCAACCTTCCAGTCCGAACGTGCTGACGTACTTCTTCAGTTTCGGTCCCTTTAGTATCAGCCCCTCCGCTATCACTAGCGCCATCCCACCCCTGAGCCTGTTGGTCTCTATGTCTGGGAGATTCCTGTGACCGGTGATTTCCGCCTCCTCCGTACCCTCGCCAGTGATGCAGACTGGTGACCCTTTAACCGCAGTCTCGATCTCTTCGTTGGTCGGTATGTACTGGAGGTGCTGCACCCTTGCGTAGAGGGGTATTTCCTCCTTGCTTCTCTCAATCTCTTCCTCGCTAGCGACATATTTCCCTATCCCAAATTTTCTTCTCAATAGGTCCCCTACAAAAACGCTGAGAGCTTGAGCCGTTCCTCCAGCGCTCCTTATAGGTCCGGAATAGTAGATTGCAAGGTAGCTGTCACCGTTCCTCCTCTTTATCCTGACCCCGGTAATTCCCTCCAGGGGGGCAACCAGGATGCCTTCCGTAAGTATTGCTAGGGCAACCCTTATTCCCTTCTCTATCCTCACCTCTTCTGGGCCATCAAATCTGTCCGAGACAGATATC
>JAMCUN010000028.1 GCA_023381415.1 Thermoplasmatota archaeon | reverse complement strand
TGCGGATTCCTCTGAATCGCTAGCATGGATCAGATTGAAGTCTATACCGGTGGAAAAATCTCCCCTTATAGTTCCTGGTTCAGCCTTGGCACCATTTGTTGCCCCCACAATCTTCCTCACTATCTCGATGCAGTTGTTCCCTTCCACAACCATAGCTACAAGCGGACTCGAAGTTATGTAATTTAGCAGGGAATCGTAAAATGGTTTAGTCTTGTGGACGGCGTAATGCCTTTCGGCCCTTGGCCTGTCAAGCTTCATAAGTTTCATTGCAACTATCTTCAGGCCCTTGTCCTCGAACCTAGAGATTATCTGGCCGACCTTTGATCGGGCCACTCCATCTGGCTTTATCAGCACCAGAGTTCTCAATTTATCGCCCCTAGGTCTCTTTCGGTGGAGCCTCTACAGCTCCTTTCTCCTCTTCCTTCTTTTCTGGGACATTTGCAGCGACCGTCTTCTGTTCCGCTTCTTTCGAATACTTTATTCTCTGCGCTTTTTCCTCCCTGCCTTCTTCCGTCCACCTCACCCTTCTTGGTTCCCTGTGCAGTTTGAGGAAATTCTTTTCGCATTTTGAATTATCAAAATACAGAACGGAGCCGTCTCGTCTTATAAACATCTTTCCCGTCCCGTATTCTATTTTTGATCCACAGAATGAACAGTACCTGGTTTCCATAGGTATCACCTCACCGATAATTTCCTTGCCTCTCTGGCCGTTTCCTTTAGCATCAGGATATCTCCGACGCGAACTGGTCCCATGACGTTTCTAGTGAGGACCCTCCCCTGGTCTCCACCTGCGAGTACCTTGATCTTGACTTGCGTGGCTTCCCCTGCCATTCCAGTCCTGCCGACGAGCTCCACAACCTCGCAAGGAATGGCGTCATTCTCTGCCATTTTATATCACTCTTTATTTCTTTATTTCCTTGAACTTGTCAGTAAGCTCAGTGAGTAGCTGCTTCCCGTTACCTGGTTCGACTATGGCGACAGTTGCAGAACTCTTAAGCTTTACCTTCTGCCCAAGGTCCTCTTTCTTTTGGACGTAGAAATACGGAATCCCTTTCTCTTCGCAGAGCAGTGGGATGTGAAGCACTACCTCAGGGGGCTGTATGTCTTCTGCTATAACTACGATCTTCGCCTCTCCCCTCTCGACAACTTTAGTGACTTCGTTCGTTCCCTTCCTTATTTTTCCGGTCTCTGCTGAAACCTCTACAAGTTGCAGCGCTTTCGTCCTTACATCATCCGGTGTCTGGAATCTTACATAACTCGTTTCTGCCATTATCTTACCTCCTTCACATCTTCAGTCATTGGTCTTTGGGTAATTTGAGAGGATATAAAAAGTTTGGGCGATGTCTTGAGATAGCAAATATAAAATTATGATAATAAATCCTTTATTATAGGGAAGCAGTAATAGAGCCCCTCCTGAATACTACTTACCTACTATTTTCGTGGGACTGGTGACAGTATTACAATCTACAGCCTCTTTGAAAATTTCTCTTTACCTGTCCTTCGTTCCTGGAACTTGGTCATGCTGTAATTGATACCTGAGTGTCATTTGTCCTCAGGTCTACCTTCAATGACTTATTTTGATTTGAGCTTACGATATATAACGTATAATTTCCCCTCAGCAGATTTACCGAATATTGCCCGTTCCTTGGAACAGTTATGTTCAGGTCTGATACTTTCAGGTTGGCGGGGGTGGTGAGGTTCTGCACATCAATCTTCAGCGTCAGGGAGGGGGAGTTGTACAGGTTCACCGCCCCCGATCTGATGTAGACGTATGAGGTGTAGTTTGATACGTTGTGCGAGAAGAGGTACCAGTCAGTAACATATCCAGTGAAGTTCGACGAGCTGTACTGGACATCTGAGAAGTTGTAGGAGATTCCCGGGAAAATCTTGCTGAAATTGTAAATTTCCTCATAGATCGTGAATCCAGCATAAGAATGATTTCCTATTGGCTCATTTTGTGACATTATGAAGTAGTTCCCTCCGGTGAAAGCGGTGTATGACCTGTTAGCGAAGGTGAAGGTTACCATCCCATCCCTTGCGGACATTGAGATCACATAATCCCCCTGGCTTATCGGGAACCATCCTCTCTTTGAGTAATGGTACTGGATCGTCCCATTGACCATTGAAGTGTATGAATACGTAGAGTAGAAGGACCCGTAGAGGGATGCTATCCCAAGCTGGTCATAGCTCTTGTTGCTGTCCCATATAGAAAGGATCACGTAGTAAACGTTTCCTTTCAGGTTAGATCCATCCTGGAATGAGACCTTCGCCGAAATGCTGTCGACATACTTCGTCCCTCCGACATATACAGCCCCCAGATACACGTGCGATCCGTTCTGCTGTTTCTGATCCCCCCGGCTCTCGTAGTAAATGTACACCCCTGATGCGGCAACAACCACGACTATTGCTACGAGGAGGACAACGTAGTATTTCATTGTGTGCGGAACAGAACATCCTAAAAAATAGTTTTGGTAATCCTCCCTCAGGGGTCATCATCTCGGTCAAGGAATGTTGATTTATATGTTCCTGATACCTTGAGAGTGTCTGAGTATGAGGACTTGCAAAAAGGGATAGAAAATCTGGATCTAGGCAAAGTGGAATCCGTCAGTTTCCCCTTATGGGAAAATTCCACTCACATTACGATTGAGACGGACGAATTCACGTCAATCTGCCCCAGAACTGGACTGCCAGATTTCGGGAAGATAACAGTTCAATATCTCCCTGATAGGAAGATTATTGAGCTGAAATCGTTCAAGCTCTATATTCACAGATACAGGAATGTGGGCATATTCCAGGAGAATGTTGTCAACAAGATACTAAGCGACCTCGTTAAGAGCTGTTCTCCTAAGTTCATGGTGGTAGTGGGTGAGTTCAAAACTAGGGGCGGCATAAGGACAAAAGTCTCTGCAAGGTTCGAAAGGCTTAAGAGTTGATTTTTTATTTTCTCCCGTTCCCTATGGAATAGCGCTTGATTGGTGAGAGACGCTGGACGACGGGGAACTACAGGGATTTTTGGGCCCCTTGGTGAGTTATGGCGTGTCGCCTATCGGTGATCCCAAGGCCAGAAGAAATCCCACATCCCCGGATAGGTCAGAGGGGATGATAATGACTCTCCTTGTTAATTCCGGGGAATACTCAGAATTTTGCCCCTCTTATTCCGACTATCTTGAACCCAAGGGCGTCGAAAGTCTTCCTTATCCTTGAAAGGTCCTCCTTTCCGTATATCTTCAGCTTGACAGTTATCTTCTGCATCCCGATTCCTATATCATCTCCGAATAGTTCGGTATGTAGCTCCTCGACGTTTAGCCTCATCTCTGAAAAAAGTTCTATTGCCTTCTTCATCTCCGATGGGATGTTCTTTACGATGAAACTCAATATGAATTCCCTTCCGCTCTCTATAAGATTCTTCTCTATGATCTGCGAAAGAAGTGGCATGTCCACGTTCCCCCCTGATATGAGGGCAACGACCTTCTTCCCCTTCGCCTTGACCTTTCCCCTAATGAGCGCTGCGACAGAGACAGCGCCCGCAGGCTCGGATACTATCTTACCCCTTTCCAGAAGAGTGAACATAGCTGTCGAAATATCCTCGTCACTTACTGTCACTACCTGGTCGACATACTTCCTCGCGATGTTTACTGTCAATTGAGACGGAGATTTCACGGCAATGCCATCCGCAATGGTTGCCACTGATTCCAGCTTCACAGGTCTCCCTTCCCTCAGTGAACTCTTCATCGAGGCCGCGTTCTCTGCCTCGACTCCTATGACCTTCCCTCTGAAGCCCTTTTCCTTTAGGTAAGTTGCAATTCCTCCTATCAGTCCTCCACCTCCTACAGGAATGAGGATGTAATCAAAATCATCCATTTGCTGAAGAATCTCAAGGCCGATTGTACCCTGTCCCGCTATAACATATCTGTTGTCGAACGCGTGTGCGAAGGTCCTCTTCTCCTTCTTCGCTATTGTTTTGGCCTTCTCTGTTGCCTCGTCAAAGCTGTTCCCGAAGAGGAGGACCTCACCTCCGTACCTCTGTGTAGCTATCATTTTAACTGGCGGAGCGAATTGCGGCATCACCACGAGCGACCTCAGCCCGAGGAGGGATGATGCTAGTGCCACTCCCTGTGCGTGATTGCCTGCGCTTGCTGCTACGACGTCCCTGTTAGTCCTGCTAAGGAGATTGTAGGCTCCCCTGATCTTGAAGGATCCTCCCTTCTGTAGATTTTCCAGCTTAAGATATACTTCCGCACCGCTAAGATCGCTTATTGAGCTGGATCGCTCGATTGGAGTGTTCTTTATTATTCCCTTGACGCGATCGTAAGCTTCCTCTATGTCCTTCCACGTGACTCCTTCAGAGTAGTCCGGTGATGTCCCCCCTTTCATCTATATTAACTTCCTCGGAGATTGGATGCTTTGGAAGACCTGGCATGGTCATTATCTCTCCTAGCAGCGGAACGGCAAATCCCACACCTGTCGAGAGCATGATGTCCTCTATAGTTATCGTGAACTCCTTGGGCCACCCCAGCTTGTTCTGGTCGTCTGAGATTGAATATTGTGTCTTTGCCATGCAGACATCCAGGAAATCCAGCTTCTCATCCTTCACTCTCTTCAGGACCCTCAACGCTTTCTTAGAATATTCAATTTTTGAAGCTCTATAAACTTTCGTTGCTATCTTGTCTATCTTCGTCTTCACAGGCTCGTCCCTCTGGTAGGTGAAATTTATATTAGGAGTTGACTTGGCTTTGTCTAGCGCTTCCACTACCTCCCGAGCAAGTTCTACAGCTCCGTCCCCTCCCTTCATGTACCCCTCGTTCAGCGCCATCCTGTAACCCTTCTTCTCTGCTTCCTTCCTGACGAACTCAATCTCTTCCTCAGTGTCATCCTTGAACCTGTTCAGAGAGATTATCAGAGGAAGACCATATCTCTCCATATTTGCAATGTGGTAGAACATGTTGTCGATCCCCTTCCTCAGGAACTCCATTCCTCCGTTGTCCGTTGGCTTCATTCCTCCGTTATGCTTGAGCGCCTTTATCGAGACCACGAGAACCACGAGGTCGAGGTTATAGCCTGCCCTCCTTAGGACTATGTCAACGAATTTCTGTGCTCCGAGGTCGGAACCGAAACCCGCTTCCGTTATCACGTAATCCGCAAGCTTAAGAGCTATCTTGTCTGCCAGGACGCTGTTGTGTCCGTGGGCTATGTTTCCAAACGGCCCTATGTGTACGAATCCGGGCACTCCTTCGGTGGTCTGTACCAGGTTCGGCTTGATAGCATTTTTTAGAAGCGCAGCCATGGCGCCCTGTGCTTTTAGATCCCCTGCCGTCAGTCTCTTTCCTTCCTTTGTGTATCCTACGGTTATCTTCGATAGCATGTCCTTCAGCATTCCATAGTTCTCCGCGAAACCCATTATCGCCATTATTTCAGATGCTGGTGTTATTAGGAAGGTATCCTCGACCAGCGCCCCTCCCTGGTCTCCGATCCCAACCAGTATTTGCC
Source organism: Thermoplasmatota archaeon (assembly GCA_023381415.1). Taxonomy (GTDB): domain Archaea; phylum Thermoplasmatota; class Thermoplasmata; order Thermoplasmatales. Next base: position 6,053 of record JAMCUN010000028.1, on the reverse strand, counting down.
TGAGGGAGCGGTCGTTCATGTCTATCGTCCTCTTCCACGATATCTTCTTTAGATCGAATCCAAGCTCATTACCCTGGAAAATGTGATTATTCACCAATGCGGAAAGCAGGTTGTGGGCGGCAGATATCGCTGGAAAATCACCAGTGAAATTCAGGTTAATTTCGTCCGCAGGAAGCAGCTGGCACTTTCCTCCTCCTGTGCCTCCACCCTTTATGCCAAAGTTTGGGCCAAGGGAAGGCTCCCTTATGGTTATCATGACTTTCTTGCCAATCTTTCTCAACCCCTGGGAAAGTCCGATTGTCGTTGTTGTCTTACCTTCCCCTGCGGAAGTAGGATTTATTGCGGTCACCAGGACCAGTTTCCCATTCTTCTTTCCTGCTAGTCTCTCAAGGATGCTTGGGTTCACCTTTGCCATGTACTTGCCGTAGAGTTCCAGCTCGTCTTCGGTAATTCCTAACTCTTTAGCTATGTCACTCACGAGTTTCATTAGATCACCTTACTTAATTAATTCCACATATTTCCAAGTATTTGTTCCGTATTCCTCTTTGTCTCTTCGGCCAGATCCAACATCTTCTTCCTGTACTCATCTACGAACGCAGTGTCCTTTATCAACCCAAGATTGATCTTCACGTTCTGCATCGAGCCATATACCGATGATGAAAGGAACAGTGCAGCACAGTAGACGTCTGAAGCTGCGTTCTTGTTCCCTCTCTCTAATAGTGTTGAGAGGTGATGGATGATGGATGATGCAAGTTTACCGGTCGCGTAAGGAACAGTTGTAGCCTCCTTGAGTCTTTCCTGCACCGCTCTTGTCCGAGCCTCCTTCTCTTCAGGTGTCCCCTTCGGAAGCATCAGTGATTTTGACAGATTGTCATAAGCCTGGGTATCCCTGCCAGCCTGGTTGTAGAGCTGCCATACTACCTCTTCCGCCTCTTTCTTTATCTCCTTCATTTTTTCCTGGGCATCTTCATACCCTTTCTTTCCGATTGTGAGGCCTGCCACCATTGCTACAAGAGCAGCTCCCATTGAACCTACCATTGCACTTGCCGATCCCCCGCCTGGAGCGGGCTTGTCGCTCGCAAGTTCGCCTATGTATCCCCTGATGCTGTCCTTTGAGAATGTTTCCAGCAGCTTCTTTTCCAGTATCTGGTTCTCAGAGAAATCCCTGTTCATGAGATAGAACCTGTATATCTCCTCCAGTGCCTGTATAGGTATCATACCCACTAGCTCTGATCTGCTTACGGATAGCCCTCTGGCCTCTGCCTCCCTCTTTACAAACTCGAAAACCTGGGGGACCGGGGTCTCCTTGTAATTCACAAGGTTCATAGATACCTGGGTCTCCTTCGTCTCTCCAAGGTTGAACCCGAGTGCCCTCACGTTCTTCAGGCCTCCAGTTCTCTCCCTCGTTCTCTTGGCTATGTCCTTTGCTGCCTTGATATCTTCTGACCTCATGTCGACGTTGAATGCTATTAGGAATTCCCTGGCCCCTATTATCGTAGCCCCTGCACTGCCTACTGATTTAGGCCCGAAATCTGGCGAATATTTTTCATCAGTCAATATTGCCGTCCTGAGCTGCTCGTACTGGAATTTTTCGCTCCGTATGTCCGGGAGCTCCCTTCTTGATGGAATATTTGCCGCTTCCCCGTAGAGGAAGACAGGTATTCCCAGTTCCTTTCCTACCCGTTCGGCAAGGCGTCTTGCCAGCCCTACGCAGTATTCCTTAGTCGTACCGAGCATTGGTACGAAGGGTACGACGTCTGTAGCGCCAAATCTGGGGTGTTCACCCTTGTGCTTGTCCAGGTCGATCAACTCGCTCGCCCTCTTGATAGACTCGAACATTGCGCCGACCATGTATTCTCCTTCGCCGACGACAGTGACGACTGACCTGTTGTGATCGGCATTCATTTCCACATCAATCACATCGACAGGATACTTCTTTATTGACTCTATGATGGAGTCAATTTTGCTCCTGTCCCTCCCCTCGCTGTAGTTAGGTACACATTCCACGTAGTTCATAAATCATCCCTCTAGATTAAATCAGTTTCATCCTCTTACCAACTTCTTCGAACTTATCTCCCGCAAATTTCAGGTCTTCCCTAGAATGAACAGCAGAAGGCATAAGTCTGATTCTTGCTGTTCCCTTCGCGACAGTGGGATACACTATCGGGGACGCAAACACCCCTTCTTCATACAGTGCCTTGCTTAGATCGACCGTCTCCTTCTCTCCCCCTATCATTACTGGAGTTATAGGCGTCTTGCTTTTTCCGGTATTGTATCCGACGTTTCCAAGTTTTTCCTTGAGGAAATCAGAGTTGTTCCAGAGCTTCTTAAGAAGAGAGTCGTCCCTTTCCATAATCTCTATGCTCTTCATGATCGCAGCTACCTCCCCTGGGTTGAGGGCTGAGCTGAACAGGAAAGGTCTAGCCTTCTGTTTCAGGTAATCTATCAACTCTCTCCTTCCTGCCACAAATCCCCCCATTACCCCTACTGCCTTTGAAAATGTCCCCATCTCGATGTCGACCTTCTCTCCCACCTTGAAATGGTCTACGATCCCCCTACCGTGGTCCCCCAGCACACCTTCGCCGTGAGCGTCGTCCACGTAAACCATTGAATCGTATTTTTCTCCCAATTCTGCTTCTTCCTTTAGCGGAGCTATGTCCCCGTCCATGCTGAACACTCCATCTGTTACTATGAGTGCTCTTTTTCCCTTCTGTCTCTCTGCCTTCAGTTTTTCCTCCAAGTCCTTAGCTGAGACGTGAGAGAACACGACCCTCTGTGCCGAACTGAGCCTTACCCCGTCTATTATGCTTGCATGATTGAGCTCTTCGCTGAAAACGAGGTCTTCCTTCCCTACTAGGGCCGGTATTGTTCCCAGATTCGCAAGGAGCCCCCCTTGGTATACTAGCGAAGACTCCATGTGTTTGAACTGGGCAATCTTTTCCTCCAGTTTTATGTGGATTTCCATCGTTCCTGCTATACTTCGTACTGCACCTGCCCCAACCCCATAGGACTCTATCGCCTCCTGCATCGCCTTCTTCACTTCAGGATTGTTAGCCAGCCCGAGATAATTATTGGAGCAAAGGTTGAGCAACTTCCTCCCATCTATCTTGACCCACGCTCCCTGGGCTGATTGCAGGGTCCTAATGGGAACGTAACGGCCGGTATCTTTCAAAACTTTTATTTCTTCTTGCACCCAGTCCATTTTTCCCATATTCCGAGATGGATTCTCCAATCATATAGTTTGCTCAGTATCGCCAATTCTGTGAAACAGCTAGCACCTATGTTTCTTTTGTTTCTTTTGAATTTTGCTCGTTTTCTATTGACCAACGAAGGCTTTATGCCTGTCATCCCGCAGGATGAATGAAACAACTTCAGGTCGGCTCGCACAGTACGAAATATTTTTTATATCATCTTGACTCATTAGCGGAATGACATTTGAAAAGATACTTGTGACTGGCGCCGGCGGGCAAATCGGAAGTGAACTAGTTCCTTACCTTTCCGAGGTTTTCGGTGACAAAAGGGTAATTCCTTCTGACGTCAGATCGGACAATAACGATGAAAGATTCATAAGACTGGATGTTACTGAAAGAGATTCAGTTGATCTTGCAATGGAGAAATATAAGGTAGACACGATATTCCATCTTGCAGCAATTCTGTCAGCCAATGGAGAGAAGAATCCTGAACTCGCATACAGGGTCAATATCAATGGCCTGTACAATGTCTTTGAATCTGCAGTGAAGAATAAGGTGGGGCTTGTTATGACCCCGAGTTCAATAGGCGTCTTCGGACCAGATACTCCAAAGGAGAATGTACCGATAGAGACCATAACAAGACCTGTCACCATGTATGGAATAACAAAACTTGTGGCGGAATTCCTTGGTAATTACTACCACTCAAGATTTGGGCTTAATGCGAGGGGTGTTAGGTTTCCGGGTCTGATCTCCTACAAGACCCCGCCGGGAGGGGGTACGACCGACTATTCAATAGAGATGATCAGGGAAGCCGTCAAGGGTAGGGGTTATGAGTGTTTTCTAAGGGAGGACTCAAAGCTTCCTATGATGTACATGCCTGATGCCCTTCATTCACTTCTAAGACTTGCGGAGGCTGATGATTCTAAGCTGAAGCATAGAACTGACTTTAACATTGCGTCTTTTTCTATAACCCCGAAGGAACTGGAGAATGAATTGAGAAGCTACTACCCATCCTTCAGGGTGACTTATAAACCGGATTTCAGACAGAAGATTGCAGATTCCTGGCCTGGCTCGTTAGATTCATCTGCAGCCGTAAAAGAGTGGAATTTCCATCCCGATTATGATCTTCGAAAGACGGTAGAAGACATGATAGTAAACCTGGGAGGGGTGGGCAAGAGAGATAAGGACAATATTCTTGAAGCACAGAACAAGTGATTATTCCAGCTCTTGATCAAAGATTTAAGTATGGAGTTGCCCTATAAAACTGAAAGATGAAGGATGAAATAGTAGAGGTTCTCAGTATAGAAGATCTGCAAGCCCTTGTCCCATTTCTGATACATCTCCCGAACGGGATTGAGCCTACGAACGTCACCTATAGAAAGGCAGGAAGTAAATGGGCAACCCTCAGATTCGAGTGCAAAGTCGGAGATGATAAGTTCAGGGTGAAGGAGTTCTTTCTCGACTGGTTCTACCCAGGATTCCCCAAGAGCCTGATGAATTCATTCGTATCAACATATTCAGATACTGTTGCAGAGATGGTCAAGGACAGGATAATTTTCTACGGGAAGAACTACAAGGGGAAATATGCCTCTTCTTCCTACTCTCTCGGAACGCAGATTGAGATCGAAGGTGGTTCTTTAGCGGGTGTAAGAAAGATCAGCCAAAGCATGGAAGCTCCGTTCGTTGATGAGAGGTTCGCTGACTTGCCGTTCCACAAACGTTCATTCTTCGCAAACGGAGGAAGACCAGAATGGTTCGAAGAAGAACGAATAGCGAGCCTTTCTTGGTGTGAGCCGGAGGAAAGGCTGTGCGTAGAGAAGCTTTGCCTCGATTCTATCGGATTTTCTAAAAGGGATGAAAAGGTCTCCAGATTCATTCTTGTCTTTTCCGAGAGATACTATAGTCGCTCAGCCTGGGTCGAGATATATGAGTCCGGGGATCGCGATAACCGCTTTGTATACGATCTCAGGAAAGGCGGGAACTTCTTCGACCATTTCTACGAAGGCAACCCTATAGTAGCTTTCAGAGGAGATCAAGGCCCTTCTATTTCAAGGTTCACCGATCGTGATTCAACGATTACTGTTTCTCTTTCTCCTGTTTTTCAACTCCGGGAGGCTATTTCCGTTATGGAAGGGCTAAAGGATGCGGCGCTCAAAAAAGATTTATCTAAATTTTTACATTAGAGATTCGATGATCATAGACAAGCCTTCAATGATAAAAGAACTCCTAGACAAGAGCCATAACATCGCAGTAGTTGGGATGTCTCCAAACCCCGAAAGGGACTCAAACAAGGTTGGGAAGTATTTGATGGACAAAGGTTATAACGTCATTCCCGTCAATCCTGCGGTTCAGGAAATATACGGGAAGAAATCATACCCTTCCATACTCGACATTCCTAAGGATATCAAAATTCACATCATCGATGTATTCAGAAATCCGGAGGCATCAAAGGAGATTGTTATGCAGGCTCCAGCACTCAAACCAAAGGCAGTCTGGCTCCAGCTTGGGGCGGAAAGTCCGGACGTAATAAATACTGCCCTGTCTGAAAACCTCGATCTAGTCTATGGGATCTGCATAATGGTCACCCATAGGAATATGTCAAATGAGGTGGGCTTTAGTATTTAAACTGTATTAAATTTATTCGATGTTTTCTATAAGATATTTGTTATAATAAGCATATTCCTCACGCTAGCCGTAATTTTAAAAATAGCACTAACTTTATATATTAAATGTATATATTCTCAATATGGTCGGAATAAACGAGATTGCCAGAGACATCGCCAAGAGTTCCGGCGTATCTGTCAGAAGCGCTGAGTCAGTAATAAGGGGAACCTTCAAGGCTATTGTGACGAACATAAACAA
>JAMCUN010000027.1 GCA_023381415.1 Thermoplasmatota archaeon | reverse complement strand
TACAGCACGGGTTCATACAACGCGCTTTACATGGTAGGAAACAAGGCACTTGATTACTACAATGTCACAATTTCCGATGCCCAGGCAAACAGGGACAGCTACAACAATTACGGAATATCCACCTGGAACATCACGCACAACGTTGAGATAAACTCAACACAGGCTAACGGCGTCGTATTCCTTGACGTAGCAAAAATAGGAGTCTATGACAGCGCAACTGACGTTGCAGTCCCTGCGGAAGTGAAATATTACAATTCATCGCTGAATATGGCGTATTATGCAAATACCACACTCAACGGCACTTACGAAATACCGTACGTCGGTCCCTACACATACAGCATATCTGCAAATGTGTACGGAACCTGGTACAACAACATAGCGACAGTTGCTGTGAACTCAACCTCCATATCAAAGGACCTGAGCATTCATTTCGGAACGATGAACGTTTCACTGAAGTCGGGTACAAGATTATCGCCTGGCAGCAAGATAACGTTCAGCAAGGCAAACAGCACCGTGACCTACGGACTGAGCAGCATAGACCAGAAGTACTATCTTCCCACCGGCATATACAACGTTAGCGCCTACGACGGAGGGATGTGGGACAACTTCACTGCCCAGTCAACCAACAACACCACCACCAAGCTTGTGCTGTCCTTCAGCCCTGCTTATAGGATAACTTTCGTTACCGATGTGAACGGCCGCCCAGTCAGCGCTCCTGTTGTTATAAACAACGGAACGGGGACCCAGACGACACTGACGGACAAAGAAGGCTTCGGTAACTACAGCCTGGGTTCATCCTCATATACCGTTTACTCCACCCTCTTCTACGGAGGGAGCTACTATACGGCCATGGAAATGCTGAACGTCTCCGGACCAATGACAGTATACCTTGATCTGAGGCCTTCGTATCAGGCCTTCGGCTACTACTATGTGAACGGTGCAGCCCAAAGCGGAGGGAAGATCACCATAACAGGCAACGGTTCTTTCATAACCCTCACTACGAACAGCACAGGATACTTCTCAGTGTACCTTCCAGGAGGGGAGTACAGCGCCGTGGGCTATTCCAGCAGCGGCAGCTCAAGGTACGTATCATATGCGCAGTTCACTATAAGTGACCAGGGCGTCCCGCTCTCACTCGAAGCATACGGAGGGCAGGAGCTGTACGGGAACGTATCGTACGACGGCACCCCCGTAAGGGGAATAGTGACATCACAGCTGAATGGGGTTCCTTACTTCTACACTTTCGATTCTGGGACGGGATCATACAACATTTATGTTCAGGACGGAGTTGCGTTGCAGGGATTGGGATTCGTCGCTCCCGGATTCTCTGTACAGTCATCCTCTTCCTCAGAGATAACCCTCAATGTTCTTGCTTCAAAAATTTCCCTGGAAGCATCCTACCAGGGCAGCGTTCCGTTGAGAATGTATCTGAACGGAAGCAGGGATTACGTTGCTACCGGAACCCATTACTTCAACCTTAGCGTCATACCCGGAAACTATTCTGTTGCATTTTCAGAACAGGGAGTGATGGCCACCTCTAACATTTCAGAAATAGATGTGATGCCTGGCTTATCCAGCCAGAATTTCTATGCATCCCTGAGCGTGAAGGCCAACCTGTTCGTGAATCAGGGTATAAAGGTCTATATCTTCCAGAACGGAACCCTTGTCGCGACTTCCCTCTCTTCAACCCTCCCGATCGGCTCTTACACGATATATTCATACCACGACAGCAGCGCAGCCCTTCAGACCGTAAACCTGACGTCCAACTCCACTGTAAGCCTTGAGTTTCTACCTGCATACAACGTCACTCTTGTCACGTCTCCAGCATCGAACGTGACCATATCAACTGGACCCGCTTCAATATCATGGTCTGGCTCCATCCTCCTTCCCAGTGGGTCGTACACATTCACACTCGATAAGGGCTACAATGCAACATATTCCTACTACGCAACAGAATCAGCTTTGATATCCTCCCCGAGGACAGTCACCCTCGACGGAATGCTGAAGGAAATACTTTCCAACGTTTCCATAACATTCAACTACGGCGGCTCTGTAGCCTCCGCTGGCAAGTACTACATTCAGGGTCCGGAAAACATGACGGGAAGCTTCTCTTCCGGTCCAATATACCTCCCCCACGGTTTTTACTCTATATACGCTGTATCAGGAAACCTGGCTGCCTTCGGAGGATTCAACGTAACATCGCAGGGTAACGTATACAATTTCACACTTCATAGAGCATATCCTCTTGAATACGGGACTTATCTGAACAACTCCTCATACAGGGGGATGGTTCACATATCGGGCAATTCCAACTACTACCTCCCTCCTTCAGGCATAATTTACCTCCCGAACGGGTCGTACCTGTTCGAGGCATCCACAACCTACTCCTATTATGGTTTCGTAGACAACTACTCTCTTAATCAGACGGTGAAGGTCTCAGGAATGAGTTCTGCAACACTTTCGCTGAATATAGACAAGATACTCAAGGTCAGTTTCCTGGCAGAGTCTGGTGAACCAACCCTGGCAGAAAGGGAAAGGTACACGTTCCCGCTCCTGATAACGAGCAGGTCCAACATACCTCTCACGTTCACAATCGGAAACTCTTCAACGATATGGATGACCGGACCTACCATAACGCTCGGCCCCTATTCCTCTGGGGAGACGAACATAACGATAACAGTTCCTCCTGGAACAGTTGCTGGTACAACTTCCGCTTCCATCAGGGTATACTATGGGGGAACGAACGGCAATGTCCCGATAAATGTAACAGTCGCCACGACGGAGAACATCTCTGCCACGCTTAGCAACAGGACGGGTAAGGTTGTTGGAAACACCCTTGAGATACCCCTGACCATATTCAACGGAGGGAACAGCCAGATGGAAGTGAACGCAACTATAATGAACTCTGCCCAACTCAGTGCGAACGGATTCACGGTGACGTTCAACAACAGCTCCAGGCTGACAGAGAGCCTGGTGTCACACACGAACAACACCACATACATAATGATAAGGTCCACTTCAGGGAAATCCCCTGTGGGACAGCAGATATCCGTTATAATCAGATACGACAACTCATCGATAATCGTGTCCACCGTGATAACCACACCACAGCTCTCGGTGGCCAGCTCCTCAGGATCGGGGCAGGGGGTTTCGCAGTATTCGCACACGACTCAGGATTATTACATTTACGCCTTCTCAGCTTTCATCGTACTGGCCATGATAGCAGTGATGCTAATATTCAGAAGGAGGTTCAGGACATGAAGGCGATCCTTGCGTTCCTGCTTATTGCCCTGGTGGTCGTATCTGCGCTGACTGCCAGCTCCTACGCGGCAACAAACACGAACGGACCTGTGAGCGTCAGCGGCCCATCATCTGTTGCTGTTAGCTCTAAATTCGTGTATTCGGTAAGCGTGCAGGACATATTCAACAACTACTCCATCTCAATGGTCGTATCTGGATACAACCTGACCGACGCATCCCCAATAGACCCAACATATATCACTGACCTGAGGTCCCTCACTCCAACAGATTTCAACGTAACTGCACCCAACGTCACTACCACCATGTTCCTCCTCTTCCAGGTAAAGGGGAACCTTGACGGAGCCAGCTACTACTACAACGTCACTTCTGTTGTCCAGGTGAAGCAATTCACTACGCTCAAGACGGTGATAAAGAACCCTTCCAAGTTCTCCATGAGCGACATTAACGTCACATTCAAGGTCAATGGGAAGTACGTTGGAAGCGAGATTGTGAACATTTCAGAGAACTCGACGAAGAACGTGACATACCAGTGGGTATCTGGCGTGCTACCTTCGGGTGTTTATGCTGTAACTGTCCTCACCAATAACTCACTGGTGCAACTGCAAAACGGCAACTCGTACACATTCCAGATTCAATCCGGGAACCCATTTGTTGTGTACATCTACCTTGGCATAGTTGCATTCCTTGGGATTGTCGTTGTTGTTCTGTTCATCGCCAGCTACTATGCTAGGAAAAGAAGACCAAAGTGGAAGAAGTAGTCAGAGGATGTCGTTGCTCAGGGCTATGTTGATGGCAGACCCTGAGTCCTCCCCCCTCTTAATCGTCCTGGAGCTCCCCCTCTCGTCAACTATCTGAAGCCTGAAGTCGTTGAGACTCCTGATTATCTGGTTCCTGTACCCCCTGTCTCCGTTCCCCACCTTGATCAGGAAGCTGCTGTACCTGCACTCCCTGCTGACCCTGGAAACGTAGTCCCTTATCTCCCTGACGTCGTAGATGCTCCTCCTGTCTATCACCACGTTGTCCGCAAGTGTCGCTATGCCCGGGGTCGGCCCCGGATCTATGCCAACGACTATCTTCCTGGAATTCCTGGACCTGACGAGCTGCTTGAGCCTGAATTCGTTCGAGCCGTCCGTCTTGTAGACGTTGCTCCCCTTCAGGTCCATATCCGTGAAAACCATGTCAAATCCGATGAAGTTGTCTTCTGGCCTGAGCGAGGAGAAGGGCTCATTCATTTCCTTTAGGAGATATAGGAGTCTATTATAGACCCTAAAGTCCCTGGTCATTACTCCTAATTTCAACGAATACGGATTGCAAATTGATAAATATATTTTCGGTAGCAGATGGCTTTCTGAGCTGTTCAGAAGACGTAATCCGATTTCTTCTCCTTCTCTATTGATTCAAGCTTTTCTGATGTCTCGATGTAGATTATGTCCAGCATGTTGACCAGATAGTTCCTGTCCTTGTCAGCAATGTACAGGAGTGGCTGGAATGTGTCAGAGAGGCCCCTGAATTCTCCCTCAAGCACCTTCACATCGTTGCCGGCCCGCAGATATATCTTCACCTTCGATGATTCCTTCAGGCTGAAATTGGAAAACTCCTTCATTGGGTGCTTATCTGCATCCACTTAAAAAACGTTGTTGAAGAATAATGAGGAGCAGGCTAACATCTGCAACACCTTTCCAATAAGGACACCTCTGTTATTCTCCTTTGTCTTTTTAACTTCCCACTAAATATGGTAAAGGTAGCTTTGTTCAAATAATATTCTTCCCTACCCTTTCTGGATAATTTTTCAGCCTGTACATCCTATTTGTAATGATGGGCATTAGTTCTTAAGAATCTTCTTGACAAAAATTTGAAAGTTCCTGATACTTCAGTTCGCCCTATGCATCTTGAGACAGCGCGGTTGCCCCTTTTTGATTTAACCTAGGCATCTGATATAAACGCGGGATTCTGGTAATGCATCTTACTTAGCTCCGCCTCCATCCTCAACTGTTAGCAAGGGACGGGAACCTCTAGATTCGAGAACCTTCTGTAGATTTGTTCCTCTTTCTGTTAGTTCATAAAGTATTATGGAATCATGAACTGATTGAATTTTAACGATTCCAGCGGATTCTAGTATATGGATATTTCTATCGACCTCTCGCCAGTCTTTTCCTACCAATTTAGCAATTTCGTTCCTCAGTTTAGGTGTCTTGAGAGATTCTACTATCTGTGCTCTAGTTCTCCATCCACTGCCTTTAAAAACGTTATAGATTACCCAATTATCTCTTGTTCCGGAGATATCTCTGAGGAGCATTCTCAAAATTTCTTTATGCTCCGTCTTGGTAAATTGATAACTTACTACGATCCATGTAGCGAATGCTACCAGCACGGTTATCCCTGTGTCGGGATATTGTGCGACAGCCTTTCCTAACTGCCCCCCATTATAAATACCTGAATGCGCCACCAATAAAACTGGAAGCAACGAATAAACAGTACAACCAGCTGCTATAATTATAGATATCAGGAGGCCCCAGTTTCTTAGTTTCACGTATATACCATAATGGGGGGTTATTTAATTATTTCACAGAAATATCTGTAAAATTTGTAAATAGCCCAAGCTACATAAAGAAATTAGCACCTCTCATGGAGGAAAAAAAGTTGATTTGTAATAAATATAGAATAAAACAGAGAACATTTAGTAAAGGAGTGTCCATCTCGGTGGTCATTATTATCGCAGTGATTATGATAGGCGTTCCATCCAGTAAAGCAGCTGCCCCCCAGACACTCAAACAACTTCGGAGTGAGGGATGTGGGGAGGTAACCTTAGGTGAACGGAAATCCATGGAGTAAGACTCCAGTGAAGCTGGTGATTATAGTGGCGACTATAGCTGTCTCTTTGCTCGTTATATTTTCATTCTATAATCCAGCTTCTGGGTCAGACAAAACTCTCCCAATTAACGCAGGGACGAAGTTAGTGATAGGGGAGGAAAAAGGCAACGGGAATCTGAATAATTATTATCTATATTTCAACGCATCCGCTAACATGATTCTGGTTGGAGGATGGACGTCCAATGAAAATATCGCAGTAACTGTATTTCCTTCATCGCAGTTGTGGGGGAACAATCAACTGTTTACCTTCTCCAGCAATGGAATGTTTGATAATCCTGTCACTCCGGGCAGTTACCTGATAGAATTTCACGGCAATGAAGGTACTGTCATCACTGTTGTAAATGCTATAGAACTTGTAACTGGCTAAATATTAGCTCCGACCTTTTTATTATTCTCCTTTTTCTTAGCTTTTTACCAGAGACGGTAAAGGCAGCTTTGTTCCCGTTATAATCTTCTTTATTCTATCTGGATCGCCCTTCATCTTGAGCAGTGTTTCCTCAGCCCTTTGCCACAACTCCTCCCTGCTGGTTGGACAGAAGTTTGAAAGTTCCTGATATTTTAGTGCGTCCCATATCCACTCGTCCGGATTGAGTTCTGGGGAGTATGCTGGAATACTCCTCGTGATCATTCTGTCATTGTTGTCGAACAGGAATTCCTTGACGTTCTCACTCCTGTGTATGGTGATGTTGTCCCAGAAGATGTAGAGAAATCCCTTTATTTCTGAGAGAAGCTGTTAGAGGAATGCTAGAATGTCATGGTCCTTCATGCTCTCGTGCGTCATGGAGAAGAACAGGTCCTCTTTCTCACTCACGGCAGAAACGATGGATATCTTATCCCTAGCCTCCTTCATACTCATCTGACGGCTCTCACCCCTTATGGACCGGGTCCTCCGAACGTTGGGACGGCTCTGCATCCCTGATTCGTCCAGGAACAGGATTGTTGCGTTGTGCTCTCTCGCCTCTTTCACGTAGATGGGTAGTCTTTGCTGAGCCATTTCTTTACATAATCGTTATCCTTTTCCATTGCTACTGCAATGGGAATATGTGCTGAATACCCCATAATCCTCAGCAGCTGCCATATGTATGTCGTGTTGTAGTGGACTCCGAACTCCTTTTCAATGACGGAAGCTATCCTCTTTAGTGTCCAGAGGTTGGTACGAAAGCCGTAGCTCGTTGCACCGCTGTCTACGATCCTCTTTAGTTCTGCTTTCTTCTTATCCGTCAGCCTGCTGTTTCTCCCCTTCTTCTTCCTGTTCCTGAAGCCATGACCGTTCTCCACCCTCTTCTTCCAGTCGTAGACGGTCTTCCTGTTCACTCCCATCCTTATGGCATCTTGTGCCTGCTTAATTCCAGACCTGAGGAGCTACATTCCCTTCTTCCATTTCCACTCCATCTCTATCATGCCTTAGTGATAAGATTTCTTAGGCATCCAGCATGGAGAATGTAACTAAATTTAAATTTATTATTACCAGGTTTGAATAAAGAGGTCATGCATACCTAAACAACTGTAAGAGGTGCGGAACCCCGCATCCACCGCGCTATTTTTCGCAGCCCCATAGATGAAAGGCAAATCTATAAAGGTACCACCATTCCTCCTAAACCAGCCTGAATGTGAAAAATTTAGCTCGGGAGTCTTCAAAATGATTAATTATTACTCCCTGTTTGATTCATCGATGAAATTATTTGTTCTATTTGTTGTCCTAATCCTAGTGGCCGCAGGGGCGGGGGTCCTGGCCTACTACGATTTCGGGCTAAGAAATAGGGCAAATAATCACGTGTACCTGGGCGCAGTTTACCAGGGGGCCACGGAAAGGGTCAACGAGATATCTGCAGTTGTTGAATTCGGAAATGGAAGGAACCTGGCCCATTCAACGTACTACGTAGTTCTATCCGCCTGGGACAGCAATGGGAGCTACGATCAGGTTGGCATCTCCTCCATACAGGGACATTTCTTTGCCGCCTATTCTCACACGGAGACTGTGAGAGGTATCCTGAATTACGAGTACGACAGTGAATGGTTCCCCATAAGCCCGGGATTGTACACTATTGGACTGAAGGCAAACAGGGGGTGGGTCACATTCTCTTTCGATTCATACAGCATCACAGTATTCACAGGCGCGAATTATATCATAGTGTCCCCCTATCAGTACGTCGGGAACAGGTCTTATACGGGGCTCTCAGTCTACGAGGAAATTTACGGATTCAACGGGATGCTTCCGGGCATATCATTCAACTTCTCAAAGATATTCATTTCCTCCACTGGAATAGGGCAGGGGTACGTGGATACATGGTCCCTTTACGACAGCAACATACCCCCCAATGATTCCCTAAGCTACAGGATATTCATTGGCGACGGAGCGATCAACATATACAACGTTCCTGCATTCATATTGACAATCGAAGTGAACAACCTCCTTTCCCCTGCCTATGCATCTGTCTGCGACATCTACCTTTCAGTGGTGAACGGCAGCCTTTACCCAATAGAGCTGACCAGGGGAAACTATACCCTGTTCCTGGAATATGCAAACAAGGACGTTTTGAGATCAGCATATTTCGACATCAATCTTCAGGCGGGCACCCTTTACCAGATCAACGTCAAGGCAAATTCCTCTTGATGACCTGGATATTGGGAAATGGAGTGAGACTTATCAGCGAGCCCTCCAGCCTTCTGAGCCTACTTCACCACAAGAACGGCGCATTTCGAGTTTGCGGCCACCCTCTGGCTTACAGATCCTAGGAAAACGCCCCTGATGAAACCTCTTCTCCTGTTCCCTATTATTATGAGGTCAGGATTTATTGAGTTAGCAAGATCCAGTATTTCCCTTGCTGGATCCCCTTGCTTGAGGTATATCTTCGGTTCCCTCACACCGTTTGAAACAGAGTAGTCCCTGGCGTGGTTCAGTATGGTTTCTGCCCTTTCCTTCAGGGTGGCGAGCCTCTCGACTATGGTGAGGTCCCCTGTCGGGTTCTCGCCCGTCACATACTGCACGGGGTAAGGGACCACCATAACGATGTCCATTTCAAGGTTTGATTGGACTTTGGCCAGGCTAATCCCCATGTCGAGCGCCCTCATAGAAGGCTTGGTACCGTCTATTGCTACCATTATCCTCGACAGAGGCAGAACTCCCCTCGCCTTTTCCTCCATACAAAAAGATAACCAGAGTTAATATAAAAAACTGTCCAATCTCCTGCAACTGTTATTATGTAGGTAGGATTAGACCTGAGGATGAATGCTGAAGAAATATTGAGCAGGATAGAGAAGATGGTTGAACCCCACATAGCGATATGGGACGACCCATTCAGGATCCTGATAACTGGCATCCTTTCAACCAGGACCAAGGACGAGGTGACGGACAGGGCAAGCCTGAGGCTGTTCTGCCGGTATCCATCCATCAGCGACCTGGCTTCTGCCGACAGGGGTACAGTGGAGAGGCTCATAAAGCCTGTTGGCTTCTACAAGAAGAAATCGGGGGATGTGATCATGGCGGCAAAAATCATAGGTGAAAGGCATGGCGGGAAGGTGCCAGATGATATGGACGACCTCCTTGAACTCCCCGGGGTTGGGAGGAAGGTAGCGAACATAGTCCTCTCTGAAGGCGTGGGAAAATATGGTCTTGCTGTTGACACTCACGTGCAGAGGATATCTTCAAGGATAGGGCTTTCTACGTCAGATAGGCCGGAAGATATCGAGATGCAACTGAAGAGGAAAATTCCAAGGGAGAGGTGGAACGAGGTGAATTCCTACTTTGTGGAGTTCGGGAAGAGGATATGCAAGCCGGTGAATCCTAGCTGCAGCACCTGTTCCATCAGGAAGATATGCAATTACGGGAGAGCGCATGAAGATAGTAGTTGACGCTTCAGCCCTTTTCTACGGATTCAGGTTCGATGGAAGAAACGAATACATAACAACAAGTTCTGTTATTGAAGAAATTAGAAACAAGCAGATGAAGAAGAGCCTGTCGATGGGATTTGAGCTCCTTAAGGTACTTGCGCCCTCCGCGCATAACCTGGAAGAAGTCAAACGATCAGCTGTAGCCACGGGGGACATCGGCCAGTTGAGCAGAACAGATATTGAAATCATAGCACTTGCAAAGGAGCTGGACGCCCTGCTGCTCACTAACGACCTTGCAATACAGAATGTATGCAGGAGAATGGACGTGAAATACCAGTCATTTGGGGGAAAGTCTATCGATACTGAAATAGAATGGGGGTACAGGTGCATCGGCTGCAAAAGGAGGTTCAGCAAGCCACTGGATGAATGCCCCTACTGCGGGAATGAGATCAAGAGGTATCCAAGGAAAAGGAAGCCTATTTCCTGATCCACCTTATCTCAAACAGCCTGAACGTTCCTGACTTTTGATCCTGCGAGATCTGCACAAATCTCTTCCTGACAGACTGAGATATCCTTACCCTTGCGACTATGTCCCTTGCCAGTACCGCATTCCCTGTGGTCATGAGAAATGTCGCGTGGGATGACTTCCCTTCGTACACCCTGAATTCTGCGCCGAACTTGAGGCCACTCTCTATCCTCGAACTCTTCCCCAGATTGTTGGCGAGAATCCCCCTCCTGTCCTCCAAACCGTCTTCGACCTGATTGCCTGAAACTCCCCTCCTCTTCCCTATTACGGTGAAGGAATACAGCAGGCAGCTCCACTCTGAATCAACCACAGCAGCTAGTGATTCCTTCCCCGCAAATGAGGTGAAATCAACCTGATCTCCATCCCAGAAGACGTGTATTCTCTTGCCGGAGGAATAGAGCTTCCCTCTCCTCACCGACGGCTTCATCCCCTTCACCTTCAAGAAATGGAAAGCAATTGCCGTCTTTCTCTCCTCACTTGACATCATCCTCTGAATTTGATACGCATTCAGCTCGGCGCCTCCCCTGAAAACAGAGATCTTCTTCCTGAGGGCCAGGTCGAGGGCAGTCGAAAGATCGAGTGAAAGGTTTCTGCCAACATTTATTCCCGTATACCCCTTGTTTCTGAGGGTTGAGGCGTCAGCCTCATCCTCGACCAATACCCTCCTCCTTCTCAATATGCCCTTTATCATCCTAGGTGAGCACCATGTCTGATAATTCCGTCAGGAACCGCTTTATGTTCTCCCCTGTCTTCGAGGAGACGGGGATGACCTTTATGTCCTTCTTCCCAACCACTTTCTTCACATCCTCCACCCAGAACGCGGCAGAATAATGAAGGTCGGACATGCAGAGGGCTATTATCACCCTCTTGTCAGAGATCATTGTGAGGATGTTTGGGAGGCTGTCCAGATCAGCCTTGTTGTTGGAATTGAGGGTGAGGATGTACGCGGACTTCTTCTCAGTCGTGGGCAGGGTGTTCACCTCCTTGAACAGGAAGGAAACGCTGTCCCCGTCTCCGCGCAAGAAGTTGAACTTGAGGAACTGCCCGGGCACCTGGTCGCACTCGTCAACGGAGTCGTATATCATCCTGCACAGTAGGCTTGTCTTCCCTGACCCTTTTGGGCCGACTACAAGTACTTTTGATATGCTCAGGCTTGCCGGCATTCAGGTTCGAATCTAACCTATTATAAAATACTTGTTGATGTTTCAATCTGGAAAGGGCCGATAATACTGAGTTTGCAACGCAAAAACATCATCTACCTCATCCCTCCCTGAGAAAATGTAGCGTCAACTGGGCCTGTATCAACAAGAAATTAAAGGAAAGAGGATATATTGGAAACTTTCGTTCCTCCCCGGCGTTTTATTTCCCATCCGGAACTGGATCAGGTCGCCTTTTGACTATCTCCTTGTAGCCCTTGTAGAAGCTTCCGAGCCCTATCACTCCAACCACCAGGATCACAAGCACAGTTTCTATGCCGATAGAATTCAGGTTTGGGACCGGGTTTCCGGTGCTTATCGCAAGTGTGTCCAGGAAAGGGAAAGCAATAACGCCGAGGCCGATCAGGCCGAACGCAATACCGCCCAGATAGAGGGTCCTTGCAGCTGTCGATCTTCCAATGTACTTTATCTCATTGTTCGTGAGCTTCTTGACTCTCATTATGTTGGCAAATATCGCCCCTATGATTATCTGCATGAACATGGTGCCCAGGCCGAAAAATGCCCCTACAAGTGCAGCATAGTAAACGTTCGGCATCTGTGGTGCGAGGATGAAGGTGATAATTGTCGAGAATCCACCGAACCCCCATCCAGCAACAAAGCCGTGAACGAACGCCATTCCAACCGGGACTGGCTTGACGGAGCTTTCAACTTCCTGCATGGGGAGCCTTTCTGCCTTCGATGTGTGATGAACGTGTCCGCCGAACAGCTTGTCAAGAGGAACGTGGAGATCTGTCCCCTTCAGCAGGTAATAGCCTACTATGAACATCACAAACCCGACCAGAACGTAGATGTAACCGTCAAGATTGTATTTCTTATAGATGAGCGCTAGACCCAGAAAACCCAGCGTTGTGAGTATTGCTCTCTGTATCGTGAACCCGGCAGAGAAGACGAAACCTGACTTCATCCCTCCCCTTGTGCTGTAGCTTCCGATGGAATAGCTGAATGTTATCGGCCAAGTATGCTCATCAGGTGTTGCTCCATGAAGCAACCCGAGTATGATCGCTATTAGAAGTATGAAATAGACTGAAAGCCCTTCTGGAGGATTCAG
The DNA here is from genome assembly GCA_023381415.1 of Thermoplasmatota archaeon. GTDB lineage: Archaea > Thermoplasmatota > Thermoplasmata > Thermoplasmatales. The sequence continues at coordinate 7,633 of JAMCUN010000027.1, read as the reverse complement.
TATTGTGTTTAGATCTATCATTCCCTGTCACGCTCGGAAATGGGCTTGCCGTGGGGGCAGTATTTAGGGTTTCCAATCTTCTTGAGGATCAGGCGGGCATCCGATTCCTGGATGATGAAATCAACCTCTGCTGCTTCAACGCAGGCAGAATTTTCAGGAACACCACTCTGGCATAGCAGCGATTCGAAAGTCCTGTGGACGAGGAGTATGCTCCTTGCTGCCCTGTCCCCAGATTCAGTAAGGACGACCATCCCTCCCCTTGACCTTGCCAGGCCCTTATGCTCCAGCCTTTTAATTACGTTCAAGGCTGTTGGAGGCTTCACCCCCAAAGAATCCGCAATCTGGTGGAGACGCATCGGAAAATTGTCCTTCGTTTCCTCTTCCAGGACAACAAGACAATCCCTTTCTCGTCTACTAACGTCATTAGTCTTATGTTCCATATTTTAGTATTACACTAATGATATTAAACCTTTTCAAAAGAGGGGAAGGGATGGAGTTTTGGCAGGAACCATCTCCGCTATGCTCACATCCCGTCTGCCTGCCCTTTGCGCCCTCTGCCTATTTGGCATTTCCTTTACACTCATTCGAAAAGGATTAAACCACGATGCGATTTACCACTGAAATGCCTTCGATGATTCCTAGGAAGATTTTCTTCGTTAAGGGGGTGGGTACCCACCGCAGTCAGCTAGGGTCATTTGAAAATGCCCTCAGGGATGCTGACATAGCCAGGTACAACCTCGTAGAAGTAAGTTCAATATTCCCCCCTTACGCAGAAATTGTAGACAGGGAAGAGGGATTGAAGGAGCTTAAACCTGGCCAGATTCTGTTCCTTGTGCTTGCAAGAAACAGTTCAAACGAGCTAAACAGGTTGATAACTGCATCTGTCGGATTCGCAATACCGAGGAACAGAACTATGTACGGTTACATAAGCGAGCATCACAGCTTCGGGGAGACTCCTGAGGCATCAGGCAAGTTTGCCGAGGAACTGGCGGCAGAAATGCTCGCAAGCACCATGGGCCTCGACTCCTTCAAGATGGACGAGAACGGCAAGTTCAGGCTCAACGATGCAATCCTGCTGACTGGAAATTCTACCGCATCCTCCACGGTGAAGAGGGCGGACGAGTGGACTACGGTGGTAGCCGCAGCTGTAATGGTTATTGGATGAGGTGTTTAGGTGGGTTACGACTTCAACGCAATTGAGGAGAAGTGGCTGAGAAGATGGAAGGAGGGAAAGGCTTTCGAGCCGAAGATTGGCGGGAAGAAATTCCTGCTGACTGTCCCCTGGCCTTACTGCAACGGAGCCCTGCACATTGGGCATGGGAGGACATATACCGTTGGAGACATCGTTTCAAGATACAGGAGGATGGCTGGATTCAACGTCCTCTACCCGATGGGTTTCCACATATCAGGAACTCCTATCCTTGCCTTCAGCAAGAAGATAGAGCACGGTGATCCGGCCACCGTGAACCTATACCGCAGCTATCTCGAGCTGTATGGTGACGATCCTTCAAGGGTGTCTGAATTCTCAGTTCCATCGAATATAGCTTCGTATTTCTCCGAGAAGATCATAAACGACTTCACAAACATGGGCTTCTCGATTGACTGGACCAGGAAATTCACGTCTGGGGAGCCCATATACAACAAGTTCATTGGGTGGCAGTTCAGGATTCTTCAGGAAAAGGGATTGATAAAGAGGGGAGATTATCCCATCCTGTATTCCGCAGAGGAGGGGAATCCTGTCGGGGAGGATGACATACTTGAAGGTGACACGGACAAGGTATCGATCACCCAGTTCACTGGGGTGTTCTTCTATGCTGGCGATGACATACTCCTTGCCTCAACCGTCAGGCCTGAGACTCTAGATGGGGTAACTAACATATTCATAAACCCAGATGCGGAATACTGCAGGATAAGGATGGACGGAAAGAACTTCATTGTTAGCAAGAGGGCATTCGAGAAGCTGAAGTACCAGAGGGATGCGGAATTCGTGTCTGATGTGAGTGTCAAAGATTTCCTCCATCGGAGCGTTAAAGAACCCCTGAACTCGAGGGAGATACCCATCCTTCCAGGGAAATTCGTTGATCCGGCAATAGGCACAGGCGTGGATTATTCAGTTCCTGCTCACTCAATATGGGACCACGTCGGGCTGATGGAGATAGGCGAGAGACCCGAGTATATCCGTGTGATAGAGATAGATGGCCAACCCATGGATATGGAAGCAATAAGGAAGAAATTCGGCATATCAGGCCTTGGTGACAGGGAGAAGCTTGTGGACGCAACAAAGTATGTCTACGAGCAGGAGTACTACCACGGACGGCTCGTCAGGGGAAAGTACTCTGGTAGTGTTGTCAAGGACGTCAAGGACGAGATAGTTGAATCACTGGTCAGATCAGGGATAGCGATACCTGTGTACGAGACATCAAGGAAGGCAGAGACGAGGGAAGGCAACCCTGTCATTGTTGCTGTGATCAAGAATCAGTGGTTCATAGACTACTCCATAGAAGAATGGAAGGAGAAGGTGAGGGGGCTCCTTGAGAGGATGGACCTGAGGCCTGAGAACCTCAAGAACCAGTTTGTGCAGACCGTGGAATGGATAAAGGAGAGGCCGTGTGCGAGGAAGAGGGGTCTTGGCACAAGGCTCCCCATGGATGAGGACTGGGTGATTGAAAGCCTCAGCGACTCGACAATCTACACAGTCGTCTATACCATCATCCCGTTCCTCAGGAAGATGATTTTTGAGGAGATAGACGACGATGTTTTCAACCAGATATTCTTCGGGAAAGGGGACGTTTCAAGGAAGAGCGAGACAACAAGGAATGCGATAGAGGAGGCGAGGAGGGAGTTCCTGTTCTGGTACCCGGTGGACCTGAGGCATACCAGCTACCCGCACATATCAAACCATCTCACCTTCTACCTCTTCAACCACGTGGCAATCTTCCCCCCTGAGGAGTGGCCAGTGGGAATTTCGACCGGAGGGATGGTTATTTCTGAAGGGCAGAAGATGAGCAAGAGCAAGGGGAACGTATATCCTCTGCTAACTATCAAGAGGAAATACGGGGCCGACCTGTTCAGGATGTACCTTGCTTCTAATGCTGATGTCTGGTACGATGTGGACTGGAGGACAAGTGAGGTGGAAAACTATTCAAAGAAGCTGGAGAAATTTTTCTCACTCCTTGACGAGGCCAGGGGCGTTCAGGGGATGCCTGAAGACAGGGATCTCTGGATAGTTTCCAGGATGGCAGAAAGGATAGAAAAGAGCTCCAGGAACTATGAGATGATGAAAATAAGGGAGGCGACAGTAGACCTTTTCTTCAATGCGCTGAATGACATCCGGGACCTTGAGAGCTTTGCAGGGAGGGAGAGAACATTGAGGGCGGTGAAGATGTTCGGTGTCCAGTGGGCACTGAGCCTGTCACCAGTCATCCCTTTCCTTGCGGAAGAGATATTCTCGATGTACGGAGGGAAGGGTTTCGCTTCACTCCAACCCTACCCATCAATAGAGAACATCTACAAGGAGCACGAGAAGGAATGGGAGTTCATAGAATCTGTGATAGATGACTTCAGGGGGATAACGAAGGTATCAAACATCAAGCCGAAGAGGATGACGGTAGGGATAGCGGAGGAATGGAAGTGGAATCTCCTTGAAGAGTCGAAGAGAAAGGATATCAGGGAAATGATCAAGGAAGCTGACCAGGAAAAGAGGGATTTCCTTATAGCACTCATAAAGAAGAAGGACCTCAAGCAGAGCGTAAGGGACGAGGAGGGCGTGCTGAATAAATACAGGGACGATCTCAAGAATTACCTGGGGATAGAGGTAGTGATAAGCAGGGATCCAAATTTTACAAGGAAATCGTTGCCTGGCCGTCCATCACTCAGGCTGGATTGACATCATTTTTTGAGGAACCTCTCCAGCGTAACCCTTGCGACAGGTGTTTCCAGTATCTCCCCGAACAGTTCTGCCTCTAGATCTGAGGAGTATTCCTCCCTCCCAAGCAGTGTCTTGATACTCCTTATGCTCTCCCTTGATTTCTGGGAGATGGATGCTGCAAGCTCGTCAGAAAATTGAACTGGTTCGTCCGAGACATAATTGACAATGCCTAGAGCAAATGCCTCATTTCCATCCATGACCTTTCCGGTCAGTGCCACCTGTCTCGCTGTACCGTTTCCTGCGATCCTGGCCAGCCTTTTCAAACCTCCCCATCCGGGGATCAGCCCGAGGTTCACCTCTGTCAGTCCCATCTTGGCCTGCGGAGAAGCAACCCTGAGGTCGCAGCTGAGTGCAAGCTCGAGACCTCCCCCATATGCCCCCCCTTCGATTGCCGCTATAGTTACCGCCCCAAAATCCTGCAGGAAATCCATGAACTCGTTGCCCGCTGTCGAAAACTGCGTACCCTCATCCTTTGAAGCCTTGAACATGACAGAAAGGTCTCCTCCTGCGGAGAAGAACTTCCCCTCGCCCCTCAGTACGACCGCATTCACGTCTGCAAGAGACTTGAGCGCCTCCTCCATTTCCTTCAGGACCTCGGGAGAAAGCGCATTTTTCTTCTCCGACCTGTTCAGGACCAGATGCGCTACCCTCTCCTTCCTCTCAACACTCACCAGGCTCATTTAAAAGCACTAGCCCAGAACGAACTTGTACGACAGCTCAGTGTCGCTCATCTTCTTTTCAGAAATTGTGAGTGACCTGCCTGCCTGGTCCAGTACTGCGGTTATGTAACCGTCAGCTGCATCCAGAAACCGCTCCCCGTTCTTTCTTGCAGTCACCCTGAGGATTGTTATGTGCTTTGATACTTCGTTCACGGACGATTTCACGAATGGGATGTCTTCGATGATCCCGTCCTCCAGGAGGCGGACCAGCTGCTTCGGAGTCGAGAACTTCGCGATGAACTTTGTCATCTTCGCCCTGTCCCCAAGTGCGTATCCGAGCTGGTTCATTCTCGTCTTCATGTCTCCCCCCAGTACTGCCGCAGCGGATTCGATGACCTTCTTGTATATATCTTCAGGAAAAATCTGTGTTCTCCCTATGTCTCCAACCCCCGTGAAGAGTATGGATGGCTTGTTAAGTACATTGAGCATCATTCTTACCCCGCTCGCCCCCCTCCTCTGCTTCACATATTCTATGATGAATTTCAGGTCAGAACCAGTAGCCTCTTGCATTAATATCACCTTCAATATAAATTGCTGATTATTTACTTTTCCGTTCTCTGCATCCCACTATTCGCTGTTTTCTTGGTCTGTGAATGGCAAGCAGTTCATCTTCGTTAAAGGTAGTCTGTGATTGATTTGATCTCTCCTGTGAATCCGTCCATGACAAGCGCTGAAGACGAATATATTGGGTACAGGCACGTGTTCACAAAAGTCACCTTTATCGTATCCTCGAGAGGCTTGACCCTTCTTCTAGAGTATATGATGAATGCATCTGTCTCGCTCTTCTCCAGGACTTCCGTCTCCAGGCTTTCGCTGACCCACCTCTTTGCCCTTTCAAGGGAGGAGAGGGGCTCCCATTTCAGTTCCATCTCCCTGTGTGTCGTGGGCCATGAGTCGAGGACCTCATATCCGTTAATTGACTTTGACGGCCTTCCGTTGACCGCATTCACCATGACGGTCCCCTCCTTGGAGACAAGGTTGTTCCCCTCCATAACTTTCATCGAATACGTGAAGAAGTGGAAAGGGACGAATATCAGGTCGGCCTTTAGACCTATCGCGTTTGTAACGACCTCCCCAGTGATTACAGGTCTGATGTATTTGGGGTTGTTTCCCTCCTCAAGATAGACCATGATGAAATCCTTGTTCTCCTCTTTATGCCTTATGGCAGTTTTCCTCTTAGTCCTGGAGGACAGGTGCATGTCTATGAGCGCTCTCCCAAGCATCCTGGCAGTTTCCTCCCTCGTGACTGGAGTGATCCTGTGAGCCTTGCAATAAGATATCACGTCCTTGTCAACCCCGTCTGCAAGTAGGAACAGGAAACGCTCCCCGGGGAAGGAGGACGTCGAAGAATGGAATTCCCTGACCTTCTCGATGTCGTGGGACTCCAGAAGCATTATCACCTCACCAGAACCGTCCCCGTGGTCAACCCAGATATACTCCTCTGGATATCCTGGATAGGTCCTGTAACCCATGCTTCTTACCATCTCATCTATGAGAACCCTTATGTCCATCTGATGCTGGTATAATTCTGCGGATAATATGATTATTGCCCAGATGACATCTTTTACCATTATTATTTCGCCGATTGCGGCCAAAACCCTGAAAAATTGGGCTTTTTATGGGGAATTCCACAAAAATAAATCTGATTATCTTTTTATATCATCCTGTAATACTGGAAATAGTGTGAATTATGTATGAAATAAGGTTCCACGGAAGAGGTGGACAAGGTGCAGTCACTGCATCTAAAATACTTGCCACAGCAGCTTTTTTTGAGGGCAAGTGGGTGACTTCCTTTCCCTTCTTTGGCACAGAAAGAAGAGGTGCGCCCGTAACCGCGTTCACAAGGGTTGACGATAGGAGGATCGAGCTAAGGAGCCAGATTTACGAGCCTGATGCCGTAATTGTGCTGGACAGGTCCCTTATGAACATCGTCAACGTAACTGAGGGGTTGAAGAACGAAGGGGTGATAATCGTGAACGGGAAGAGTGGAAACTTTAAGGAGGCAGGTAAGTTCAAGATAGGGTACGTGGATGCAACGAGCATCGCCCTGAGGAACGGACTGGGTGACCCTTCCCATCCTATCGTGAATACTGCAATTCTGGGAGCCTTTTCCAAGGTAAGCGACCTCGTCTCGCTCCAATCCATCAAAAGTGCGGCAGCCGACATGGTACCGTCAAAGAGGAAGGAGAACGTGAATGCCATCCAAGAGGCTTACGAAGAGACGGAGTTGAACTAGAGATGCCAATGGTTCCTATAACTTACGTTCCCACGACCACAAGGGAAATGTCTTCGTGGAGAACATCAAGGCCAGTGATAGAATATTCGAAATGCACAAGGTGCTCCATATGCTGGAAGTTCTGCCCTGATGTGGCAATCGATCTTGTTGACGATCCAGAAATAGAGTCGCCGAATGAAAGGTTCAAATCCCTGGAAGCGCCGAAGATCAATCTTAACTACTGCAAGGGATGTGGAATATGCGCCACAGAGTGCCCGTTCGGAGCAATTGAGATGGTGAGGGAGGAGATCTGAATGGAATCTGTCCAGTCATACAGGAAGATCATGACGGGCAACGAGGCAGTCGCTGTTGGCGTCAAGCTTTCCGGGGTGAAGGTGATAGCCGCTTACCCGATAACCCCGCAGACAACAATAGTAGAGAAGCTCGCAGAGATGGTAGCAAACGGCGAGCTGGATTCAAGGTTCATAGAGGTGGAGAGCGAGCACAGTGCAATGTCTGCAGTCACTGCCAGCGAAGCAACTGGAGTAAGGTCCTATACCGCCTCGTCATCGCATGGGATCCTGTACATGCACGAACCGCTTCACTGGGCTGCAGGTATGCGACTGCCTCTGGTGATGTCAGTAGTGAACAGGGCACTAGGGCCGCCATGGAACATATGGGGGGAACAGACAGATACGTTCAACCAGAAGGATACCGGGTGGATGCAGATATACTGCGAGTCCAACCAGGACCCCCCCCCCCCCCCCCCCC
>JAMCUN010000026.1 GCA_023381415.1 Thermoplasmatota archaeon | reverse complement strand
CCTTGTCCGTTTTTGCGTCATACAGTCCGTTTATCAGATGTATAGAACCTGGTCCGGACGTACCAAAACAGGCCGTTGGATTTTCGTTGAACTTTGCATCAAATGAAGCTGCAAATGCCCCTCCCTCTTCGTGTCTCACCTGAACGTATTTAATGTTGTGATTTCTCCTTACAGCCTCCACGAAAGGATCGATAGAATCACCTGGTACCCCGTAGACTCTCTGAACCCCTCCTAAGCTTAGGTACTCTACTAATAATTGTGCGACTGTCTTTGACATTTTAATCACTACCCAGAGAGCGATATAGAACACTTGTCTAATCCCTATGATTTTAGGGGCATTAAGTTGCGAGAGACAAATAAACATTCAATTTCAGATATTCACAAATGAATCAAACTGGAGGAATCAAAGCAGTATTTCATAATGCAGCTTAAAAGAGACTCAATACATTTATGTAATCCCTGACACGGTCTCCAGGTGAAACCTTGCAAAAGTCCAGTCAAAAAGAATATCTAGCTTATTCTTAAGCGTCTCAATCTTTAAAAGATGGACAATCCCCCAGACCGCCCAAGCTGAATATCCCGTAAGCATTAATCCGGTTGAAAACTTGCATATGCCTGAGCGATGACCTACGGAAAGGAAAACCCCATGGTTTCTGTAACAAAACACGTCTTTTTTAGATTTCCCGCAAAGGATATGTGCAAGATGAATCCCCACAAATTTTCCCTCCTGTACCGCAGCTGCAGCAGTCTGCGGTACAAAATCCTGTTCTAACGATTTTGGAGGAAGAGCCGAGTCTCCAACGACATATATGTTGTGAAAAGAAGGTATGGAAAGGTAAGGATCAACGACCACCCTTCCTTTTTTCACATTAACAAATTTATCTTCCAATGACGAGATGACTCTACTTGGCTTTACTCCTGCAGTCCAAAAGATATTTTGCGACGCTATTTTTGATCCATCAGAAAGTATCACTCCGTCGCTATCCACTTTAACCACCCTTTTACCTAACTGCAGTTCAACTCCTTTTTCTGCAAGCATCCTTTCCAATCTATTCGAAAACTTCTTGCCCTGATCGATCATTAAATGTTCTTGCATCTCTACTAAGACTACCTTAGATCTCACAATTCTATTCTTTCTATTCCTGTTAAGTCCTTCAAAAAGGTCAATGACTGAAGCGGAAAGTTCTACTCCTGCGGCACCACCTCCAATGACGACAACGGTCGTCAGGGCATCTACTGCATCACCTATGGTTTCAATATTAATAGCTTTCTTGTAAGATTCCAATATTCTTTTTCTGACTCTTATTCCTTCTTCAATGTTTTTGAGCGGAATTGCATTCTCACTTACTCCTTCAATCCCATAATCATTACTTTCAGATCCAAGTGCTATTACTAGGATATCATATGGAAATTGGCCTCCTAAAGTGATAACCTTGTTCTCAAAAGGATCGATTCTCTTCACATCGGCTCTTATAAACTTATAGCCGTAAGAACCTATCTTGTTAGCGACTGGTACCAGAACGTGACTTTCGTTAATCTGTCCTGTTGCAACTTCATAGAGAAAGGGAGAAAACAGAAGGTAGTCTCTTGAATCAATGACAGTGAGTTCCAGAGAATCTTTTTCTCTCGTTGGTATATAATTGTTAAAATTCTCTATGAATGATAACCCAGCAAATCCAGTCCCTAGTAGCACAAGTCTTAATTTCTTCTCCCTCTTTGATACGTTTAACCCGACTTCGTCGCAGTTAGGTTTTTCTATTTCTTCAATTGCTGGCATCAGCTTAGAAATCACTTGGAGAGGAATATCACTAATCCCAAAAATAATAGGGACAACCATTTACAGAGGTTCAAAAATCTATCCACAGATATCCCTTAAAATTTTGGGTCAATGACAATTAACAACCAATCATTCGTTACTCATGAGCAATCGCGGTGACATGCTAGATGTAGAGCACGAAGAAATCATTGATCAGCTGAGACAAGCAACTCTCGAAAAAAATAGGTCTGCGAAAAAATTTGAGGAAATACTATCCAACTTCAAGAATCACCTTGAGAAAGAGAATTATACGATAGTACCGCTCCTAAATTACAACAAGGGAAGAACAGAGAGTAAGTACCAGTTAGCAGAAGTAGCATACCTTGACGCGGCGAAAAGGTTCGACGACAGTTACGAATCTATGGTCGAAGAGCACCGGCTTATCCAGAGACTAATCCGTGAGGTTCAAAGCCTACTGCAGATAGAAGGAAATAAAAAGTTGTCGAACACCTGCAATAAACTTCTTCACCACATCGATTTAGAAGAGGAATTCCTCTATCCGGCAGCCAAAGCGGCATGTGAAAATATAAGATTTCACCAGCAGATACAGCGGGTTCCAAGATAAATTGCAACGAGCTAATGTGACTTCTCTCGCCCTTTCCTTAATGAATTAATTTTCTTTCCTTTTGAAATATGATGATATTATATTCTTCTCCGCTCTCCGAAGGATTTCTGCCAGAGTAACATAAGAGACGTTCAGTCTCTTCGACAGACCCTCAAGATTTATCTTCTTAGGATACTCGAAGAAGCCGAGCTCTAGAGCAGTCTTGATGACAAATTCTTGTCTTGCAGTTATGTCTCTCTTCTTACTTAAATTTCTTTTCTTGAGCAACTCGAATTTTATTCCGTCTTTTTCGAGGCGCTGAAGGAAGGCAGAAACCGTGCTTTCGTCAGGGACAAGCCATTGCATCGTCATGTTTCCATCTTTATCAGAATTTGCCGCGGTAAGGAATAGGTCCCAGTTACGGATTGAATTGCAGATTGAACACTCCGTTGCGTCTATTATGGCTGTAGCGTGGTAATCATCTGTTATGGAAAGATCTTCTTCTTTCGAACTATTCTTTTCGTGTAACCTTATTGAGAGAGCCTCTACTTTCCCTTCTGGGGAAAATATCTCTACCAAATCCTTGACTCCTTCGAGACTAGCTCTAATGTCTCTGATCTTTATTTCCGCAGAATGGGTTTTAGCAATATTTGTGATCCACTCAACAGGAGACTTAAATTTTACCTCTACTTCCATCAATTTTATCTGCTTTTATGATTATTTACTATTATTTAAAAGAAAAGTAGTAATGGGACTGTAGAGTATCAATCTCTTATTTTTATGGGCTTGTCCGGATTTGGACCGGAGTCTTCGACTCCCGAAGCCGAAAGGATACCAGGCTACCCCACAAGCCCTTCGGTGAGATTTCAAAGGCTTTAAAAACGTTTACTCAATCTCTTTGAGTGAAGAGTAACAAATTTCCTTCCTCCGATGCCCTGATTTTCAACGTGTCAGGAGAAATAGTCATGTCCAACGATCCGGGCAAAACCATAAAGAAGTGGAGGGAGGAATTTAACGTCACCCAGAAAGAACTCTCAGATAGGATGAAGATAAATACGTCGGTGATAAGCGATTACGAAACCGGTAGAAGGAAATCACCCGGAGCCCAGTTCCTGAAAAGCCTTGTGAGTTCCCTTGTTGAAATAGACGGAGAGAGGGGGAGCCCAGTCCTATTGAAATATTCTCTTGGGACGGAGAAGGACGTTATTCTAGACATAAAGGAATTTTTCTACGACGTTGACCTGCAAAAATTCATCAGGATGATTGAAGGGAAGGAGGTGAGTGGGCTCAACATAAAGAGGAGCATAAGAGGCTACACTGTCCTTGACTCCCTTCATGCTATCCTGAAGCTGACCTCTTTTGACTATTTCAGGGTTTATGGATGGACTTCGGAAAGAGCATTATTCTTTACGAACGTTGAGTTCGGCAGATCACCGATGATAGCCGTGAGGGTTCACCCTATCAAGCCAGCAGTTGTAGTTTACATAAAGCCCAAGAGGATAGATCCTCTCGCGATAAGACTGGCAGAAATAGAAGGGATACCCCTTATCACCACTGATCTTTCTCCAGAGGAAATAAAGGAAAGGCTGAAGTCAATTTAATTTAGCAGCCTGTTAAGGTACCAGTCCAAGCTGAATTGGATAAAGTCGGAATAAGACTGCCCCGTCCCTATATAGAGGATGGGTTTCTTCGTCTCTGAAAGTAGTGAAATTACTCCTCCTCCCTTTGCATCCGCATCAATCTTTGTGACTATGTAGCCATTTATCCCGACTGCCTCATCGAACAGCTTCGCCTGGTTCAAAGTGTCTGTCCCGGAGAGGGCGTCCAACGTCAGGATGATGATATCAGGCTTTGATATCCTCTTTATCTTTTTCATCTCTTCTAGAAGATTCTTGTTGTTCTGCATTCTGCCTGCAGTGTCTATCAGCACTACAGATCTCTCGTTCTTTGAAGCGTGCTTGACAGCGTCGAATGCAACTGCCGCAGGATCACCACCGGCCTGGTGCTTGACAACCTTCACACCGATCCTATCCCCGTGGAGTGAGATCTGCTCAATTGCCCCAGCCCTGAAAGTATCCGAAGCCGCTATCACCACGTAATATCCCTTTTCCTTGAACATCTCAGCAAGCTTTGCTATTGACGTGGTCTTTCCTGTGCCGTTCATGCCAACGAACATCACTACAAATGGCGATTTCTTGCTTGCAAGGTCAACCAGGTCTATGGTACCAACGGATGCGACATCCTTTATGGTTGCCCTTACTGCTTCCCGGAAGACTGTTTCCCTGTCACCCTTCAATTTTATTGTTCTGTCTTCCAGCTTCTTCTGGAGCACATTCGAAATCTTATCTGCAACTGGGAGTGCAACATCTGCTTCTATCAACGATATCTTAAGGTTCGAGGTTATTTCGTCGAAGTTCTTCGAAGTAACAGCAGTGTTTATGGATGTTCCTCTGGAGCTTTCCTGAGGTAGGCTTCGCTCTTCCTTCTTTGCAAGTCCAAGCTTTTCCTTGAGTTTCTCAAACATTCATTCACTTTCTAGAGATTCTATTCAAATAGTCTTCTAGTTGGGCGTACCTTTGCTGCAGTTCGCTCTCGGAATTTCGGCTGCTTTCGAGAGCCTTTGCCGCGTCGCTCTTCCTCTCTTCCAAGATACCAAGGGCATCCTCTATAGTGGCCTTCTTATATGCGTTTGAGCCTATGCTAACTACTACCCTTTCCTTGTTCTTCACTTCACCCTCAATATACAGCCCCCTGCCAATCGGTATTAGTGAATCCCCCTGGATCCCATTCATCTTCTTCAGGAATTCTGTGCTGGTTGCCAAGTCCTGAAGTATCATTGCCAGGGATTGTATCTGTCCCTCAATCTCATCCAGCTGCTGCCGTATAACCTCCATGCTATAAACTATCTGGTCTATCTTCGAATCCTGAGTCATCTACATTCCTCCAAATTTTTTCTTTGATATCGCCAACGAATCAATCCCCGGCATAGGTTCTCCTGCAAGGTAGCTTATCAGGGCACCTCCACCGGTGGAAATGTGGTCTATGTCGCTCTCACCTATTCCCATCCTCTCAAGCGCTGCCAGTGTGTGTCCTCCACCGGCCACCTTATACCCAGGGGATTTTGCGATTGTGGAGAATATCTCCTCCGTGCCTGAAGAATAGTCCTCCAGCTCAAATACCCCCATCGGGCCGTTGAGCATTATTGCGTCTGAGTTCTTGATGATAGATGCGTACTCCGCGATCGTATCAACACCAATATCCATTGCCGGTATATCCTTCCTGAAATCGTCAATCTTGTAGTGCTTGACTTTCCCATTCTCGTTGCCCAGGAAGTCTTTGGGAGTAAGTATTTGTTCGCCGTATTCATGAAGCAGCTTCTCTGCTTCCTTAAGTACATTCTCGTAGTTGCCGACTTCCTTCCTTATCACATCCTCATTCTTCTTCCCCATGTCCATCCCGCCGGCTATGATGAAAATATGGCCTACCAGTCCCCCAGTAAGAACTTTATCCAATTTGCCTTCCTTTAGCATCTTGTCTATGATCTTTATTGAATCGTCTGCCTTTGCTCCTCCAAATATTCCGATCCTCATCTTCCCCTTGACGGAGAAGAATCTCTCGATTCCAACTATCTCATTTTCCATAAGCTTGCCGGCTATGTTTGGCATCATCTGGCTAAAGCCAACCAATGTGACGTTGCTGCGATGTGCAGCTGCGAACGCATCATTAACGAAATAATCCGCGTGGCCGGAAAGGTTCCTCACAATATGCGTCTTCTCCATAACCTCCAGCTTCTCCTCCGCAAGAACCACTTCCTCTGAAAAGAATCTTGTGTTCTCAAGCATCAGTATGTCACCGCTATCTGCCGAATCGATCTCTTCTAGGGTATCATCATCAAATAGACCACTGACGAACTTTACCCTTCGCTTTAGCAAGTTAGACAGATGCGATGCATGTGCCCTCAGACTCACGAAATCGTTCTTTCCCGGCCTGCTCTGGTGGGCTAGAATAATGACTTTGGACTTGGACAGTGCTTCAATAGTCTCCTGATGAGCACGGAACCTCGCATCATCAAGAATGTTCCCTGTTTTCGGGTCTATTGGCGAATTTATGTCGACCCTCAGGAGAACAGACTTTCCTACTAGGTCAAAATCGTTCAGAGTGAAGAAGGGAAGCTGGCTCATGTTACCTGATTTTTTAGTTGCTTATATCAATTCCTATTCGGCCTTCAATACCTTGCCGTTTATGATGACTCTCTGCACGATGTTTTCACCGAATTTGTAGCCTATCTTATCATAAGTATCCTTCAGCACAACAAGATTTGCATCCTTTCCAGGGTGGATGGACCCCGCAACGTCAGAGAGTGACAGGGAGTAACAGGAGTTTAGCGTGCCCACTAGGTCAAAATCGTTCAGAGTGAACGGGAACAGTTGCCTTGCAAGGGCAATTGCAAGGGGAAATGAAGTGATGTATGTGTTTGGAGAGAGGTCGGAGCCAACGGCCAGAATCTTTTCCTTCCTTTTCATCTCTGAAAATATTTGCCCGCTTTTTCTCAGATTAATGGCTGTGAAAGGAAGGATTGTTATCGTCCCATCAACAAAGTCAAGTTCCTCATTCCTAGTCTCGATCATGTGGTCATAGGAATCAATTTTCAGGTCTTTCAATACTCCGATTCCACCAATGTTCTCTAGTTCGTTTATATGGACTCTTCCATTGATTCCTAGCGAATTGGCGAATAGAATTGCCTCCCTTGCAAATGCAGGGGAGAACGCTCCCACATCCACGAAGACATCAACGTAATCAATTCTCTTCCTGAATCCCTCAATCATATCTTTGAAATCCTTGAGATACCTCTCCTCGCTGCTTCCTTTAGGGATTACGTGGGCCAGAAGCGTTTTCTTAATCCTTATCCTCATTTCAGCCTCAATCCTTTCCATCACGCTTAGCATCCTCTCTTCAACTTCTGCGTCTATGCCGTACCCGGTCTTGCTCTCTACTATTGCAGTGCCATGGTGCATCATGTTCAGGATTCTTTCCCTGGATTCATTGAATAAGGTATCTTTGTCGCATTCTGAAGTGGACCTGATTGTGCTGTAAATCCCTCCACCCCGCCTGAGAACCTCCCCATAACCCAGTGTTTTCCTGACGTCTATCTCCTTTTCTCGAGTGCCGCCAAAGACTAGATGGGTGTGAGGATCGCAGAACCCAGGTATTACCCACCTGTTCTCCTCTCTGGGATAAGAGGTTGGGTTGATGCTGACAATCTTCCCGTTTGAAATGCTTATATCCTGATGCTCCAGTATTTCTAGCCTTTCAAGATCGACGCCTGTTACAAATTTCCTGTTTATGGGGGATGCTATGTTTACATTCTCAACTAGCATTATTTGAGGTATAAATCCCTGTAACAAGAATCTGCCGCTATAGCTCCGTCCGATGCGGCAACAACTATCTGTGCAAACGATCCTGCAACGTCACCTGCTGCATACACCCTCTCCACATTCGTTCTGCAGCTCCTGTCTGCCTTTATGTATCCTCTTTCCGTAGTCTCCACCCCGATGGACTTTGCGAGTTCGGATTGCGGTGAAAGACCAACGTATATGAACACTCCATCAAAGGCTTCTTCCGATTCCTTCCCCGTTGCCCTATCCTTGAATTTCACGGATTTGGCAAGTTTCCCGTCGCCTTTTATCTCGGTGACCTGGACATTCCTCTTGTATTCAATTCCCATTGAATTTATTTGTTTCACGTAAGCGTCTTCGCACATGTACTTGGGCATGAACTCGAATATCTTCACGTCTGAGACCACATTCTTCATCGATATTGCTGCGATCGCTCCTGAATTCCCCCCACCTATCACTAGAACCTTCTTGTTCTTGAACAACCACCCGTCGCAGGAGCTGCAGTAACTCACACCCTTTCCGAAGTATTCTTGCTCCCCCGGGATCCCAAGATGTTTGTGCTTTGTCCCTGTTGCGAATAGAATGGCCTTAGAACGGAACTCTCCCTTTTCGGT
This sequence comes from Thermoplasmatota archaeon, assembly GCA_023381415.1. Taxonomy (GTDB): domain Archaea; phylum Thermoplasmatota; class Thermoplasmata; order Thermoplasmatales. The sequence goes on along the minus strand of JAMCUN010000026.1, from coordinate 110,193 downwards.
CTGCAGAATATACTCGTTTTCCTTCTTTATCGAGAGTACCTTGTTGTTATCTATAATCTTCGAGTAGTTCCTTGCGTGCTCGAGGAATTGCTTTGCAAGTTCGGTACCAGGTATCTCCGTGAATCCGAGATAGTTCTCGACTAGAGGAGCTTCAAGTGTCAGCCCACCTGCCGTTGACCCATCAATGACTATGTTCGAAAGTCCGGCCCTGGTTGCGTATACTGCTGCAGAAAGGCCTGCGGCACCAGCTCCGATTATGATGAGGTCGAAGTCCCTCTTCTCTATCTCCTGTCTCTCTTCTCCCAATATTAGTTCCAACGGAATCCCCAACTTACATAGGAGGCATTCCGCCCATTCCTTCCATGCCGCCCATACCTCCGCCTGGAGGCATTCCTCCTCCGGGCGGGCCCTCGCTCTTTGACTTCTTGGAAGAAATTACGTCATCAATCCTCAGTATCATAGTAGCAACTTCCGTAGCGCTTTCTATCGCGTGCGATTTCACTCTAACTGGCTCAACCACATTCTTCTTGAATAGATCAGCGACGACGCCCTCCATTGCATCTATGCCAGCATTCTTGTTTCCAGTCTGATGTTCGGATCTTAGCTTAAGCAGTGAATCAATCGGGTCCATCCCTGCGTTCTCAGCAAGAGTTCTGGGTACAATCTCCAGTGCGTTCGCGAATGTTTCAATTGCAAGCTGTTCCCTACCTCCAACCGTAGGAGCGTATTTCTTAAGCTGGTATGCGAGTTCCGCCTCTATGGCTCCTCCTCCAGTAACAAAGGACTGATCCTCAATCGCAACTCCAACAACCTTAAGCGCATCGTGCAGGGCCCTTTCCACTTCATCTATAGTATGCTGAGTCCCACCCCTTATCAGTATTGAAACTGCCTTCGGGTACTTGCATCCGGTTATGAAAGTAAGTCTATCGTCACCTATTTTCCTCTCTTCAGTTTTCTCAGCATTCCCAAGGTCCTTGGACGTCAGGTCGTCAAGGTTAGTTACAATTTTTGCACCAGTTGCCTTTGCAATTTTTTCCATGTCGCTCTTTTTGACTCTCCTTACTGCATATATTCCTTCCTTTGCCAGGAAGTGCTGTGCAAGGTCGTCAATTCCTTTCTGGCTCATCAGCACATTCGCTCCTGATTTCTTGACCTTCTCCACCATTGCCTTCAGCGTCTCCTCTTCCTGGTCAAGGAATGCCTGTATCTTTGTTGGATCTGTAATCTGGACCTTTGCATCTATCTCCGTCTTCTTTATCTCCAGTCCAGAGTCTATCAGTGCTATCTTAGAATTCTTTACTTCGTTAGGCATCCTAGGATGCACCTTTTCCTTGTCTATAACTACTCCTTCTATGAGTTCGGAGTCCGTGATCCCCCCTCCGAATTTCTTCTGTATGAGAATATTATCAACGTCCACGATCTTCCTTCCGTCTCTCTCCTCTACTATGCTCTTTACTGCCTTCATCGCCATCTTGGCAAGGAATTCAGTGACGCCTCCTACGTTCTTTCCCGTCATTGCCGTCATGGCTATATTCTTAAGAACCTCGTCATTTACCTTCTTCTCGGAAATGCTGGATAGAATTTCGCTTGTCTTGTTTGAAGCAAGTTTGTAGCCATTCGCGATAACTGTTGGATGAACGTTCTGGTCGAGAAGGAGTTCAGCTTGTTTCAATAACTCTCCAGCTATAACTACTGCAGTGGTAGTTCCGTCCCCAACCTCTTGGTCTTGTCCCTTTGCTATTTCTATAATCATTTTGGCTGTCGGATGGTCAACATCCATCTGCTTCATGATGGTTGCTCCATCATTCGATATTGTAATATCCCCCAGTGAATCGACAAGCATCTTGTCCATGCCTTTAGGTCCAAGGGCCGATTTAACTGTATCAGCAATGGCCTTTGCAGCCTCAATATTATTTCTCTGAGCATCTTTTCCAGTCTCTCTTGTCGAACCTTCTTTCAAAACAAGGATAGGGATTTGTCCTGATAGCATCCAATTTTCACCCTAAAACGGTAATTCGTTCTTCTATATAAATATTGCAAAATAAGGTTGGGATTAAGCAATTGATTGCATTACGATTTAATATTGCAAATTATTCCACATGGATGAGAAAATACCCCTGCAAGAAAGAAATTAGCGAACAGGTGTTGGAATCGAAGATGAAGGAAATCTTCGGAAGAGTCAACAGGAACGGCAGAAGATTTGTATCTTCCTATTCTGAGTCTTTGGAGGTCGTGGCAGAAGTTTCAGGAAAGAAGGAGATTTCCGTGGAAACGAAAACGTCTCCGGGAAAGGACCAGGAAGAGGTTGTGAAGATATACAACCGATTCCTTGAGGAAGTTACGGGGTATAATGCTAAAGAGAGAAAGAAGTTGATGTCTAAGATATGAACTTAGACGACATATTTTCTGTAAAATCTGTATGCCTGGTAGGTGCCTCTAGAGAAGAGGGGAAGGTCGGAAATGTCATTCTGAAGAATCTCAGGAAGAACTTCAAAGGCGAGATTTTCCTTGTTAATCCTTCTGCCACAGAGATCGACGGGTTAAAGTGTTATAGAGACGTGGAATCACTTCCTCACTCTATTGATCTAGGAGTAATTTCTCTACCTTCTTCAAAGGCTGTCGAAGCCGTATCTTCTCTTGCGAAAAGAGGCTGCAAGGTCTGCATCCCCGTTGCCGGTGGATTCGGAGAACAGGGTGATGAAGGGAGAAGAATTGAACAGGAAATGTTGAAAACGGCCTCAGTTGCAGGAATGAGGATTATAGGTCCTAATTGCGTAGGAGTTATTATTCCGAGGACAGGGCTGAATACAGCCCTAACAACGGAGAACAAGAGCAGCTTCCCCTCAGATGGTCCGATAGGTTTCATATCACAGAGTGGTGCTTTAGGGTTGCTGGCCATGGACGAATTCTCAGATTTGGGTATAGGATTCTCTTCTTTTATATCTCTGGGGAACGAAATAGATGTTGATGAGACTGACATGGTATCAACACTAGGCGGGGACGAAAGAACGAAATCCATTGCCCTGTACCTGGAGAAGATCGAGGAGATTGACAACTTCCTGAATGAGTGCAGGAGAATATCAAGGAAAAAGGGGATAGTAGTGCTTAAGGGAGGGCAGACAGAGTCAGGAAGCAGAGCGACTTCACTTCATACAGGTTCACTGTTGCGCACAAGTTTTTCGCTTAACGGGATATTCAGACAGAACGGGATAATCATGGCGCAGAACGAGGTAGAGCTCATCGATTTCGCTTCTGCAATATCTTTCTCAAAGCCGATCAATGGCAACAGAGTAGCGGTCGTGTCGTCCGCGGGAGGAGTTGGGGTTGTGGCAACAGATGTCCTTGAGAACAATGGCTTCAAGGTGAGCAGAACATCTAGCAATCTTGCATCGAGGCTGAGGCTGAAGATATCAAAGATAGGGTCGCCTGCCAACCCAATAGATATGACTGCGGAGGCGACGGATGCCCAGTACGAGGGTGTTATAAACGAGCTGGACAACTCAGGAGAATTTGATTCGATTCTCGCCTTTGTGTTGTTTCAGACATTCGGGGTAACTGAACACATAATAGAATTCCTGGATGAATATAACAGGGCCGACAGAACCCCTATCGTTGTTGGGGTCATAGGGGGAGGGTATTCAAGGAGAGCAATAAGGGAGCTCACGAGCAAAGGGATAGCCACATTCCCTTCTGTTTCTAGGGCAGTCTCAGCAATGGGTGCCCTCAAGGAGAGGGGAGAATTCCTTAGGAGGTTCAAGGATGGCAGTGATTCCAGAGCTTGAATTCAAGTCAATGCTGGACAGGTTGGACTTCAGGCAGCCTAGAAGATTCTTGATCGAGAACCCAGAAGACTACAAAGGAGAATTTCCTGCGGTAATCAAGGTAAGTTCGGATAAGATTACCCATAAAACAGAGATCGGTGCGGTGGTACAGGATATTAGGACTATGGATAATTTCAAGGAAGTGTTCAAATCTATGAGAAGCAAGTTCCCGGGGGAGACGCTTTATGCTGAAGAGATGGCCAGGAAGGGGGTCGAAATAATCATAGGTTTGATCAATGACAAGAATTTTGGAAAGCTGCTGTTATTTGGGATAGGAGGGTTCTATTCAGAATTATTCAGGGACGTGACTTTCAAGAAAGTTCCTATAGACAGGTATGACGCAGAGGACATCCTCTCGGAACTGAAATTCGGTAGGATATTCGATGGATACAGGGGATTGAAGGTCAATAAAGAGGTCATTGTGGAGCTGCTGCTGGAAGTGTCGAAGTTTGCGAACAGTACGGATTACTCTCAGGTCGATTTCAATCCAGTATTTCTCTACGAGGACGGCTACCTCATAATAGATGCCAAGATGATTATTTAAGATGTGACCCAGGGATCAAACGTCAGAGACCCTAAGGATAATCCTTCCGTCTCTCCTTTCATATTCTTCAATTGCCTTCCTGTAGTCGCTCAGATCGAATATCTTCCAAAGTCTGCTCTTGAGTCCGTTTTCAGAAACGATCCTTATCAGCTCGCTGAACTCTTTCCTCGTCCCGGATGTAGAGCCGATTATTGATCGCTCCCCAGTGTAAAGGCTTGCGATGTTAAGTCTTGCTTCCCTTCCTGTCAGGGTGCCAAAGGTGACAACCCTTCCACCTGTGTCAAGATAATCGATGTAGGGTTCCCATACCTCGGAGCCGAGTGAATTAACAATCACGTCAACCTTCTCCTTATTCCACTCTCTTGCTCCGGATTCTGCCACCCACTTCTTCCTTGATACGTAAAATGCCTCGGCACCCTTCAGCTTTCCAAGGAGCAATGAATGCCATCCTGTATTCCCAGACGCTCCCACTACCAGAAACTTCTCTCCCTTCGCCAGGCCGGCCCTGTTGATAGCGTGGTATGCAGTAAGACCGCCGACTGGAATGGAGACAGCATCTTCAAAGCTCATGGCATCAGGGATCATCTCGAGGTGAGAATCGTCAGTTCCATAGAATTCAGAAAAACCACCGTTAGAGGCAACGCCAGTAACTCCTCCATTCCTGCAGAGCTCCTCCCTTCCTGACACGCATCGCTCACATGTACCATCATAAACCCTGGGGTAGACAAGTACCCTGTCCCCCTTCCTGAACTTCCTAGATGAACCCGGGTCATCAACGACTCCGACAAATTCCGCTCCAGGAATATGTGGGTAGGGGGAAATGTTGTAATTGACCTTCCCAAGGATTACATTTATGTCCACAGGGTTAAGTCCCGCGAAAGTAACCCTGACCATAACCTTTCCCTTTGGTTTCTCTACATCCTCAAATCTGGTGTTCTCCAATCCTCCTGGTTGCCTGTTGACTACAGCTTTCACGGGATTTTATGCAAATATGGTTTATTAGTTCTTCGCGTAATGATTGATGTGCTAAGAATTTACATCGGGTAGGGGAGGACATCGCTTATTGTTGTTGAACGTCAGGTGATTGTATGGGGATGGTTTAGCAAAAACTTAAATCGTGAAGGCATTGGCTTTTCATGGCTTACGAGGCAAAAGAGATTGTGAAGATTTCTGACCAGAAAGACCTTAGGTATTTCTACTTCCAATTCACGGACATAAGGGGGACCCCGAAATCCGTCATGCTCCCGAGAAACAGGCTTGAAAAGATACTAGAGGAAGGCGTGCTCTTTGACGGTTCTTCAATACTAGGCTATGCAACAATCGAAGAAAGCGACATGAGGGCTTTCCCAGATTATTCTTCTTTCGAGATTCTACCATGGGCTGTTGATGGAGGAAAGGCAGCAAGATTCGTCTGCTCGATAATGAAGCCTGATGGGACCCCATTCATGGGAGACCCAAGATACATCCTCCAGAAGCAACTTCAGAGAATCGAGAAGAAGGGGATGGAGTTCTTTGTCGGACCGGAGTTTGAATTTTTCCTTCTTGAACAGAGGGACGGAAAGTATGTACCACACGATACAGGAGGATACTTCACCTTTGGTCCTCTTGATAAGGGGGAGATCGTTAAGAAGGAGATACTGAACTACCTGGATATCCTGGGATACATGCCGGAAGCGGCTCATCACGAAGTTTCTCCGGGCCAACATGAGATAGACCTGAGGTACGCCCCTGCCTTGTTCATGGCTGACAGAATAATAACGATGAGGACAGCGATAAAGACTGTTGCGGCCAAATTTGGCCTCTATGCTACATTCATGCCAAAGCCATTCCACGGCATAAACGGGACGGGGATGCACATTCACCAGAGCCTGATGACTCCTTCGGAGGACAAGAATTTCTTCTGGGATGAGAAAGATAAGAACGGTCTCTCTGAAACGGCGTATCACTATCTGGCGGGGGTCTTGTCCCATGCAGTGGAACTTTCCCCCATTTTTGCATCTTGGGTTAACTCCTACAAAAGGCTTGTCCCCGGTTACGAAGCTCCCGTTTACATAGCTTGGGGGACAAAGAACAGATCTGCACTGATCAGGCTCCCTGCAGGTGACAATATAAAGAAGCGCTTCGAGTTCAGGGCTCCAGATTCAGCTGGAAACCCTTATCTTCAGTTTGCGACAATCCTGGCTGCAGGTTTGGACGGGATAGAAAAGAAGAAGGAGTGCCCGGAGCCTACTGAACTCGATATATTCCACATCTCCCAGAAGCAGAGGGATTCAATGGGAATAGGGTCCCTTCCAGAATCATTGGGGGAGGCACTTCACCATCTGCGCAACAGTGAGTTCATGAAGGGGGTGCTCGGGGAGCACATATACAACAATTTCCTCTACATCAAGCAGAAGGAATGGGATGAATTCCGCTCTTACGTGACAGATTGGGAAATCAACAACCTCCTGCCTATCCTGTAATGTGAAGGAGGAAAATAGTTAACATTAATTATACTTCACAACTTCAGAATGAGGGCTCGTGGTCTAGCGGCTATGACGTCGCCCTTACAAGGCGGAGACCGCCGGTTCGAATCCGGCCGGGCCCATTTCCGACTTTCAAGCGACCTTTGAAGTCCGTATTCTATCCCATAGGGGGTCGGTCCATTTTTATTATTAGTAAGACATAAATTATTGCGCAAGTAGGTGCACGATATAAGATATACTATAATGTAATTAATTAGGTGATATGAAAACTAACGAGGACAGAGAAAAATACCTCGAATCCATTGACTACTTCATAAGAGAACAGGGTTATGCACGACCTCTTGAGATTGCACGTCATCTGAAGGTTACACCGGCATCTGTTTCGCAAATGCTCACCAAGCTGTCTGAAGACGGGCTCATAAATTACCAGAAGTACAGGGGGATGACAATTTCGGAGAAAGGGAACAAGGTCATCCAGAGTTTGAACAACAAAGAAAGCTCCATCTACGAGCTACTGAAACTCATAGGATGCGACGACAAAATGGCGAAAGAGAAAGCCTGCTTCTTCGAACATTTCGTTGACGAAGACCTTGCAGACAAAATAAAGAACTTCAATACCAGAATAAAGGAAAGCAAGCTCGAAATGAAGATGAAGTGACATTCTCAGCGCCTGTGCCAAAAAGACGCCAACCTTATGGGACTTAGCAAATAAACGCTGATCACGGAGAGTGCGGAAAGCGGACGACGGAGAAGGGAACTAGTTTTCACTCAATTCTTCTTGCGATCCTCGAGTAGCGGTGTCCCTTTGCTTTGATCTCAAGCTCGTAGAACATACCGAATGCTAGTCTCTTCACCTGCAGATTGTTCCCTCTGAGGGATGCTTCCAGGGACTTCAGCATTGATACAGCGGATTCAGGCGTTGAAGGTTCCGCGAATAGGTGTGCAAACGGATCCAGTATTACCGTCCCAATCTTGAGGTTGCGACAGACAGATACTATCTCATTAGTAGCCTTAGATACGGTCTCTCCCTGATTTGCCTCGTCACTCCTTTCAAAATTAGCGAACACGAGTAGCGAATTCTCTGCTTCAACAGTACTTGCCTCTTCAACAATCTTTGAACGTCCTTTCTCAGTAGGAGTTGCCCTAAAACTCTCAAGGTGCCATGCCAGGAATCTCACAATAGACTTAACCCTAAATCGTACTTATCCATTACGTGAAACTGATTATCATAGAAATATGACTAGAAAAGTATTTTCATAACACGGGGAGCAGGGCTGTCATCCGTAAAAACATGAAGCAAAAGGTTATGTAACGTATTTCCAATCAAGGAGGGCGATTAAAATGGTTTTCCAGAAGACGCTAAGATACCAGAACAAGAACGCCGACCTGAATTACGTCACTCAGCAGATTGTTCAACAGCTTCAGAATGAGAAGTACACGGTCCAATCCAAGCAGTTACCGGACGGGAGCGTGATACAGGCAAGGAAGGCAGGAATCCTGAGGGATATAATAACAGCAGACAGGGCGTTCACTATTAAGATAGAGGGGAACCCGAATGATTTCAAGGTGACTATAGGTATTGGAAAGTTCATTCAGAATCTGGCAGTGATGGCCGTAGAGGCTCTGTTGCTGTCTGAGTTGTTCCTTGTGGTGGATATACCGGAGATGTTGTGGACGGAACACGTTGAAAAGGGGATTATAAAGAACATAAATACGATAATAGGGTGACATCGGTCAAGACAAAAATCAGGACATTCACACATAATCCTCTTCTCGGGGAGAATTAGTCAAGGAAATGGAGTTAATTAATTATTATCATTAGGATAAATTTAAAAGCTAATCTGCCTAGAAGAATCAATGATCGACAAGATTGATCCAGTGATTCTGGGTGTGAGCAGATTCGATGATTGTGTGTCTTTCTACAAAGAGAAACTAGGTCTGATAGAAACACACAGGGAAGATATGGCGGGCCAGTTCGTGTCGTTCAACGTCGGAGGCATCGAATTCTCAATCCACGGCGGGTATGAAGGCAGGAAAGGAGGACCCATAAGCATCTGTTTTCTCACGCTAGATATAGACGACGAGATCGCAAGATTGAGGAGGACAGGGGTGAAAATAATTAAACCTCCGGAACGGTTTTCAAGGGGGTGGCTAGCTTCTGTAGAGGACCCGGACGGGAACGAGGTTGGGATATATCAGAGATAGGAGCGAGAGACGATTCTCGAAGACTATTTATCGTCGTAAGTGTGGGTTATTCAGGTGAAATTTAGTGGATAGGTTGAGGACTGTTAGGTCGATCAGGACTCATGTCCTAGTCTTTCTCGGCCTGATACTGATCCAGTTCTGGTTGGGGATGACTATAAATCTTGAGGTGACACTCCCCTCGCTCAGCTTCGGCGGAATATCTGCTCTTACCTACTTTGCAGCTCATTACTGGCAAGTTCTTTTCCACATGATAGTAGCAGTAGTCATTCTGGCAGTTTCGGTAAGATTCTTGATTTTGTCCCTTAAGCTCAAATCAAGACCATTGATAGTACTGGGTATAATAGGATTGGCGGCTATTGTCGGGGCAATATATAACGGGATATCATTTCTCCTATCGAATCAGTTCTTTGGGAACTCAATAGGCATGGCGATGAGCGCTGTTTCGTCCATCGTGGCCTATGCATTGGCATTATACTACATCGGTTCAATGAGGGGGGAGGATGATGCTGCGAGGATATGAACCCTTCAAGTAAGGTTAGGAAGTGAACGCACAAATTAATTTATGGAAGTTCATTATACCCCTCAAATGAAATTCTCTGGAAACTACGTAATCCAGTATCTGTCGTTCGTCCTGTTGCTGGGGTCTGTAGCATTCTACGTAGGCTGGTCTATAGCATACGGGGACTGGAACGACATAGGGCTGTATTCAGTTTCCGTGATATTGATATTATTTGGAATACTCGGTATAGTACTCTCCCATTACAGGATAAAAGAAGAGGAATCCCAGGTTAGCTGAGGTCGACAACTAGTGGAAGTATTTCGCTTGCATCACAAAAATAAAGGAAAAACATAATACTCTTTATCAATAACTTCCTCAGGTAAGAAAAGTGGGTGGTCCCTTGGAAAACGAACAAAAAAAGTATTCACTGACGGCTAAGAAAAGCGAAAACATTACCGAATGGTATACTCAGGTTATAGTGAATTCGGAATTTGTCGATTATAGTGCTGTTTCTGGCATGATGGTTTACCGTCCGGACTCATATTTCGCCTGGGATACTATAAAAGAGGCAACGGACAAGCTATTCAAGGAGGTTGGAGTTCAGGACGTCTACTTTCCACTATTCATACCTGAACGATTCCTAATGAAGGAGAGCGAACATGTAAAAGGCTTCTCCCCTGAGGTAGCGTGGATAACCCATGCAGGTCAGTCTGAGCTATCAGAGCGTCTTGCTGTCCGCCCAACATCAGAAACAATCATGTACGATAGTTTCTCCAGATGGGTCCGCTCATGGAGAGATCTTCCAATCAAGTTCAATATATGGGCGAGTGTGGTGCGATGGGAGTTCAAGCATCCAACTCCGCTCCTAAGAAGCAGAGAATTCCTGTGGAACGAGGGACACAGCGCATTTGCAACGCTCGAGGAGGCGGAGCAAGAGAGAAACGTGATTCTGGATATTTACGAAAGGATTCTTCGTGATTATCTGGCCCTTCCAGGAATAAGGGGAAGGAAGACAGATAGTGAAAAGTTTGCAGGTGCCATAGCATCGTACAGCATAGAGCACCTGATGCCGGACGGATGGGTGCTTCAGGGACCAGATCACCACAGTGACGGGCAGAACTTCGCAAAGGCGTTTGATATAAAGTTCCTGGACAAAGACGGGAACAAGAAATATGTTTATCAGAACACATATGCAATAAGTACAAGAGAACTGGGGGCGATGGTGCTGACGCACGGGGATGACAAGGGGTTGGTGCTGCCTCCTAAACTGGCCAGGATACAGATAGTGATAGTTCCGATTTACAACGAATCGAAGAAAGAAGAAGTGATAGGCTATTCCAGGAAGGTATTTGAACAGTTGAGGAACGATTTCCGCACCTACCTGGACGACAGGGAAGAGTACTCCCCTGGATGGAAGTACAATGAGTGGGAGATGAAGGGGATTCCAGTACGCATCGAGATAGGCCAGCGGGAAGTGGATTCCGGATCAATAACTACGGTAAGGCGTGACACAGGAAAGAAGGAGGTAGTAAAGCTTGACAAACTCAGGGATTCAATCACATCTCTCCTTGATAATATTCACACCAATCTTTACGCCAAAGCCCTGAAGTTCCTTGAGTCTCATACGTACGTCGTAGAAAGCTACGAAGAGCTGAGAAAACTGGCTGGCACAGGTATAGTTCAGTCGCCCTGGTGTGGCTCAGAAGAGTGTGAATCAAAAGTTAAGGAAGAAACCGGCGCTAAGATAACGAACCTACCCTCTAACGTGCAGGAAAATGCAAATGGGAAAAAGTGCATCTACTGCGGAAGGGAAGCAAAACACATCGCAAATTTTGCTAAATCGTACTAGCTTGACTAAATTATGAGCAGGCTAACTTAGAATGAAAAGTAATAAAATAACGGAAATCAATCAGCCTCACTTAGGAATTCTTTTACCTCTTCCATCTCAGACTCGAAGAATTCTGCACCTGTTCCTTTCGCGATGAACTTTCCTTCATAAATAAGGTTGGTATAGTCAGAAACCTTCCTGGTGAGGCCCATGTCGTGAGTTACAAGCACCACTGTGAACTTCTGCTTCAGTGCTCTTATAAGGTCGACAATCTTCCCCTTAGCAATTGGGTCGAGCGCACTCGTTGGCTCATCAAACATCAATACCTTCGGACCTAGAACCAGTGCCCTTGCTATACAAAGTCTCTGCTGTTGCCCACCTGACAGGGAAGTCCCCATCTGTTTGAGATTGCCCCCTAGTTCCTCGAATAGATCCGCGTCACCTAAGGCCTGGCTAACCAGTCTGTCCATATCCTCTTTTTTCAGCTTTACTCCCTGAACCCTCAATCCAAAAGCAACATTGTCGTAGACGGACATTGGAAAAGGATTGGGTTTCTGGAAGACCAAGCCAACCTGCCTCCTGAGTTCAACAGGGTCTATGTCCCTTACGTTTCTTTTTTCGAATAGAATATCCCCTGAAATACGCATTGATTGGTCAAGATCAAGCAATCTGTTGAGTGCCTTCAGGAGAGTGCTCTTTCCGCTTCCGGATGGGCCCACTATAGTGTTTACATTATTTTTGAAAATGTTCAGGTCTACCCCGTCAAGTATCACTTTGCTCTTTGTCTCAACCCTAAGGCTTCCAATCTCAATGATCTTTTCAACTTTGTTCTTTTCTTCCATAACTATTTCCTCCTTCCTATATATTTGGAAACTGCGATCAGACCAGTGACGCTCAATATCAATATCATAGCTGAAACATACGCCAGATAATGGGAATAAGTTGTAGGGTAGTTTATGCCGTTCCAGACGACGTAAGTAAGGTATCCTACCCCTGAGTGAAGGAATCCAGATGCGAAGCCGTTGTTCCATCCAGCAGAGTAAAGCAGTTGTGCTGTTTCCCCTGCAGCTATGCTTACTGCCAGCAGCGTACCAGAAAGCATCCCCACCTTGGCTTGAGGAAGATAAATCCTTGATGCGACTCTGATGTCATCAGCCCCCAATGCATAAGCGTTCTCTATCTGTTCCTTGGGGATATTCCTGAATGATATCTCTATTATCCTCATCAGGTATGGTAGCATCATTATCGCAAGCGCCAATCCGCCAGCCACCAGGGAATATCCCATGTTCAGCCTCTGTACAAGCACTATAAACGCGAAGAACCCAATAACTATCGATGGGACACTTGTAAGGATGTCAGTAAATAGACGAGCAACCATAGATACGGTCCCATTGGACCGACTGTTTACGACATACAAAGCCCCGAGTATGCTCGGAGGTAGTGAAAAGAGAAGCCCCATTCCGACTAGTTCCCAGGTGCCAACTATGGCATTGAGCACTCCTCCAGTTGCCGTATTTCCCGTTGTGATGAGCATCTTCAAAGCTATGTGGGATGCTCCTGAATCTAGCACGTAGATAAAGATTGACAGAAGGACGATCACCATTATTCCCAGGACAACGTAGCTTAAGGCGAAGGCCACCCTGTCCTTAATCCTTCTGGAACCGAGACTCTTCCATCGAATTTCCTTTCCTCCATCTAAATATGAATCAATCACTTTCATACCCCCGCAGAGCGCCTCTGCCTGCGATCTTTCTTCCGACCAAGCTCACTCCGAGCGATATTCCCATCAGCACGACAGCGAGAGCTGCCAGGGCAGCGAGGTCCATTCTAGTAGAATCTGTGAGTGCGCTATCCAGAAGAGAGGTTATTGCGGCAGCCATCGTGTTTGTAGCGGAATAGAAGCTTGTCGGGAGAGTGTTGACAATTGCTCCGCTGACCATCAACACGGCCATTGTCTCTCCTAGGGCTCTCCCCAAACCGAGCAAGGTGCCTCCAACCATCGAGGACCTTGAAAACCGTGTTGTCAGGTACTTTCCAACTTCCCACCTTGTTGCTCCAAGAGAGAATAGTCCCTCTTTTACCTCCTTCGGAACAGAATCGAAGGAGTTTACAATGACAGAGGTGATTATGGGGATGATCATAAAACTCAGTATGATCCCGGATGCTACAAGTCCGGCACCGCTGTATACTTCTCCCCCGAACCCCGGAATGAATGAGAGGTGACGCGCCATCCATGGCTCCACGTTTTTAAAAAGGATTGGTTCGAGAACCACGATCCCCCAAAGCCCGTAGACTACGCTGGGTATTCCTGCGAAAAGTTCTATCATAGAAATCATGAATTTCTTGATTCTAGAAGGGAGGTATAGCTCCACATTGATGGTTATCAGGAAACTTATCGGGAATGCAATAATTATGGCAAGGAGAGAAGTACTAATTGTTCCTAACAAAAAAAGGTCAAGGCCAAACTGCGCCCCTGGCGGGGCCAAAACTCCGTGCACCAGAATGGGGGGTTGATACTGAAACCCGGGGTCCCATAGATAGGTAGTGAAGAAAGAAAATCCACTGAATCTCCAGAGCGGAAGGGACTCGTTGAAAACAAAATAGAAGATTGAAATAAGTGCCACCGCTGGTACGATGGCCATCAAGAAAGTAGAAAAATTGAAAATTTTGTTTGCTACCTTCATTCCTCTAACCTGTTATCCTGTTCACGAGCGGGTAGACTATCTGTGTTACGACAGATTGAGGCAGGGCAACTAGGTTGAACCCGCTGAGGTAGTTTGAGGCCGATCCTCCGTTACTGCTTACTGCAAATTTTATGAAGGCCTGAAGTGCCGACGCGATTGCTGGGCTTGACTGATTAGTCTTGACCACTATGTATTCCATGTCTGCAATCGGATAGGAATCGTTGCCAGGTGCGTACTGTAGCCTCACCGTTCCGTTGTTAGGAATTTCCGAGAGATAATGGGATGCGGCGTTAGACACGTTCTGTACCGTCGGACTAACGAACTGTCCATTCTGATCTTCGAGATTTGCCACTCCGAAACCAGCAGATTTAACCTGAGCCTCATATGTGGCTGCTATGTATCCAATTGAGTAAGGAGTGGAACTCATAGTGCTTATTATTCCAGCATTCTGTGCACCTGTCTCGGCAGCCGGCACGGATGGCCAGTTCACGGAAGTACCGTAGGAGACCTTGCTATCCCAGGTGCTGTTGGAAAGGCTTAGGAAAGAAGTGAACATGAAGGTATCACCGCTCCCATCCGACCTGTGAACTGGAATTATAGTGTGGTTTGGCAATGTCACTCCGGGGTTCAATGCAGCTATTGCGGGACTATTCCAGTTGGTTATCGTTCCCATATATATACCTGCTATAACGTTTCCATTCAGGTTGAGGGTTGAACTGATTCCGGGGATGTTGTAAGCTATGTACTGATACGATATCATTATCGGAATGTTCTCGACATAAGTGTACTTGTTCGCGATACTAGAGGGCATGTAAGCATCAGATGCACCTATTATCACAGTACCTGCAATTGCACTGGAGATACCGGTACCGCTACCAGTCGAAAGGGTCGTTATAGTGGCGTTTGTATAGTTCTTTGCCCAGGAATTGAACACAGGGTATAGCAAGCTGGATCCAGATTCTGAAAGAGTCACCAAGGTTGTTCCAGAGGCGGTCGTTGATATCTGGTTTACAAGAGGAACGATTATCTTCTGGACGACGTTTGAAGGGAGTGCAACAAGATTGAAGGTTGACAGATACTTATTAGCGGACCCTCCATCAGGACTTACTGCCCAGGTTATGAATGCCTTCAACGCGTTGGCAATCGACGAACTTGTCTGATTCTGCTTCACTATAATGTATTCCATGTCTGCAATTGGGTAGGAGTCGCTGCCTGGGGCATATTGAAGGGCTATTGTTCCGTTGGCAGGGATTTCAGTCAAATACTGGGATGCAGCTGTTGAGACATTTGATACAGTAGGGGCAACGAATTGACCGACCTGGTTCTCGAGTAAAGCAATACCGAATTTCGCAGATTGAACCTGAGCCTCATATGTGGCTGCTATGTATCCAATTGAGTAAGGAGTGGAACTCATAGTGCTTATTATTCCAGCATTCTGTGCACCTGTCTCGGCAGCCGGCACGGATGGCCAGTCTACGGAAGTAGCAGCTCCTACCTGTTTTGCCCAAGTCGAATTTGACTTGCTCAAGAATGAAGTGAACATGAAGGTATCGCCGCTCCCATCCGACCTGTGAACTGGAATTATAGTGTGGTTGGGCAAGGTTATTCCAGGATTGAGGGCAGCTATCGCAGGACTGTCCCAATTCGTAATTGTGCCCATATATATGCCTGCAATAACGCTTCCGTTCAGTTTCAGTGTAGCGGTCACTCCAGGGATATTGTAAGCTATGTACTGATACGATATCATTATTGGAATGTTCTCGACATAAGGGTACTTTTGCGCATCACTGTAAGGCATAAATGCATCAGATGCACCTATTATCACAGTACCTGCAATTGCACTGGAGATTCCTGTCCCGCTTCCAGTCGATAGTGTTGTTATTGAAGCATTGGTATAATTACTGGCCCAGGAGTTGAAAACCGGATACAACAGTGATGAACCGGACTCTGAGAGAGTGACTTTCGCTGGTTCCTGGTTGTGTTTTCCATAAAGTACTACCGCTGCTACTCCTCCTATAACAACAATCACCACGACTACAACCGCAATGATCGCCATTGTTGATCTATTCATATACTCTCGAAGCAGTGAACATCCATCTTTATTTATGAGAATTCGAATGATTCTACGGGAGGGTCGGTATCGTAAGTAGTAGTAAGTAATATACATACCCATAAAAGCTCCCAAGAATGGGGAAAAGAGGATTAGAAAGGGTAGATTGATACTATGTTCATCTAGGGGATGATGCGGATTTTTATTGTCATCGAATCCAATCACGCCTTTCTAACCTGTAGAGATAAACATTTTATCGCCTCCCTGTTATTGGGTAGGCATGGAACTTACCAACGGAGAGAAGAAACTGATAAGGTACCTGAAAGGAAAGGGGTACGTAGCAGCAGATGATCTTTTCAAGGTCTTCGAAAAGAACGAGGTAACTAGTTCCATTTCGTGGTTGAGGGAGAAGAAAATAGTCAATGTAATCGAAAAACCTGTAACTTATTATTCAATAGGACAGGAGGGTGAGAAGGTTCTTTCTTCTGGATTGCCAGAAGAGAACATCCTGAGGCTTTACGCTTCAGGCAAGAGGAGCTTGAAGGAGCTCGAAGGTCTGATGGGGGATGACCTGAGATACGCCCTGGCGCAGTTATTCAGAAATGGAGGGAGAGTTGTCGACGGCATGCTGGTAATAGATGGAGACCAGAAGATTAAGGATCACATATCAAAAACTAGAAACGCCTTGGAAATGGCGAAGAGAGGAGAACTGAATGAACAGGAAGCATTGCTCCTGAAACCAAGGAAAGGCTTCATCAACGAGAAGGTGAGGATGGAGAGATCAGTGAAGCTAACTGCCCTCGGGGAACAGATACCCGATGAGGAGCTGGAAGAAAGCAGTGGAATAAGCCAGATAACTCCAGAGATAATAGAGAAATTCAACGACAATATGATTCTGAGGCCATACGATCCGACTCTTTACGCACCGAGATACCTTCCAGGAAAGATTCACCCGCTCTCGGAATTCATAGAGGAGGTGAGGGAAGTGATGCTTGAGATGGGGTTCAAGGAGCTGAAGGGGCAGCTGGTGGAAACAGCATTCTGGAACATGGATATGCTTTTCATACCCCAAAATCATCCAGCCAGGGACATGCAGGATACCTTCTACCTGAATGGAACAGGGGAGCTGGATCCTTCACAGGTTAAGAGAGTAAAGAGAGTCCACGAGAGGGGTATTTCCGGGTCAAGAGGGTGGCAGTACAAGTGGTCAAGGGAAGAGGCATCCAGGCTACTCCTAAGGACGCATACGACCGTAAATACCATAAGGTACATCGTGGAGCATCCGACGGAAGAGTGCAAGATTTTCTCAGTTGAGAAGATATTCAGGAGGGAGAATATGGACGCAAGCCATCTCGCGGAATTCGCACAGGTTGAAGGGGTGATATCTGGAAGGGGGGTGACGTTCGGTGTTCTAATGGATACGCTTGAAACATTCTACCATAGAATAGGGGTAAAGGATATCAGGGTCAAACCGAGTTATTTCCCCTACACTGAGCCTTCTCTCGAGGTATTCGGCACGTTCAGGGGGAAGGACATGGAGCTCGGAGGAGCTGGGATGTTCCGTCCTGAAGTCCTCAAGCCCTGGGGTATTAAGTACAACGTTGCCGCATGGGGATTGGGTCTAGAGAGGTTACTGATGACCGTCCTGAATCTTGATGATATCAGGGACATCTACAGGAACGATCTCTCATTCCTCAAGGAGAGGAGGATACTCAAGAACCTGTTTGAGTGAGCCATAATATGAAAGTGACATAAGTCCAGCAGACATTTTACCCTGCAATGCAACGCAAGATGTCAACCCCTGACAATCTTCTGACTCCGAACCCTACGTTCACTTTGATTGCTCCATTTACCACCCTCTCGGCAATTCAGATCACTTAGATAGCCCATATCAGTTAGGCATCAAGAAGGAAGGCTATATTTCAGAGTCCCATTTTCAAGATATAAATGAACCTATAATCAGTAACAGCTCATTCATATTCTCGGCCATAGCAGACCACTCAATTATCAGCTTCCTGAGGCTTACGGTAACTGGTCCCTAAAGTACGTTGTCAAGTTCCTTCTGAATTCCCTTCTTCTCCCTCTTCACTTCATACTTCTCAGATATGATGCTTCCCAGCACCTTAATCGCCAGAGCAGGGTAAGATGCAGACGGCAGAGGAACATATGCATCTGAATCTGCACTGATCTTGAGACCCTTGGTATCGACCTTCCCTACAAGCTTCCGCCTCTCCCTCTTGTCCAGTCTTTTCCCCCTTACCGTGCCCGTCACTCCAGCCCTTTCAAGCTCAACATCGAATACAGGCCTGTCCAGAAGGGTATAAAGAATGTAGAGGACTTCCTCCCCCCTCTTGTCAGGCGGCTCGTTAGCAGTCTTTTCCCCTATCAGCTCGTAGATGGAAGACTCCTCCTTTTTCAGGAGAAAATAGAGCTTCGATGGTTTCACGTACTTCTCCTTCAGAACGTTGAAGTCTGCCATTGCCCAGAGGTACCCCGTCAGGGCGAGGCGGTGGATTTTCGTTTCGTCTTCCATATTGATTTCTTTGTAGATCTCTGAGATGGATTTGCCGTCCCCTCTAAGGATGTCTATGATCCTGTCCTTGAGGAGCATCCCCCTCAGGCTACCATTAGGCATTATAGGTCGACCATTCTCGACTTCAGCTTCTTCTGGATCGATGGCAGGGTCGTGTATTCCATTTCCGGCTCTGGTAGCCTGTGCGGCTCGAAAGGTCCGTTTCTTCTCATATAGTCTGCAATAATATTAGCTGTCTGCCTGGCACCGTCAAATGCCTTGTCAGCCAGCAGGTCTGCTGGGCCCACGAGCTTGCCTTCGGCGAGCTGGAATCCCAGGCCAATAACTCTCGGGGGGCCGTCGAATCTCGAGGGAGTCGCATCTGCGACGGATACTGGCATTATCGGGCCGTTGTGGCTCCCTCTCATCCACCCGGATACCAGGTGCGGGAAGGTGAAAGCTTCGAGTATCTCTCCCATTGCCGGCAACCCTGCCTGTCCCCTAACAATAGCCACAGGATCGTCCTTCCCCACATACTTCCCTGCTATCTCGTGAAGGATGTCTGTACTAACGACAGCTACCGCTTCCTTGGACATACCTGTGCTTTTCGCCGGGAAAACGCGCTTTATGACATACCTGTTCTTCGAGCCAATCAGGGCAAGAATATCGTATGTCTCCTCCGGCGTCTTCAAAAACACTTTCTTGTGCTCGATCGTGTCCCATATTTCAAAGGTAAATCCGTCGTGCATGTTCGGGTCTATGACGAGTCCAGGTGTATTGAACGGATCTGCGAATATCTTGAACATCGGCAGATTGAACGCCCCGGGCTCTGTCTTATCCATCATGAAAGCGACTATAGGCTCGCTCTTCCTCTCTTCAAACTCAAGCTCTGCGACCCCAGGTCCCATTCCCTTCAGATTTCCTGAGAATGAGTCCTTCAGCAGGTCCTGCCCAGCCCCATACAGCTTCAGTTTCTTCGCCATCTCTGTTGCTTTTATGAAAGTATCCCACGCGAGTTTGTGAATCTCCTTAGAGTCCGCCCCTTTCTTGTGGGTCATAATCAACTGCAAATCGTCTCCGACCGATGTAACGTGATAATCTATGATCTTGGACTGGCTCTTGGCCTGTTCCAGTACAAGTTTTGCCTCATCCTTCAGTTGAGGGTGAACTCGCGAGTGCCCCGCCAGTCCGCCTACATCTGCCTTAATCAAACTAACTGTTATCTTCATTTCAGGTATCACCCTTGCCACAGTATATCGCTGTACGCTTACAAATAGTTTCTGAAATCGCTGAGCCTAAATTCAGGATGCGGCACCCCATTTTCTCTTGATGCCTTGTTTAAGGTATACCTCTTACTTCCTGAAGAGACCTAGTACCACAAGGACAATTCCGATTCCCATGAGGGCCAGGTATGCAGGGTGGAAACCACGAAGAACGTAAAGAACTCCACTAAGTGCGAGTTCTATTATTCCGATGAGAATAAATCTCAGTCTCACGCAACCCGAATTCTTTCCACTCTAATAAGGGTAGTTGAACAGGAATATTATCTCTCCCTGAGATCCTTAAGGATCATTCCGGCGGCCTCATCCCTCGTCAACTTCCCTTTCACTACGTCCTTTGCGTACCTCTCGACCACTTCATCATTTGATTTAAGAATCGCAAATAGTTCCCTCATCAGCCTCTCCTTCTCCCTGTTAAGGCTGGTGTCACCCAGTTTCTTTTCCATTCTTGAGGAGATTATCATGTCAGCCAGTTCCTTTATACCCTCTCCAGTAAGCGCGGATACCTTGACGAAGCTGTGTTTCTTCGAGCTGTCTGGTATGCTTATCGTCTCAAGCAGCTCCTTTTCAGCTATTATTGCTTCGGGCTTATCACCCTTGTTGAGAACAACGAAATCACCAATCTCCATCTGGCCGGCCTTTATTGCCTGCACTTGGTCTCCCATACCTGGAGAGAGGACCATTACTATCCTGTCAGAATAGTGTAGAATGTCAGTTTCATCCTGCCCTGTTCCCACCGATTCGACAAGCACCATCGTGAACCCTAGATAGGACAGGAGGTCAATCGAGTCCCCAAGTGCAAGGTTCAGTCCGCCCGTAGACCCTCGGGTAGCCATGCTTCTAACATAAGTGTTGACAGTGCTTTCAAGTCTCAGCCTGTTCCCAAGGAGTGAGCCTCCGCTGTATGGGGAAGTGGCGTCTATCATTATCACAGCGAGCCTCTCTTTCCTGGAGAACTCAACTGCAAGTTTCGAGATGAGGGAGCTCTTTCCTACACCAGGAGGGCCAGTTATTCCCACTACGAAGATACTGGATTTCCTCTTCTTAATCATCTTCAGCAGGCTTGAGTATCCATGACTTCTGTTCTCTATTATTGAGATCAGCCTTCCAATATCCCTCCTGTTGCCACCTTCGGCGGATGTCACAAGTTCTGATAGTTTGGGCATCCCATTCCTATCGCCTCAATGATAAATTAGTTTTTCTTCTGGCAATCAGGGATTCGGAAAAGGTGTAAAGTTTCCATGCACATCACCCTTGAAGGAAAGCCCGCTCTTGCAAGCAATAATTTCAGATGGTCGGAAAGTTTGAGTCGACTGTAAGACTTTATTCCCTTCCGGGCTGCCTTGTTCCCCTTCTGAATGCTCTCAGGGGAAGCATAACGCAATTGATCCTTCCAGGGGATATCTTCACAGGGAAACTCTCTATGAACGAAAGGTCGTCCTGTTCCTTAATTCCATTGATTTCTTTGCCGACAGAGTTCTCGCAGAACAGGTCGGTGGATACAATTGAAAGTATGCACCCTTCTCCCTGCCATGTCATGTCCTTGATCCTCTCCCCATCGGTCTTGATGTAGAGTATGATTTTGTCGCCGCACGTGGTGGATGCCTCGTCAATCTTGATGTCATAATCTTCCATCTTTGAGTTCTTGACGGGATTCTGGTACCGGTCCATCACTTCGTCGCTGTACATCAAATCTCACTCAATGAACTTATGAACGCTTCCACATCGTCATCCCCGTTGTAAACATAGAACGACGCCCTTGCCGTTCCGGTAATATTCAGTGTCCTCATCAAAGGCTCGGCACAGTGGTGTCCTGAACGGACGTAAACATTCCTGTCATCTAGGAATGTTGCTATGTCATGGGAATGATAAAGCCTGTCGACCTTTATATTCCTGCCTTCAAGGTCCTTCTTCAGGTTTGTTGTGTCCTTGACATTGAAGGCAATCACGCCTCCCCTTTCATCCGGATCCCTTGGTCCATAATATTTCACGTTCTTCATTCCATCAAGACTCTTTAGGGTGATAGAGGTCAGATACCTTTCGTGCCTCCTCACCTCCTCCATTCCTATATTCTTCAAGTAATCGACAGCTGCGGATAGACCCACCGCCCCTTCAACATTCGGGGTGCCGGCCTCGAATTTGATCGGGGGATCTTCGAATATGGCATTGTGGAAATCAACATCCTTGATCATCTCTCCTCCCCTGTTGAAAGGAGGCATCTCCTCTAGCAGATTGTACTTCCCGTATAGCACGCCTATTCCCATGGGCCCCAGCATCTTGTGACCGGAAAAAGCGACGAAGTCATATTCCTCCCTGATCCTGAATGGCATGTGAGGAACGGACTGTGCAGCATCCACTATGAATATTGATCCATTATCCTTTGCAATCTTCCCAATCTCTTCTATCGGGTTTATTGTGCCAAGAACGTTCGACTGGTGAGCTACTGAAACTATCCGTGTTTCCCTCTTCAGCTTTGATTTCAGGTCCTCCAAATCCAGATGTCCCATTTCGTCAAGTCCCACGTAGTCAAGGATCACCCCCCTCTCCTCAAGTCTCATCCAGGGTAGTATGTTGCTGTGGTGCTCCATGGATGTTATCAGTATCCTGTCCCCTTTCTTCAACGACTCACCGACAGTGTAAGACAGGAGGTTAAGGCTTTCAGTAGTGTTCCTGGTGAACACTATTTCATTCTCCCGCGATCCTATGAAATCACCGATGTTCTTCCTTGACCGTTCGTACACTTCTGTTGCTTCGTCCGCAAGTTTGTAGACGGATCGGTGAACGTTTGCGTTCGACCCTTCATAATAACCAATGATTGCATCCAGCACCTGCCTAGGCTTCTGCGTGGTCGCAGTGGAGTCCAGATATATTATCCTCTTCCCGTTAACCCTCTTGTTGAAAATTGGGAAATCATCCTTGTTGCCGTAGGTATTAATCATCACCTATCACTTCTTCCACAATCTGAAGATACTTTCTGGAAATATCTTCTGGAAGGGGATAAATGATAGGACTAATAAAGCCTTCTATGACCGCCTTCTTTGCAGTTCGTGGATCAAGGCCCCTGCTCATCAGGTATGTTATCTGTTCCTCTGATATGTTGGAAACAGATTCACCATGTTTGGCCTTCACGTCCCCGTTGAATATCTCAAGCACTGGCAGCGCATTTCCTACAGCTTCCTTTGTGAGGAGTAGCAGGTTGGCCAGAAGGAAGGATTCTACGTTCAGTGCCTTCTCTTCTATCCTTATGTAACCCCTGAATATCAGGGACGACTTACCTCCAAGTATACCCTTGAATGCTGTATCGTTCTTCCCGTGAACTGCCCTGTGGTCGGTGTACACCTCAAGGTCCAGGTGCTCGTCATTCTTACCTAGTGCGGCCCCGTAATACCCTGATTCAGCATGCTCACCAACCTGGATTACCCTGAACCTGGATATGCTTTTCTTCCCAGGCAGGGAAAGGTGGTGGATTCTGAGCGTCGAATACCTTTCCATGAATATTGTCCTTTCTAGGTAGCTCAGCTGGGTATTTTCCTCATCCTCTAGCAGGAAATAATCAAGGGACGAATTCTCTCCAATCCTTATCACAGTTCCCTGAGACACCGACGTATTTCCTGTTATAACGAAATTTTCCAGGATTTTCGCAGAAGTGTTACTCCCTATTGAATAAAAATTCCTAACGTTAAAATCCCTGTCGCCTGTGTGAAGAATGTTGATCATCTTGTCTCCCTGAAACCTGCTGGGTATTCCGAGGTAGAAACCATCGTTGAAATATCCCTGATTTATTGCGCTCATCTTGTCGTAGGTGTCGTTGAAGATGTCCTCGGCCTTCACCAGCCCACCAGACACCGCGTCCACTAACGGAAGGAAATTGATGCTTCCCCCTCCGAAGAGTCTGCAGGGTGACCCATTGTGCGTAGTTATATTCCTCTGCATGCCCGCGCAGCCAGACTTACTCGACCTCAATATTGGAAGCAGGTCGTTTTCCTTCAGCGGGGTGTAGTTCTTCACAGATGGGGAATCGTGCTCCGCAAATATCGGAAGGCTATCCGCAACCTTCCTCTTTTCCTTCAAAATTTCTTCCAGGCTCACCCTACAGCACCGTACTTGTTCATTTCTAGTTTTACAAGCTTGTTGAATTCTATAGAGTATTCAAGAGGAATCTCCTTCAGCACATCATCCAGGAATCCAAGCACTATGAGGGACCTGGCATCTTCTTCCCTTATTCCCCTGCTCATGAGGTAATCCACCTGGTCCTCAGATATTTTCCCTACTGATGCCTCGTGCGAGAATGAGGCGCTCTCCTCGAGTATTTCGTTGTGTGGATAGGTGTTGCTCTTTGATATGTCGTCAAGGATGAGGGCATCGCACTGCACCGACGCCTTGGAGTTGTACGCTCCTGGATTGATCCTCAATTGGCCTCTGTAGACGGACATTCCTCCCTTTCCAGATATGCTTTTCGCTACCACCTTTGAACTTGTATTCGGAGCAGCATGGACTACCTTTGCTCCATTGTCTTTCCACACAGGTCCTATGCCTAGGGCAACGTTCAGGTTTGACGTGCTGGCATACTGTCCTCTGAGTATGGATGATGGATAAGTCATTGTGATCTTGGAGCCAAGAGAACCCTGCACCCATTCCATTCTGCCTCCTTCCTCGACCCATGATCTCTTAGTCGGACCGTTTATAATGTTGTCCGACCAGTTCTGCACTGAAGTATACCTCACTTTCCCTCTATTCTTGACATACACCTCTACTATGGCAGCGTGCAGAGAATACTGGCTGTAAGTCGGGGCTGTGCAACCTTCGATATAATGAACAGAAGCATCGGGTTCTGCAATTATCAGGGTTCTTTCAAACTGCCCTTCGAGGGCTCCATTCATCCTGAA
Source organism: Thermoplasmatota archaeon (assembly GCA_023381415.1). Taxonomy (GTDB): domain Archaea; phylum Thermoplasmatota; class Thermoplasmata; order Thermoplasmatales. The sequence goes on along the minus strand of JAMCUN010000026.1, from coordinate 85,419 downwards.
ATAAGCCTGTACAGGCAGATCTAGATGGACTCCGCTTGGAACGTAGAGGAATGAACCTCCGGACCATACTGCAGTATTCAGTGCAGCAAACTTGTTGTCCGAGGGTGGCACCACCTTACCAAAATGTTCCCTCACTATGTCCGGATGGGTCTTGACTGCGCTGTCCATGTCCATGAACACCACTCCCTTATCTTCCCATTGCTTCTTCAGCCTTGAATAGACCCCTTCAGATTGCAGCTGAGCGACAGACCCGGCAAGGTACTTCTTTTCCATCTCCGGTACCCCCAGCTTGTCGAATGTGTCCTTGATCTCCTTGGGCACCTCATCCCAGTTGTTTGCTTTCCTGTCTTCTGGCCTTATGTAATAAGTGAGGTCGTCGAAGTTCAGCTCAGAAAGGTCCGGACCCCACGTTGGAACCGGTTTTGAGAGGAATATATCCAGCGCCTTTAGCCTGATGTTCTTCATCCATTCCGGTTCCTTCTTCTCCCTTGACATCTCCTCCACAACGCTCCTGCTAAGCCCTCTCTGAGCCTGATATGCAGGCTTTACGTTCGTGGTGAAATCATACCTGATTTCGTTAAGCTTCTTCACTTCCTCTATATCGCTTTCATTCAACCTTTGCATCTGCTTCACTTCCTTTATAATACTCGTATCCCCTCTCCTCTATGAGCTTGGCAAGGTCCCCTTTTCCGCTTTCCGCGATCTTGCCGTTGATCAGTACGTGAACAAAATCAGGCTTTATGTAGTCCAGTATCCTCTGGTAGTGCGTTATAATGATTATCCCCGCACCGTTCTCCTTCGCTCTTGCAATTGCCTTCGACACAACCCTAAGGGCGTCGACATCCAGTCCAGAATCAATCTCGTCAAGTATTATGAACTTGGGTTTAAGAATGAGCATCTGAAGGGCTTCCATCCTTTTCTTTTCCCCACCAGACAGACCGTCATTAAGTCCTCTCTCGATGAATGAGCCGTCCAGCCCAAAGTAGGTAAGGAGTTCCTTCACCTCTTCGACAAATTTCTTGTATTCCAGTTTCTCTTCCGGATGAAGAGACGAATATGCTGTCCTCAGGTAGTTTATGAATCTCAACCCCTGCACGGAAACAGGTTCTTGAAAGGCGACGAAGAGTCCAGCCCTTGCCCTTTCGTATACCTGAAGGTCCTTCAAATTGACATCGTTTATAAAGAGCTCACCGCTGTTAACCTTGTATCTCAGGCTTCCCACAACTGTGTGGGCCAGAGTGCTTTTGCCCGTTCCGTTAGGTCCCATAAGCGCGTGAATTTCTCCAGATTTCACCGTAATCGTGACCCCCTTGAGAATTTCCTTGTCCCCAACAGAAACTCTTAGGTCCTTGATAGAGAGAACGTTAGAAACCATTGTGATTTTGTATGGAATGATTATATTTAAACATTTTTTCCTGTCTAAAGTAATAAAACTTAAATACGCTCTTTTTATCCAGTGCGTAGAATGGAAGAAATAACGACTCTTGGGGGAACAAAACAGAAAATTTTAGAGGAACTCCTGGAGAGGCCAAGGGTTATCTACGAGCTTTCACGAAAACTCGATATAAGGAGCAACGCCGTAAGAGAGCATCTCAACATGCTTGAGGCAATGGGATATGTTGAATCAAAGTTCGTAAAGACAAAAGTCGGAAGACCTAAGAAAACCTACTACATATCATCAAACGGCATGAAACTGTTCCCGAAGAAGTATGATCTTCTTCTCAAAATTCTCCTCGACGAACTTACAACGGAAAATGGAGTGCTATGGGTTAAGGATTTCCTAAAGCGTGCGGGTGAAAGAATAGTGAGGGAGGACAACACGAAGTCGAAGGACATAGGAGACCTCCTGAATTTCTACAACAGCCTAGGGTGCATGGCAACCGCTTTTGAAAAGGACGGGAACATAGTGATAAAGAGGAACAACTGCATCTATTATTCCCTTGCTCTGGACACAAACAACACATTCTGTGGGACGTTTGAAGACGCACTGCTTGAGTCGATGCTTCCTTCATACAAGGTGATCAAGAAGGACCCCGTTTCCAAGGACAAGTACGACTGCGAAATAACTCTGTCAAAGACTGAGTCGTAAAGTTTTATTGCCTTCGAGTATTTACTAAAAAGAAATGCTGACGGTAATAGAAACTTTTTACTCGATAGAAGGAGAGGGACCGTTCATCGGAATTCCAACCTTCTTCATCAGGTTGTCCGGATGCAATCTCAGGTGCACATGGACACCTGTCGGGTCGACAAGGATATTGATGAACGACCTGAAATGGAAGCGGGCTATGGATATCGCCGTCGGTGACATTGTAATGGGTTTCAGAGGCGATCGTTTCAAGGAGTCAAGGGTCGTTAACACAATAAGGACCAGGTCAGAAACGATAAGGCTAACCATGGAAGGAGGTAGCTCTATCGCAGTAACACCAGAACATCCCTTCTACTACGAGGGTTCAAGGACGATCAGGGCAGATAGATCAATCGGAAGGTCGATTAGAAAGATAGATCTTGAAGGAATCAGGTCGGGTCGCCTTTCAGAAGGAGAGGGGGAAAAGGTGGTAAAGATTGAAACTTCGGGCTACGAGGAGATAAATCACTTCGAGACTGAGACGCACAACTACATTTCAGAAGGTTATCTTTCCCACAATTGTGACACTAAGTACTCTTACTCAGGAGGGGAGAAGAGGACAGTGGAAAGTCTGGTAGAGGAAGCTGCTAAGCAAAACACAAAGCATGTATGCATAACCGGAGGAGAACCGCTACTCCAGAAGGATGTCTACCAACTTATGTACAAGCTTCTGGACAAGGAGTACAGGATCATACTGGAAACCAGCGGTTCAATCTCTCTTGAGGATGTTCCAACAGACGATAATATGATTATATCGATGGACATCAAGACACCCTCCTCCAATATGGTAGAACATAACCTTTATCAGAATATAGAACTTCTAGCAGCCAAGGACTACATCAAGTTTGTCATCGCAGACGACAGGGACTACCAGTATTCCAAATCAGTGATAGAAAAGTATCCTTTTGATGGAGAAGTAGTTTTTCAGCCAGAGGGCGGTAAAAATCTGTTGGAACTCACTGAAAAAGTATTAAAAGACAGATTGAATGTCAGAGTACTGCCGCAGTTGCACAAGTTGATATGGGGGGAAAAGAGAGGTGTATGATGGGGCAGGAATATACGGATGAAGATGGAGAAATAGCAGTCAAGATGGCAAGGAGAGCGATAGAAGAGTACATTGATATAAAGCTCATTGTTAAGAATAGTTATGGCGGGAAGTTTGTTGAAAAGAGGGGAGTTTTTACGACCCTTACCGACACTTCGGGGCAACTAAGAGGTTGCATAGGGTTTCCAGAACCAGTATACCCGCTAGGTGAGGCCGTCATAAAGAGTGCAATTTCTGCAGCAGTTAACGATCCGAGATTTTCTCCGGTGACAAAGGATGAGATGGACAACATAATTGTGGAAGTATCGCTCCTCACAAAGCCAGAATTGCTGGCTGTGAAAAACAGGAAGGATATGCCCTCAAAGATAGAGGTTGGGAGGGATGGCTTGATAGCCGAGAGAGACTCATACTCCGGTCTCTTACTTCCACAAGTAGCAGTGGATGAAAAGATGGATCAGAAGGCGTTCCTGGACGCAGTCTGCTGGAAGGCAGGAATGGAACCGGAATGCTGGAAGGACGCAGACACTGCAATATCAACATTCTCCGCTGAAATTTTTTATGAAGTGGAACCGAGAGGGCCGGTATTCAGGAAGATACTTGTAGCGGAGAAAAAGTGATGGAAGCATTCCACGGGCAATTTTACATGAGGGGGGAATTCAGGGAGAAGTACGTGGTTGTTGACAGGGGGGTAATCGTAGACATAAAGGATGAGAAACCAGATACCAGTGTGACTAGCATTCCAGGTCACGTTTTGCCTGGGGGGGTAGATATGCACGTTCATTTCAGGGATCCCGGGGAGAACGAGAAGGAGGATTTCAGAACGGGCTCTCTGTCAGCCATTTCTGGAGGGACAACAACTGTTTGCGACATGCCAAACAACAGGATTCCGATCACCGACATCACGACATTCAGATCAAAACTGTCCGCAATAGGGAGCAGGAGCTTTGTAGATTTCGGGCTTTACCAGGCAGCCTCAAAGGAAATAGTTCCAGATGCGATAGGCCAGAAGATATTCCTCGGGAAATCAACTGGGGGGCTACTGACTGAAGTGGATAAGTGCATATGGCAGGACAAGGTAAAGGTAGTTCACGGAGAGCTTCAGGAATGCATAGAAAATAACGCCAGAGAGAACGATAGCCTTGTCTCCCACGACATGAGCCGCCCGCTGGAGTGCGAACTTGAGGCTATAGAGGGAATGTTCAAGTTTAGACTTGAGAAGGTTCACATGGCACACCTGACCTCATTGCGTTCGCTAGAATTCGCAAAATCACTGGGGTTCACAACTGAAGTCACTCCTCATCACATTCTTCTTAATAGCTCAGCTAATATATCTTCGCTTGGAAAGGTCAATCCTCCACTGAGGAAGAAATCGATCCAGGAGGAATTACTCGGTAATCTCGAATCGAGGGCTATTGACGTGATTGCCTCAGACCACGCTCCGCACACGCTAAAGGACAAGGAGGTGTTCAGGGATGCCCCATCTGGACTGCCAGGGGTTGAAACGAGAGTCCCGCTAATCCTTTCATCATACAGGAAAGGCCTGATCTCCCTGAAGAAAGCCATATCATCGATGATGGAAAGGCCAGCAGAAATCTGCAGAATTAACAAGGGATACATAGAAAAGGGGTTTGATGCTGATTTCATTTCAATCAATTTCCGGGAAATCGGGAGAATCAAGGGGGAGGACCTCCACTCAAAATGCGGATGGACCCCATTTGAGAATTTCGAAGGAATATTTCCCAAACTTGTCTTCCTCAGGGGAGAACTGGTAGTGCAGGAGGGGGAAGCGGTTTCCTCATCCTCCGGAGTGTTTTTGAATGCCAAAGAACAGTGAAAAAAGAGTGGCAGAGGAGAGGATGAGAGAACTGTTCGAACTAGCCATCAGTGATGAAAGTAACGATAAAAAGAGTTATGCAGACAGGAAGTACGAGCTGATACATCTTTACTCGACAAAGTACAAGACAAAAGTGTTGCAGGAGGCAAGGACCTGGGTCTGCAAGAAATGCAAGAAGGGAATATATTCCGGAGGGGGAAGGGTAAGAATAAACGCTTCAGCTATAACCGTTAGCTGCAACAATTGCGGTTACGTCAGAAGGATACCTATCTCTCGTCGATCGTCTCGGCAGTGAAAAGTACGTTGTATCCGCCAAGGGTCGCATGTACCCTATCGATCAGTGATATTGCGTCGGAGACCGTGGCATGATCTCCCCACTCGTATACAAGGTCCCTTGTTCCCGTAATTGGGTTGAAGCCAAGAGATTGCAGCCTAGAGATTATCTCTGAGGGTCTTTCGCCCTCGGTATTGAAGATTATAGACAGATATGTTCTCTTGACCATTACCCTCAAATTACCACATGATATAAAGCCTTTTATTTTTGGGTCAGTCCTCCGAGAATCAGGATGGGACAGGCGTTGCTGCCACTATGATGCGCTGTTTTATCAGAGAGTTTGTCTTCCGGTCGAAAAGCATAGACCTAAGCTCTTCATCAGAGAGAGCGTTTAGGAACTTCTTGCATTCTATGCCGTTCACGGAATTGGTCTCAACAGGAGATAGCCATTTCTCGAAGCTGATCTGTTCCCTGTCGATCACAGACTTCAATATTCTGAAGCCAGAAGACTTCAGCAAGAACATTAACTCTCCCTCATTTAGCGCAGACACGTGAGTCGGGTCCCTCCTCCTTTCGAGCTTGTTAAGCAAGTCACCTTTGTCCGTTTCAGAAACAATCATATCGCTTATGGCAAGTATCCCGCCATCGTCCAGAAGCTCCTTCGACTTTTTGAAGAATAGTTCCTTCCTATCAAAATGATGAAGGGCTCTCCTGCAGGTGATTGCATCAAACTTCTGGAAGGTTGTATACTCGTAAAAGTCGGATTTCTCGAACTCAACATTCGCGACAGCATTAGATGACATTAATTTCTTGGCTTCGGAAAGCATTGCTCCTGTGGAATCTAGTGCGACAACCCGGCTGCTCCTCTTTGAGAGTTCCAAGGCAACAAAGCCGGAGCCTGTGGCCACATCCAAAGCACTGTTTATTTTATCTGGTAGCAGGCTAAGCAGAATTTTTAGATCGTTACCTGACTTGAACGAATCGTTGTTTGAGTACTGTTTTGCATAATTGTCAAAAAATGGATTGTCACTCATCGTTTAACTGATCTGAAAAGACGTTATAAACATAGTTGTCTTGGATCAGGGACTGCGAGCTGCGAATTCAATCAAGCAGATATTGCAATCCGTCTTGTCAGGGATGAGTGAACCCTGATCTCCCCTGCTATACGAATCTCCATGAAATCTCTGGCAAGTGCGGTAAGCTGCTCCGTCGGTATGCAAAATACCTTGACCCCCGGCAATCCCGAAATGAGGGAATAGAACCTGGAGTAGAGGGAGTCGCGCGATTGTGAAAATATTTTTGCTCCCCTACCGTAGGGAGGGTCTGTAACAATGGTTGAACCCTTCGGAAGAGAGGCAATATCGGAGAAATCACCCTGTTTTATGTTCTCTGGGAAGTCAAAGTGCCTCAGGTTCTTGTTGCCACCTTCGACCATCCTCCAGCTTCTGTCTATTCCGTAGGACAGTATTCCCATTCTGAATCCTTCAATCAAGTAGGTTCCAGTACCAGCAAACGGATCTACGAGGATTTCTCCTTCCCTTAGGCCCGACATGTTTATCATCCCTCTAGCCAGGATAGGGGAGATGCTGGAAGGATGGTTCATTGGCTTGGTCTTGTATCTCGGATCCAGGAGCAGCTCCATCCTGCGTTCGTATAGGGTTTCAGTATTCGTCGGTTCATCAAAATTATAGATATGGAAGACCACGTCTGGATTAGAAAGGTCTACCCTGCCCCCAATCCTCTTAGCAAGCTGATCCAGAAGAGATTTTCTGCCTGGATCCCTCTTCTCCCTGATGGCGAAACTCCTCCTTGGTCCAATGTCAATCTCTTCTCCATCCTCGATCACCCTTCCTACACGTTTTGAGAAAGCAACCCTCGACACAACTTTATAGGGATGATCTGTATGGAAGAACAGCAGCTTATCGGTCTCACATGATATAGCCCCTCCGTAACTTTTCAGCAACCCTTCTATTTCCGCCTTCGAGATATCCCTGTGCCCCCCGAGGAATTCAGATACCAGTTTCACCGCCAAGGGATTTCCTATTGGTAAATGAATACAGCGACATTCTTAACCAAGTTCGGCATAATGCCAATTGATGCCGAAGTACAAGGAAAGCGGTGTTGACTTTTCTTCAATCGGAAGATTCAGAAACGCGATTATAGGAGAGCTCACGTACAAGGGGTCGAAATATAAGAGGGCTGCAAACATAGGCCACTACTCTGGGCTCGTATCGTATCAAGGCGGATATATTGCCATACACACCGACAACGTTGGTACAAAGACAATCATGGCCCTCGAATACGGCTATTTCGATCAGCTGGGTTATGATCTTGTAGGTATGAACGTGAATGACATCGTCTGCATTGGAGCAGAACCAATGGCCATGGTAGATTATATCGCCGGTAGCATACTAGACCAAAAGTCTGGGGAAAAACTCGGCAAGAGCATCAACGACGCAAGCAAGGAAGCAGGGATTCCCGTAGTAGGGGGAGAGACAGCTTCTGTTCCTGACCTGATCCGGGGGATTGATGTCTCAGGAACAGTTGTGGGGCGCCTCGAAAAAGGAAAGGAGATAACGGGCAGAAATATAAGGGAAGGTGACAGAATAATAGGCCTACCTTCCAACGGAATACATTCAAATGGATTTTCCCTTATAAGGAAGATATACGAAAGAAAAAAGGAACTTCTTGAAGAGGATTTTGGAGGAAGCCCCCTCTGGCTAAGTCTGATGAAAGGAACAAGGATTTATTCAAAACCCATCTATAAGATTTCACAGGAATTTGACATTCACGGCATCTCTCACATAACAGGAGGGGGGGTGAGGAACTTACTCAGGCTCAAGGAAGCTAGGTTCAAGCTGAATTATCCGGAAATCCCAGCATTATTCAGGAAGGTGATGGATGACGGAGGAATTTCTGATCGAGAAGCATTTGAGGTATTCAACATGGGGATAGGCATGATGATAGTTGTTTCTAAGAAAGAGGAGGACGATGTCATCCAGGAATTGAGAAAACTTGATCCTGCTGATATAGGGACGGTTGGAGAAGGGACGGGGGTGTCGGTTGAGAACCATGGGGTCAGGTACAGCAGCTACTACTGACCCAATCTCCATCAGCTACTGAAGGAAATTCACATTATGCATCTGGATAGTTAGGGCCTGTCTCGCTAAGATTTATATTTTTGAATTAACTATTCTTCAAATATTAAAGGGTGACGAAATGATAGGTAAAAAAGCACCGGATTTTGACGCGAAGGCATTCGTTAACGGAAGGATAGAGGATTTCAGGCTATCTAAACTAAGGGGGAAATGGGTTATTCTATTTTTCTACCCTGCAGATTTCACATTTGTCTGTCCAACAGAGATAGAAGGGTTCGCAGAGAAGTATAACGAATTCAAGAAAGCGGGGGCGGAAATAGTCGCCGTTAGCAGGGATACAGTTTTTGTTCACCAGGCATGGGTGGAGTACGATGATAGAGTATCGAAGGCGAAGTATCCTATGGTCGAAGACAGGAAGGGGGAAATTTCAAGAGACTATGGGGTTCTAGACGATGGAACAGGCAACTCTCAGAGGGGATTGTTCATAATAAATCCGGAGGGCGTCATCAAATATATGGTAGTAACTGACGACAACGTAGGTAGAAGCACAGATGAAACGTACCGTGTACTAGCAGCGCTTCAAACAGGCGAACGCTGCCCGGTCGATTGGAGACCCGGGAAGGCCACACTCAAGGTGTGACCTTTTTATTTTATTATCCTGAAATTGTCGAAGTCTTCCTCTTCAACATATTTTTTCTTAACTTCAGTTACCATGGCATTAGGGATATCCGAAATGCAGTATTGTATGAGTTTTTCAACCATATCTGGCTCACCTTGAATGGCAGCCTCAACAGAACCATCTTTGAGGTTTCTTACCCATCCCCTAAGATTTAGCCCCTTTGCCATTCTCCTAGTTCTTTCCCTGAATCCTACTCCCTGAACGATCCCATAAAATTTTACATTGCACTGCATTGAAACAATATATTCAGGGTGTTCAAATATTTACTGTAATGCTAATAATGGCATCAATTTTTCATTGGATCACGTCACAAGAAATGGGTACTGGATCTTGATTATTGCTAGTCTCGGTAGAATGCTATATAAAGAGCAATTTATGTCTTCAAATAAACTTTAAATAAATCAAATTTATTTGACTAAGGGTAGGTTTAATGAAGAAGAACGTAAAAGTTGGAATAACTGTCGTAGTAGTCATCGCCCTCATCCTTGGCGGCTTAGCCATATATTATGAAGATACTTCAGCGAAGAAGAAGGGAGAGATAATCACGATAAACTCTGAAGTAGCGCTGCCGCACAAGCTTACGAGGATAGTTTCGCTAGATCCAGCAGCAACTGCTACCCTATATGCGCTTGGTGCCTACGGTGATATTGTGGGCGGAAACTCATACGATTCCTATCCGCCTAATGAAAGCCTTCCTAACGTTACAGATTATCCAAGCATGGACCTTGAAGAGATTTTCAATCTGTCCCCAGATGCAGTGATATCATTTGATAACTACTCCGGCGCACAGGTCTCCCAGCTCCTTAACAACGGCATAGACTATGTATTTCTTAGTGCTGATGGCGGCGTAAACTTCACAACTATTGAGAAGCAGAATACCCTACTAGGGGAGCTTACGGGCACAACCTCAAACGCCACTCTTATAAATCAATGGATCAACGACTCGCTCTCGGTACTGCAAACAGATGCAGTAAATTATGACAAGGCGGAATATAATGGGACTCCCCTCAGGGGATTTTATTACCTTTCGTCAGAGGGAGGGTACTGGACTGCAGGGAACTCCACATTCGTTAACTCGTACTTCAAGTACGCGGACCTGATCAATATAGCTGCACCTTATGATTCTGGTTTCTATTCAATAAATCCAGAGAACATAGTAAATGATAGCCCACAAGTATTGATCATCGACGAATTCATAAACGCCAGCTCTCTTAATGTGTCCGGCTCGCCTTTCCAGAACTCACCTGCTGTATTGGACGGCAAGGTATATGCGACCATAGCGGACGAAAACATGTTTTCCGAACCTAACTTCAGAGACATTTACGCGATCCAGTGGATGATTTCAGTTGTCTACGGCCAGAATCCTTCACTTCCTAATTTTCCCATAAACCTGACTTACAACCCCAACCCAAACGAGGTTAGCTAGCAAGCATGAATGTAACTGAGAACGAAAGAGTAAATGCGTTTGTTCACAGACGTCGTGAAATGAGATATCTGTGGATATTATTCCTCTTTTTCCTTTTGATCATAACGGTCATCCTTTCTGACTTCATAGGCTCGGTGAGGATTCCTATATTGAACCTCCTGGAAATTTATGGGAGCCAGATTCCATTTCTTTCGAATTTCATTCCTCACGGATACACTCTAGCACAGGAGCAGATAATAGTTCAGTTGAGGGAACCAGAAATTTTGGGAGGGGTAGTAATAGGCGCATCCCTGGGGATCGGAGGGGCTGCGATTCAAAGCATATTCAGGAATCCGATAACTGAGCCGTACATCATTGGCCTTTCTAGCGGGGCTTCCCTAGGGGCTGTATCATCAATAGTTCTGGGACTGACTATATTCGGAATATACACACAGCAGATCACTGCGTTCGTCTTCGGTTTATCCATAGTGTTCATAGTGTATTTCTTTGCCCTCAGAGGTGGGAAGGTCCACCCAACCTACTTGCTCCTGACGGGGGTTGCAGTATCATTTTTTGTTTCAGCAATAGTAGCTCTTCTGCTTTTCACAAACATAAACTTGCAGGGAGAGGCATTTTTCTGGCTCCTCGGTTCACTAGAGGACATAAACTGGACTCTGCTCTTCCCTGTTGCTATAGTGGTCCTGATAACATCGTATGTGATTTATCTCCAGCACAGGGAACTCGATGCAATACAGATGGGGGACATGCATGCGAGGGCGGTGGGGGTGAACGTTGAAAGGACAAAGAGAGTAACGATCTTCATGGTTGCCCTGAGCGTGTCTGCTGCAGTATCCATTAGCGGATTGATAGGATTTGTAGGGCTTGTCATGCCTCACCTGTCGAGGATGCTTCTGGGTGGGTCAAACAAGCACGTAATACCTGCATCTGGAATCCTAGGGGCAATATTTCTCATTTGCGCAGATGACATAGCAAGGGGGATAGTTCCTGGGGTGGTCGTACCTATAGGGATTGTAACGGGTATCATAGGAGTTCCATTCCTTATGTACTTCATGAGGAAACTAACGGGAGGAAGGTATGAAGGTTGAGCTGAAGGGTGTGACATACAAAGTTCAATCGTTCAGTCTCGGTCCGCTTGATCTTTCAATTGAAAAGGGAACAATAACAGCAATAATAGGGAAAAACGGGTCCGGAAAGTCCACTACATTGAAAATCATCCACGGCGACATCAGGCCTAATAAAGGCACGGTGAAAATAGATGATTCCGCAGTTTCGTCGATGTCAAGCGCGCAGCTTGCGGATAGGACTTCCTTCGTCTGGCAGGAGATCCACAGCCCAATGAGCTTTTCTGTCAGGGACGTGATGAATGTTTCTGGTTATTTGAGAGGTAGTGAGGAAGGCAGGATGTCAGAGGCCTTGGAAAGCGTGGGCCTCCTATCATTCATAGATAGGGACTTCTCTGTACTGAGCGGAGGGGAAAGAAGGCTGGTAACGGTCGCTGCCGCAATTTACCAGGACTCGGAAATAATGATCATGGACGAACCTACAAACTTCCTTGATATAGACAACCAGATTCTCGTGTACAACTTGCTCAGGGAGCTCAGGAAAAGAGGGAAGACCATCATATTGACGTTACATGATCTCGACGCAGTTAACAATTTGGCCGATTCGGTGCTGATCCTGAGGGATGGCAAGAAGGTAGCCTGGGGGGATACAAGGTCAACACTCACGGTCGAAAACCTGAATAAGGCATTCAACGTATCTTTCCATACGTACGATACAGTCAACGGAAGCTCATTTGTGGGTTCATACAGAGGATGACCACTTAACGGTGGAGTATGGGAGATAGACTGCTTCCAATAGCGTGAAGGAACTCCCCCATTTGCACGCCTAAAGGTTATCGGTCTTTCTAGTCACTTACTGAGTGTGAGTCCAGTCGATGATATTTTCGTCTTTATTGGGTCTCCGTATTTCCGGAGGACTTCAAACGATTCCTGGTCATATAGCGCGACAATACTTTCACCTATCAAGGAAACAGAGGCATATTTCCCTTCCAGATCTCCCAGTATCTTTTCTGCTTTCGGAGATACAAGACCGGAGTCGAATGCAAACTTCTTCCCAAGCACAAATGCATTCCCAAGGGTAGGTTTCTTCATGAATGACTTGAAAGCCTTCTTTCCGTTCTTTATTATCTCCTCCAGGTTTGAGGGTGATTTTATCACTTCCCCCGTTGGAGTCTTCTTTTTGAACGGGAGTATCAGAATATCCAGCGGATCTTCCAGGATTCGCTCAGTTACGGAATAAGGGAAACTTCCCCCCTTGATCCTTACGTGGAATCCTCCCATCATCTGGGACTGAACGTCTCCTAACCCTGTTCCGCGCTGTATCTCTATCCTGTGGGCCATCTCATAGACACGACCGCTCATTGTGTCATTCCCCAATATCGCGGCACATGTTGTCAGCGCAGCACCTGCGCTAAGTCCAAACCCGCTCGATGGTGGCAAATCAGAATATGAGAATATCTTTCCCTTGAAGCCGAGTTCATTTGCGCACTCCTCCTGAACCGAGTTGTCTATTGGTATTCCATTGAACCGGACATCCATTGATTCTGATTTTTCGACCCTTGTGGTCATTCCAGTTTCCACGCATATTGCCACACCCCTTGATCCCTTCCTAAGCAGTTCCTGCTCCCCATTTGGGATGAAGAACATTGTTGCACTGCCAGGGGAGAAAGCCTTATGGGAGTAGCTCGAGTATTCTTTTTGCGACCTCAGTTTTCTCACCTTCCAGATCGATCTCTTTTTTGCCCTTTATCACTATGACCTTAGTAAATCCGGTCCTGACATCTTTGAGGTCATTGGCAACGATCATGTCAAGTGAGTATTCTTCCATCCTCTCTCTTGCCTTTGACAGTAATTCTTTCCTTGATATACCGAATTCAGCCTTGAATCCAACTATCTTTCCCTTGAATTCCTTTCTAAGAATCTTCAGGAACTTTGGTGCCGGCTTGAGAGTTATGGAGAATGACCTGTTAGATGAAATCTTTCCGTTCTTCCTTTCAGCAGTGAAATCAGATAGAGCTGCGGGAACGATCACGGTATCGCAGTCCTTGACAGTTCCAATTTTAGAGACAAGAGAGTCAAGGTTAGAGAATGTTTCAAATTTTAGAAAAGGAGGGATGGCGACCTTCACGCTACCCATCAACAGCTTAACTTCAGCGCCCAGGTAATAGGCCATAGTGGCGATGTCCATTGCCGTCTCTCCAGTGGAATTATTCGTTATGACTCTCACATCATCTATGCTTTCGTAGCTTGACCCTCCTATGACGCCTATCCTTCTCCCCCTCAGCTCATCGTGGAGCGACCTTATGACTTCTGCTGCTATGGACTGGTAGTCTGCGATCTTGGCTTTGGACTCTTCCATCTGCGGTTCCAGGAATATGACCCCATACGACTTGAGCGTCTCAATATTCTTGACAATGATCGGATTGGTGTACATATTCAAGTGCATTGCTGGCACGACTAGGACTGGGATCTTCTCCAGTGCATTCGAGAATACAGATGTGACAGGGGAATCATCTATACCGGTGGCCATCTTGGATATAGTATTGGCTGTGGCTGGTGCTATGAGGAGAAGGTCGGAGTCCTCGACAAGTCTGACGTGCTCTATCGCACCTGTCAGCTCTTCAACCACTTTGTTTTCAGAAGCGTACTCCAGGGATGATGGATGTATTATTTTCTTCGCGGAATCAGTTACCACAGGATAAACTTCTGCTCCATGCCTTCTCAGCTCGTGGATAAGCTTTACAGATTCCACCGCAGAAATAGACCCGGTAACACCCAAAATGATCTTCTTGTTCTTGAGCAGTGAAGACTTTATGTCGAACTCCGCTTTCCTTTTAAGCACGCTAGTACATATTATTTACGATAAAAAATTTAATGATGTTCTCTCTCTCCACCTATGGAGATAAGGGACACTCTTTCCAATTCACTGAAAAAGGTGGAGCCAAGGGAGGGAAAGAGGATCAATATGTTTGTCTGTGGACCTACCGTCCAGGACAAGCCGCATATGGGACACGGGAGGACATACATCTTCTTCGACGTTCTTGCCAGGTACCTGAGGTACAAGGGGGTACGGCTGTTCTACTTGATGAATATAACGGACATAGAGGATCACATTATTGACAAGATGAACGAGACAGGAAGGTCGTGGGAGGACATAGTAACCACTTATTCCTCTGAATTCTTCGATATTATGAGAAGACTAAAGAACAACTCGGTTAACTACCACGCATTTGCAACAGATTATATTGACGAAATAATCTCTCAAATTTCAAGGCTGATGAAAAATGGATATGCATATGAAATCACCGACGGTGTCTATTTCCGGACAAGGAAATTCAGTGACTACGGCAAGCTGTCAAAACAGAACCTGGATCAGCTCATTGCAGGTGCAAGAGTTGAAGTGAATGATTTGAAGGAGGACTCTCTGGATTTTGCCCTGTGGAAGAAAAAGAAGACGGGAGAGCCCTCCTGGCCAAGTCCGTGGGGGGAAGGTAGGCCAGGATGGCATATAGAAGATACTGCCATAACTGAGCTATTCTTCGGACCGATGTACGAGATACACGGAGGCGCGAAGGATCTTATATTCCCTCACCACGAATCAGAGATAGCACAGATGGAGGCGGTATCCGGAAAAAAACCGATGGTAAAGTACTGGATACACACAGGGCATCTTAACGTGGATGACATTAAAATGAGCAAGAGCCTGAAGAACTTTGTCACAATAGAGGAGGCACTTAAGAGCTACTGGCCAGAGGCAATAAGGATAATGATGCTTTCAATGCACTACAGTGCAGCAGTGAATTTTGAGGAGAAGAGCGTCAGGGATGCACAGATGACCGCAGAAAGGGTATCCATACTGTGGCACAGGGTGAGCGGATCTGTAGAGCTCAAGAGCGACAGGGCAATGGAGATTGTGAAGAAGATATTTGCACCTCTGGAGGATGATATGAACACCCCGGAGACAATGAAAGAGATAATAAGTTTCGTTAAAGACTCACTCTCGAAAAACAGGATGACTGACGAGGAGAAGGGGGAGATAAAGTTTGTTTTGAATGAGATTGAGAAGGTCACTGGAATCGTTCACATAACCCCTCTTCCAGATAGATCAATGGACATCGTGCTGGGCATAAGGGATGATTTCAGAAAGAGGGGAGATTACGAATCTGCTGACAAGATAAGGGATAGCCTGAAGGAAAAGGGGATAATGATAGAAGACACAGCCGAGGGGAGCTACTTATGGTGGTAGACTTTGATGCCATCGTCTCGATCGATCTGATAGAGGAGTTTATCAACGGAAGGTTGGGAAGACCAAAGTACAGGAAGGTTGTCAAATCTACGAAGCGGCTCATAGAGGGCAGCGGAAAGAAAGCTATCTTGGTTCAGGATTCACACAGCATCAACGACCCGGAAATACGCGTTTGGGGACTTCATGCTATGGAGGGAACTCCATCGTCAGAAACCGTCGAGGAGTTAAGGGGAATGGGTCCGGTGATAAAGAAACACAACTACGACGCATTCTTCGAAACAGGCCTGGACGGAATGCTCAAGGAACTGGGCGCGAAGAAGATAGTATTCTGTGGTGTGGTAACGGATATATGCATCGTTCATTCCGTTGCTTCTGCATTCTTCCGCGGCTATGAACCTATATTGGTGGAAGAGTGCACAGACACCACATCATCCGCTAAGAAGAGGAGGACTCTGGAGTACATGAAGAGCAACTACGGAGCAAAAATAATATCTCTAGCAGACATCCTTGGAAAATGAAAAATATCGCCTCCTCAGAGGAAATATTAAACCTCAAAACTACAGATGTGTACTTCCTGAGGGCCAGGGAAGTGCTAAAGAAGGCGGGTATAAATCCAAGAGTGGTTATGGAGGTGACATGTTCTTCAAGGGATCTTCCCTGGATCACGCTTTCGGGCCTGGACGATCTAACAGACTTGATGAAGGGTAAAAGTGTCGATGTTCATGCCCTTCCAGAGGGGACTGTATTTCCGCCCCGAGACATTAGGGGTATACCGATACCTGCAGTGAAGGTCGCCGGCAAGTACCTGGAATTCGGCATGCTTGAGACCCCCATCCTCGGATCGATATCACAGGCATCTGGCATTGCAACTAAGGCATCTTACTTCAAGAAGAGGGTAGGAGATCTTCCCCTACTGTCGTTCGGAGTAAGAAGAATGCATCCTGCACTTGCTCCGCTGATCGACAGGAACGCATTCCTTGGCGGTTGCGACAACGTGTCCAGCATAATAGGCGCAGAGAGAATTGGCAAGAAGGCTGAGGGAACCATGCCTCATTCCCTCCTCCTTCTGGTGGGGGAAGAGGAGGGATGGAGGATGTACGACGAAGTGATTGAGAAGGGGGCAACAAGGATAGCCCTGGTGGACACATACGGGGACGAAAAGGAATCTTCCCTGAGGGCTGCAAGAACAATAAAGGGGCTGAATGGAGTGAGGCTCGACACCCCCTCATCCAGGAGGGGAAACTTTGCAGACATCATAAGGGAAGTGAGGTGGGAGCTAGACAGGAACGGGAAAAACAACGTAGGGATCATTGTTTCAGGAGGAATCAAGGAGGAAGACATTGGGCCGCTGAAGGATGCAGGAGCGTCCGGGTTTGGAGTAGGAACATCGATTTCCAGTGCAGCGGCAGTAGACTTTGCGATGGATATAGTGAACATAGATGGAAAGGACAAGACAAAGAAGGGAAAATACTCGGGAGAAAAGAACGTATTCAGGTGCGGTAGATGTCACTCATTCCTTGTATCAGTTAATCAAAGTGAAATGTGCCCAAAGGATGGCTCTCCCATGGTCAACATTTACCAGAAGATAATTGACAACGGGAATTCCGTCTACGAGGAGAATCTTGAAGCCAGCAGGAACTATGTCCTTGAACAGCTAAGGTGGTTCGAATAATATTGGTCACTGGCTTCAAGCCGTATTCAGGCTTCAAGAGGAACCCCTCAGGTGAGATAGCAGAACTACTAGACGGTTCCTATTTCAGGGGGCGGGAGGTGAAGGGCATTTCCCTGGAGGTCAAGCATTCGGTGATAGAAGCCGATTATCTAAAGGAACTGAAGAAGGGGTATGAGTCTATCATAAACACTGGCCTGGCTCCGGGAAGCAATGCAGTAAGATTGGAGAAGATAGCAATAAACTGGCAGGGAAATACAAAGGATGAGGACGGGGAGTCAAAGGAACCAGGAAATATCCTCGATAAGGCACCTGATGGTCTCTTTTCAAGATTACCTGTAGAGAAGATAGTTCATTCACTGAGATCAGCAAAGATACCTTCAGAGGTATCGTATTCGGCAGGGACTTTTATTTGCAATAAGATATTTTTCTACTCACTCCACTACACAAATGCAAGGGCAGGTTTCATTCATTTTCCTCTGGAGTCGGAAAGTTCGATAGACGGGAAATATCCCACAATGTCTATCGACAGCATGATAAAATCAGTAGAAATAGCGATACAGCAACTCCAGTAGTTTACTGTCCGCCTCTCTTTTCCTTTGCCTTAAGTCTAAGTTCATGGCTGCCGCATTTCCTGCACGTCGTAGCCCTGATCGGGTTGGATGAGTAGCAGTTCATGCATATTTTCTTGTTGAATATCCTATCCGTTGCTTCCTTGAAAGGCATTCGTCCGTTATCTGCAAGCTATATAAATTATCTTCTGTCGTTGTCATTCAGTTTCATTTTGAAATGGGAGTGATGGAGTGATTTATTATAAACTAAATAAATACTTTAAATTGAAACGTCGGAGTGGCAAGATTGAAGGGGGTACCAGGATTCCAAGAAGCAAATTCCTAGGAAGGATGGAGTGATTGGATCTCTGCAACGCATCCAGTGAAAAGGGAAGATCACATGGTTGGATTGAATTTCTTCAGCGGGTTTAGGTATGAATGAGAGAAAAAACCAAAATTCGCCGGATTGAGGTCGAGGGGGCATTTAGCCTATAACTTACGGGGCTCGGAATCAATTCAAGCTGCCCCCAGATTGACCGGCTTCAGAAAGTGAAAGCTGACGAGTGAATGGCAGGGGTTCCAGCAAAAGATTTTGGCGTGGTTTAGAGTTGATGGGGGGCTACGAACGAGGGGAAAACGATAATATCTATTTCCATCTCTCCGAAAGGTGGGGCATAAGGTCACATTCTCTGGTTCCTTCATGCAGTCCTTCACATCTATTGGACCTATGCTTGACGTAGCAGCCTTATTCTCTGCCATAGCAGTCTATTCTGGTGCTTACCTCGGAATAGTGATGCTGATATCATTTGTCGCAGCACTTACAACGATTTATGTGATATGGAAGCTTTCTAAGCACTTCCAGTCAAACGGAGGGTATTATCTGTTTGCAGGAAAGACCCTCGGAAAGAGGACTGGGATAGCCACATCATTTATCTACGCAGCATACGCAATCCTAGTAATCCCCAACATAGCACTCTTTGTCTCATTCTTCATACTGAGCCTTATTCACCTTGGAAGCGTTGTCGCGTCACTTCTAAGCTATGCAATCCCGATAGCGTTCCTGCTAGTTCTGTTTGGAATTGTTTACCAGGGACTTGGCAGGTCCATAAAGTACACAATAGTCGCAGGCGGAATAGAGATGGCATTCGTTCTGGTCCTAGATTTTCTCTTCCTCAAGAACGCCTCTTCGTTCTCATTCAGTCTTCTTCCGACAACAATGAATGGGGCTTATTCTGTTTTCAGCGGAGTAGTCTTTGGAATTCTTGCATTTGCGGGTATGGAATCACCTCTCTATCTCTCCGAAGACACGAAGAAGAAGGGATCTACAGTACCAAGAGCACTGTTCTATTCATATCTCGTGACAGGGGTGGTCCTGGTGATATCTGCATTCTCACTGATGGCATTCCTTGGGAATACAGGAATTTTGGCGTATTCTTCAGACCCCTTTTACGTTAACAACTCAATCAGGGCATCCTTCGGCGTTGTATCATACGCACTATTCGCTGTGCTGGCGATAATGAGTTCTATGAACCTTTGCGTTTCCTATTCTAATGCAGTCCTGAATGAGATTCGGAGGATGGCGAAGGACGGAATTCTGTCAAGACTGGATGTTCGTAATGATAGACTTATCTACTCATTTATTGCGATTGAGGGTGTCATCATATTGGTAACCAACTACTTCCTTGGGAATTTTGTAGGGTTCGTGATGATCGCAGCGATAGTATCATTCTCCTATATGTTCATCCAGGTGATAGGTGGCTTATCTCTTATGAGGCTCTCATATGCATCAAAGCAGGCCTGGTCGCTTTCTATAGCACTCCTTTCAACCCTGATACTGGCCGTCACAATGGCATTCTCTTTCATTGCGGATACGTCCCAAGGGAATCCTGCAAGGATTTCGATAGTGATATTTCTTGCTGTCCTGCTCATTTCTACAGTAATATCAATTGTAGGTAGCAGTAGAGCAAGGTCGTGGTACAGTGGAATAGAAATGACTAACGCTCTGGAGGCAAAAGATACCGCAGAATAGGGAAGAAGCCACCGGAGGGAATCGAGCCCCCGACCTGCTGATTACAAATCAGCTGCTCTTCCGACTGAGCTACGGTGGCATTCTGGAGGCTTCTAAACATCTTACGATTATTTTATCCTTTTCGTCGAAGGTATTTATGCCAGACAAAAAATTTTAAATGACCTACTTAGTACCTCTGCAGGTATACAAACAGAAAGATTCGGAGATAAATAGCATTGACTCCATAATAGCAATGTCTTTCTAGGCATGTTTCAATGGTTTCTATAATTGTACGCCGAGGGGGAGATTTGAACTCCCGAGCTCTCACGAGCAATAGATCTCGAATCTATCGCCTTGGCCGGACTAGGCTACCTCGGCAAGTAAGATTAAAGGAAAAAGACTCTGAGAATTTAACTATTTGCGATACACGATTGACAGATTAGCAGAATTACTAAGTATAATCAGAGATTTGTTCAACTGCAATATATCAATCAAACAATTGAAATTGGTCAAGCAACGAAACTTCTATTGCCATCTGTAGAAGAGCTGGTGATATGGATCATCTATACGTGTCACGGAGCGACTGAATGAAGGCACTCTGTAACGGCATTCAGACATTGATGGATGCAAACGATCGAGCGAGGGGATTACGTATTATAAGATCTCCGTTCCATGACTGTTACTGTGCTGCGTTCACTGCTCCTCAAGACCTTCCATGAGTAAGTTCATGGAGATGACAACATATTAACTGTAGTAGCGAATTATAGGAATGATTCACACATGGTCAAGTTAGAAGAAAATTCAGTACTAGTAGTAATAGATGTGCAGAAGGCATGGAATGATCCAATATTCGGCAGGAGAAATAATCCAGATGCAGAGAGGGTGATCTCAAAAGTTATTTACGAGTTCAGGAAGAGAGGGAAGAGAATCATCCACGTCAGACATGACTCTATGAATCCCAACTCCCTTTTCAGGGATGGTGCATCAACATTCGAGTTCAAGGATGAAGCAAGACCAATACTTGGAGAGCGCGTGATAACCAAGCACGTCAACAGCGCATTTATAGGAACTGATCTCGAAAGCACTCTTCGGAAAATAAAAGACCCGCAAGTGTTCTACGTTGGATTGGTAACCGACCACTGTGTGAGTACAACTGTAAGGATGTCAGGAAACCTGGGGTTCAGAAGCTTTGTGATAGAAGACGGTTGTGCCACATTCGACAGGAAGGATTCAAAAGGTAACGTCATATCAGCAGAGGAAGTGCACAAAATTAATCTGATCTCTATCGATAACGAATTTGCTAAAGTAATAATGTCGAGTGATTTGTTTCCTTAGTACTTTCCCTTATCCTCTCATTTTGTAGCTGTAGCGTCAATCTCTACCAGGACCCCCTCTGCAGCAAAACCGGTCACAAGAGTTGTCCTAGCTGGAGGATTGTTTGGAAAATACTTGCCAAACAAATTATTCATTCTATGGAAATCACCTTTGTATGCAAGATAAACTGAAATTTTTACTACATTCTCTAGGGTGCAATTGGCGGCTTCCAGTACTTTCTTGATCTTGTCGATTGCATTTTCAAACTGCTGATCAAAGTTCAGTACTTCATTTGGGACCTGACCCGTCTGCCCAGAAAGGAATATAAAGTTCCCTGAGACTACGGCGTGAGAGTATGGACCACCCTTAGGAATGCTGTCAATATTTATAGACTCATTCATAATTTAATGTTATATTCCTGGATATTTAGCTCTTTATCAGCCCTGGAAAAGAATGATTACATTTACGATAGAAGGAAATTCAAAAGACACAAGACCATTATCTTAAGTCTTTAGATTAACGATCCTACGGAATATGCACTGAACCAGAAGCTTCAATAGAGTGTCCCTGTGGAGGATGTCAAGGTTACCATCTTGGGCGACCCTTATGAATAGAATTTCTTTGTCTCACTCTTCTTCCGGTGTACCCTTTCTGTCTCTCGCCTAGAGATTCATTCCTGTTGGGCCTAGGACGTCCACGAGGGACCACTTTTAAGTTTCTGAATGGCTCTATATCAATCTCCACTCTCCTGATTTC
The DNA here is from genome assembly GCA_023381415.1 of Thermoplasmatota archaeon. Taxonomy (GTDB): domain Archaea; phylum Thermoplasmatota; class Thermoplasmata; order Thermoplasmatales. The sequence goes on along the minus strand of JAMCUN010000026.1, from coordinate 63,333 downwards.
TATATTAGCCCTCTTCTTTATCTCAGCAATCAAGATTCTTTGGGTGTCGTTGATTATGGTGAATGCCCTACCTTTCTTGCCCATTCTTGCACTCCTTCCGATTCTGTGGATGTAAGCAACGGGATCGTCAGGCGCATCGTAATTTATTATGTCCGTGATCTCTGGAAAATCAAGACCTCGTGCCGCAACGTTAGTTGCAACTAAAACGTCTTCTCCACCTCTGAAGGCATTGAGTGCCCTTTCCCTTTCTGATTGTGATTTTCCACCATGGAGAAGTGAAACCCGTAGCCCTCTCTCTTTCAATGTTCCAGCAATCCTGTCAGCCATGTTCTTCGTATTCGTAAATATGATAGACTTTTTCGGTTCGTATTCTGAATAGTATGCCATCAAGAGTGAAAATTTGTAATCTTGCTGGACAACGCCATAGAGGTGAGACACATTGCCGACTATCTCCTGTTTTTCATCTCCAACTATGATGCTCTTTCTTTTCTCATTCATGAACTTTGCCGCCAATTCTACAATTTCCTTCGGCATTGTCGCAGAAAAGAGGAGTACCTGTTTCTTTTTAGGAGTATGAGATAATATGATCTCTACATCATCAATAAACCCCATATCAAGCATTACATCTGCTTCATCCAGTACAACAAATTTCAAGTTACTTAGGCGGAGCTCTCGTCTTTCTATGAGGTCTAGAACTCTCCCAGGAGTCCCAACCACTATGTTAGCACCACTCCTTAGGGCGTTTATCTGCGCACTCATAGAAGAGCCACCGTAAACCGTAACGACTTTCTTTTTGTATACAGCTCCTATCTTTTTAGCTACATCGGCGACCTGAAGCGTGAGTTCCCTTGTAGGGGCTATTATTATCGCCTCAAGCAAATTACTGCTTCCTAAATTATTAATTATGGGTATTAGGAATGCTCCTGTCTTGCCCGATCCCGTCTTTGACCTTACAGATATGTCTTGTCCATCTAAAATCAAGGGGATAGCTATCTCCTGAACTTCAGTTGGGTTAAAAAAACTCATTTTGTTAAGGGAAGAGGTGAGTTCAGACCTTATTCCCAGTCCTTCAAATTTCATCTAATTATACCTCCTCGTTATGTCGACTTGGTTATTGAGGTTAGTGTTCATCGAACAATCGCCAAAAGGAGTCCAAAGTGATCGCATACGTCTGATCCAATGGTGACAGACTAGGAACGAGTTTCAAAGTCAAGACGAGACAAATAGGGAAAAAAGAAGGCATTAACAAGGAGAACTGTGGATCACCCGTAGTAGACTCATGGAGGTTTCAACTCCAGACTACCAGGAGAATGGACCCCAAGCAAGTTAACATTGCTGTTGAAGTACCTCCTATTGCGGTGCGAAACTTTTATTATAAGAGGCAAATGATTCTTGATGACCAGATGGAGGTGGGATGCAACAGACGATTTCCAATCCATAATAGACATGTGTGAGAGTTGGAATAGTGGACGACTTCATGAGATATTCTGGCAGTATTCTTCATTATCTCCGACAGAAATGAAAAGACAAGGAGGGATAGCTTGGATATTCAGCGAAGATGGAATGAAAAGAGGATTCGCTCTTGCACGACGGGTTTATGGAATAATGACAATAGAAGAGCTATGGTGCCCAATTCAAGGGTGGTATGGTCCAGAAGGCGTCCTTTCAAATCACGACATCAGGAGGATTTCGGAATTTGAAAAGGTACTTGAACATATTGAAAGACCTCTAAGAATCCGCGCACCTATAGATAATTGCTTTGCCAATGCCCTTGCGATGAAACTAGGCCTCAAATGGCAAAACGGAATGGTACTTGCTGTGCGAAATCTTACAAAACCGCTAAAGGTAAAAATTCCCGATGGTTTCAATATCCGACCTTATCAAGAGGGAGATGAGCAAGACATACAGGGTCTTCACGAGCTCTATTACAACACCCACCATGGCACTGAGTTTTATAGAGAATGGGTAAACAAGCCTGAATGCGAGACTCTGATAGCAGAAACTCCCAACGGCTTCGCAGGACATATTATAGCTGAGAGGCGGCATGACGAATTTGGTGATTTTGACATTGCCGTGGCTTCCGAACATTTGAGGAAGGGAATAGGTTCGGCACTACTCCTAAGTGGACTGAACTCACTATATCAAAGAAACGTGAAGAAGGCGATAGCTGATTATATGACAATGAATGAGGCTACTAATGGTTTCTATCAAAGACACAAATTCCATCTCCAGAGAGTCTATAATTATTTCTTGATGAAATAACTTAAAACCGCAACAGAGTAAGAGCCATTTCGAGATACGAATTTCAGGAATTAGAAAAATTAAAAAAACAAAATGTAACAATAAACCTAGAATAGAATGCCCTTCCCGGATAAAGCAGAATACGGGATGCCAGCCGAGTCAGAGAGTATAAAAATCATAAAAACTTCTTTTAAATCTGTTAACATTTCTGAGTGGACTGGCGGGGATTTGAACCCCGGACCTCCTGCTTGCAAAGCAGGCGATCTTCCGCTGATCTACCAGCCCTCTTGTTTCACTCTCGTCTTTCTTTCCTTCGATATCTTGATTTCTTTCAAGGTCTCTTCGTCTATCTGTCCGTCGTATTCTTCTGGCTCCTGCATGCTCTGCGGAGGCACGAACTTGCATATGAATACTTCCTGTCCTGCGTGGTATATGTTTTCGCCTCCTTCCTTTACAGCTCCGCTCATTATTGGAATAACAAGTGGAGAATCGAAATGGTACAACCCGGCAATATACGCCTTTTCTTTTGAGCTGGACAGATGGATCCATCTTCTGTCAGATGGGAGTATGCCGTTCTCCCTCAGTATTTCAAATTCTTCCTTGTTCGTTGGATAGTAGAGGATTTCCGGTACACCATCGGTTGGTAGATCAGTAAGATCGACATCTATCGAGTGCCCGTATGTAGCCCTGATGTACCTTTTGTTGTCGCTCAGCTGATACCTTCCCTTCTGGTCCGTCAATACGATAGCGAATATGTGAGAGGGACCAACAAAGTGGAATCTCCTGTAATAGAAACGGATTTCCTGAACCATTTCGTCTAGGTTAACATATCCTTTATCAGAAATCTCGAGGTGATATTTTTCTGGTTTGTGCCTCAGTATCCCAGTTATGACTCTTCCGAGCATATCCACTTCTTCGTCCGAGAGGATGAATTTCCCCTCTTCTCCGCAGGATGGGCAGTCATGCCCCCTGTAGTAGCCGTGGACCATGCACTTTCGAATCTCGTTGGTGGGCACTAGCAGAAATTGTGAATGGTGTTATAACACTTTTGCAGAGTGCAACCCTTGAAACCGCATCTATAAAATATCAGAAATGCTAAATAAAATGCCAGAATTTGTAAGTCTCAGATGGATGAATACAACTTTGTCCTCTTAATATTGATTCCGCTGCTATTCGTACTGGGTCTAAGGATCAAGGCATTTAGCAGGGAAGGAGCAATAGCGGCCAGCGTAGTTGGTTCGCTGATCATCATAGGGGGAGGCTGGCTCTATTTCGTGATGCTCTTTCTTTTCCTCGGGCTTTCATACATCTCAACGCTTTCTGGATTCGAGAGGAAGAAGTCCTGGAGCCTTCAAGAAGGACTGAAAGGAGAGAGGGGGGCAAAGAACGTGCTTGCAGCAGGAGCTCTCCCGGCGGCAATATCGCTGATGACATTCTGGAACATAAATCCAGGTCTGGTATTCTTCCTGTATATCGTAGCCCTCGGAACAATTCTTTCTGATACGGCTGCATCTGAAATAGGCTCGCTTGACGAGAACACATATATGATTCTGACGCTCAAACCAGCGGAGACAGGAATCAACGGCGGAATTTCCATCCTCGGGACGGCGGTGGCATTAGTATTTCCTATATTCTATTCACTTCTCGGCTTTGTCATCTATGGGGTGCTGTATTCCGTTCCAATAGTATCATTATTAGAGGTGATACTGACCTCAGGACTTCTAGCCTTTGCGGGATGCCTCTTTGATTCGGTGCTGGGAGAAACTCTCGAAAACAGAGGCTATATGACCAAATTTTCTGTGAACTTTTGGTCTGCAGTATTTGCGACAGCTATTGCAGCCGCAGTGTATCTACGGTAAGCTTATTTTATTCAGTTATATTATAGATTGATGAAAATTCTACTGATCATCTCAGACGGACTCGGGGATAGGCCTTTCAGCGGACTCAACGGGAAGACTTCGCTAGAGGCTGCAAATAAACCAAATCTTAATACCCTGGCTAAGGAGGGAATGATAGGCCTGATAGATCCTATTGCACCAGGAGTTATCCCAGGATCTGATACGTCACACCTGAACTATCTAGGATATGATCCTTTTAAGTACTACACAGGAAGAGGGCCTTTTGAAGCAATGGGAACAGGGTTAACGCTTAGGGGAGGAGATGTTGCCTTCAGGGCAAATTTTGCAACAGTGGATGACGATGGAGTGGTAACGGACAGAAGGGCAGGAAGAATTAGGGAGGGGACGTCGGAACTGGCGAAACCGCTCAATATGAGGATAGAGGATGTTGAAATACTGTTCAAGGAGGGGACGGAGCATAGAGCCGCGCTAGTACTGAGAGGGGAAGGGATAACAACCAACGTGTCGGATAACGACCCCCACTCGGAAAACCTTAAGCCGAAAGAGATCGTCGCGACTGCAGAGGATGGAAAGAAAACAGCAAGAATACTGAATGAATTTTACAAACGTTCTTTGAAGATTCTGAAGGAGCAGCCGGTTAACTTGAAAAGAAAGTCCGAGGGTCTGAAGGAGGCAAACGCAATTCTGTTCAGGGGCGGAGGATCCGTACCGAGACTGCCGAGTTTTAATGAGAAGTATTCCATAAAGGGAGGGTATGTTGCAGCAGTTGCATTGGTGTCGGGGATATGCAGACTGGTCGGTTTGAAGGACTTCACCCCAAGCGGAGTAACCGGTTCCACTGATACCAACGTAAAGGCCAAATTTGAATCGGCCATAAAGGCATTGAATGAGGTGGATTTTGTTCTAGTTAATGTCAAGGGTACTGATATAGCGGGACATGATGGCAGCGGTGTGGAGAAGAGAGATTTCATAGAAAAGATAGATGCTGCGATGAGTGAGACTGTAATGAAGGTCAAGGAAAATACGGTCATATGCTTCACAGGCGATCACTCAACTCCTGCAAGCGTCAAGGAACACACATCTGATCCCGTGCCCATTCTGCTTCGTTATCCTGGTTGCAGGAAGGACGGAGTCGGGAAGTTTGACGAGATAAGTGCGAAGGACGGTTACCTTAGACTTCGAGGAAGTGACCTGATGAATGTCCTGCTCAGCTCAGCCAACCTTGCTGAGAAGTATGGGGCTTAGGATATACACTCCTCCAGAAGTCTTTTTATTTCTTCATCCCTTCTCTCTACCCTGAGAAGCAATTCCCTAGCCTTCTCCTTCTCTCCAGAATCTATATAAATACGAGAAAGCGTGACGATGGCGTCTCTATCCCTCTGGTCTATCTTCAAAGAAACCTCGCACGATTCCTTTGCATCGTTTATCTTCTGAAGTTTGACGAGTATTTCTGCTCTCAGGTTCCAGTAAGATTTATTCCTGCTTTCCATCTTTATGGCTAAGTCCACAGATGCAAGAGCCTCGAGATACCTGCCCATCGAGAGAAGGAGTCTCGCTTTGTCGTGATAATAGACTGGCTTCTTGAGGAGATTTATCGCCCTGTTGATATCGGACAGTGCCTCCTCCTTGTTGGAATTGAAATTAGACAGGAATAGCCTTCTGTAAGTATCCGGATTTGTCGGATATTCTTCAACGAGCATATTTCGGTACGCTGAAGAATCCTTGTTCTGCCTTTCAAGCAGGTCTATGAGGAGAATGAGGGCATCTATGTTCTTCTTGATCTCAATTGACTTCTTTGCGTGTTTTTCCGCTTCCTCAAGGTACCCGTCTTCTGATAGCTCGAACGCCGCCATGTACTCATCCGTGCTCTTTGCTAGCGAGGGGAGCACCCTGTCTTCGCTCATAACGGACCATTAAATTACGACGATTTAACATTTCTGTTTGTAGCTAACAAAAGTAAATATGTCCAACGAGATAACACAAGCATGCGAGTCCAGTTAATCGGTTTGGGCTCAATAGGGAAGAACCTACTGAAACTTATAAACGAGAAGGGCAGCATGATAAGGCAGGAAATAGGGGAGAAAATAGAGGTCGTCTCGGTGAGCGATACCACAGGGACGGTGATCACTGACGGTATGCCCCTCACCACGATCATCCAGGCAAAAGAAGGAGGAGGGTTGCGCACGTTGGAATCTTTTGAAAAAATAAGTGCCTTGAGCGCAATCTCCGACCTTGAATCGGATATCGTTGTCGAGATCACGCAAAGCACCAAAGACGGCCGGCCGGGTATATCGCACGTCTTGAAAGCGTTCGAGAACGAGAAGGGGGTCGTAACAGCAAACAAGAGTGTTCTTGTATCGGACGTAGACTTGATTGGTACCGCACGGGAGATGAAGATGTCCCTGAGATATGAGGCTACAGTCTGCGGAGGCCTGCCCGTATTCAATCTGATGGACTATTGCATGAAACCTGCAAAGATAGTTTCAGTGGATGGAATCTTCAACGCAACTAGCACCTTTGTGATATCACAGATGGAATTGGGGAAGACTCAGATGTCAGCAAGAGCAGAAGCTTCCAGACTGGGGATAGCGGAAAAGGACCAGAGGGATGACTTGGCGGGAATAGACTCGGCCAGAAAAGGGACTATTCTTCACAGGAGAATTTTCGGTTCTGATGCAAATATCAAGGATGCCCGCATCGAGGCGAAGGAGAGTGAGGTCGCAGTGGGTGTGAGACAGGTGACTGAGGTCAATTCGGCTGGGGTTACTGTGGAATACAGAAAGATTGACGGAAAAGGCATCTACTCAAATGCAGTCGGACCGGCAATGGTCATAAGGTTCAATACAGACGTCATGAACCACATAACTCTATTCACGGATCACGACGGCCCGATGGAATCTGCCGCAACTGTATTAAATGATATATTACTCTCGAGGTCAACGAAGGTAACTTAATGAATAAGGGGTACGTTGCATTTGTAGCCGTACTAGGTATACTCTGGGTCGTCACTATGATTGTAGATATAGTCATGACCCTTTCAATCTATCCTTCCAAATTCGGTGCGATAGCAAGTCTTACCGAGGGTCCGACAGCCAATCCCGCTTTTCCGATATACGTTATAATAGGGCTGCCCGAAGCCGTTGGTCTGTTCTACCCGCCATACCTCTTCTGGGCAGTTTGGATAGGGGTAGTCACAGCAGCGGTGATTGTATTTCTTATAATCTCGTTGTATGGCTCAGTCCAGGAATACGCTAATTCGTCTCTCTACAAAATTTCTGAGTTTTTTGCCCTGAATCTCTTCCTCTCTTACGTTTACATTGTGGTTGTGGCTTACTTGGGGCACCCCATCACTTCCCCGTTCACATCGGGGACAGGTCACTTCCTCTCTTACTTCTTCTCTGTAACTAATGCTGGCCTTTATGAAGAACTGATTTCCAGGGTGACATACGTAGGAATCCCTCTTTTCATATATTATTCATGGAGTGTGCACGGCAAGAGGTCGCCATCGAGGCCAAACAAGCTTCCTTGGTGGAGGATTATATGGGGCGGAGGATACAGATTTGGGAAGCCAGAAATAGTTGTCCTGGTCATATCGTCTCTAATTTTCGGAATAGCCCACGCGGGTTCTTGGAGCATCTCCAAGATACCTCAGGCAGCTCTGGGAGGTGTTTTCCTGGGGGTCCTCTACATGAGGTTCGGGTTGTATGCAGACGTGCTCTTCCATTTTTCAGTTGATTCGCCTGGAGTGGTCATGACAAACGTTTATGGGAGCCCACTTGCTACAGCAGGAACGACTGATCTTTATTCTGTATTCATCCTTGTTTTCCTTGTTGCGGGTGCGGTAGTAACAGTGATGTACATAGCGAAACTGGTGAACCTCATAAACAGGAGAAAAGCTGTAGGTGCAGAAGCAACACCGGCCGCTTCCTCTGCAACGGGTTCGGGATACGGTCAACTCAATTCTAACGGTCCTTCGAAGTGTCCCAGATGTGGGTCTCTCGATTCAAATCTTCTCTACGACGATATCCATAGGTGCAACTCATGCGGGACCGTCTACAAGAAAAGCTAGTAATTTCCCATCTCATCCACCCTCATTATCTCCCTGAGCACAGACGTCGCATACCCTCCTGGCGGCAACATGAATCTGACATGAGATTCCACGCAATCCATGTCTTGGATCCTAAGGAACAGGTCCCTTCTTTCCCCCCTGGAACTGAGCCCAAAAGGCAATTTGAAATCTGTCGTTTTCACTCCCTCACTTGATATTACCTCCTTTTCTATTTCCCCAGGAGTTCCACCAGCAAATTCCGTATCGTATCCAGCAACAAGACCTGTGGGGGAACCATCCCCCCTTTCAAATGCAGAGATTATTCGCTCTCTATTCAGGTTATTGACCCTCACGACACCTTCCTTCATGTTGTAAATGTCCCCTATCATGATCGATTTGTCAATTTCAAGTCTCCTGCTCAGTATCATGTTGAAAATGAATCCTTGATATGCATGGATGAACATGGAGACTAGATTTTCTGGAAGTTGCTTTATTGCCCCAGAATAGTCTTCGGGATGGGTCACAAGATGCTCCATCATCTTCCTTTCGATGTCAAGTGAGGTCGGGAAATCTTGGAGACCCTTCACTGGGTCAGGGTTATCGAAATACTCCTTCCTTATTTCCGCAAATCTGTCCTCCCCGGGATACCCGACAAATATTCTTACAGCCTCACTGTAATTCCCTTTCAGTAGCTCTCTACCGACGAGGTGAGTTACTGGTCTCAGGGAGCCGAACCTCTGGGGGCCATAGTAATTTGGTACAATGCCCTTGGTTCTGACAACATTACAGTTGAATCCGAATATATCTGGTTGGCAGTCGGAAACTTTAATATCAAACCTGTTCCCCCTATGGGAGCCGATTGTGAGAGGACGATCCATGTAGAAGTGTTCGAGGACCTCTACGTCGTTCAACGAGAAATCCCTGTATTCTATTCCAGGTATGCTCAGGTACTGGACTTTGACGCTTCGCCTGTCCTTAGTCCCTGCAAAATAGACCCTCTTTGGTGAAACGTGCAGGCTCCTTGCTACGAACCTTATTAACCTGTTATGCTCCCAGTTTTTTGCCCTGAGTTTGAGCACGAGTACTTTTCCGTCTTGCTTCTTCTCCAGGTTGTCGAACACTTCTTCGACGTAGAAATCATCAGTTTCCTTCCTGAGTTTCCCTGAAGATGGTGTAAGGTCGTAATAAAAACCCTTCACGCCAATCATGGTGAAATGCACTACCTATGAGCAGCTTCAACAATATTAATTAGCCTCTTTGGCCTTCAAGATTCAAATGTGGGAAGGACTCACCGGCAAACGGAGAAGGAATGGCCTCTATGGAATGGCGATAGGCATGGTGGTATCAGCAATCCTTCTCTACCTGTCATTTTACATCACTTTCCTTTATCTGTTGATTCCGGTACTGCTGTTGGTGATATTCCATTATACCAAACTCTGGCGCTTTTCAGACAGGACATTCTATGGATTCATAGCAATCGTCGTGGCATTCTTCATTGCAATGGCAGGCATATCTGACTCATTTACAGGAGCCCCCCACGAGACAACTGCGCCGCTCAAAGCCTATTCTACGACATACGACATTCATTATGGATATTACAATGAGAGTGGGAACTACCTCTTCAACTTCAGTCTCCCATCGGCAAACATATCAACAAACGGGAAGCTGAGGCTAGTAGATTTATTCACAGGGTCCACAATTCAATCGCAAAATATTACATTCGGCAGCTCAGCTTCCAATTACACATATTCCTGGAATGCGGGACAGTTGTCAAATCACGCATATGTAGTGAACATGACCCTGTTCCTCAAGAACAACTCAACCAAACCCTTTTATGCAGAGTTTCTCGGACCTGTCCTGATCTCTTCGACGAGTGTAATACTCTACCTTTCTGAGAGTTTGATCCTGAGCTATCTCCTTATAACTTTCCTCTTTTACCTCGCGTTCGCATTCTTCGCGAGGGCGCTTTCTACGTCAAGAAAGAGGAGGGACAAGAATGCTGGCCAGACGCCTCCTCCGCCATCTGGAACCGATCAGCAGGCCTTAGACGGAAGTCAGCAAAACTCAGGGTGGTTAGGACAGCGCAAAAACTAGGAAACCAGGCCCAGCTCCGTTATCTTCTCCAGAACCTCTACGGCATGCCCCTTTGGGCTCACCTTGGGAAAGATGTGCGCTATCTTCCCTTCCTTATCAATTATGAACGTGACTCGGTTGGCTGATCTGAGTCCAAGCACATTATATTTCTTTGAAATGTCCTTTGAGACATCAGGTGCAAGCACAAATGGCAGTCCGTATTTTTCGGCAAACTTCTTGTGGGATTTATCGGAGTCAACGCTCACCCCAATAACCTGAATTCCCTTGGCTTTGAAATCTTCATAGTTGTCCCTGAAGTTACAAGCCTCGGTTGTGCATCCAGGTGTGTCGTCTTTCGGGTAGAAGTAGACAACAACCACGTTTCCCCTGTGATCTGATAGTTTTCCCTTTCCGCTACCAGGGGGGAGTTCAAAATCAGGAGCTCTGTCCCCAACTTTAAGTTCGCTTGCCATGGATTTTCAATCAGATTCGGTTTATATACTTTTTCTGACCTGCCGCGCTTCAAACCAGATTTCAAACTGACTGCAGTGAGTTTTACAGATCACTTTATACCCCCGTCTATCGGTATCATTGTTCCAGTTGTGGCACCAAAAACGTCATCCTTGATCAGTTCAACTACCACGTTCGCAACGTGTTCTGGAAGTACCTCGACACGGAGAAGGTTCCCTTTTTTGTATTCTTCAGGGGTGATTCCCTTGGCCTTGGCTCTGTTTTCGAGCACGCCGCCCTCCCATATCCTGGACTCCCTAAATATCTTGTCCGGGTTCACGACATTACTCCTTATGCCGAACTTTCCCCCTTCCAGTGCTACGTACCTTGACAGCTGAGCTGCAAATGCCTTCGAAGTACCGTATGACATCATCCCATCTCCTGGATTGGTAACATTCTTGGTCACATTGAAAACAAAACTTCCCCCAGTCCCCTGCTTCTTCATGATCTTGAATGCCTCTCTAGTAACAATGAAAGTACCGATAGAGTTGATTTCCACGTGCTTCCTGAGATCTTGAATGGTTGTTTCATCCAGAGGGGAAGGTTTGAGGTATCCCGCATTGTTGAAAACTACATCTATCCCTCCGAAGTTCCTGACGATGTCCCTGAATGCCTGTCTTACTGCATCTTCACTGGAGATGTCAAAGTTGAGTGGATAAGCCTTGTTCCCAATTTCCTTGCAAACTTCTGAAATCTTTGGATCTATGTCACTGCCTATCCCCTGGATGCCTTCCTTCGAGAACCTGGCAAGAGTAACCTTACCTATACCACTAGCGGCACCTGTTACAAGACCCACAAATCCTTCAAGTTCGCTCCTCTTGATTTTTGCAAGCTTTGCCTCCTGGAAGGGCCAGTACTCCATGTCATAGCACTGCTGGTCTGATATGAATCTGTTCTTTGATATCGCTTTGGCTGCAGAAGCTACCCTGAATGAATGGATAGCCTCATCTCTGAGTATGTCCGCTTCCCTCTTTGTTGGCGCAGCGGTCACTATCCCATATCCTTTCAGAACCATGACTGATGGGCTGGGGTCATGCATGCTCCTTTCAGGGCTGACAAATCTTTTGAACTCCTCCTGGTAGGCCTCTACAAAGTCTGCAATCATTTCTTCTGTCTTTGAGAGATCATCTATGTAGAGGTAGTTCTTCTTCATCCTTACAAGCATGTCAGGGGTTGCCGGGCCCAGGGAACAAAATTTCCCAGCATCTGGGCTCAGGGAGAATCCTACTGCTTCCGGAGAGCTGTCCCATGTGAGTATTTTCTTCCCCTTCTTGCCGAGAAGTCCTCGCAGCTTCGGAAGGAATTCTATCATTTCTTCTTCTTTCTTCTTCTCCAGTGAGGAGAGCTTAACCCCATTCCACTTACTCTGTATGAAATCCTGAGCTTCTTTCACGATCTTAATGTGCATGTCATAGCTCTCACTTGCCGAGTTACCCCACGTGAACAGGCCATGATTTCTCAGTATCACCCCTGCAAAATTTGAAAGGTCCTTTTCCTCGATTGTGTCAAGAAAATACCTTGCAAGCTGGAACCCCGGCTGAACGTATGGTATAACCAGAATTTTTTCATTAAAGATGTCCGAGATTTCTTTGTCGTCCATTTCCGTGTTTGTCAACGCAACGATGAAATCAGCGTGTGAATGATCTACAAACCTCGAAGATATGAACGCGTGCATGAAGACCTCGACGGATGGAAAAGCCTGATCCTGATCCAGCATGCAACTCCTGATGAAGGACGACATATCCTCGTCGTTCATGCTCTTCAGCAATTTTGCCTCAAGGAGGTGATCCATGTCAATAGCGGTGAAATCCTCAGGGCTGATGGTTGCAAGGTTCGATCCGGAGCTCTTGACGAATAGAGCAGGAACCTCCTTTCCTATCATGTTGCGTACCTTGAGCTTAACGCTAGTGTTTCCCCCTCCATGAAGAACAAGATTTTCGTCTGCACCAAGATATCTTGAAGTTTTCACCCTCTTGTCCAGCATCCTCTTTTCATTCTCATCCAAGCTAAACTTCATGAACTGCAAATGCACACACAATAAAATAGATTTATAAAGGGAGGAAGGAATTTGATACGCTTATAACAGGGAAGTCAAAAGAGAAAAAATAAATCGGAATTGAACTTATACTTGCATGGACCCTTTTTCCAATAGGGACAAAGACGTATTCCTGATCACTTGCGAGAAAATGATAGACAGGGGGGCGCTGATGTCACGATACAGCAGGACGCGGGAGCTGGACCTCAGGAACCTGTGGGACAAGGAGTTTGCGGGCGTTGAGGACAGAGCAGAGAAATTCTACGAGAGGGTATTCCTGGAATATGGGGACGAGTCAGTTGCTGAACTTGCGACTGCCCAGGTTGGGATTCAGAACGTGAGCAATGTCCTCTCAAAAGTTTTGGAAGAGAGCAGGTTAGGGCTTTCATATCTTGAGAAGAGTTCAAGGTACGTCTCCTACAGGGAAAAGAGGAACGGAAGGTATCTCTTCCTGGAGGCTGATCGTGCGGGTATTCCAGAAAGATTCCGATCAAGGTATGAAGAGTTCAACAACTCACTCTTTGAGCTTTACAGTACAGTATTTTCTGGAGTCACAAAGTACATCAAGGAAAGCAATCCATTCGAGGAAACGAAATTCTATCTTCCAGACGGTAAGGAGGCAAAGCCAGGCGAGGAGGATATTACTGAAGAAGTTATGAGAAAGGCCTATGACAGTTCTGTTCGTAGCAGGGCCCTGGATGAGACACGTTTCCTCCTACCAGCTTCCACCCTCACAAACGTGGGAATAAGCGGAAACGCGCGTGCCTTCTCTCACCTCCTTGAAAGGCTAAGGGTTTCAGGGCTCAATGAGGCGGATATCCTTTACGATGAATTACTTGCGGAGTTGAAGCTCTCCTTTCCAAGGCTGATAGAGAATGTTGAAAATCCCCACGGTTTAGAGAACGTGAATTACCTTAAGGGCATGAAGAACTTCGTTCCTGTAAGTCCTGACGTTTCAACTGCATCTTTCAGCAATGTCGTTAAGCTTGTAGGATGGGAGGAAGATGAAACAGTTTTGAACAAGGTCGTATCAGCTTACCACTTCGAAAGAACAGGAGGCGATTACGAATCCCTGAAAAGCTATTTCTCTTCACTTGCGATATCAAATAAGAAGGAGATTATAGACAAGATAGCATCCCTCAGGAGAAACAGGAGGAACAAGCTGGACAGATCGTTCGAGCATGTCAATTACTCGTATGAGGTAAACACCAATTTTGGAGCCTTCAGAGACCTGCAGAGGCACCGTTCGCTGACTATCCAGAGGAAGCCGCTCAGCACACGATATGGCTACGACGTACCTCCGATCATTTCAAAGATTGAGGATCTATCGAAGGAGTACCACAGGGCAGTGAAGGAATCGAACAAGCTGTTCAATGAGATATATTCCGAGGACCCTAGATCGGCTCAATATGTGGTCCTTTTTGCCCACAAGCACCCTTCTATTTTGACCATCAATCTGAGGGAACTGGTGTACCTTACTGAGCTGAGGTCAACGCCTCAAGCTCATTTTGACCTGAGGCACATAAGCAGGGAGATGGTGAGACTAGTAAAGCAGGTGAACCCATCAGTTGGTGGTGTGTTCAGGTTCCTCAACGAAAGGGATGAAGAACTTGGGCGGTTGAGGGCTGAGCTTAGAAAGGAAATAAAATTAAAAAACGCCTGAGCAGGCATAATTCAGTGGGAGTTGGAAGTGGAGTACCTCCTCTCGCACCGAACGGAGAATTTACTTTGATTTCCCTTTGCTCTCCTGAAATATGTCAAGTGCCTCTTTGACCGTAGCCTTCTCGTGAACAATGGCTCTGATGGATTTGATCATCGCAACTGGATATTCGTGCTGCCAGATGTTCCTTCCCATATCAACCCCAACTGCACCTTCTTGGAGGGCGTTGTACACAAGATTGAAAACGTCCAGTTCTGTGTTCAGTTTTGGTCCACCCGCCACAACAAGAGGAACGGGGCTTCCATCCGCGACTTTCCTGAAATTCTCGCAGTAGTAAGTCTTCACTATGTGGGCTCCTATCTCTGCGCCAAGCCTGCAGGCAAGTGCCAGATATTTTGCATCCCTCTTCTCAAGTTCCTTTCCCACCGCAGTGATAGCCATCACCGGCATTCCATACTCCTCTCCATCGTTGACGAGCTTTGACAGATTTACTAGTGACTGTTTCTCGTGCGCCGTTCCTACAAATATCGAAATTGCTACAGCGGAGACGTTGAGACGTACTGCATCCTGCATCGACGTCGTGATCTCCTCATCACTCAAGTCCTCCTTGAGGACACTAGCCCCTCCCGATACTCTCAGGAGTATGGGGGTATCCCATTTTGGATCTATTGATGTCCTCAGAACTCCTCTTGTCACAGCGACGGTGTCAGCATAAGGCAGTAGAGGTTCCAGCATTCTTCTCGGGTTCTCTAGCTTGTGAGTAGGGCCCATGAAATACCCATGATCCGCTGCTAGCATAACTGACCTCCCAGTCGACGGTTTTATCATCCTTGACAGCCTGTTACTCATTCCCCAATCCATATTTTCCCCTTCTATAGCAGCCACGAATGGTATCTTAGACTAATAACATTTCCGTTATAACAAAAGAAGAAATTCGTCAACATCCTTGGTCTGAAGTTCTTGAAGTTAAGGTATATTTTTTATAAGGAAAACAGTTGGATGGATGATGTCCTCGCTGAAAGTGGAAGATTTCTACGATATGAAATTTCTTGGAAACTTGAATGTGGCAAACGGAAGAATATTCTTCGAAGAATTCAGGCCAATCGAAAAGGCTAACAAATACGAATCTGAGATCATGGAACTGAAAGGGACAGGTGCCGTAAAATACACGAGGGGCAGAGAGGACAGAGATTCAGTAATAGATCAGACGGGATTCAGGATGGCTTATGCAGTAAAGGAAGAAAAGAAGACGACAATACTGGTAAAGGACATAGAGTCAGGTCGTGAAAGAACCGTTTGGGAAACTGAAATGACTGTGAAGAAGATGCAATGGGACAGTTCTTCAAAGGGGCTATATGTGATGGCGCAGGATAAGCCAAAGTCAGAAGATTTCAAGATAATTGAAAAGTATCCAATTTATTTCAACGGTGAAGGTTTCTTTCCAGGCGTGGGGTCCAAGTTGGTATACCTAAGACCCAACGGAAGGGTTCAAACAATCCTGGAAGGGGAGGACGAGATAGTAGATTTTGCCGTAGATCCTGCAACAAGGGACATCGCGGTCGTGGTGAGACCAGAAAACTGGGATGTATATGATAACAGGATCGGTATACTTTCCACCGCAAGCAGGGAAATCAGGTTCATGGAGGATGTGAAGGGAGGGGTAAGCGACCCGGTGTACGACAGAGATGGAACTTTATACTTCCAGTTCCGCAAGCAGAAACGCAGCATATTCGAGAGCTCAAAGATATATGCCTATAGAGGGAGGAAACTCACCAACTTACTGGAAAAATATGACATCTCACCAGAGAACTCCGTCAACTCTGATTCAAGGATGGGCAATTCAAGGACGATGCTTCCCCATGACGGAAGCATATTCTTCTTGGCAACGGTCGGAGGCAGGGCAGGCATTTACAGGGTTGGTATCGGGGAAGAGCTCAAGGCCATAGTATGCGGTGATTTTTCTGTTGACACATTTGACTTCAAAGGTGATGCTATCTACTACATTGCCCAGTCGTCTAACCTCCCTCAGGAAATATACGAATTTGATGGGAAGAGCAGGAGGATTACTACTATAAATTCTAGGGTGGAGAGGAGGGAACTTAGAAAGGCAAGGAATTTCAAGATGAAGGCGAGTGACGGAATGGAAATCGAAGGTTGGTTCCTCAAAGGAAGGAAAGACGCAAGCATTCTGGAGATTCACGGCGGTCCAAGGACGTCGTACGGGGAGGCATTCATGTTTGAATTTCACCTTCTGAATTCCTTGGGATTCAGCGTAATCTACTCAAATCCAAGGGGGAGCGACAGTTACGGGGATAATTTCGCACTGGAAATCAAGGGGCATTACGGAGAGAGAGACTACCAGGACATCATGGAGATTGCAGATTTTGCAATAAACAACTTCGGTGTGAGCAGGGAAGGAATGGGAGTGATAGGGGGATCGTACGGTGGGTTCATGGTGAACTGGATTGTAGGTCATACCGACAGGTTCAGGGCCGCAGTAACTGACAGGTCCATAAGTGACCAGATTTCATTTTACTTTTCCAGCGACATTGGCCCAAGGTTCAACTCTGACCAGATAGGGGGGACTCCATACGAAGACCTGCAACACTTCTGGAACAAGTCTCCTCTGAAATTTGCTACTAACGTGAAGACCCCCCTGCTTATAGTACATTCAGAGGAGGATTACAGATGTCCCATATGGCAGGCTTACGAACTTTTCACTCAGTTGAGAAAACAGGGTTCGGAAGTGAGGATGATATCATTCAAGGGGGAAAATCACGACCTGTCAAGGGGTGGTAAGCCCAAGAACAGGGTGAAAAGACTTGAGGAAATCACCGGCTGGTTTGAGTCAAAAATCATCAGGTCAAAATGAAATTAAGTTGCTACTCTCTCCCATCCTTAAGGTAGAATTCCATTCTCCTGGTAAGCTCTTCTGGAAAATCTTCCGGTTTCTGAGACCTGTAACCGAACAATTTAATCGCCATTATCCTGTTTCCAGTGATCAGACCATAGTATTCAAACCTAAGAGATGCCAACTCCATTTCTGTGATCCAAAGTTCCCTCTTTGCTTCATAATCATTCATCCCTCCACCTCCTCAAGTTTCTTGGTGAAGAGGTCCCGATCCATTTTTGCCGCCCGGATCTTGTCCCTCAAAACTCTCAGGTACTCCTTTCTCTGTTCCAACACATTTATTGTATCATCCATCAATATCTCTCCTAGGTAGGAATCGTCATTCGTTAGAAGGTTCGGCCGTGCCGGCTCAGGAGGATCCCATCTCCTTTCCAAAAATCTGTTATGGGGTTATATATTTTCCTCTGTCCTTTGCTGCTAAAGGGTCGGTCTCCTATGCGTAGAAGTTTTCTGCATAAGGGCCGCTTTCGAAGTTTACCAGCTTTGCAGGGACTTTCTCTATCTTTCCAGTCTCCTTGAAATAGAAGAGTATTCCCATGCTGGCTCTCCCAGAGTCGGCAACGCCGCTTATGATATCCTTCCTTGCATTTGTCACGTCCCCTCCGGCGAATATGCCTGGGTAGGTCGTCATGTTGTACTGATTTACAATTACATCCCCTGAAGGTGTCAGACTAATCCTCTTCATTATCTCTTCTGGTATGAATGACAGATCACCTTTCTGCCCGGTCGCCTCGACAACAGTGTCCACTTCGACCGAATACTCCTTGTCCTTTATCGGTACAGGTTCCCTCCTCCCCTTCCCTGTGTCTACCATTTGGTTTTTCCAGTACTTGATCCCCTTTACCTTCCCATCAACTCCATAGTACTGTATCGGTGTAACCTCCCACATGAACTCGACCTTCTCTTCTTCTGCCTCTTCCAGTTCTTCCTCTGCATTACTCGAAGGATAACCTGGTCTGTCTGTGACAGCCCTCCTGTACATAACTATAACCTTCTTAGCTCCGCTTCTAAGGGATATCCTTGCAGCATCGAAGGCAGTGAATCCCCCTCCGATTATTGCTACAGTGTCTCCGACGTCTATTTTATGCCCGTTATTTATCTGTCCAAGGAAATCGAGTGCGTGATAGACTCCTTTGAGATCCGCTCCCGGGGTTCTAGTCCTGGATGGCCTCCAGTTACCTATGGCAATGTAGACTGCATCATACTTCTGCAGGAGGTCCTCGAACTTTATGTCCCTGCCTATCTTCTTGTTGTAATATATGTGGGCTCCATAGGAAAGCACGTGGTCGGCTTCCTTCTGAACAGTGCTTCTGGAAAGCCTGAAGTCTGGAATGCCGTGAACCATCATTCCGCCAGGTCTGTCCGTCTGCTCATAAACATCTACTTGGATTCCGTTTATGGAAAGATAGAATGCTGTTGACAACCCTGAGGGTCCACCGCCTATTATCGCGACTCTGGGATGTCCCCCGAGGTCATTGACCACTACCCCTAAAGTGCTTCTGTAATCTTCCACGTTATCTGAAATGAATCTCTTGATGTGCCTGGTTGCTACCGGGCCTTTGTTGTCGTCAAGAACACACTCGTCTAATGACCTCGGGGGACAGACATTCCCGCATACACCGACGAAAGGAAGTTTCTCGAAGTTGATCTTGAGCCCTTCCGCCAGGTTACCGTTCCTGACTGCTATCTGGAAACCAGGTACATCTATTCTCGCTGGGCAGCCTTCTATACATAGGCCACAACCGAGACACCTCGAAGCCTCTGCTGTCACTTCTTCGAGCGTGTAAGGCACGAGTGTTTGAATATCTAAGCTCCTTACTCTGCTCTCCGGTTCATAATGTTTTATAGGTACTCTCGAGTAATTCACATAGTTCAAATAGGTCCACCATTTACTACAGTTCTTACGGTAATAAAATTATTTTCTACGTATATTTCCGATTGGAGGTAAGATTGATTGCATCAACAGCCCAGCGCATCCGACACCGTTTTCGCATGCGCATTCCTTCAGCTGTTTGCCAAATCTTAAGAGCAACTATCTAAGCCTGATGTGCTCCAAACTGTGAGCTGCCCGGTAGAACGACGGATCGATGCTAAGGCTTCTGCTGTACATCCTTTCTGCAAGCCTATCCTTCCCCAGACTTTCGAATATCTGTCCCTTGACGAAGTATACATCTGCCTTTTCAGGCTTGATCCTTGAGATTGCCCTGAGGTCATCCAGTGCCATCTTCGGATATCCGAGCATTGCAAGCGTGATTGCACGATTAAAATACGAATCTACTGCTTTCCTGTTGCTTCCTTTCTTCAATATTGTTATGGACTTGGAATAAAGATCGACTGCTTCAGAATATAGGGCGTCCTCGACCATCCCATTGGCAAGTTCGTAATATCTCCTAGAGATCTTCCATATCATGTCATCCTTTTCTTTCTTGTCTACGGATGATGTGCTCAAGTTTCTGAATTTTTCTATCTGGTTCTCTATCTCTATTTCTTGCCTATCCCTTTCAAGAGCCCTCTCCATTCTCTCAGGGTTTAAAGCAGTGGCTAAAGTTTGGTGCTCCCCATCCTTCATTATGTAATTATTGGAATTAGGATATTAAAAGATTTCGTACAAGATTAAATTGATTTATTTTACTACCATTCTTTTGTAAAACTGAAAACTGAATATCAGATACTGTCCCTTCTGAACTCTATTCTTCCCTCTTCAAAGGTCAGTGAGTAGATGTCGTTGACTTCGAACTTGATCCCAAGCGATTCGTACTCCTCATCCGTCAGTCTCAGGATTAGCTTCTGGTTTGGCCTCGACTGGATTCCGACAGTTTGAGAAATCCCCTTCATCAGGTCGTTAACGAAATCAGGTCCGAATGTGAAACTCTGCACCGCCCTGTCCTTCTCTGTTACATACTCATCCAGGTCTATCTCTCTTCCTCTAGTCCTGGTCTCCTGATCGTAAAAAGATGATATATTAATGACCATCACTTTCTTGCTCAGCATGAATCTGCAACGTAAATTGATATAAAGAAGTTGTTTTGGGAGGCCACTAAAATTCGTATCAACTATAGAACATAACTTGCATCATGGCGAACAGCTCAGTTCAGTATTGAAGTAAATTTTCAAATGATCTAAAACGGAAAGCTGGGGGATGTGTGAAAACATTCAACGGAGCACGATGAAATACTGCATTATGGATAGGCACTGACTGAAGAGGGTCGTTGCGCAACATTTGTGAAAAGTCGATAGCATAATTTCTCGATGGGCTCCCAGAATGCAGGTGCTGGAACCATTGAAGAGCCTTCTGATTCCATGCAGATAAATTCCGGTAAAGGGGTGCTACTGAAAAGCAGTAGGACAGGAACAAACTTTGAACCGGTAATCCTTGAGGCCCGGATTTCTCTAGGATTGACATTTATCTGTCTCAGATTCAGAACAGTCATACGTTCTGGAGATTTCGGATCATGCGCTTCTTTATGTTATCCCGGAAAAGATGTAAGACCCACAACTTCGTTGATCTAATTTCCGGGATAAAAGTAGCCTATTGGTGTTGATCCTCATTGAGAAGAAGTAACGCCTGATCCTTCCTAATATCGTCGAACATCTTGGAAACCTCTTTTACGATATCAGTTCTTCCCTCGTTGAACAGTGCTACGACAGCGTTTCTTGCGAAACCGCTGAATGTTGACCTCCTTATCGCACTTTCCTTGTATGTCCTGTTGAACGCCTCACTCTCGATAAATGCAATCTCCTCCAGTTTCAATCTGTTGAAATACTGTGATTCACGAACTGGCTCAAAAGTAGAACCCTTAATTTCCCTGTTCCACGGACAAACTTCGTTGCATATGTCACATCCAAAGACCATGTCTCCCATCATTTCGGAAATGTGTCTTGGGATGACTCCCCTGTTTTCTATGGTGTGGTAGGATATGCACAGATTTGAGTCGACTGTCCTGTCTGGATTTATTGCTCCTGTTGGGCAGCTATCGATACATTTGGTGCAGCTCCCGCAAGAGCCGGGGGATGGTATGAAGGAAGAGTCCAGTCGCTCGTCGCTCACTGCGGTCCCCAAGAATGTGAAGGAACCGAAAGAAGGGTTAATCAACATGGAGTTCCTGCCGATCCATCCGAGTCCAGATTTAAAGGCAAGGCCCCTTTCAAGTATGGGACCTGTGTCAACGTAGCTTCTGAACTCACGTGAGAACAGGCCGTTTTCTATCATGAAACAATCGATCATCTTCTTGAAGAAATCATGATAGTCCCTGAAGCCAGCGTAGGTTGCTATCCTCCCGTATCCAGACCTGGATCCGTTCGCTCTCCTGTAGTTCAGCAGGAAGACCATCACTGATTTTGAGTCGCGCAAAAGAAGGGAAGTGTCATTGACTTTCCTCAGTCGCTCTTCCTTTGAGAGGTAGGACATAGAGGCCCCGTATCCTTGAGCCAGCCATCTCAACATTCCTTCACGATCGTCTATCCCGACCCGGACAGAAGACACCTTCAGGTACGGAGGAACATTCAGATCCGGGTCCAATAGCACAGAAGATGATGGAATCCACACTTTAAAATTTAATGATGCTTATATTGATAAATTGCATCATCAATCAGTGGAAATAGGAAAGGTGGCACTGAAGGATATAAAGGGGATCCTAGAAAGGAATGCGGATGTGATGCTTAGTAGCAATGTCATTGGTTCAGATTTCTCTTACCTGCAGAAGGGAGGGGCTCATCTTGTACTCAAGATCGAGCCAATGGTATTTTACAAGCACCTTTCTGTAGAGGAAAACGCGATTCTATCGGTTATATTTCCTCTTAATGACTTTGTGACTTCTGGTACCTGGCCGACCATCGCAATGATAGATTTTGAACGTCCTAAAGGAGCAGGAATAGAATTCTACAAGTTTGTCGACTCTGTGCTCGATGTCCTGAGGGAAAGGAGGATAAAGGTAGCCTCTGGTCATACAGGAAATTATGGGAATCTTGGGTACGGAGTGGCAGGAACCATGGCCTTCATAGGAATGAAGAAACCAGTTTTCAACTTCAAGAGGATCAGGGAGACAGATTCATTTTATTCAGTCGGCCTTCTGGGGGACGAAATGTCCTTCTTCAGAGGTCGGAAGATGGGTGACAGGAGCAGGTCGCCAAATGATCTATCATTAGAGCCATACGTTTCCAAATTTCTGAAGATGAGGCGTGCGGTTCATTTCGTTCACGACCTTTCAGAAGGTGGTCTGGAGAGGGGCCTCAACGAAATCTCTCATCTTGTCAATTCCGGGTTCAACGTGACGTCTCGCGATCTGAGGTCAGTTACACCAATAGAAGTTAAGGAGTATGGTAACAGAATATTCTCCTCCAGTTCTTCCGGCTCTCTGGTTGTATCTGTAGACTCAGGGAGAAGGGACGAGTTCGAAGCGGAAGCCACAGGAAATTCATGGCCATTCTTTGAAATAGAAAAGAAGGGAAAGGGAGTAACCCTGGACGGAAGGAAATTTGGTAAAGCGGACACCATGCTGGATTTCATCTCTTGATTCGAGATAAACAATATTAAGCATCTTCCCAGTCGTCGGGAACACCAACTGATTTATATGAACATTCTATTGAGTGAGTCGTGAAGATAAACGGGTTTGAGCTGTTTTTGGTAAGTGACGGTACGTTCAAACTTGATGGCGGTGCAATGTTTGGGATCGTTCCAAAGACCGTCTGGGAGAAGTACTTTAAATCGGACGAAAAGAACAAGATTACCCTTGGTACGAACGTCCTGGTGATTAAAAGCGAGAAGAAGGTTGCTCTGGTTGACATCGGAATAGGGAACAAGTTCGATAAGCGTCTCGAGGAGATCTATGAGATAAATAGGAAAAAGAATTTGCTTCAAGACCTCAGTGAAAAAGGGGTAGACAGAAGCGATGTTACTCATGTTTTCATCACCCACGGTCATCTGGACCACACAGGGTGGGCAACCATGTATAATCACGACAAGATAGAACCGACCTTCCCGAACGCAAGGTACTACATGCAGGAAGATACTTGGAAAGAGATAAGGGAACCAAACCAGAAGACGAAACCAAACTACAATTATTTGAACTTCGAAAACATTGAAGAAAGGCTGGAGCTTCTGAACGGAGACGAGGAGATATTTCCAGGGGTGGAGCTCGTGAAGTCTGGAGGGCATACCAAGGGGCATCAGCTGGTACTTCTGAGGGTCGGTAACAGGACGTTCGTATATTTCGGAGACCTGATTCCCACATCTGCGCACATTAAGCCTGCTTACGTAATGGCCTACGATCTTTATCCCATGGATACATTTACAAGGAAGAAGGAACTCCTCGAACGTGCATTTGAGGAGAAGTGGACGCTCTTCTTCGAACACGATCCTTCTGTTCCGGTCGCACAGCTGGTTGACTTGGAAAACTACCGCCTTCAGAGTTTAACGATCTAAAAGTGTGGGCCGCCCGACTTCAGGATTTCACGACCGATTATCAGTCTCTGTATTTCATTAGTCCCTTCGTAAATCTGGGTTATCTTTGCCTCCCTATATCTCCTTTCTGCAGGGTATTTCTCTGACATTGACAGGTGCCCCAGTATTTCTACTGCAGATGAGGTAATTTTGACCGCCGAGTCTCCCGCCTGAAGTTTTGAAAGGGAGCTCAGCAGCGTTGTGTCCATCCCTCCCTCCACCATTCCCACAGATTCATAGTATTTGGAGACGGAGGAGTGGAGCATGTTCACCATGTCTGCGAGCTTGAACAACGCCCCCTCCTTGCTATTTTCTTTGTGTTCTTTCCAGAAGTTCACGACATCCCTGATTGCTCCCTCTGAAATACCTATCGCCTGAGACGCTATCCCTATCCTGCCGACATTCAGGGTATCCATCTCTATCTTGAAACCTTCGTTTATCTCCCCCACTACCTGCTCTTCTCCGACTTCAACGTTGTTCATGAGCACTTCTGTCGTGCTAGTCCCCCTTATGCCCATCTTCCTAAACTCATTCCCTATGGATAGTCCGCTCATCTCTCTATCGAGAGCAAAGAGGGTTATCCCATGATGCTTCAGCTCTGGCTCAGTAACAGCGGATGCAAGGAAGAATTGTGCTTCAGCACCGTTTGTTATGAACGTTTTCCCTCCATTCAGGATATACTTTTCCCCCTTCTTGAGAGCTGTTGTCTTTATCCCCGCAGCATCTGACCCAGTTCCTGGCTCCGTAATCGCGAGTGCGCCGATAGTGCCATCAGCTATCCTTGACAGGTATCTCTTCTTGAGTGCTTCCGAGCCATATTTAAGTATCGGCTCACCAAACAGCGACACAGCGACATCAGGAATCAGGGAGGTGGATGCGCATTCCCTTGAAATTATCCTGATGCTTTCCATTAGGGTAGAAAGTGATAGTCCGAGTCCTCCGTATTCCCTCGGGATGTAAGAAGCGAAGACTCCGATCCTTCCCATTTCCTCCACAAGGTCGGTGGGAAAGGAAGATCCTTCGTCTATATCTGCGGCCCTGCTCCTGACCTTGGTTTTTGCGAAATCCTCTACCTGTTTCAATTTTTCCATTTCAAGGGTTCCTAGGTTCATTCCATTCGGTATTGGACTTTGAAAATTAATCTTCCCTATTTTTGATGATATGACAAAAGTCTTATATTTGTCTTATGTATATATTCAAAAATGAGCGAAATGATGTCTGAACAATTGGACAGCGGAGTGACAGACAACTTTAGAAATAGGTTACTTGCAAATGGGAAAAGCAGGAACACTGTCAAGATGTACGGCTACATAGTAGACCAGTTTCTAGAATTTGTTAAATACGATAGGAATGCCATAACTGCAGATAAAATTGAGTCATTCAAAGAATATCTCTCAATAGACAAGGGGTATTCCAAATCAACCATATATCTTTACATAAGGGCCCTCCAGTCATTCCTTTCCTACTTGGGAATGGACAACCTTGGGCATCTGAAGGCACCGAAGAGGCCACAAAAGGTTCCGAATTACCTGATGAATGATGAGGTAACTGCAATAATAACGAACTGCAGGAGCTTGAAAGAACGTCTGATCGTGAAGCTATTAGTCTATACCGGTATAAGAGTATCAGAACTCTGCTCTATCAGGGTACAGGACATAGACATAAACAGTAAGACCCTCAAGATAAGAAGCGGCAAGGGCGATAAGGACAGGCTCGTCGTATTCAGCGATAAGGTAGTCTCCGATCTCAGACTTTACCTCACGGAGATGAAAAACGGCAGGGGGAGGGCTGACTTCCTTTTCCCCACGACCAAGAGCAAGAGGGTCTCCCCGGTCACAATTGAAAGGGTCATCAGGAATATTGTTAGGAGGTCAGGGATTCCAAAGAAGGTCACTCCGCACACTTTCAGGCACACATTCGCAACCTCCCTCTTAAGGAATGGTGCAGACCTAAGGATCATCCAGCTTCTGCTGGGACACTCAAGCATCAGCACGACTCAGATCTACACGCACGTTGATGACAGAGCCCTGAAGCTCGGCTACGAAAAGTTCATTCCAAGCTACTGAAAATTTCCTTCACATATAGCATCTTTTAGAGAAAGCAGTTACCAGTAACTAGAGTGAAAGCCCAGGTACGAAAGATGTTCACTGTTTGGGCACCAGGAAACGGTGAACGGAAATCAAGTAAAGGAGATGCTGCTATTTTTAGACTTATCGCTCACTTAAAGCAGATAAAAACATAATAATACCTTTATAACATCCAAATCGGGGTTCAACAATGGACAAGAAGGAACAGGTCGCCAGAGCAGCTCTAGGATACATTTCCTCTGGGAACGTCGTGGGTCTAGGATCAGGTACGACAGCATCTCATTTCATCAAGTTACTGGGGGAAAGCAGCTTAAGGGATGAGGTTGTAGGAGTGGCAACTTCAATCTCATCCGACAAATTAGCAAGGGAGGTCGGCATCAAGACAGTTGATATAGATTCGATTGAATGGATAGATATCACGGTGGACGGGGCAGATGAAGTTGACAAGGAGCTTAATATATTGAAGGGAGGGGGAGGTCAGCTCACAAGGGAGAAGAAGGTCAGGAATAAGTCAAAGAACTACCTGATAATAGTATCAGACGAGAAGATTGTTGAGGCAATCCCGGAAAGATTACCCATACCTGTAGAGGTATTGCCGTTTGGCAACAGGACCACCGTGAAAGAGATGGAATCTCTTGGATTGAAGTGCAAACTGAGGGAAGGTTTTGTAACAGACAATGGGAATATAATCTACGATTGTAAAATGGAGGAAAGGAGCGATCTTAATAAGTTGGACCAACAGATAAAATTGATTACCGGCGTTATAGAAACAGGGCTTTTCCTCGGTGGGAGGAAGGTCGTATTAGTTTCAGATGGTATTGAAGTAAAAGCCTTGAAATGATAGTCAGTGGAGGTACTATAGCACAAGATTTTGAATCTGACCTAGGACATTCTGCATATCCGAAATCTTCTTTCTTTGCTCTTCTTCAAGTTCCTTTACAATTTCGTTGAAGGGTTTGGCAAGCCTATAACCATGTACCGGTCTTCCCTTCCCCTCTTTCTTGATATCCCTTTTCATTATCCAACCGTGCTCTTTCAAGATTCTCATTGCGATAGAGACTTCAGGCTGCCTTAAGTTGGCATTTTTCTCGATCTCTACTGAGGTTGTTTCCGGCCGTCCCTTCATATACACAAGTGCCTTGGAAACATTTCGTGGGACTCCCATCTGGATTAATAATCCAGCGAGTTTCTCATCCTCAGCGGTAAATCCATCCATCATACAATTCATCATAAAAATTCAATATTTATATTTTATCAAATTTATTTAGCTTATTTTTATGTCTTCTTTATATTCGATGAAAGGTGATTTTCATCCATTCTCTATTTGGGGCTCTGGAAGGTGAAAATAGTCTTTTGGAATACCATGGTCATTTAGGTAGTAATGTATTAATTTAGATTAGTAATAAACCAGTGGGGTTTGATAAAGACGTATTCACAGAAACATTTTAGTACACCCGAGGTTAGCTACGAAATACAGTGATTTGAATGACGGTCGAGAGTGATGATGTTTTGAAAGAAATTCCAGCTGAAGTTCCTGCAGAGACCCTTGTTAGGTTTAATAACGATGAGCTTAGGGCTAGAGTATTTGTAGATAAGTACGCAATGAGGGACAATGATGGGGTCTTGCTTGAGAAGGTTCCTGAGGAAATGTGGAGGAGGGTAGCGAGGGAAATCTCATCTGTTGAGAGTGAGTCTCTTCGGGCTGAATGGGAGGGCAAGTTCTATTGGTTACTTGAAAATTTCAGAATGGTGCCCGGGGGGAGGATTCTGTTTGGAGCCGGACAGGAGAAGTTCATGAGGAGAGTTACGCTGAACAACTGTTACGTTATACCCATTAAGGACGACTCTCTCGAATCAATATTCGAATGGACAAAGGAAGCTGCAAGAACTTACTCTCTCGGAGGGGGGGTCGGTACAGACATAAGCATACTTAGGCCGAAGGGCGCTCCAGTGAACAATGCTGCCCTGAAGTCGACGGGAAGCGTGTCTTTCATGAACATAATGTCCGAGACGACGGGTACGATCGGGCAGTCTGGAAGACGTGGAGCATTGATGATTACGCTCAGGGTAGACCATCCAGACATACTGGACTTCATTAAAGTAAAAAGAGACCTGAATCACGTAAGGCACGCAAACATATCCGTCAAGATCACAGACGAATTCATGAAGAGGGTAGAGGACGATGAGGATTTTGTCCTGCACTATGAGAGCAACAAGGTTAAAAGGATAGAAAAGGTTGTCAGGGCTAGGGAACTCTGGAACGAGCTCATAGATTCTGCCAGAAACTGGGCGGAACCAGGACTTATATTCTGGGATACAATGAAAAGGGAAAGCACCTCTGAATACAATGGAATGGAAATTCTGACTACCAACCCCTGCTCCGAAATCCCGTTGGAGGCATACGGCGCTTGCAATTTGGGTAACGTGAACCTTTCAGTCTTTGTAAAGAATCCGTTCGAAAATGCTGAAGTGGACTGGGATGGTCTGGAGAAGGCAGTGAGGTACACAGTGAGATTCCTTGATGATGTTGTCGATTACAACATGTACAAGCACCCTCTCAAGGGCCAGACTGATGAGGCAGGGAAGAGCAGGAGGATAGGAGTAGGATTCACGGGTCTGGGAGACATGCTCATAAAATTGAAGATCAAGTACGACACTCCGGAGTCCATTAAGTTCGTAGATTCGCTATTCAAGAAGATAATGGAAGAGATATACGATGAAAGTACCAGGATAGCGGCAGAGAAAGGGACATTCCCTGCATTCGACCTGGAAAAACACCTTAAATCCCCATTCATCGGAAGGCTCAATCAGGAACTCCAGGGAAAGATCAAGAAGAATGGATTGAGGAATGTTGCCCTTATTACAGTTCCCCCTGTTGGGAGCGGTTCCGCACTTGCAGGCACATCCAGCGGAATCGAACCGGTCTTTGCCTTCTCATACACGAGGAGGAGCGAATCCCTCTCTAAACAGACCTTCAAGGTATACCATCCTCTGGTGAGGGAATACATGGACCTGTATGGTGTGAAGGATGAGAAAGACCTTCCGGAATATTTCGTAGAAGCACACAAGATTGATCCTATGTTCAGGATCAAGCTGCAGGCTACTATACAGAAGTATGTCGATCATTCAATTTCGTCTACTGTGAACCTGGCTTCGTCTGTGACTACTGACGAAGTTGGGAAGATATATTTGGAGGCATGGAAAGCCGGATGCAAGGGAGTCACAGTCTACAGGGAAGGCTCCAGGGAAGGGATACTCATCACAAATGAGGCAACCAAGAAAAAAGAACACAGGGAATTCGAGAGGTCGACAATACTCACGGGTAGAACGATAGTCTTCCCTCTCGTTGAAACGGGCAAACTCTATACCACCATAAACTTCGATGAATCCGGGAATCCAGTGGAAATATTCGTGAATGTGGGTAAGTCTGGATCGGAGGAAAAGGCATACTCGGAGGCAATAGGCAGGCTTCTATCACTCTACCTGCAGCAGGGTGGGGACATATCCAAGGTGGTCAGGGCTCTCACAGGTATAAAGGGAAAATCTACTACTTTCGTCGGGGGAACGAAGATAACTTCTGTTCCTGATGGCGTGGCCAAGGCAATAGACATAGCTATGAAGGGGGAACCTCCACAGTCAACCCTAGTTGGTCAGGGAGGATTCCTAGTTACTGCAATCAAGACAGAAGAGAAGAAGGAGAAGAAAGAAAAGACATTTTCAACCTGTCCGAAGTGCGGTAACGATACTCTGGCAATGGAGAACGGCTGCCTTACCTGCAAGACATGCGGATATTCGAAATGCGAGTGATTCAGTAGGATATCAGGGTCCACATCTGCAGAATAAATACGTGAATATCTGGAAGGAGATAGTCTGTACATATGATTCTAGAAAGAAAACCTGGTCGCCGTCGAAGGGGTAGGCAGGGGTTTCTGGAAAAGGTTGAAGAGCTTCATGAAGTTAGAAATGCAAGTATACTGGATATTATCTCTACCTCCTTTCAGAATCAGGGAATGGAAGTCAGGAGTAGTGGCAAGGTTTATCGTCACATGACGTTACAAGAACAATTCGAATAGGATCAGGTCAGGAGGTTTGAAACAAATTTGTGGAGCAGCACACTCAAAAGCTAATAGAATGCATTTTATTCTGCATGCTGTGAAAGAGGAGGGTAATTCGCGTCCGATAAACAGGACACTTATGAATGCGATCGTTTCAGCTGTTTTAGCAGTAGCATCCGTGATACTAACGATACTGTTCTCTTTCACCCTTTTCCTTCTGGTGGACAGCTCATTCTTCAAGAACCTTCCAGTGATTCCATATTCTTACTACCTAATTACTGCAATCATTGCCTCTTCAGTTCTTCTAGTCCTGTCTTTGATTTTCCTTTTCAGGAACGTAGTTAAGATTTCTTTGGAGACAGGAACGGCAAAACATCCAGAAACAGATCAAAACTACGGTGGTTCGGAAGATGCGATATTGAAATATCTCGACGGTGGAGAGAGGGAAATATATTCTATAATCGTCGATGCCGGCGGGAGTGTTCTGCAGAGGGACATTGCAAGCATAGACGGGTACTCAAAGGCGACAATAACGAGGATACTCAACAGGCTAGAATCAAAGGGGATCATCGAAAGAATGCGCCACGGAACCACGAACAGAATAGTCCTGAAAAGAGTTTCAAAATAGATTTAATAAGATTGAAACATGTTTCAGAATACGTTTATAAGCATTTTCAACATTGAAGAATGTAGGGTGAAAAATTGAGAAATCATGTAATGAGATTCTTCTGGGTCTTCATTGGGATAATAGCGGCAGTAGTGGTGTTATCGGTCGTGCTCAATGCGATATTCGTTCGCAGCTACAATCCTGCAGGAACCTATCCCTACTACGGTATGATGGGCTTCTGGGGAGGGTATGGTCCGTTCTGGGGGTTCGGCGCACTGATGATGCTCATACCTCTAGCTCTCCTGATACTGTTCGTGCTCTGGATAGTTGAAGTCACTAAAGGGCACAATGGGCATGAGCATTTCGTGAGGGAAGGGGAAGACGCAATGGAGATACTGAACAGGCGCTATGCAAACGGATCCATAACTGAGGAAGAATACAAGAGGATGAAGGAAGAGATCACAAAGAGATGAACTGTACCTCCAACTAATTATTCCATTTTTTATTATATATTCCCCAGTATTTCCTGCAAATTTTAGAGAAATCGTTGAGCCTTCCGCTGTACGGTAGAGGTGGCCAGTCGATCGCATTTGAAAGGGCTGAGCAACAGTGTGGCTTGATGCGTTATCCGGTGTTAATGTGAGCGGCTAGGCATATGATATGTAATATAATTTCTAGCGATACTGAAATGGTGACCTAAATTATGGCGACGTTTGTTGACCCACTGGCCGTCATGTTGATCGGTCTCTCCTTCGGAACAGCAATAGGGGCGTTCTATTTCCTGTTCTCTGCGAGAGGGATGACAGAACAGGTCAGGGCCCTCGTGATTCCTGCAATAGGGGTTGGGGCGTTTGACTTCATGAGCGGTTTCTATATGTCAATGTTCTGGCCATTTCCGTCTTTCGTTGCGTCATACAATATGCTCTTCGGGGATCCCCTCCTTCTCTTTGGCCTGCTTCTGATGGTGCTTGCGGTATTGGTTTACAGGGACCCTAAGAACGTGAATCTTGGAATCGTGCCTATCCTGTTGATGTTGCTGGGCATCTACGTACTGGTGGGAGCCTACAGCATAGTTCAGTTGAAGCTTGAGACCGGACAGAACCTCATAACAGCGATGGGACTGTACCTGTTTGACGGAATAGGTGCTGTTCTCTCCCCATTGGCGTACATAAGACCGAACAAGACCGCAGGAAAATACCTTTACTATCTCGAGTTCGTGCTGCTCGGCATAGGCACCGTATTCTCGCTGTTAATAGGCTACATTGCGCTTAACGGACACCTTGCAAGCCCACCATAAACATTTTTTTTCCTTTTATTTATGAACAAAATGATAGTCGAATGCCCAAGTTGCGGATCAGACAGGATAAGGTTAGAAGACGTCAGCGAGATTGTCTTCAAAGGCATCTGCGTTGTGTCATTCATCTGCGATGACTGCGGTCACAGGGGAAGATTGAAGGTGCAATCAGGAGAGGGGAATAAGCTTGAGATAGTCTTGACAGAAAGCAGGCAGGGGAATGGATCATACTTGAATGCTCTTCAGATAAGGGGGATCTGAAAGCATTGAGTCCCCTTTTCAGTTTTACAGGGGAAATGCAGAGAAACGGAATAGCAACAATGGGATACGTTAAACTCTCCACTTCCTCATAGACCAAGGATGGCTAAAATGTCAGAGAGGAGAGGTCAATGGAGGCAGCCCTGGCCAATCCAAATTTTCAGCTGGGGACCTGACCAGAAATCGTAAATAGGGGTTGCGATCGATTTAAATACAAACAAGTTCTGTCGAAAGAGCATTAGCCACACGTCTCTGGCCATAGTGCCAATGATGGTTCAGGAATTTAGAACGCATCAAGACGCAACGGCTGTGCAGCAGTGATAGGAATGGCAACACCAAATCATTCGAGACATGGGTCTATGGGATACTATCCCAGGAAGAGGGCAAGATCGATCATACCGCACATCAGGTCATGGCCTGAAATAAAGGAAGGACCGAAGCTCCAGGGCTTCGTTGGGTTCAAGGCAGGAATGACGCATGCGCTGTTTGTAGATTACAGGAAGAGCAGCACAACCGCTGGGTCGGAGGTTGCTTCTTCTGTTACAGTAATAGAGGTTCCTCCGCTCAAGGTGGTAGGAATAAGGCTCTACGGAAGGGACACCTACGGGGAGCACACGATAGGGGAGGTATACGATACGGGCTCCATCAATGAGCTCAAGAAGATACTCCCAATTTCAAAAGAGTACAAGCCAAAGGAGCTGGACGGAAAGGATGCATATGATGTGAACGTCCTGGTTCTGATCCAGAACGAGAAGGTGAAGGCGATTTCAAAGAAGGTTCCAGACCTAACAGAGATAAGGATTGGCGGAGGAACAATAAAAGAAAGGATAGATTACGCTAAATCAATTCTAGGTAAGGAAGTTACCTTCGATTCATTCTCCAAGTCAGGAAAGTTCGTGGACATTATAGCCATAACGAAGGGCAAGGGGTTCCAGGGTCACGTTAAGAGGTGGGGTGTGAAGCTTCTGCCCTACAAGAACAGGAAGCACAGGAGAATGATCGGTACGCTGGGGCCATGGCACCCGGACTGGGTCAGGAACACCGTCCCTCAGGCCGGACAGATGGGTTTCCATCAGAGGACAGAGTTCAACAAGAGGGTTCTCTATTACGGCAAACCAGAGGAGAAGGCGATCACTCCGAAGGGTGGGTTCCTGAACTACGGCGAGGTGGTCAACAGCTACATCCTCGTCCATGGCTCAATCCCAGGATCTACGAAGAGGATAATAAAGCTAAGAGACCCGGCCAGACAGTTCGTGCCGGATGTGGAGAAGGTAGGAATGACATACGTATCGG
Organism: Thermoplasmatota archaeon; assembly: GCA_023381415.1. Classification (GTDB taxonomy): domain Archaea; phylum Thermoplasmatota; class Thermoplasmata; order Thermoplasmatales. The sequence continues at coordinate 29,963 of JAMCUN010000026.1, read as the reverse complement.
TAGAAAGCAAGCAGGGGGCGTGAAATGACTAATCTTTTCTCAATTGATGGAAAGATCGTGAGGACCATAGATTTGCCTGATGCCTTCAAGTTCCCGATCAGGAACGATCTGATAGTCAGGTTCACGAACGCCTACCAGTCCAATGGAAGGACTCCGTATGGGAGCTACTGGTTCGCAGGCAACAGAAGGGTAGGTCACAACATGGGTCCAAATCACGGCATTTCAAGATATCCGAGGGTCGCAGGAAGTTCCAGGGGCGTGCTACTGAGCAATGCAAGGGGAGGCAGGTCTGCCCATCACCCGGTAACGGCAAAGAATTGGAACATGAAGGTCAACAGGAAGGAGAGAATGTATGCGAAGTTGTCTGCACTATCTTCAACGGTGTCTCCAGAACTAGTGAAGCAGAGGGGTCACAGGTTCACGGCAGAATCCCTTCCTGTCATCCTCGAAGACAGGTTCGAACAGATCGAGAAAACAAGTGAAGCAAGCGCCGTCCTGGAGAAGGTCGGAGTGTTCAGCGACATAATTAGGTCCAAAGAAGGGACTAAGATAAGGGCTGGCAGGGGGAAGAGCAGGGGGAGAAAGTATGTCACCCCGAAGAGCATCCTGTTCGTGGTAAAGGACAAGTCGCACATCTATAAGGCGCTGAGCAACCTGCCAGGAGTGGACATAGTCAAACCCGAAGAACTGAACGCTTACGTGCTTGCACCAGGAGGACATCCAGGCAGGCTCCTTGTAATGACAGAGGGGGCACTGAACGATGTCAGGGGGTGGAAGATATGAAGAGTCCGTACGATATTCTGCTGAAGCCATTCGTCACAGAGAAATCAATGCTGCAGATAGAGAGGGACAACAAGATATGGTTCATAGTCAACGAAAGGGCAACAAGGGACCAGGTGAAGAGGGCGGTCGAGGAGATATCAGAAATGAAGGTAAGCAACGTCAATATATTGAGGGACAAGGAAGGGAAGAAGGCAATAGTGAAAATATCAAAGGATTTTTCTGCGGAGGAGCTGGCTACCAAGCTGGGAATATTCTAAGGTGAAAATATGGGAAAGAGAATAGTTGTTCAGAGGAGAGGAAAGGGAGGGCTCATGTACAAGAGCCCTAGCCACAGACATTATGGTCAAATCAGGTATCCATCGGAAAAGAACTGGGAAGGAAAGGTCGAGAGGCTGGTCAGGGACCCAGGGCACTATGCTCCTGTAGCGGTCGTGAGGATGAATGACAGTAGCAGCAGGAATTTCATAGCTCACACGGGCATGTTCGAGGGCCAGAGGATCAGGGGAGGAGCAGAGGTGCCGTCGATGGTTGGAAATACCCTTCCTCTCGGATTGATTCCAGATGGATCGATTGTTTACAACGTCGAAATAAAGCCAGGATCCGGCGGGAACATAGCCAGGACCCCAGGGTCGTTCTGCACGGTGGTTGCACATGGAGAGAATGTTACGCTCAAGTTGCCGTCAGGCAAGATGAGGGACATTAAACCTTCCTGTCTAGCAACCATAGGCGTGACGGGCGGAGGAGGAAGGAACACAAAACCGTTCCTGAAGGCAGGGAAGAGAATACACGCATACCAGAGCAGGGCGAAGAGGCCATACACAGTCAGGGGTATTGCAATGAATGCCGCGAATCACCCACACGGAGGAGGAAACCACCAGCACGTTGGCAGGCCATCCACCGTCGGAAGGAACACTCCACCAGGAAGGAAGGTTGGGAGACTCTCCCCTAGGAAGAAGGTGAAGATAAATGCCTGAAGATAGAAGACTTAGATCACAGAAGGCGATAAAGAGGTCCAAGAGGAAGGCGACGAAGGCAATAGCCGAGAGAGGAAAGGAGATACTATACAAGGGGAAGACCATGGAACAGCTTCTCTCACTGGACCTCCAGGGTCTGATGAATCTCATCCCAGCTAGGGCAAGAAGGTCCCTGAAGAGAGGGTATAACATTGAGCAGCAGAGGCTTCACGAGAGGCTCCTGGAGGAAGACTCGGTGAAGACCAGGGTAAGGGACCTGATCATCATACCTCAGTACGTTGGAAAGACCGTATCAGTCTACAACGGCCACCTTTACCAGACATTCACTATCAAGGAAGAGATGATCGGGCATTACCTAGGCGAATACTCCCAGACAAGGAAAGAAGTCAAACACTCAGGTCCTGGAGTGGGGGCAACCAGAGGATCGAAGTTCCTGCCGCTGAAGTGAGGTCTTGATATGAAGTATGTGATGGAAACCGACAAGAAGAAAACCGCAAGGGCAACATCAGTGAACACTCCAATCTCGCCGAGGGATGCGCTGGAGATAGTGAGGACAATAAAGGGAATGAAACTAAATCACGCGAAAGACTACCTTGAAGAGGTCATCAACAAGAAGAGCGCGGTACCTTACAGAAAGTTCCTTGATTCCGTCTCCCACAAGAGGGGAACTGGTCCAGGAAGGTACCCGGTAAGGGCCGCAAAGTATGTGCTCGAGGCACTGACTAACGCAGAGAACAATGCTGAGTTCAAGCAGCTCGACTCTGACAAGCTGACTGTCAGGAGCGCAGTGGCTCAACCTGCCCCACCGATAAAATTCTACACCTACAAGGCTTTCGGGTCCAGCGGCAAATTCTACAGGGAGAGGGTGCACATCCAGATAATCCTGGAAGAGATAGAGGCGGAGGAATCAGAATGAAGGAACTTAAGTTTCTCAAGGAGAACATAAGAAGGCAGCTGATCAAGGAGTACCTGATAAGCGAGATAGGTGATGCAGGCTTTGGAGGAGTCGAGATCCAGAGGACACCGCAGAACACGATAGTGATGCTGAAGGTGGAGAGGCCTGGACTTGTCATAGGAAGAAGGGGATCGAAGATTAAGAACATGGAGACCACGCTGGAAAAGAGGTTCAACCTCACCAGTCCTCTTATAAAGGTGGAAGGAACCGAGCAGCCCGGACTGAATGCCCAGATCATGGCTCAGAAGCTTGCCCGGTCTATAGAGAAGGGATGGCACTTCAGGAGGGCGGGGCACAGCATCCTGAAGCGGATCATGGACTCAGGGGCAAGAGGCGGGCAGGTCAGAATGGGAGGGAAGCTGACAGGTGAAAGATCAAGGAGCGTAAAGTACACCGCAGGAAAGGTCATCTCGTCAGGATTCCCATCAGAGAAGATAGAGAAAGGGTTCGCGGTTGCGCTCACAAAACCAGGTATAATAGGGGTATACGTAAAGATCCTCAGGAACGACGTGAAGCTGCCGGATGACATAAAGGTTGGAAAGATCAAGCTGGTTCCTTCCACCTTTATAAGAGGAAATGAAGGCAAAGTCGATACGCAAAATGAGTAAGGAAGAGATAGACAAGAAATATGCGGACCTCAGGGAGGAACTGATGAGGGAGAGGGGAATATCGGCCATGGGAGGAGCTCCTCCTAGCCCGGGGAAGATAGAGTCCCTCCGGAGGCAGATCGCAAGGATAGAGACCGTAATGAGGGAGTCAGAGAGATGAAGGACGACAAGATTTTGAGGGACCTTACGCCGCTGGACGAGATTGCGAGGGAGTCTCAGGTCATAACCATAGAGACAGACAAGAGGAGGTACGGCAAGTGGGTGACCATAGTCTCCGGGTTCGATTCACACACGGAGGACATAAAGGAGTTGGCTAAGACCCTGAAGAAGAAGACCGCCACTGGCGGAACAGTCAAGGATGAGAAGATAGAGCTGCAGGGGGACCAGAGGGACAGGGCAAAGAAGGTCCTCGAAGAGATGGGGTTCAAGGTAGAGGTAACAGAATGAATCCTACGTTGACGGATGTCCTGGGATCAAAGGTCGTTGTGATAAGTCATACAGACCCATCGATGGTCGGGATGACTGGAACGGTAGTGGACGAGAGAAGGAACATCCTGAAGCTGGAGACGGGCAGGGGGTTGAAGACTCTGCCGAAGACCAGCGGTATTTTGTTGATTAACGATCAAAGGGTCGACCTTGGGAGCATGAGGTTCAGGCCCGAGGACAAGATGAAAAAGATAAGGAGGAAGGGAAGGCAATGAGGAACATAGGCATAGAGGTTAACGAACCAAAGGAAGTATGTACAGATTCGAAGTGTCCGTTCCACGGAGAACTCGGGGTGAAGTCACCAATAATCCAGGGAAAGGTGACTTCTGTGGCGATGAAGGGAACGGTGACGGTAGTGAGGGAATACCTGAAGAAGAACCCTAAGTACGAGAGGTACGAGAAGAGGAGGAAGAGGTATCACGCCCACCTGCCCGGGTGCATTCACGTGAAACTCGGTGATGTGGTAAAGATAGCGTATGCGAGACCGCTTGCCAAGTCGGTATCGTTCGTAGTCATCGAAAAGGAGGGAGGGCAATGAAGGGACTCGCAGGCACTCAGATCAGGGGTCTCCCCCTGGGTGCGAATCTGGAGTGTGCGGATAATTCAGGTGCCAAGATCATATCCCTCATAAACGTCAAGGCATACCACAACACCAAGAGCAGGGTTCCAGCCGCTTCAGTCGGCGACATGATAATAGCATCAGTGAAAAAGGGATCCCCTGAGATGAGGAGGAAGGTTGTCTACGCAGTCGTGATCAGGCAGAGAAAGACCTTCAGAAGACAGGACGGACTCATGGTGGAATTTGAGGATAACGCTGCAGTTCTGGTTCAGGACAACGGGGAAACGAGAGGGACCGAGATAAAGGGGCCGGTTGCGAAGGAGGCAGCCGAGAGGTGGCCAAGGGTTGCCGCCCTGGCCAGTTCAATAGTGTGAGGTGAAATGGTGAAGAACATTAACGTCCATCTGTCGAAGGATCTGATTTCGAAGTACGGTATAAAGAGCTTCCCAGTGAGGAAAGGGGATATGGTACGGATAGTCAGGGGAGATGCGGATAAGGACGATAAACTGAACATAGTTGGAAGGGAAGGGAAGGTCATAAAGATATACACAGACGAGGGAAAGGTAGTGATAGAGAACATAAACACAGCAAAGGCAGACGGGAAGATGAAGCCCAGGAAGATGGCTCCGAATGCAATGATCCTCACGAAGCTCGTTCTCGAGGACAAGAAGAGGAGGGAGAGGCTGACGAAGCTCGCTTCTTTGAGGAACAAGGTTGTGGAAGAGGAGCCTGAACCTGCAGCAGAGCCCGCAGTAGAGGAAGAGAAGAAGGAGGAAATGGATAACAAGGAAGCCCCGGAGGAGAAGGAAGGAAAAGCGGTGGAATCGGAAGGGGAGGGTGAGAAGGATGAGTAAGCATATCAAGAGACTTGCTTCGCCTGTCACCTGGAAGCAGCCGAGGAAGATGTTCCCCTGGTCAGTAAGATCCAGGGCAGGACCGCATCCCCTGATGGAAAGCGTTCCTCTGATGGTAGTCGTGAGGGACATACTGAAGTTCGCGGACACGTCAAAAGAAGCAAGAAACATAATATCAAGAGGGAAAGTAGAGGTGGACGGAAGGGTGGTCAAGGACTACCAGAGGCCGGTAGGATTCATGGATGTCCTTTCAGTGAAGGAAGCAGGAATTACAAAGAGGGTGCTCATGGACAGGAAGGGAATACTTGTTCTTGCAGACCTTCCTCAGCAGGAAGCGGGATGGAAGCTGGTAAAGGTCACTGGCAAGTCAATGGCAAAGGGGGGGAAGATTCAGATATCCACACACGACGGAAGGGTGATACTCACCACAGAGAAGGGGATAAGGAGAGGGGATACGCTGAAGATCAGCATACCCGATCAGAAGATACAGGAAATTTACCCTATGGCAAAGGAAACATCTGTCTACGTGACAGGGGGTGCCCACAGGGGCACGATCACAACGATCAAGGACATAAACGTGTCAAGAAGCTACCAGGAGAACACGGTCGAGAGCAACGACAACTTCACTACGACAATGTCAAACATATTCGTGCTTGGCAAGTCGAAGGGGGAGATTTCAATACCGGGAGGTGCCTGAAATGACTAACATGAGCGATGTCGTGATCGACAAGGTGACAGTAAACATAGGTGTCGGAGAGGCTGGTGAGAAGATAGAGAAGGCAAAGAGTGTCATCAAGCTCCTGACGACAGGAAAGCCGACAGTCACCAAGGCCAAGAGGACAAGCAGGGAGTTCGGCATAAGGCAGGACCAGCCGATAGGGGTGAAAGTTACGCTGAAGGGAGAGGAGATGGACAGGTTCCTGAGGGCTGCCCTCTGGGTCAAGAACAACAAGTGCCTCAGCTATTCGTTCTCCGAGCAGGGGAGCTACAGCTTCGGAATAGCAGATTACACGGACTTCAAGGGGATGAAATACAACCCAGAACTGGGAATATTCGGGATGGACGTCGTCGTCACATTCAAGAGAAGGGGAGGGTACAGGGTTTCGAGGAGATGGATATCGCCCAGGCCGGTCCCCAAGAAGATCAGGGTAAAAAGGGAAGAAATGATGAAATTCATGAAGGAAAACTATGACGTTGATATACTAGAGGTGGGGTGAATGGCACAGACAAAACTTGCTCCGAAGAAGAAGTACGGAAGGAAGGATGGTTGCGAGAGATGCGGAAGGAAGAGGGGGCTCGTCAGGAGGTACAACCTGCACCTCTGCCGGCAGTGCTTCAGGGAGATAGCCCCGGAGCTCGGGTTCGAGAAGTATTCGTGAGGTGAAAGAAATATGGGAGATACGTTAAACGACGCATTGATTTCTATAAAGAACGCCTCAAGGCTAGGGATGCAGGATCTTGATGTGAGGGCATCAAATCTGGTAGGAAGGGTTCTGAGGGTGTTCCAGAAGTACGGATACATAGAGGAGTACGAGTACCTTGAGAACGGAAAAGGAGGTCTCTTCAAGATAAAGGTAGCGAAGACAATTAACAACTGCGGAGTCATCAAGCCAAGGTTTTCAATAAAGAGGGACGAACTCGAGAAGTGGGAATCTAGGTACCTTCCTGCCCAGGATATTGGGATACTTGTCATATCTACGACTTCAGGCGTGATGAGCAATGCAGAAGCGAAGAAGAAAGGAACTGGAGGAAAGGCACTTGCCTTCATCTACTGAGGTGATATGAATGGAAAGAACTATCGAAATACCCCAGGGTATTGTTGTGAAGTTGAACGGCTTCGACTTCGAGGCACAGGGACCCAAGGGGAAGGTGAAGAAGACGTTCAGGAACGAATATGTGGCGATGGAGATGAAGGAAAAAGAGATCAGGATATATACGAAGAGGGAGAAGAAGACCGACCTTGCAGTAGTAGGTACGTGGGAGAGCATAGTCAACAGCGCCTTCGTAGGCGTGACTAAGGGGTTCATTTACACGATGAAGATAGTATATGCCCACTTCCCAGTCAAGGTAACTGTGAAGGGGAATGAGGTTCACCTCGACAATTTCCTCGGTGAGAAGAGCGCAAGGAAGATAACGCTTGAACCTGACACCAAGGTCACTGTGAAGGGTGATATCGTCACTGTGGAAGGTAGCGACCTGGAAGCGACAGGGAACGCTGCTGCGAGGATAGAGAAAATGAGCAAGATAAAAGGATTCGACCCGAGGGTGTTCCAGGATGGGATATACATAGTCAGGAAGGGTGATGTAATTGAAGGCTGAACTAGGTCAGGAGGAAAAGAGACTGCTGACGATCAGGAACAGGATGAACAGGAGGAGGCCAGAGTTCCACAGGCAGGAATGGTTCAGGTACGTCAGGCTCGGTAATGCCTGGAGGAAGCCAAGGGGAAAACATTCGAAGCTCAGGGAGAAGAAAGGATACAGGCACGCGTGGGTAGAATCAGGTTACAGGGGACCCTCAAGGGTGAGGAATCTCCATCCATCCGGATTCCAGGAGGTATATGTGTCAAGCCTTGCAGACCTGGAACGGATAGACTCAAAAACTCAGGCTGCCAGAATTAGCTCGAACGTAGGAATGAGGAAGAGGAAGATTATCCAGGAAAAGGCAAGGTCAGCAGGCATAAGGGTCCTCAACGAGGTGAAATGATGGCAACACTCAGTCCGCAGAGAAGGATGGCAGCATCCATACTGAAGGCAGGCACATCAAGGGTATGGATGGACACGAAGAGCATAGAGGACATAGCGGAGGCCGTCACGAGGGACGATATCAGGAAGCTGATCAAGAGGAATGTGATACAGAAGAAGGCAAAGAAGGGAAATTCCAGGGGAAGATTCAAGGTCGTGAAGGCGCAGAGAAACAAGGGGAGGAGGAAAGGGCAGGGGTCGAGGAAAGGTACGAAGAACGCCAGAGACCCGAGGAAGAGAAGGTGGATCAGGGGGATCAGGGCAATGAGGAACGCGCTGAAGGAGATGAAGGATTCCGGCAAGATTACAAGGTCAGATTACAGGGTCTTCTACAAGAAGATCAAGGGAGGGGCATTCAGAAGCAAGAACGCACTGCTCCTCCACATGAGGGAAGAGGGAGTCCTCAAGGGTGAATGACATGAAATCAAGGTACATCATGCCCCTCAAGAGGAGAAGATTGAAGAAGACAGACTACAGGAAGAGACTCGCACTGGTGAAGAGCGGAATGCCGAGGGCGGTAATCAGGAAATCAATCAAGAACATGCTTGTGGACATTGCAGAGTATGAGACCAAGGGGGACAGGATAATAGCACACGCATCCACAGTAGAACTGAAGAAATTTGGATGGGAGAGCCCAACGGGCAACACTCCGTCCGCATACCTTGCCGGTTACCTGGTTGGCCTGAAGGCAAAGAAGAAGGGGGTCAAGAAGGTCATTGTCGACCTTGGTAGGCAGAAGGTCGTGAAGGGGGGTAAGCTGATGGCGAGCGTTCAGGGCCTCGTGGATTCTGGAATAAAGGTGCCTGTCGACAAGAAGTTCCTGCCGCACAAGGACAGGCTGGCGGGCAAGCACCTGAAGACGATCAAGGAGAATGCAATAGAGCAGGTGAAGAAAGCTATGGAGGAATCACTGTGACAAAGGAAGCTATTGAATGGATTCCCAGGACAAGGCTGGGAAAGATGGTAAAGGAAGGGAAGATCAAGTCGATTTCAGATGTGCTTGGAACGCACATGCCGATAAGGGAACCAGGTATAGTTGACACGCTGGTATCGAATATCGAGGATGAGGTTATAGAAGTGAAGATGGTTCAGAAAATGTCCGATTCAGGAAGGAAGGTCAAGTTCGCAGCAACGGTAGTGATAGGGAACCGGGACGGATACGTTGGCATGGGGCACGGTAAGGCGAAGGAGAAGGGGGATGCGATAGAGAAGGCGATAGAGAATGCAAAGATCAACCTGATTGAGATCAAGAGGGGTTGCGGTTCATGGGAATGCGGTTGTGGCAGGAGCCACACAGTACCCTTCCAGGTGATGGGGAAGTCAGGTTCTGTACGTGTTTATCTGAAGCCTGCTCCGCAGGGAGTTGGGCTCGCGATCGGGGATATTCCCAAGAAGGTGCTATCAATGGCCGGAATACAGGACACGTGGGGTTTCTCTGAAGGGCACACAAAGAGTACTGTGAACTTCGCATACGCGACGTTCAACGCACTCAAGGAAACGGCCAAGTTCAAGATCAACGAGAAGCTGACCCTGAGTACCCCGATATACAAGGGAGGTGTGATGAATGTTAGCAGTGATAAAAGTCAGGGGAAGCAATAAGACAGAACCCGGAATAAGGATGGCCTTCAAGGAGCTCAGGCTCAACAAGAACAACCACCTTGTGCTGGTCGACGAATCGCAGATAGGGCAGATAAGGAAGGCGAAGGACTACGTCACGTGGGGCGAGATAGACGAGGAACACCTTGTAAAGCTACTCCACGAGAGGGGCAGGATAACAGGGAACAAGCCACTGGACGAATCGTTCCTGAAGGAGAGGGGTTTTGCAAGCCTGAACGATCTAGCTTCAAAGCTGCTTGACGGCAGTATCAAGGTCAGGGACATAGAGAGCATGAAACCTGTCTTCAGAATGAACCCGCCGAGAAGGGGGTACCATTCAACAAAGAGGACGTTCAACCTAAAGGGTGCCCTCGGGTACAGGGGGAAGGACATAAACAAACTCATTGACGCTATGCTGGAAGGTGGTAAGAATGGTCAGGGAGAAAACTAAGAAGCTGAGAGGTGGCTCCTACGGCAGAGGGCACAAGGCCGGAAGGGGGAAGGGAAAGAGGGGAGGGAAGGGAATGGCTGGCCTTGGAAAGCACAGGTGGATCTGGATGCAGATAAACATGCCGGATCACTACGGCGGACACGGATTCGTCAGGCATGCACAGAAGACAGAAGTCAGTGCCATAAACGTAGGCGACATAGACAGGACATTGGACAGACTCATAGAGGCAGGAGTGGCGAAGGTGAACGAGGACAAGGTCACCGTTGACCTTGGTAAGATGGGCTACGACGTCCTCCTGGGAGGAGGGCAGGTCGGCAGACCATTCATAATAAAAGTAGGTAAGGCGACAGAGAAGGCAGTAGAGAAAGTTAAGAGCGCGGGGGGAGAGGTAGAAACTGATGGCGGAGATAAAGAGGAATAGATTAGTTTCCATACCTCTGATTCTCGTATTCGCGCTGAACGTATACATAGACTACAGGTATACCCATTACAACCTTGTCTATACAACGATCCTTTCGCTCTTCTTCTCGCCGCTCTACTACCTGGGATACCTTCTCCTTTCGTACAAGGGGGAAGGCTCCAGGCTCTACGGCTGGAAGAACCTTGTGGAAAGGCTGCCTGCGGTCAAGAGGCCGGGCAGGCACGTTCGCTTCAAGGAGAAATTCCTCTGGACGGCGCTCGTAGTTATAATTTATTTCGCACTGTCAAACATATTTGTCTATGGCCTGGAAAAGAGCCAGATCATAGACGTATTTGCGCAGTTCAGAACGATATTCGCGGGGCAGGCCGGGTCGATAATGGACCTGGGCATAGGTCCGATCGTCACAGCAAGCATAATAATGCAGCTCTTCGCGGGTGCAAAGATAATAAACATAGACCTAACGAAGGGGGAAGATAAGGCGCTCTATCAGGGTGCACAGAAGCTTCTGGTGATAATAATGATATTCGTTGAGGCGGTGCCCCAGGTCTTCGGGTACCTGCCTCCTGATCCTGCTTTCGTAGGTGCACTAAACGGTGTCGCCCCGGGCTACGGCCTGCTTCTGGCAAGAATGGCTATAGTCCTGCAGATATTCATGGGTTCGTACCTGCTTTTCTTCATGGACGAACTGGTTTCAAAGTGGGGCATAGGTTCGGGCGTTTCGCTGTTCATTGCAGCTGGCGTCTCCCAGGCTCTTGTCCTTGGCACGCTGAACTGGGTTCCGACAAGCACGACCAGCGCCCTCTCTATACTCAACCCACCTAGCGGAGCGCTCCCGAAGACATTCTACCTTCTTGGACACTTCAGCTCAGCACAGCTTTTCTCTGGCGGACTGGAGAGAATAATATTCGCGGCACCTAATCCCCTCATTGCTCTGGCCGGGACCATATTCATATTCTTCCTCGTCGTCTGGGCACAGAACGTCAAGGTGGAACTCCCGCTGGCCCATGAACGGGCAAGGGGAGCGAGGGGCAGATATCCCATACAGCTGATGTATGCATCCAACATACCGGTCATACTTGCGACCGCAGTGCTTGCCAACCTTTCAATGTGGTCGCTGGTGTTCTGGACGAACCCATCTCTGGCGCATGTTCCCATCCTGGGACATGATTTCTTCTTCGGAGCATACCCCTCGTCTTCTCTTGCAACCCAGCTCAACATCCAGCAGACCACTCCAATAGGTGGCCTGGCCTGGTACCTGGCAAACCCCAACGGCATATCAAACTGGCTCTTTCCTATACTGCAGCCATCTGTGTACCAGGCAGAACTAATAGGCCACCCTCCGTGGGAAATGGCCGTCCATGTCCTGGCATACGTAACCTTCATGGTGGGCGCCTCCATAATGTTCGCAAAATTCTGGATAGAGACCACAAACATGAACTCTGAGGGGGTGGCAAGGCAGATCCAGAGCTCTGGCATGCAGATCCCGGGTTTCAGGAGGGACCCAAGGGTGCTGAAGAGGGTGCTGGACAAGTACATACCCGCAATAACTGTATTCAGCGGAGCAGCTGTCGGCGCTCTCGCTTCGGGAGCTGACCTGATAGGAACGGTGGGGAACGCATCAGGGACTGGCGTTCTACTGACAGTGGGCATAGTGATCCAGTTATACCAGGCGATGGGGAAGGAGCAGCTGACAGAGATGTATCCTTTCATGAGGGATTTCTTCGGAGGGTTGTGATTGAGGGTCATAATAGGAGGAATACCTGGAGTCGGGAAGACCACTGTCCTGGATGAGCTCGTGAAGGAGGGGTTCAGGGTCGAGAACTATGGAGATGCCATGCTGAAGGAGGCAATCTCCCTCGATTATGCGAAGAACAGGGACGAACTCAGGAAACTTCCGATAGAGAAGCAGAAGGAGATACAGAAGATAGCGGCTGAGAAGCTGTCAAGATTCAGTGACGTGATAATTGACACGCACTTCTCCATAAACACAAGCGGAGGATATCTTCCTGGGCTACCTGTTTCTGTTCTGGAGGCACTTAAGCCAGATCTGTTCATTTCAGTGGAAGCAGATCCGCTCGAGGTGTTCGAGAGGAGAAAGAACGATCCGAGGAGGAACAGAGACAGGGACTCTCTTGAAAGGATAAGGGCACACATGGAGGCAAACAGGAATTATGGGATAACTTATTCAGCTATGACAGGCTCTCCTCTCCTGGTCGTGATGAACGAGAATGGAAAGGTCAAGGAGGCATCCCAGAGGATAAGCCAGGCGATAAGGCCTAATGATGGAGGAATGAAATGAGCCAGAGGCCGGGGTCGATTCCACAGACGCGCGAACAGCAACAGGCGATGTCTTCTGGAATGAGGACTCAGATGCTTTACATGGTCCTGATGTTCCTGGTGATATTTGTTTACAGCATCCCTGCGATAAGAAATGCATTTGCAATCCCAATGACATACATCCTCCAGCCTGTAGTAGGATTCAATTTCAAGTATCCCCTGTTCACCATACTGTCGGCTGCCTTGGTCACTGGGTTTATCAACACCATTGCAAGGCACTTCTTCACCGATTACTTTGGCATGGCGGAGATGCAGCACAAGAACAGGAAGCTCCAGCAACGGTACAGGGAAGCCATAAGGACAAGGAACAAATCGGAAATGGATGCAGTGAGGGCTGAACAGTCGAAGTCGATGCAAGACTCAATGAAGCTCACCCAGCAGCAGATGAAACCTACAATGGTAACAATGTTGATTTCTGTGCTAATATATGCGTGGCTGATAAAATTCATGTATTACATCGAATCAAGCGCAAAGCTGAGCAGCTATCTGTTGATTTCATACCCGTTCGGGGTGGCCCAGGGTAGTCTGATGCACCCCATATACGGAGGATTCCCGGTATGGATGCTGCTCTACCTGACTTTCTCGGTGACTTTCCTCTATCCGCTCCAGTACGGACTGAAACTGTGGTACATGTCGAGGAAGGTAAGGAATGAGGATAACTATATCAGGCCCGCCGGGCAGCGGTAAGACTACTGTTGCTGAAATCGTCAGTAACAGGCTGTCCTATGAACTGGTCACCGGAGGTAAGATTTTCCGTGAGAGGGCAAAAGAGATGAACATCTCCCTTGCTCAACTTGGCAGCGAAGCTGAGAAGGACGGCAGGTACGACAGGATGCTAGACGACTTCCTCCTCGAGATACTGAGAGGGAAGGAGAACGTAATTGTTGAATCAAGGCTCTCCGGGTGGCTGTGCCATCTGAACGGTATAGACGCATTCAAGGTTTTCGTGGATGCGAGGGAGGATGTGAGGCTTGGGAGGATAAGGGGATCCCTCCATTACAGGGTCGGTGAAAATGGAGATAACGTCCTTTTCCAGATGAGGGAGAGGGAGGAGAGCGAGTGGGAACGATACAAGAAGTACTACGGCATAGACTACAGGGACACGTCCATATATGACCTTGTGGTAGACTCAAGCAACGACAGCGCAGAAGGGGTTGCGGAGGTGATAATCAACGGGCTCGATATTCGGAAAGGAACCGGCGGAAAGGACCATTGAAGAAAGATTGAACTTCGGGTTCGTAGTTATAGACAAACCCCGGGGTCCAACTTCGCACCAGGTGTCGGCTTGGGTGAAGGAGATACTGGGAATATCCAAGGCAGGTCATGTAGGGACTCTCGATCCGAACGTGACGGGCGTGCTCCCGGTCGGACTGGAGAAGGCTACAAGGCTCGCAGATTTCCTTCACGAACAGGGGAAGGAGTACGTTTCCCTGATGCTTCTCCACAAGCAGGTCGACAGGGTTAGGGTTGAGGAAATTATGAAGGAGTTCACAGGTCAGATATTCCAGTTCCCTCCGCTGAGGTCCGCGGTTGCGAGGAACCTGAGGAAGAGGGAGATATATTCGCTCAGGGTGATTGAGATGAAGGAAAGGTACGTCCTGTTCAAGGCAAATGTGGAGTCCGGGGTATATGTGAGGACCCTCTGCAGGGACATGGGAGATGCCTTGCTTGTCGGAGCTAACATGGTGGAACTCAGGAGAACTAGGAGCGGGCCGCTTGACGAATCTTACCTCACCACGCTCCAGAGGCTGAAGGACGCCTTCACTCTCCACAAAGAGGGAAACAGCAAGATGCTTTCAGAAATGATTCTAGACCCGGAGCAGGTAACGAAGGACTACCCCAGGGTCATAGTCAAGGAGAGCGCCATAGATGCAATTGCCCACGGTGCAAGCGTGTTCAGGAAGGGGATATTAGAGGATTACGGGGAAGGGAAGACTGTCAGGATAATGAGCCCGAAGGGGGAGCTCCTTGCGATGGGTACCAGGGTCGGGGAGAACGTAAAGCCAGAGGTTGTGCTTGTTGACAGGGGCGTCTATCCCAAGGGGTGGAAGAGCCAGGGTACTTCTATATAAAATATTTTAATCATCAGCTTATATACATAAGTGTACAGCAGTTTCCTCGCTCCCATCTTGATAGCGTTGACGCTTGGCTACCTCGCAACGCTGATAGCGAGGCTTACAGGAACTGTGTACATCCCTTACCTTCTGGCCCTTGGAATCGTTGTCGGGCCCGTCCTGGCCCTGATAAAGCCGTCCGAGGCGTATCTCCTCTTCTACAACTACGTTGGTCCAATAGGGGCCGCATTTGTGATACTTGCGGAATCGGCGAAGATTCCAAGGTACCTTCTCAGGAGGATTGTCAAGCCTCTATCTATGATGCTGACGTTCGTCCTGTTCGTGACAGGTATCACGACAGGAGTGATCCTAGTTTTTCTCCTTAAGGCCCCGGTGTGGGTCGGATTTGTTGTCGGTGCGATAATATCCTCGACTGACCCGGCATCCGTGATCACTTCCTTGAGAAAGACCAAGGTTTCAGAGGTGCCTTCGACGCTTCTAATAACGGAGTCTGTGTTCAACGATCCGTTCTCGTACCTGTTCCTTGTGATAGTGATACTGATATTCCTTCCCGGTAACATATCTTACATCCAATCACCTTCCTTCTCATTCAACAGCATATTCCTGTACGTCCTCTTCACGCAGGGGCTATTTCCGATACTGATTTCCGGAGCCCTCTTCGGCCTGCTCTACCTCCTGAGAGTAAAACTCCCAAAGGATTTCAAGGAGTATTATACAGCAATGTTCCTGCTGTTCGGCCTCTCTGCGTACTCAATAACGGTAGTGGCCGGTGGTTCCGGGTACATGGCTGCTGCAATATTCGGTGTTCTGTCAGGGAATTTCATGCCGAGGGACACTGAATTTGAGAGCTACAAATCGTTCATGGATAACATATCCACCTTCGCAGCTATACTGATATTCGTCTTCCTCGGGGCATCAATCAACCTCTCTATCCTCATCTCTTTCCTGATACCAGGTGTTCTGATCTCGCTTATACTCATATTCGTGGTGAGGCCGTTCGCGGTGGTTCTGGCGGGGTCGGTAGACCTGAACATGAAATATGGTGACCTGCTTTTCGTAGGACTGGAGGGAACGAGAGGTATATTTCCAGCAATCCTGGCACCCACTGTGCTGATCATAGGTACGGATACGGGTAACGTTCTCCTTCAGTACTGGGGGCAGGCGATAGAAGCTATTGTCCTGATAATAATATTCACGTCTCTAACGGTCCAACCCCTCCTAATGGGACGCATATACAGGGCCCTGCACAAGGAAGAGGTATAGGAATTCCCCTTGGATCGCTGGCGCGGGTCTGGCGAAAACGAAGAGTTTAGATATTCTCGAACTCCTCACTGATATCTATTATAACCTGCTCCATCAGTTTGTCTATGTTTCTTGCAGAGAATTCCCTCAAACCTCCCATTTCGCTCTTTACCTTTGCATAGAATTTCGAGTTTTCGAGGAAAATGTCGAAGTGAACAAGAAGCTCTTCCATATTTGCTGATAAACCAGACCTATATATCATTAACGTCTCGGCAGGCTCAAAGAAAATGGCTGATCATCACACCCGGAAAGCGACCAAGGGTTGATTGCAGCTGTGACCACCATTCGATGCCATTTAAGGCAAGCATGGATGGTGATCTTTTCCACTGGACGGGTTCATTCTTTTGCAGAAATCATCCAAAATATCCAAGGTCCTCTTTCCTTTCCTCTTGCTGCGGGGTCTCTATCATCCTGCTGGTTATGTCTTCAATTTCCTTGATTCTCTCATCGAGTCCTGAAGTGTCAGTTCCAAGTTTCAGGTAATCTACTAGGACTTTTGCCACCTGCTTGGCAGATTTAGGGTCAGTGAAGTAGCCTGAAGTCTCCCCCATGAGGCATACCCCAGGAAGGTCGAAAAGTTCCATACCCATTCCTAGGAAAAGACCCGCTCCCCCCACTATTCCCCCTCCTGGCTCATTCTTTGAAAATATCACGCCGAGCTTTTCCACTTCCTCCTTCACCTCTTTTGAAGTGTAAGCGCCCAGTACCCTCGGAACCTCCATAAGTTTTCCTATCTGGTAACCTCCGAGGGTGATTATCCTTCTCACGTCAAACTTTGTTCCAAGTTCCAGCACTTTGTAGCATATCTCGTACTGTCCCTGTGAAGTCAGACCCTGGAAATCTCCAGTGAAAAAAATAACATCCCCTTCCTTCCTCTTCTTGTAGTACAGTTCATTCCTCACCAGTCTGGCCATAGCATCCTCATTCATCAGGACCTGTGGTGGTAGATGGTGGGAAAAAACGTCAGCAAGTTTCTTTGCCTTGAGTGTTTCTATCAGGAAGTCAGCAGTTATCTTTCCAACGTTCCCAATTCCTGGAAGTCCAACTATGAGCACTGAATTCTTCAACTTCACATTGTCAGCCATTCTAACTATTACACTTTCCATATTCTCATTCCTTCCCGTAAAGCATCTTCATCCTGTACTTCCCGTATTTGTCCTGGGGAGAAAACCTTGGAGGGATTGTAGAAATTGTCTGGGAACCGCATTTGGGGCATCTGCTTTCAAGCGTATAGTTGCCGCATGTTGTGCATTTATATATCAGGCTCTTCACTCTTTCACCGGCCCTTCTCCAGTTCCGCCGTGTTTCTCTATGTATGCGACAATCTCCTCCCCGCTCTTCCTCATATTCTCCTCTGCAATCTTCGCGTCCTCTGCCCTGGATATTATCCTGTATTGTGGAGCTCCTAGGTATGTTATCTCAATCCCTTCCTTCTCTCCAGCGTGGAGCGCCTTCTTGATTATCTCGATGCCATCGCCAGAGCTATGCTTCAGCTTTATTATGCCCCTCACTTCTGCAACTGGAGGTTTCAGATTCTCCTTTGCATAAGCCACTACTGCTGAAGCCCACTCCTTGTTCTTCATTTCAGAAGAAAACTGTTCAGGGTCTGCCGCAGCCGTTTCCAGGGCGTAGGACAGAGACCCAAACTTCTCCTCCATCTCGTCCATTATGGCTGCATTGTCAAGCTTACCCTGAAACTGAGTCAGAAGGTTCGCGATGATCTTTTCTGCTCTTTGCTCGTTCTTCCACTCTTTCAGTTTTTCCCTCTTCTGATGGTCATTAACTCTCCTGAGGGAAAGGTCAAACCTTCCCCTTGATGGGTTGGCATCCAGGACCTTGCATACTATCCTTTTGCCTTCCCTTACATAGTCCCTTATGTACTTTATCCAGCCGGATGACACTTCTGTTATATGAATGAAACCTTCCTTTCCAGTATACTCGTCAAGGCTGCAGACTACACCGAAATCGCGGACATCCTTCACTGTGCAGACTACAAGATCCCCAATCTCTGGGTCCCTCTTCTTCATTTAAATTCTCCGGTTATTTGTCCGTTTATCTCGAACTTGCCGCCGGTCGGCTTTGCAAGCACTGTGTTGCATACGGAGCACTTGACCTCCGTGGAGCCCCTTGCGTAGGTAATTGTCTCTGTTCCGCAGTCGGGGCACTTGATCTTTACGAACGACTTGTCCATTCCCTTGATCTTCTCAGGCATTTACGCTTCCACCTCTGCCAGTTCGAACTTCTTCGCCCTCCAGGTTGGGGTGTGGTAAGCCTTCTTGCATTCAAGGCACCTGTACCTTATGTTTATTCTCTTCGTAGGTTTCTCCCTGCCTTCGTAAACTGGCCTGGGGAATCCACCATAACCAGAAGTAACCCTCCTGAACCTCCTCTGGCCCTTCCTGAGCTCGCTTGCCTTCTTCTTCTTAACCCTCTCTATCTCCTGCTCAGTATGTTTCTTACAGTGAGGACAATATCTCATAACCTTTCTAGGTAACTTCAATTATATCACCGGTGTTGCAAAGGGAATTTGAACTGCATATTTAAGGGTTTATTCAGGCCAGCCCGAAAGTGTGTCATCATGCCGCAATTTCCGCCTCCATCGCATAGAATCAGTACTATTGATGCTTTAGCTGAATCGAGGTGCCGAATGCATCTGCACGCATAATCCTCCCTGAAATGACGGAGTGGCATTCTTCTATGGATAGGCCAATTAGGGGTTCAATGATAAGTGATTTGTGCTCCAGTATCCACGTCAAAGACATGTATCGCAAGCATCAGAATGAATGTAGAGGCCTGGACAAAAATTATCAATCTGATGCACATAAAGTTGCTTATGCTGGACGAAGTCCCACAATCCTTCGATTCGCTGAAGATTGAGAAGGAGGTTTCCGAATACTGGGAAAGGGAGAACATCATGAAGCAATCTTTCGTGGTGAACAGGGGGAAACCAAGGTTCTCTTTCGTCGAAGGTCCACCGACTGCTAATGGGCCGCCTCACATAGGCCACGCAGAGACAAGGGCAATGAAGGACCTGTTCCTGCGCTACAAGACCATGAAGGGGTTCGACATTCATCCAAGGATTGCAGGATGGGACTGCCACGGGCTTCCAGTGGAAATAGAAGTTGAAAAGAAACTAGGGATAAGGAACAAGACGGAGATAGAGAAACTAGGCCTCTCAAAGTTCAACCAGCTATGCAAAGAGAGCGTGTTTGAATATGTCAAGGTATGGGAGGATGTGTCCAAAAGGCTTGGATTCTGGGTGGATTATGATAACGCATACATCACAATGAAGGACGAGTACATTGAGAGCGAATGGTGGGCACTCAAGGAACTCTACAAGAAAGGCCTACTTTTCAAGGATTTCAGAATCTCCCCTTACTGTCCAAGATGCGGTACTACATTGAGCGCTCACGAGGTTTCTCAGGGTTACAAAGAGGTTGAGGATTTTTCCATATACGTGAAATTCAAGATAAGGGGGAGAGATGAATACTTCCTTGTCTGGACCACCACTCCATGGACCCTTCCTGCAAACGAATACCTTGCAGTCAACCCGGAATTCAATTACGTCCTCGTTAGCCACGGTGGAGATAAAATATGGGTGGTTGAGGAGAGGGCAAAGACAGTGCTCAAGAAGTACGAGGTACTGGACGCTCGCAAAGGATCGGAGTTTGTCGGAACCGAGTACGAGCAACTCATACCTTTCCTGAAGATCAAGAACGGACTCTACGTGGTTGCCGGTGATTTCGTGACAAAGGAAGACGGTTCTGGTATTGTTCATGTTGCACCCGCATTCGGGGCAGACGACTACGCTGTTCTGAAGAAGGAGGGAGGAGAACTGTATGTCACAGTAGACGAGAGCGGGAAGGTATCGCTAGAATCCCCGTGGAAGGGAATGGATGTCCTGAAGGCAAGCGACAGTATCATAGAATATCTGAAGGAAACTCACAAACTTCTCAAGACGGAGAAGTCGGAGCACTCATACCCGTTCTGCTGGAGATGTGATACAAGGCTCATATTCTACCCGGTGGAATCATGGTACATCGGTGTCTCGAAGGCAAGGGACAAGGTAGTAAGATACAATCAGAGAGTAAACTGGAAACCAGAACACATAAGAGATGGCCGGTTCGGGAACTTCCTGGAGGAGGGAAAGGACTGGGCACTTTCTAGGAACAGATTCTGGGGGACACCGCTTCCAGTCTGGACGTGCAAGAACAATCACTTCTTTGTTCCGGGCAGCAAGAAGGAATTGCTAGAAAACGCAACATTCGTTCCTGAAAACTTTGAGCTCCATCGCCCGATGGTGGACGAAGTGAAGGTGAAATGCAGCGTCTGCGGGACGGACATGGTGAGGGAGCCTTATCCTATAGACACGTGGTTCGATTCCGGCTCTGCCTTTTTCGCCCAGTTCCATTATCCTTTCGAGAATCATGAACTTTTCTCGGAAAACAATCCAGTAGACTTCATAAGCGAGGCAATAGACCAGACCAGAGGCTGGTTCTATTCCCTCCATGTGATATCATCCCTGCTATTTGACAGGAATGCGTACAAGAATGTCGTTGTAATGGAGTTCGTGCTCAACTCGAACGGGGAGAAGATGAGCAAGTCGAGGGGGGACAAGGTAGACCCACGAGAGATACTGGATAAGATAGGGACGGATTCCTTAAGGCTGTTCTTTTTCCAGGGACCTCCGTGGAAACCGAAGAGATTCTCAGAGGATGTTGCCCTAGATTTCTCAAGGAAGATACTGGGCACCCTGTACAATTCATATCTTCTGTTCTCTACAAATGCCCGCCTTGACGGGTGGAAGCCAGGTGAAGAGGAGGTGGTGACAGATCTTGATAGATGGTTGCTAAACAGGACAAACGAATGCATCGCCTCAGTCACAAGGCACATGGATGAATACGATCCCCACCTGGCACTTGACGACCTTAAGGACCTCGTCCTGGACCTCAGTCAGTGGTACCTAAGACTTTCTAGGGACACTTTCTGGAGCAACGAGATGACTCCGGAGAAGAAGTCCCTATACTACGTGACTTACAACGCGATCGTTAACATAATCAAGGGGCTGGGACCGTTCACACCCTACTTCTCAGAATATATATACAGAAAACTAACGGACGAGAAATCTGTGCACCTCTCCGGATTTCCAGATGTGAAGGAATTTGATCCATCAATAATTGAAGAGATGAATAGTGTCAAG
The DNA here is from genome assembly GCA_023381415.1 of Thermoplasmatota archaeon. GTDB lineage: Archaea > Thermoplasmatota > Thermoplasmata > Thermoplasmatales. Next base: position 8,620 of record JAMCUN010000026.1, on the reverse strand, counting down.
GAAATCGTGGAGGAGGGAAGAAGAATAAGGCAGAAGAACGGATTGATCCTGAGGAGACCTGTGAAGGAGATAGTCGTTACGGACGAAAAATACAGGGGCGTAGTGGAGAAGTACAGGGAACTGATTATGAAGGAGCTTAACTCAAAGACAGTATCAATGGGTAGTCTGAACGATTATCTGTCGAAGGATTACTTCCTTGACAGGAAGTCGGCAGGGAAGCTGTTTGGGCGGGACCTTGCCAAAGCAGAGGAGGAGTTCAGAAGATCTGAGATACAGGAAACATTCAGAAAATCTGGCAAAGTCAGCATAATGGGAAAGGAGATTGGAGGGGAAGACGTATCTGTGAAGGAGCGCCTTGACGATAGGTTCGTTTCGGACGAGGTATCAAAGTTTTCGGTTCTAATAAACAGGGAATTCGACAAAAACCTGTATATGGAAGGACTTGCAAGGGAGATGGTAAGGAGGATTCAAAGCATGAGGAAGGACGCAAACCTGGACTATACCGACAGGATCTACGTTCAAGTGGGCGGGGACGAAGCCCTTTTGGATGCCTTTTCCCAGTTCAGGGACTACATACTTTCCAGCACGCAGGCTGAAGAAAATGAAATTGAGGGTGGAACTGAAAAATTATGGGATGTTTCCGGGCTGGAACTCAAGGTGAGAATAAAGAGAATCACTGGCTAGGGAACTACCCCCTCCAGATCGCGGCCCTTCTCCAATCTTCAGATGATTAATGGGATAACCAATCCAATGACGGACAGGATAAACAAAATTACAAGGAGAACTACGAACGTCAAGACGGCAAGTGCGAAACCTTTCAAGATCCCGACACTGTAGACAGCCATCAGTACCAACAGTATCAGCACAAATCCCACAATTGCGGTGAATGGAGGGAAAAGGAAGGAGAATAAGACGAGGAACAGGACGGATATGATTGAGGAAATAAAAGTGGCAAGAAGGGCCCTGACAAACTCCGATCTTTCATGAACTATAAGCTTTGATGCAAGGTAAAGAGGGAAAGAGGCAACTATCCATAGTATCGGCACTGAGACGACAACTAAAACGACTTGGGACACGTTCCCCAGGGACCCTGTTACCATGGAACGCTGAACCTTGCCTGAAACTTAAAGTTACCCGAATTGCATGATTTCCGTTTAAAGAAAGGACGGTTTATCATTCACCTGGGACCACAAATATCTCATCGTCTATCTTCAGGACTTTGACCCGATCCTTCTCATTTGGTGCAATGACAGCCTTTTCCTTGAAATCGAATGGGTCCAGAATATATGCGGTATTCCCCTGCCTGTAAAGCACATCTGTCTCCCTTACTCTTTCACCTTTCCTGTAGACCAGGTGATCCTTCATGTCCTGTAGCTTTATCTTTTCCCTCGATTTGGTCCTGATATTAATTAGCGTTGCCAAGTCTGTCTTTATTGCAACCACCAGGTAAAGCTCCTTACCAACTCCTATGACATCGTTCTTCTCGAAGTCAGGTATACGGATAGATACAGTTATCCTGTACAGTTCCGTCCCCTTCTTCATCCCAACGAGATGAGATGTCTCCTTGAACGTCCCCCCGTACCTCTCCACTACCCTCCTTGCCATTGCCCTGGTATACTGTTTATCCGAAAGGAAAAGGTCGTACCCTTCCTTGATCCTTTCCATCTTGGTAAGAAACACGCTTTTCGAAGGAGCCTCTTCCACCGCATCAAGCAACACCTTAAGAATAGAATCCAGGTGCTCTCCTCTCTCCCCTCTGAGCTGGAGGATGGCCTCATAATAGTTCCCAAGTTTTCTTGTACAGACTGGACAGGTTGAGAGGGAGGTGTGGAGGAAAAACTGTCCCTTAACATGTTCTCCTTTCTTGCTGGAAATTCCATCATAAGAAATCTTCCTGTTGTATTCATCACCGCTCACATCTAATGATGGCTCACTTATGCCGAACAGATTTTCTATGATAGACCTTATCATTTCACCCTCGCTCATTGGCCCTTCTGACCACTGTCCAAGAAGGACGGAGCCGCAGTGGGGGCATCTCTTTACCTTGACGGACTTGATGCTTTCTTCTCCACCGCTTTCGCCCTTGCACTCATCACAAATGATTGTCGATCGATCGACATCCTTCCCGCAGACTATGCACTTCGTAAAAGGGAATCATCAATTGGCTAAAATTACTTTGTCCTTTCAACAGGTTTGGGGACTTCGATCGGAGATTCGAAATATTCCCTGAAGAACACGCAGTTATCCTTCCCCTTGCATGCAAGGAGGTTAAGTTTAGAGCATCCGTGGGCATCAAGGTAAACGCACTCGTTTTCCAGTGCGTTAAAATGACCCCATACATCGCACTCCTCCTGGATGCACTTGTATCCCGGGTACTTGAAATGGCAGATGTCCTTTAGGTCAGAGAAAACGCATCTCACGTGAGTTGATAAGCAGGTTGAATAAAAAGTATTTTGGAAGATGGAAACTAACACCGAAACAATTCAGCCTGACCTTGATACCCAATCAGCAGATGGCTCTCCTTTCCTGATTTCAGAGTTTGGCCCTATGGCTTCAGCCTTCGCATAGTTCTGGGGAATGGGACTGCCTTGTTTATGTGGTCCAGCCCTGCAAGCCAGGTCAGGACCCTGTCGACTCCCAGCCCGAATCCAGAGTGAGGAACGCTTCCATAGCTCCTCAGGTCTACATACCATTTGTAGTCGTCAGGATTGAGGTTTTCGCTCTTCATCCTTGCGATCAACTCTTCCTTCTTCCATATCCTTTCGCCTCCCCCTATCACCTCTCCATACCCCTCCGGGGCAAGGACATCGTGGTTCAGGACATGGGAGGGATCATCCGGATCAGGCCTGTGGTAGAATGGCTTGAGCTGTGTTGGGAAATTGTATACGAATATTGGTCTGTCAAAATCTTCTGTTATTGTTCTCTCCTCGCTCTCTCCCAAATCAGCTGCGTCATCTAGTTGAAGCCCCTTCTCCCTCCCTATCTCTATGACCTTTTCGTACCTGTACCTGTAGAAAGGTTTCTCTATTCCTCTTATCTTCTCAGGGTCGCGTTTGACAATTTCGAGCTCTTCCCTATTTGATTCAAGGAGGTGCTGTGCAATGTATACTATCATATCCTCTTCTAGGTCCATCATCCCCTGGTTTCCTACCCATGCAGCCTCGGCCTCATAGTGTGAATACTCTGTCAGATGCCTCCTTGTCCTGGACTTCTCCGCCCTGAACGAAGGGGAAATGGTATAAACATTTTCAAGGGAGAACATGAAGGCCTCGAGGTAGAACTGCGATGATTGTGTAAGATAGGCCTTTTCCCCAAAGTACGGCACTTCAAAAAGGGTCGAACCTCCTTCTACCATTCCTCCAACGAACATCGGGGGCTGGACCTCATGGTACCCCTTTTCCCTCATGTAATTGCGTATGGAATACAGTATTGATTCTCTCATCTTCATTATGGCAGTCATTTCGCGGCTTCTCAGCCACAAGTGCCTTATGTCGAGGAGAAACTCATCGCTCTTGTCCTTGGTTATCGGGAAATTTTCAGCAAACTGGTAGACCTTTATCTTCGTGGCGTGGAGTTCATAGCCGGTGACTGCCTTCTGCTCTTTGGTACACTTCCCTTCCACTTCTATGGAGGTTTCAATGGTGCATTTCTTTGCAGCTTCGAACTCCTCCGGTGTTACAACACCCTTTTCCACGACTACCTGAACAATCCCAGTAGAATCTCTGACCACAAGAAAGACCAATCTTCCTGATTCCCTGGATCTGTACACCCATCCCCTCACAGTCACAATCGAATCCACTTGGGCATCGTTCAGAATTTCGCTGATATGCATGATGACCTCAATTTATCGCCATATAAATACTGTATTTCAGCAATAACCTATGGTGTCGTTGTTTGTGCCTCTGTGGTATCCAAAATGAGGCCAGCCTAAGACGAGACAAGGGATACGAAAGTTTCTTTGAATTTTGGGACAGTCTCGTAGTTATGCATCTTTGATGGGTCGATCCAGATGTAACCTGAATTTTCATCGTTCAGCTTGACCTCATCAGATTTTGATTCCATAAGGATAGGAGTAATTTCATAGATGATGTTCTTGTCTCTGACGTAAATCTCCCTCCCGATCCTCTTTGTAACGGAATCCCTTATTCCACACTCTTCCTCCATTTCCCTCCTTCCAGTCTGCTCAGGTGACTCTCCCTTCTCAATGAAACCTGAAATGCCGCTCACCTGGCCGGGATAGGAGGAAGCAGACTCAGACCTCGTAAGGAGGAGGACCTTTCCACCGTGCATGAGGTAGACTGTGGCAACCTTTTTCTCTTCAACGCCCTTTATGGAAATTTCGCCGCTTGACCCGTTAAGGTATACGACATCTCCATTTGAAAGTATGTCGAGCGGTATGCGGTCAACCATTGGTATGTCTGAGATAATGGCTCCTGTAACAACCATCTGTTCGGCAGATTCGTTTATCAGTCCCGCAGGTCCTATGTTTCTGCTCTTCAGCTCCAGGAATGTGTAAGACCCAACAGTGGACCCTCTTCCTCCTAGGAATGCCAGGATTTTCCCAGTGATGTTCACGTTTTCACAAGGGCCGCTGGTCACCAGACCTTCCCTGCTTATTTCTCCAAGGGGTGAGATGAGCTGGTTGCACACTACAACTTCAGAAGTGGCAGTCCCAGGAGATAGGCCGCGTCCCTTGATCAAGCTATCACCCACCTTAGGAGGTCCATAATCCCCATGAACGCAACCTTCTGATTTCCATATCCTTTCAGCGGGAGGTAAAAGCTTGCCTTCCCGGAGTTTGTACCCGTACTCTTGTAATTGTTGCTCAGGGGAGAAACGACCATGCACGTATCAGAAAAGACCTTCCCGCCAAAATTCTCTATTGTTTTCACTGCACCTGCTGACTTAGCCTTAACCTCTCTTGAAGTGAAGAGGAAGAGATCTGGTCCAACCTTCTTCTTTCCCTTCACGAGGCCTGCAATGTAGTCCAGTTCCTCTGATGAAAGATGCGGGCATCCTATGGCGATAAGTTCTGGCTCCTGCTGAGATGAGCTTTTGCCTATTGTCTCTTCAATTTCCTTTATACCGACTTCCATGACCTCCGGTGAATCCTCTACTAGGTCGGATTCTCTTGTAACACCTTCAACGTGGAACATAGGGATGGAGGATGTTGCCGACAGAGCCGCAGACAGGGCCTTCAGCTCTATTCCTTTTGCCCCCTTCTGCCCCTTTATAATTGGTATATTCCTATTCAACTTAGGACCGAGAAAGAGGCCAAGAGCAGCAAATTTTGTGTAATCCAAAGGACCTTCAGCATTAACGACAACTGAAGCTCTTCTCCCATCCTTCCTGTGGAGACCGTGGTCTGGCGTCTTCCCTATTATGGCAGCAGCCAGGGCAGATGGGCCGCTTTCACGATTTGTCCGGGCCCCGATGAGGGAATTGACGTATATGATTGCAGAACTTTCGGCCCAGGAAATGTGGTCTCCGAAAGATGGCTCATTGTAATAGTAGTAGGGGGTGCAGGTGAAACTATCCATCACCCCCATTTCCCTGTATATCTCTACGATTTCCATCTGTTTTTTCCTGAAAGTGTCATCAATATCCACTGGCCCTCCGTTATCTATGTCAAATCCCAGTGGATTCAAAGAAGTAGGAACGTTAACTCGATGGGAGATCTTCCTCAGGAACTGTATCCCTCCTTCTCCCACATTCTTATACGATACTCCGGATATATGGGCTGACTTGACTGGTATCAGTCTTTCAGCCCCTCCAAGTTCGCCTAGAGAATTTAGCAGTCTTATCGCTATCTTCGGTCCTTCTCCTGCTTCCCCGTCGAATATCCTCTCTTCGTCTTTGGAAAGTTGCAATTCAGTCACCTTTGAGATAATAATTCTTTAATCTTTTGTTTTGGATCGGAAGACATCGTAATAGTCCTTCCAATGATCAGGTAGTCCGCCCCTCTTTCTACCGCTTCCTTGTAGCTTCCCCCCTGGGTTCCCACGCCTGGGGATAGGACCTTTAGTCCAGATATGCGCTTCAGTACGCTTATCCTCTCAGGGTGCGTCGCAGGAGCAACGATGCCGTCTGCCTTCTCCTCCTTTGCCATCATAGCTATCTTCTCCGATGATTCTGAGATAAAGTCAGCATTTCCGGGATGGGACATTTCTGCCACTACATAGAGGTTCTTTGCCTCCTTCCTGACCTCCCTCATGACGTCCCTGCCGACAAAACCCTGGATTATTACACCTGTTGCACCCCTGTCAGTGAGAATTCTCGCGATATTCCTAGACACATCAGGAATATCTGCTATCTTTATGTCTACAATCACCGTTCCGAGATTTGCGACGTCACGTATCACCTCCACTCCATAGTTCAGTAATAGCGGATAACCTACCTTGTACGCTGCCACATATCCGGATACGCTTCCTGCAATTTTGAGCGCCTTTTCCCTATCCTCAACATCTAGCGCAAGTATTATGTTGCTCTCCATCCCGTGCGCATTCCGTTTCAAAATAAAACTTTGTTCCATTAAATCAATATTCTGAAAAGAAGGGAAGAGTTCGCAAATACGATAACTATTTTAGCAGATTTAAATGTCCTTCTGAGAAATTAATAATGAGTCAAGACAGTGGAATCCTTGGAGGTAAGCTCTTCGAATACATTGACGAACTTCTGGGAAGACTGAGGAAGACGATAATAGCGTTCGTAGTGATATTCTTCAGTTTCTTCCTTCTTGGACCAATATCTGTCAGGTTCGACGGATTGACCCTCTACTATCCCTTTCCTTCATTCTACGGCAGTTTTTCTGTCCACATCCTGGAACTTATGAGGATATATCTTGTTCCACACAAGATGACTCTCATTCAGGTTGCCCCTTTCGACATTGTGGTTAGCGTGGTGTACATATCCCTGGCAATTTCAATTTCATTCATAATTCCGATAATCGCATTTCAACTTATCAGTTTCTCAAGGACAGCACTGTATCCAAGGGAAAGAAAGGCAGTTACACTCTCAATAGTCCCCACAATTATACTGTTCGTGGTAGGGGCGATTTTCTCCCTTAAACTCATCCTTCCTCTGCTATTCCATTTCATCTACGTATTTACAACGGTAGTTGGAGTTGCGCCGTACCTGGGGGTTGCCCAGTTTGTCTCCATAGTTGTACTGATCACTGCAGGTATGGGAGCGGTATTCGAGACCCCTGTGATAGTATTCTCCTTATCTTACATAGGTCTGGTTCCGCCGTCGACGTGGCTCAAGAACTGGAGGTATGCGGTAATAGGTGCCTTCTTCGTCGCTCTTCTGATTTCTCCCGGTGCAACAGGAGGGATAATGGAAACGACGATAGCTATGATCATAATCGCCCTCTACTTCTCAGGAGCCCTTCTTGCCAGATGGGCTCTCAGCAAGAAAATCAACGTTGAGAAGAAACCGGCAGTCAGTTGATAGTGTGATTGCACAAAGTATTAGTTTGCAGAAATATGTGTCAAAAAGTGAATCTGGGGGTTCAATGAATGACTCATAAATCATCTGCACCGACCGTGGACGGATTCAGGAAGATTTCCTTCTGGAGAGAAGAGTCAGTGGGCGTGATCACCATCCTTGCACCAGGATATATTGACAATGATATGCTGGATGAGATGATTCGAGTACTTTCAATCGCAGCTGTCGACGAAAAGGTAACGTCTGTCCTTGTGACAGGTTCAAACTACATTTTCTCGCGGGGGCTCAAGGTTCCAGGAAGCAGAATATACGCTGACTTTAGAGATTACTACAGGCGCATTCAGAGTTTCTTGCTGTTCTTCATGGCACTTGAGAAACCGATATTCTCAGCAATAAATGGAACGGTTACTGACAACGGACTGTCTCTTGCATTGCTTGCTGACGAGGTGTTCTACTCGGATAACAGCAAGATAATCCTGGACAATGAAGAACCGACAGTTCTGATGGGCACTGTCACCGTTCCTGAAAGAATAAGGATGGTCGATGGGGAATTGAAGATAGATGGAATAGAAACAGGAAAGGAGTCCATGATGGAGGATGCGTTCAAAAGAACTAAGCAGCTTCAGAACGTGAGTTTCCACAGGGCAAGAAGGAAGAGATTCCCCGAAACTGAAAGGGTTCTCCTACAAGAGGAATTAGATTTTCTGGACTTCTATCTTTGGTGCGAAGGGTGTGCGGAGGAACTGGATGGACGTAACAAAGAAGACAAAACCACTTCTAATGACAAGTCTCGGACCTGAGCGTCAAATACGTTCAAGCTCACTTTTGGGAAGCGCCAGGAGCGGGATCAGTCTTCACTGCTTCGTTAATTTCCCTCTCGACTTCCATTCTTCCTTTCTTGAATTCACCCATGGACCTGCCCATTGCCCTCGCTATCTCCGGAATCTTCTTCGATCCACCTAGGACGAGCAATACGACGACTATGAGTATGATCCAGTCTGTTGGACTTCCTAACATCTGCCTTTGCATTTAAGTCCAATATATTAATGTAATGGTCCGTTAACCTAAGACCAAAGGATGCTCTTCACGAGAGGATAGTACTATTCTTAAGAAAGATCGGAACATGAATCAAATCGTCAATTCTAGGGATATGTACACCACGCTAACCACAATG
>JAMCUN010000025.1 GCA_023381415.1 Thermoplasmatota archaeon | reverse complement strand
ACATAATTCAGATCAGGGATAAAGGAAATGGAATGCTTCCAAAAAAATAAAAAAGGGGGGTTATAGGCTGAACTCCCCAATCTTACCCAGTTTCTCAGGGCTCCTGCTTTTGTAGTAGAAATAGGAGATTATCACGAAGACCGCATATATTCCCGCGACCCAGGCAGAATACTTGAGAGGAGCGGGAGGGGCCGGATAGACTACGTATATTATAGCGATGAATATCATTATTGCAGTGACCCATGGTATGACTACGTGCCTGAAAACCTTTAGTGTTTTGTTCCTGTGGTGGTAGACTGACAGCTCAATCCCCGCGAGTGCGTGGTTGAAGAAGCTGAATACGGAGTTGCTGAGAATGAGGAAGATACTTGCGGTGAGAGGACCCATCAGCAGTCCAGCTACTATTGCGATGACCAGGGACAGCACGCCTGTGAAGATGACAACGTTTCCAGGAACCTTGTGCTTGTTAATCTTTGTGAAGGATTTAGGAAAGAACACACCATCTCTGGCATAACCGTAAACAGTCCTTATTGTACTTGTCTCGAACGAGACCCCCGAAGTGTTGAAGCTGTTTATGACGAAAACTATAAGCAGCACTCCGCCAGCCAGTCCGAGATACTTCAGGTAGAGCGTTACTCCGGGATCTGGAAGGACTGCGTAGTTGAACATGTTGTTGATTCCAAAGAGTATTGTCTGGGAATATGCATTGAGTATCAGCACGAAACCTGCAATTGAAGCTAGTGTGACCAGAGCAATTGGCACATTCCTCTTTGGATTTTTTGTCTCTTCCGCAACTGGAACTATGCTGTTAATCCCGCCGAAGGTCGCTATCCCTAGCATCATAGCCACGAATATAAGAGTGAAGTTGTTTCCGATTGGAGCAGCAGTGAAAACGACACCTGTATTCTTAGGTCCTCCAATTGCTATCAGTATTATTGAGGTAATAATGAGGAAAATCACTTCTGCCATTCCAGTGTAAAGAATGTACCTCATGGAAATCTTAATGCCGAAATATGCGAGGGCCGTCGTCTCAACTATGAAGAATGTTATGATCGGTATCCATAACCACGGATACTGGGCGGTAATCGACGGGAACAGAACGTAGAGGAATGACGATAGGCCGAGCATTGCGAACCCTGTGTAACCGAGGAGGTAGTAATACCAGTAGGTGAGCCCACCGAAATATGAAAAGAATCCACCTACTTTCTTGAAACCACGCTTATGGAATGCTGCCCAGGAATACGCGGAGGCAACCTGAGTCGACCACTCGTAAGTTATTAGGGTCATTCCAGCGTATATCAGAAACGCCAGAATCAGCACAAATGGAAGGCTTCCGCCAACCAAGCCCGCTATGCTCACGAAGAAAAGCGCCGTAACTGCAGCAGGCCCATTAGTTCCAAGCCCCTGAGCAAAAGCTTCCCACATACTCAGGGTACCTACTGCAAGCCCAGACTTCTTCTCCTGTCCTGACTGCCCATTAGCTTCAGTCATGATGAAAGAATGAGTCCTATTCTATTTATATTTTTCTTGAATTCAACGCAATCCAGAACAATATACTTACCTGGTGATAAAGGATAATATTCAATCCTGGGATGAAGAGCGTTTTATGAAATATATATTTATATTCGATGAACGTCAGGTGATAATCCCCTGGGAACGAAATGAAGATGTGAGGTTAAGGCACTATTAACAAATTTAACTATACCCTGTCGGAACCTGACCGTAGCTTCCATTTGATTGATTCTGTTGCAATACTCAGCACGCTCCTCCTGAAATTTCTGAGGATGCAGGTCTCTTTATTCACCATCGCAGAGAGGGAGACAGGGGAACCAAGTGCCCAAAAGGGGAGTTGAAAGAAATGTGGGCTCCCTATTTTTCTGCGAGTATTCTAGTTCCCCGCATCTTTGCGACATCCTCCAGGGTTCCCATTCTATGTTGTTCAAAAAGTTCAGGGTGAATCCTGCTAGGTAAGGCGCAAGAGCGAGACACTTCCAACAGTCACGAAAACACAACCCAGTAGGCCATCAGGCTGATGAGACCTATTTGCAGAACGGCCTGCACCAAAGCGCCGTTGCATATCAGAGAGAGTCTATTCTTTAGTACAGAATCGTCTGTGTTTTTGTGCCCCACAGCGATAAGTAAGGACGGGTAGAAGATTGTAACAAGGCCTGTCAGAACCACCAACAGGGCTATAACTATCACAGCATCAACCACCGGATTTCCAATAACCCAGATCTTTTCATCGTTTGCAAGAAAATAGCCTGCTAGGGGGGTGAGAATTGAGGATGCCGGTAGGAAGAATAGTGTTGCAGGAAGCATCCTCCTCGCAACGGTGAGTCTTGTTTCTGTAGAAACCTCTTTGAATACGAACCTGAATATTATGCCGAAGAATACGTCAACTCCGGTCCATATTGCACCCAGCAGCACATGGTCATAATCAAGAAATAGAATGTTTCTTGAAATTATTGCGAAAACGGTGGCCGCTCCCGGAACGATAGTGACCAGAAGGGCTGGTAAAAGCAATCCTTTTTTTCTTTCGCCGTCATTATTCACAGCGGAACACCCGTTGCAAAATGTGCCATCATCAATATCACAGATATCTGGAGCACAAGCATCAGAGCGGCCAGATTTAAGTTTATCATAGTGAGCCTGACGATCTTCTTGACATTTTTTGCACCATGCACTATCTCGAGGAAGATTCTCAGTTCATTGGGAAGGAATATCACGAATCCTACCAGAATCATCATTATGACTATGATTCCAACTGCCACAAGGTAGGGGCTGAAGAAACTCATTTTCAGGGAGAGCGCCACATATATACCTGCAGTAACAGTAGCGGTGGCAATTGCAGGCATGAAGAACAGCATCACCGGAGTGAGGCGCGTGGCGATTTCCGTCCTTTGCTCCGGCTTCAGGCCCCGCATGATATACGAGATGAATATTCCCATGAACAAGTCTATCCCGGTCCATATGGAGCCAGCGACAGCATGGAAATACTCGAGGAAGTAAAAGTTTCGAGAGAGGAGGATGAGTACAAGCAGGACCACTGGAACGAAGAGCATCGGAAGACCCCTTCTCATTATCTTTGACCAGTCAGCTCTGTACGGAACCATTTTCGATGATGCGTTAACCGCGACAGATTCGGAACCATGTTCGGTAGTCATGTGCCTTCTCAAAATACTGCTTCAATATTCTTAAATGTTGGTTTTACTTAAAATCTGTAAAAGTTGAGTTTAAATATTTTAATATTCTTAAAATTTATGAGGATTCTAGTAGTATCTATTGTACTGCTATTCGTCTTCTCTGTTATCGCAGTAGGAGCGACTAGTTACGCTGCAATCCCCAATTCCCAGTCGGGACAGATTGGCATTGGAAATCTTACAGCAGCTGTGATAGCCCAGAAGGGTGAAGTGATTACGGGAACAGTAAATGCAACGGGATACAATTTTGGTGTTTACATCGGTCCGGGAGTAACCGGGGTTCTGATATACCATGCCCACATATTCGGTGCATCTGACCACGGAGTCATCGCTGTGGATACCTCGGGGATATCGATAATAGACAGCAACATCAGCAACAACGTTCAGCACGCAGATCATGCGATACCTGACGACAAGGAGGTCGGGTTCTACGGTGTGTCGAATTCTTACATAATAGGGAACGTGATAACAGGCAGCAAAGGGGATGGAGGCATTTCAGTATACAGCTCCTCCTCTCTGGTACCTACGGGCCTTCCTGTTCCGAACGTCAATGCGAGTGGGGACAACAATCTCATTGCTGACAACTACATTGCAAACGATTCACAAGGGTGCGGAATAGTGGTGGCTGCATGGGGTCCGGGGCAGACTGTCGCAAACAACTGGGTCTATAATAATGTGGTCATGGGGGACCTTCTCACATCGCACGGCCCAACGGGCTTCAGCGTAGGAACGATAGTGATTGCCGCCGATTTCCCGTTCTCCTCAGCAGTCAACAACGTAGTTCTAGACAACACTGTGATAGGAGGTCTTGAAGACGGTATAATCGTCAATGCAGAAGCACCAGGGGCCGCGGACATAGGGAATGAAATTGCAGGGAATTACGTGAAGCTTGGCGCGTTCCAGAGGCTGAACAATCCTCCATTCGACAATGCTTCTGACCTGAACCTTGCTCCTGCTCCGAACGGGATAGCGATATACGCAAATCTCATGCCTTCGACTGCGAAACCTGCGCCTCCAACTGCAAAGGGGAACATAGTTGTCGACAACACGATAGTAGATGAGGCGATAGGGATATGGGTCGCAAATGCATACAACGGAGCCTATGTGGGAAATGTCTTTGAGAACGTATCTACCAACTTCCAGTCATTCTACGGCACAGGATAATTTCTTTTCCTTTTTTTTCATTTCTTTTGCGATTGCTTATTGTTACAAATCCTCAAGCTTGTGATTAGCTAAGTAGCCCCATGCAGATTCGCTTAAATAAATAAGCGAAGCCTTAAGTCTATTTTTCAAGACAGCACTATTTATGGTCTAAATTAGTGAATTTCTAATTAATACCAAGATAGCGTGCTCATGAGGTTATTCGAGCCATTCTTTCTTGTCCATTTTAGTTGAATGTCTCCATGCACGTTTATCGTCCTTCCTATCGGAAAAAGTACGATAAGCATTTCAGAGTGCAAAATCGTTTAACTAGTATTGAAAAATACCTGCCTGAGAGTGGATTGTGAACGATATGGTAAAAGAGATGGACTCGGATGGACAAAGAAATTTTTTAAGAATACCAGTCGATATTATGGATTATTGTTCTCATACCACCTAGGCCTAAAAACCAAAGGCTTTCCTGAAAATCACCCAACCGGCTAATCCAGAAAGCTCAACGTAATAGGTCCTATAAATATTAGAGCGGACAAGTCTTCGCATCTTAACGGGGACATCATGACGATGACCTATAAAGAAAATAAAGTTTCGAAGCTTTCGAAGGTACTGTAGTAACGAACAGTGGGGGGGCTACCAGGCTTGTGAAATGCATGAAGGGTGTTGTTCTTTCGACGGGTGCATTCAGTTCTAACAAGATATTGATTAAGAAATTGATCCCCTCTGGCGATCCTGCGGATTCCTCAGTTCCAGAAATGAACGGAGACGGCATAGAAATGGCTCTAGAACACTCAGCCACAACTTTTAACACGAACTTTTTCTCAATTCGGCTTCGATTCGCGAGCCAGTCAGATGAAGATGGCTATATCTCTTCAAGATTCAAATTGACTAGAAGTTCTCTCCCAAATTCTGAGCTTGAGCACTACAAGAGATTTGCATTGTACACTTCCCCATTACCATCGCTGTTCCCTTTAGGAGGAATTCTCGTTGATAATAGAGGAAATCGATTCATTGATGAAACCCAAGATTTGAACAATGTTTATTCTGTCGCAAATCATTTGACTTACTAAGAGACCTTCGTATTGTTTGATCAGAGAATTGCTAAAGAACTGGAACAATAGCCAAACTACATCTCAACATTTCCTCGCAAGGGGTACGGTTACCTTAGCGATTACGGACAGTTTGAGAATGTAATCTCGTTTTCTGCTGGCGATGTCGGGAAACTTGCGTACAAGATAAGGGCAGATCCCAATATCTTTAAGACGAATATCGAAAAATTCAACGTAATGGCCAGCAACTGAAAAGATCTAGAATTTGGTAGGAGAACCCTAAGTGCGCTCTCTACCCCCCTTTTATGCACTAGGACCAGTAAGGCCTGTTCTGACAACGACAGTGGGAGGAATAAAGACGGATATAAATTGCAGAGTCCTGAACGGACAAGGGAGAGTCGTGCTCGGGTTCTATGCAATCGGAGATGGATCTGCAGGAGGTGTGCAGTTACTTCATGGCACCTACGTTGGTTGGTCACTCTTGAACAGAATGATTTTAACCGACTTCATTGCAAAATTTTGATCTCAAGAGCCGTGATTACTTTTGACCCTCGCATAACCAAGGCAACGGATTATGATTGTTCAGAGATTCTTTATCACGCTCAGATAGGAGAACTACATGGGTTTTTCATAGTACTTTATTGCGCCAATTTCAGACATTCTTGCTATCTCCTCTTTGGTATATCCGGCATCAAGAAGTACATCAATCGTGTCCTCTCCGATGTGTTCCTTTCCAGGATAACCGACTTTTCCCCCGTGTTTTGCTAGTTTTGTGATAAGACCTTGCATGAGAATATGGCCGAAATTTGGATCATTTACGCTCAGAATGCTTCCTCTCTCTCTGAAGTGTTCATCCTTCGATAGCTGAGAAGTATCATATACGGGAGCAATGGCGACCTGATTAGCTCTAAATATTTTCACAATTTCCTCTTGGTCCCTCTCCCTGGTCCAAGAAGTGATAATTTCATCAAGCTCGTCTCTGTTTTTGAGCCTGTCGGTGTTGGTTCTGAATCTGGGGTCTTCGATGAGGTCGGGTCTTCCAATACACCTGAACAATCTTTCCACTATTGTCTGTGCGCTGGCTGAAAGTGCTACCCATCTTCCGTCCCTAGTCATGTATATGTTCCTAGGGGAGGTTATATTGGACTGATTTCCTCTCCTCCCATGAATTGTTCCCATTTGCTGATTTTCTGAGATCTGGGGTCCTATTATCCACATTAGTGGTTCGTAAAGCGCAAGATCTATTCTTTCTCCTTCCCCGCATTTCTCTCTTCGAAATAGAGATCCGGCAATTGCGAATGCAGCAGTGATTCCGGCAACCCCATCGGCGAGAGGCATAGGAGGAAGGGTGGGAGGACCTTCTGAATAACCATTAATGTTGGCAAATCCCGACATAGCTTCTGCGATAGTTCCAAAACCGGGTAGGTCACTATACGGACCAGATTGACCAAACCCGGTGACACTAACCTCAATCAGACGTGGATTCAGTGAAGAGAGCGTCTCGTAGCTCAGACCCCAATAGTCCATTCTCCCAGGTCTGAAGTTCTCTATAAGAACATCTGCGTCAGCCAGCAATTTAAGTATGACTTTTCTACCCTCTTCATGGTTGAGGTCGACAGAAATTAGCTTCTTATTTCTAGAGTAGACCTTCCACCACATAGACAGGCCATTCTTTTTCTCTCCCCATGTTCTGAGATCATCTCCCCTCGGGTGCTCCACCTTAATCACTTCGGCTCCATAGTCTGCCAATAAAGTTGCAGCAATCGGTCCAGCGAACAGAGTCGAAATGTCGAGTACTCTGACCCTATCGAAGAGAGATTTTATGTCAGTCACCCTTTTCCACCTTTTCTGTCAGTTCTTTTGCTCTGTGATAGATCGGATAGTCGACCATTTTGCCATCTACCTTGATTGATGCGATTCCCCTCTCGTTTGCCCTATCAAATTCCTCGATTATTTTTCTAGCTTCCTTTAAGTCTTCAGGGTCGACTCTGAAAACGTCCTGTATGACTTTAACCTGCGAAGGGTGAATAGCATGCTTTCCACCATAAGCAAGAGTTTTTGCCAAGGTCGCTTCTTTTCGCAGTCCTTCCTCATCGTCCACGGAGAAATATGGAGAGTCGTGTGGTGGCTCTAAGCCGGCTGCCCTTGCTGCCATGGCTATCAGAAACTTAACGGTGTTTACTGCCCCGTTGTCTGGGGTGGAAAGAAAGCCCATGTCGCGTACAAAATCCGCCGCACCAAATGCAAGCGTAAGTATTCCCTTGTTATTCCCCGCAATGTCACTAATGTTCATTATTCCCTTAGCTGACTCCAAAATCGGGATGAAGAACGGTCTCGAGTTGCTCATACTTTTCTTAACCATGAGTTTTATTGTGAAATCAACTATCTCCTTTACCTGACTAGACGATTCGACCTTTGGAATCAGTATACCGACTACATTTTCATTGAGGGCTACCTTCAGATCTTCCTTCCAGATTCCTGAGGCGTGAGAATTTATTCTGATAAACCAATCCAGACCCGGTTCCCTGGTTATTTCTGCAGCTGCAGTTCGTGCTTCTTTCTTTCTGTCCAATGGAATCGAGTCTTCAAGGTCTAGTATGACACCGTCCGGGGATGCTTGCCAAGCTTTAGATGCCCAACCCTCCTTTAGGACGGGAGTGAACAATAGACAGGTATACGATCTTGACGTACCAGATTTCATATAGAGCAACCTACACACTATAACTGTAGGATTCCTTAATAATATTTAGGACCATGCGACCCCATACCACTCTCTTTTTAGGTGAAGTGAGCGAGCTCGAATCAGAGATAACCATTTCACCTTTTGATGTTTCAATCTTTGCTATCCCCAAACCTGTGTATATGCCAGAATAGAGAGTAGACGCGAACGCAGTTTTAATGGAATTGGCTGTAAACGTTTTTAACACTGTGGAATCCATATCAATTGAATTATCGATTTGTATTTCTACCTTACCTCTAACGTGGTAACTATTACTTACGTTCGACATTGAATTAGATCAAACTCAGATACATTTAAGATTTACCAAAGTGAAAGGGCTATTCCAATCCTTATCATATTGTATTTTGTCATCGCAGAAGGGCTATCAGATCGGATTTCGGTAAACATCTATAGCTTATGACATGTATTTTTATACTTATTTGCAATACTACTCTGTGACAAGGAGAATGGTATGGGAAGTCAGGAGGCACATCTCAGAATCGGATCTCTTGAAGGCAATAAAGAGCGAGAGAGTAAGGGCCAGGATTGTTCCGAGACTAATGTTTATAAGACTGCTCTACAAGGGGATGAGCGTTCCTAAAGCGTCATCCGAAATGAAAATACAGAAAAGGCTTGGATACATATGGCTGAAGAAATGGAACAACTTCGGTATAGATGGTCTTATTCCAATGATCTCGCCTGGAGGACCAAGGAGGTTATCCGATGAGCAGTTGAAGCAACTGAAGGACGATCTTTCCAGCGGGTCATGGACGACAGAGGATGTCAGGAAACACATAGAGGAGAGGTTCCGGGTCATCTATTCAGCCAGACAGGTATCAAGGATACTGAAGGGGTTCAATATGCATCATTCAGAGCCCTATCCACATGACTACAGGAAACCGAAGAATGCAGAAGACAATGTAAAAGAACTATAACTGAATAACCAGCATACGATTGTTCCCTGAATCTTTTGTTCTTCCGACCTCTGAGTACCACCTGTTCTCAATGTTTTTCAGTGCCATGGAATAGTTACTCGAAGCTGTCCTCATAAGTGACTGAGTTTTCTTCCTCGCATTGAATTCCTTCCATCTTTTGGTGAATGCCTGCCTTTCCACGTTCTCCGTCATCTCTATGAGCGTCCTCCTGTCAACATTTGCAGGTATCGTGAACGTGCTCTTGCCTTAGTTTGCAATGAACTAATTCCATGACCTGAAACCGCTTACCCTCCTTTAACCTGTTTTGTTGTGTCTTATGGTTACTTTCAGGCCATTATCAGTTCTGGGTATCCTATCGTCATCGTCGCAGAAGAAGAGACCGCCCCAGTGATTCTCAATTGTTTCCACCATGGCGTTTAGCGAGGAACATATCCCGCCACAGGCGATCTTTTCCCTGACTTCATGAATGAAATCACTAGGAGATTTCATTACCGGTAGGGATGATGATCCCGAATTAAGTATGTCCATCAGTCTCATTGCATACGATGCAAGCGACGAAAGCATCCTGTACAGTACTGAGAACTCCCTCCACCTTCCAGTTATGTTTCCAAACCTTTCAAGATCCCTGTCATTTCTTTGCCTTATCATCCTTCTTACAGTCAGTTCAAGCGACCTGAGTTACTCATACACCTTCATACCGGAGAATGAGGAGGCTTGGCTCCAGGATAAATGAGGAGAGCCCTCAGGAGCCTGCATGCATCCCCTATAGTTTCCGATAGTGGATCGTCGCTCTGTGATATTGACCTTTCAACTGCAGGTATCCCCTTTAGCGTTTCCTTATCTCCTTCTTGAGCTTTCTGTCCGTGTCCACGATGGGAAGGCATGCGTTCCTGAGCACATGGAAGTGGCAGAACTGGTGCCTTATGCCCGGGAGTGCTTTCTTCACTCCGAGCCTTATGGAATGATGGTGATCGCTTATCACTGCTATTATTGGTATGCCTATCTTCTTCAATCCATCCCTCACTGTGGCTATAATGGATGCCATGTTGTCGCTGGAGCTGTCATCCAGGTAATCTGCTTAGAGGACCCTTGAAGTCATTGCATCCTTTATCACATAGAGGGGGTAGTTTCCCCTCTCAGGCTGAACGCCATCTATTGTCAGTACAACTCTACCATTTTTCGGGGCGGATGAGATGAATTCAAGATCCAATTCTATTGGCCTTATCGCTATGAGTTCATAGAGTACGTGAAGGAGATCGTAACACTTCCTCTCGCTTATCTCTATACCCCTGGATGTTAGTCTGTAATGTATCTCAAGGATTGATCTCTTCTCCTCGTTCCTTAGGTAACCTATCTCAACTATTACGTCAATTGAATAGGACCTGAAAGGAAAACTTATGAGGTCAGTCTCAGATGACCTGAATGTTCTCGAACAACGGGAGCATTTGAATGCATAACTTGTTGCGTACATTGATTCCTTAATTGACTGTATTCCCTTTCTCCATGCTATGTGGTCCCTCCTGAGCTTGGATCCGCAGAATGGACGACGATCAACCTCAGGTTTAAAATACACCCTCCTGTTCACAGAATAGTCCCGTGACCGTTTCATTTCAATCACGGGACACGACAACTGAAACGTCAGACAAAGAGGTTGCTGAATAACAACACACCATTTCAAAAATATTTAAAAATACAATATGTGACTGAATACGACTGATTTGTATGCTGGTTATTCAACTATAGAAAAAAACTGACTCCTGACATATTGAACGACCTAGTTATAGGTTTCATCGACCTGAGTTCTCCACAAACAACCGCCAACACAGTTAGAATGTGGTCATTCTCAAAACCCACCATAACAAAGGACACAAAGAAATACAAGTCAAACACATTCGGATTTTATGTCGTAAAGGGGAACAGCGTCATAGATTTCCCAGAACAATCAAGGAAGGAGGACGTTATATCGTTCCTTGAGAGGATAAGGCTGTACAACCCTGTCGGAAGGATAATGATAGTACTCGACAACTTCAAGTCGCATCATGCATTGAAAGTAGCTGAGAAGACCATTGAATTGGGCATTGATCTGATATTCCTCCCTCCCGAGACTCGATTGTTCAATAAAGGATAAACAAACATGTCAATAACTATAAATACCTGTGCTTCATTATAAATAAGCAGGTGAAATTTTAACGTATATCTGTAACATCTTTGTCGAAGGTGATTGCAGTCTTCCTGAAGTTTCGCTGAGGGAAAATAAGCCCATTATACTTTTGAGTGTTTTTCCGGGAACTGACAGGAAGAACGGCGTGTACGGACTGATAGGTTCCAAGAATGTGGATAACATTAGAGAAGAATTCAAGAAGGATTTTATAAAGTTCAAACTGGAGAAAGACAAGAAAGGAATTTTCTTTCACGGAACAAAGAGAGGACACGGTATTGTCGATTCGATCAAGAGTGCAGGAAACACTCTCATCTTCCCATCAGTTGTGAGAGGGTCTAAGGAGGTTTACTCATTCATTTCTGACAGCAAAAACGACATAAATATGGCTCTTGAGGATATTAGTATCAACAATGAAATAAAGAGCGTAGACATATACAAGAGTTCCTTTGGAAACATAATAAGCTACTTAGGAACTGGAAACCTTAAACAACTAAAGCTCACAGAGAGCGAAAGCAATCTTATAAAGGAATTCTGCGACCTAGGATATTTTGACTGGCCGAGACTAAACGGATTAACAAAAATTTCAAAGAAGATTGGGATCTCAAAGCCAACTGCTGCCTATCACCTCCGGAATGCAGAAAGAAAATTGATAGAAGAAAAGAGTTTCTAAGTCGGTTTAGTGTACGGAACAGTTCTGACCCAGCATCACCTGCGTACATTCATTTCAGGAATTAGATTAATCGATTCAAGCAGTTTTGTTATTCCACGCTTTTCTTCTTCTGTGACACCTGTGTCCGGAGGATGGACGAAGGAGGTCGGGAAAAGGCCCATCTGTACCAGACACTCCTTGATCTGAGATGTTGTAGAGCCGATTCTTGTCTTCTGTTTTGAGCCATATATGTATTCAGAAATGGGTACAAGTTTGTCTACGAAAAGATCTCTCGCTTTGCCCCACTCACGGTCCATGCACGCAGAGATGAATTCTGCCCATCTCTCTTCTCCGATGTTCATGATCCCAGCCATTCCACCATCTGAGCCAAGCAGCATCATCCCGAGTAGATCTGGGGTGTCATGTCCGGTTGCGAACACCGATATTTTGCCGTTGAGCGCTTTATAAAGTTCATAGTATTCTGAGCAGCTAATCGCAGATGCCTTAGTGCCAACCACTGAACTGATTTCATCAGCAATTTTTACCATCGTTTCATTTGAGTAGCTGACGCCAGATTCCTTCGGGAATTTGAACACCCACATTGGGAGATCTATCCTTCCTGAGAGTTCCTTGAAGAACTCAAACGGAGGGTCGGATCTTTCAGCTAGTCTTCTATAGAATCTATTGTCGTATGGCGGGAAGACCATGACCATGTCTGCACCCGCTTCCTGGGCTTCTCTTGCACTCTTTACGATGTCGTCTGGTGTAAACCCTACAATGCCCGATATGATTGGAACATTTTCTGAAGCTTCTTCTCTGGCCATCCTGATCACAAGTTGTCTCTCCTCGGGTGTAAGAGAGTAAATCTCTCCAACGAAACCATTGACATAAATCCCGCCGAGACCATTTATGCCATTCTGACGTGAGATTTGTTTCCTGTATGCCTCCTCGTCTATCTTCATATTATTGTCAAATGGTACTAGTGGACCAGCTATCAGTCCTGTCACGTGAGGTTGATTCATAATAGATAATTTCGAAAAATAGTATATGAATCTTTTCTAAAATTTCTCAATCCTAAAATTCTTTAACATAAAATCACTGAAATAGTCTGAGAGTATCTATTAGTATCCACTTATTCACCGATGCATTTTAATCCTTGCAGAATGGGTTTTGAATTTGACGCGCCATAACTAATATAGCGGTTACTTCTTGACCACTCTGTTCCGGAGGACCCCAATCTTATTTACCTCAAGTTCGAGGGTATCACCCGGTTTCAGGTACCAACTACCGTCTTTCTTTTCTAGGCAGGTTCCAGAAAGAGTCCCGGAAGTGAAAAAATCCCAAGGATAGAGAGTGTTATCTCGGGAAAAATACTCCAAAACCTCGTCAAATTTTCTTGTCATATAAGAACTGTTCCCCAATTGTCTAATCTCTCCGTTCACTTTGCTTGTCATGCTCAGATTGTGGGGATCCACGATTTCGTCAGGAGAAATTATCCAAGGGCCCTTTGGGGGAGAGAAATCAAAGTTTTTCCCAAAAAAGAAGCTAAAGTCAGCATGGTCCCACTGATCTCTCGCACTGATGTCATTAACGACTGTGTAGCCGAAGATATGCCCCAGAGCTTTACTCCTCTTTATGTCTTTTACTTAATCGGATATTATAGCGGCAATCTCGATTTCGTACTCAAGTTGGTTGGTTATAGATGGATATATGATTGAGTCCTCTGAAGCTATTACGGACGTTGGCAGTTTCAGGAACGCAGCTGGTCTATTGGGGAGCCCACTCCCGTTGGCTCCAAGCGCATGTTCCATAAAGTTCTTAGCCAACTAAATTATCTTTTTCGAACAGCTTGGAGGCGGAGCCAGTATCTTTAAGGTCGACAGTTCGTAGGTCAACGTCTCTCCTCAAGGTCCCTTCGCTTCTCCATTGAATTTTTCAATGAAGTCATCAGTAGCTCTTGTTACTTCCCAGGCGTTTGATCCCGATTAAATCAATCGATGCAAGGACGGAGAGGTAAGTATGTTCGCCTCTTCATAAGAGTGAGAATTCCCTTTGTTTGTGATAAGACTTGCGTATCCAAGTGTAAAATCTCTTATTGAGCTGTTCGTTACAATGCCTTCTCCTTCCATTTCTCTATTTAAAGGTCTGTATCTTGCAATCTTAATATTTGCGCACGGGAACTGATTCGTATGAATTTTTCCCCTAGCTGAAGAAGTAAGTGAGAGGATAACATAGATATAGCTTTAAGGACTACTATTTACCATGAAAATTAATGGCTTGATACCAGCTACGGTAACACCATTTGATGAGAAAGGGTCGATACATGATAGAGACCTAGAAAGACACGTTTTTAAATCCGCTGACGTGAAGGGTATCTACGGGGTGGCGGTCAATGGCCACGCTGGAGAGATTCTATCTCTGAGCTCCAAGGAACGGACTCACGTGGTAAGCGTTGCGAAGAAGGCCCTCCCCCCAGGAAAGAAGCTCATCGCAGGCATCGACGGAAGAACTGTTGATGATCTAATTCAGGAAGGCAAAGATGCGACCAAAAGCGGAGCGGACGCCCTACTGGTACTCCCTCTCTTTGATGCGAGACCGTACAGAAAACTCGCTCAAAACTCTCAACTGGTACATGCACTGTTCAAGAGACTTAACGACGAGATTGGGACACCGATGGTCATCTTCCTCTACCCCGATAAAGAGGGATGCACGTATCCAGATTCTGTACTCAAAAGTCTTACGGACATTCCTAACGTTGTCGCAGTGAAAGCCGGTGCGGGAAACGTCACAAGATATTCAGGTGTATGGGAAGAGCTAAAAGATAGCATCTCTGTTCTAGCAGCAAACGACTCTCCTGAGTTGTTAGGTATGCTCTTACGTGGAGCCCATGGGTCTCTTATAGGAATAAGTGTCTTGGGGCCAGAAATATGGTCGAAAATGGTCAGTGATGCCCTTGCTGGAAGAGTTAAAGAAGCGAGCGAAGTCTTCAATAATTTCTGCGTCCCTCTCGCTAAGGTAATATTTGAGAACCAGAACCCTACATCATTCATCAGCCCATTTGCCGCTACCAAGGAGGCGCTATATCAGCTCGGAGAAATTTCGTCGCCGTACGTGAGATTCCCATCTTTGCCGCCTGATGAAAAGAGAAAAGCCGAGATTTCGGAGGTGCTTCATAGAATCGGACTCATCTCCCCAAATGTGAAAGGCAGAGTGTGACACTCTCCTTCGCAACTACTGAGCTCGTGAAATTGATTCATTGGCAGCCAGCATAACTATAATTAATGCAACTTCTATCTTCTTAGTCGTTTCAAGGTTCAGGACATAAGACCATTGCCCCTATAAAAAGTGCAACTATACGAGAGCTCAACCCGTAAACTTAGAGATAGATATTGAAGGAGAGTGTGAAGGGTTTGATTTCTTCTTCTAAAATGATTAATGCAGAATGTCTAAATAAATAAAAATAAGAAAGAATTTAGATCAGTTCAAACTGTTTTAACTTCTGCCTGTAAGCCGAGTCTGTTGACCAGATCCACTATTCCTTTCCTCTCTTCATTAGTTGTCTCCAAGTCTGGTGGTCTCACTTTGCTGTTTGAAAATACTCCCATGGCAACCAGTGCGTCCTTGATCATTGCAGTTGTAGACCCAACCCGCCCTCCGCTCGAAAAAGGGGCGATCGGATTGAGATAGGCAAGGCCGTAGATGTAGTCGGCAATCGGTGCAAGTCTCTCCATAAAGAGATTTCTCGCTTCTGTGTATTTCCCTTCAAGGCACAGTGTTATGAACCTTGTCCACTGGTCCTCCCCTATGCACATTATTCCCGCTTCTGCGCCATCTGCTCCAATCATCATCATTCCGAGAAGGTCCACGGTGTCGCCTCCCGTAGCAAAGACCGAAATCTTTCCTTTTAGTGCATTCCACATTCTGTAGTAATCGGACGAAGTATAATTTCCAGCCTTCACCCCAATGACCTGGTCGAAGTCGTCTGCAATCCTTACGAGTGTTTCATTGGTATAGGAGAGACCATATTCTCTTGGATACTTGAATACCATTGTCGGCATGTTTACCGTTTCCGTAAATTCCTTGAAGAATCTATACGGAGGGTCTTCCTTTGTAGCTAGTCTCCTGTAAGTTCTGGCCTCGAAGGGGGGGTTGACCATAAGGATATCCGCTCCCGCCAAAACTGCCTCATTTGACCTCTGTATGATTTCTGACATCCTCGTACCTGCTATCCCAGCAATTATAGGTATTCGATTTGGAGTTACCTGTCTAGCAAGTGAAATCAGCCTTTGCCGTTCCTCGGGCTCTAAAGCGTAGACCTCCCCTACCAGAGCATTGACGTAGACTCCACAGAGGCCCTCTGACTTTAGCATACCTTCTATTTGAGTTTCGTACTCCTTTTCATTTATTTTCAGAGTATCTGTGAAGGGAACAAGAGGCCCAGCTATGTACCCCTTTAGATGCATCGGCTTTGTCACGTACCTCCATCTCCCTTTGCCGCAGAAGCCTGACTATTCATTACTGGCGGCAGTTCGTCCATCGACTCTATTCTCATTCCTTTCTTGGGTAGCCACTTTCGGAACGCGGCAAGGACTACCAGTCCCATAGAACAGCCTGCAGTCGTGTAGAGCAACCCTATCCAGGGATATTTTACTGTAGCTATAGCTCCGGTCGAGGTGTAGGTTACGCCGCCAAGTGTACTGAGCAGGTACGTGGCAGCATAAGTCTGCAAACCTCCGAATATCCCTAACCCCATATCCCACGTGAATGCGACTCCTGTGAACCTGACTCTCGTGGGAAACAGTTCTGACTGAATCAGAGCCTGTAGTCCCTGAGTAAGTGAATAAGGAAGTTCGATAACTAGTGCTATCAAGATCATCAAAGGCAGGACCAGCGGATGAGCGGAAAAGCCCCATATGTAAAAGAGCGGTATTTCAATAGAAGCGCCGAGTCCAAGTCCTATCACAAAGAGGGGTAGTCTTCCTATCTTGTCCGAAAGCCATCCCCATACGGCATCCAAGATTACCACACTCGTAATTGCTGGGAGGAATATCAGGTAGGACGTGTAGTAAGAGATGTGCAGTACGCTCTGCATGTACACCAATACATACACAGCACCTACATACCCCATTGTTGCAGAGGAACCGGTAATTCCGAGAATTCCGATGATAGTCATCTGCAGCGGATTCTTTGCAAACGCTTCCTTAATTGGGTTCTTAGACTTTCTTCTCTGTTCGGATATTGCCTTGTATAGTGGAGGTTCTTCAATCCTGTACACGAAGTATAACGCGATCAGCATTATTGGGAATCCAAGGAGGAATGGTATTCTCCAGCCCCACTCTAGAAGGCCGTTGTTTCCAGCAAAATAAGCTAGAGGAAGGATAACTGCGTCCGTCAGTAAAATTCCTGCGGGATATACGGCTGAAAACAGTGATGTAAATAGGCCTCTCTTTTCGTTCGGGAACGACTCTGCAACAAGGCTTGTTCCGGCCCCGGGGGCTCCTCCCACCATGAATCCTTGGACCGCCCTCATGATGACTAGCAATATCACTGCTATCGATCCAACTGCAAGTGTTGTAGGTAAAACTCCCACTAAACCAGTTGCTATACCCATACCTATGATTACAACTATGTATGTTGTTCTTCGGCTCAGTTTGTCCCCAAAATAGCCAAAGAATAACCCACCTACCGGCCTAAAAAAGTAGCCGAGAGCGAATACTAAAAACGTAGCCAACAGTGCTGCAAGAATGTTACTCGCGGGAAAAAACTCTTTCGAAATGACAACACCCAATGACCCGTAGACAGAATAGTCGTACCAGTCAAGCAGATTGCCCATCGCACTACCATAGAATATTTTTTTCCGCTGTGCACCACTGATGCTTCTTAAACCCATGCTTTCGCTAGCCATATTATCACTCTTTGCGACAATTCTATGATTGTCTAAAATTACATTTTGACCGTACTATTTAAACATTTATTCTAACACGAGAGGATTTCGAAAAACATACTTATTTGATTAGGTCTGATAACAGAAATCCTTATCCATGCTATGGCCATGATTCATCATAGACAACTTACTTGATGAATCGATAAAGGAGAAGTACAGGCAGTACGTCATAAATGATCCATTATATGACTTATACCACAACGACACAGATGAAGGATGGAAACCCAACATCCCAATAATCACCATGGTCAAGATACTCTTCCTCCAGTCCCTATACAACCTTTCAGACCAGCAGGCAGAGAAGGAGATTCATGACCTAATCTCATTCATGAACTTCCTTGACTACCCTGATATGTTGCCTGACCCAAAGACAATACGGTTCTTCCGTGAGAGGCTGTCAAGGATGGGAAGGGCACTGCACAGGATGCCACGTTCATCACATCTGATCCCGGCCATGAGAAGCATGATGAAGCAAGAGAGCTAGGACACACAAGACAGTCCAAGGATGGAACTTTCTCTAAGAAAAACAGCAAGACATACTTCGGGTACAAGGGACATATTCTCGCCGATCTCAACCCTATCCCACTGATAGGGTCCTATGCAGTTACAACAGCAAGCGTTCATGACTTGAAAATAGATCTATCAAAGAAGGGAATACCAGTATACAGGGATAAAGGATATTCTGGAACTAAACCGAACGGGTATGATGCAACCATGGTGAAGAGTATAGGCAAATTCAATCTCAGCATGAAGAGCATCCTCAGGAACAGGAGGATATCGAGGAAGAGAACCCTTGTGGAATACCCATTTGCCATCATCAAAAGGGTGTTCAACTTTTCTCATATGTTGTTAACCCTATCCAGAAGGGTGAGAGTCAAGTTCATGTTCTCATGCTTCGCTTACAATCTTTTCGCACTGAATATCATAATAGCTACCGCTATCAAAAATATTGAGAAAATAATTGGAAAATAGAGCAAAAAGAGATCATTCTACGGACTTCGCAACAAGAATATCGGCCTCTCTACCCCATGTATCAAACGACTCTTTAAAATTGGCAAATTATTCGGAATCCTCACGAGTATTGCTCACGATGCCATAAGAAGTGATTCTTAAACTGCAATAAAAATAATCATATTCGTCAATAAATCTTCACTGGGCTGACACGGTTGACGTCGTATTTCAGCGTCGGTATATTATGTGATTTCTTTCAAATCTTGAATAGCAAGTAACCTTATCAAATCGACAACCAAGACGGGAGCTGGAATTCAATAGCTTCACTTTGCTATCAGATCCAGTAACTCTGAGGACGGAAGAAAAATCAGATTATCCCTCTCTCTCTCAGTGACTTGACATCTCTCTCGGTATATCCGAGTGCTTTTAGCAGACTCTCTGTATGTTCACTTAATATGGGTGGAGGGTCTAACTTTGACTCTTCTAGTGGTGAGGAAGGAACCGAGAGCTTCATTTCGTTGTAAGTCTCCGTAATGAGCTTGCTCGAAAGTTGTATATCTGTCAGAAGGTCCCAAGGCTTATTTAGAACAGCGTATGCGACGTTGGCTTTCGTCAACCTTTCAATTATTTCTGAATATTCTAATTCTAACATCTTCTCTGACACCAAACCGATTAAAAATTCACGACTAGCAAATCGTTTCGCATTGGAATCAAGGTTGGAATCAGTACAGACTGTAAGTTCAAAAGCCCTACAGAAGTCCTTCCACTGGTTATCCGTTGTGACTGCGATGAATATTTCTCTGTTGTCCCTACTCTTGAAAAAATCATAGATACCCCAAGCGAACCCCTCTTCATTGATTGGCTTCAGCTCCCTTTTATTGAGCTGGAATGTCGCTATATGTTGACCAACCAAAAAGGCTGCAGTTTCAAAGAGCCCGATTTCAATGTACTTCCCCTTTCCAGTTGCAAATCTAGCAATTTCCGCATTGAGAACTGCAATTACTCCTATCATAGCTCCTGCCATGTCAACTAAGGAGGCACCGGCCCTCATCGGTCGACCACTCAGTCCTGTCATATAGGCCAGACCACTATGGACCTCTATTGGATAGTCAAGTGACTTCCTGGTCTGGTATGGCCCTTTTCCGTAGCCCTTGAGGGAAAGGAAAATGAGACCGAAATTCCTTTTCGTCAGATCCGAGAATGACAAAGATAGTTTGGTCATTGCTCCTGGTCCAAGGTTGTCTATCACAATGTCTGCACTCTCGACAAGTTTAAGAAAGATCTCTCTGCCTTCATTAGAGGTAAGGTCGACAGTCAGACTCTTCTTGCCTCGGTTGTAAAAGGGAAATGCCCCAGAACTTGTGCCCGTAAGTCTCCTAGAGATGTCGCCTTTCCCCGGGGATTCGATTTTTATGACCTCGTATCCTAGGTCAGATAGTAACAGTCCAGCGGTAGGTCCTGCCACAACGTGTCCGATCTCCAAAACTCTTTTCATAATCATCCCTACACCATTTCTATAATTTCTTTCCGGGTGATTGCCTTCCCAGTATCTGCTGAGAGATCTTTCACCCTCTTGACAAGTTTGGAAAGACTCTCATCGTCTATGATGATACCCTCACTCTTAAGGATCTGTTTGACCATTGCTCTACCTGTATAGACGTTTACCGAATAGTTCTTACTTTCGAAAACTCCTGGGGATGCTGCGTGCGTACCGGCAGTGCTTATATCCACATTTTTACCGAACACCGGAAAGCTGTTCAGGAAGTGGTCACTTCCAACTTTGCTCATCACAAGTTCGATGACATAGTCATACAATACTTTAAGGTTGTACTCATTGATTTCAGTATTGTATCCCTCCTTTTTCAGCAATGCGTTCACAGATCCGAGATCTGCAATTCCATTTCTTTCTCCTAACCCAAGCACTGAAGCGTCTAATATTTCTGCGCCTGCCTCTATAGCCGAAATAGAATTAGCAACTGCGCCCCCAAAGTCGTTGTGACAGTGGATCTCTATTTCCACTTGAAAGTTCTTCTTAATTCTCTTAATGGTTTCTTTCATCGACTTTGGAGAGGCAGTGCCCATAGTGTCTGGAACCTGAATGACATCGGCACCAGATTCGATAATTTTTTTCATGATTCTGAATAGGTCTTCGGTTGAGTACCTTACCACGTCAATTAGAGCTACCTCCACAATCCTATCCAAGTTAGAAGCGTATCTTATGACTTCTTCTATCTCGTCCAATCTCTCATTTGTAAAAGGCAGATGGAGTGCTATATTCGCTCCCGTAGAATATATGGTATCAACATCATCCTTTAAGGTTCGACCAAGCCCGAATGTTTCTTTGAAATAATTTGCCTTAACGATCTCCCTAGTGACTTCAACCTCTGAAACGTGGGCTGAGGGGTAGGACACTAAAGCACGCTTTACTCCTGCAGCTGAGATCAAGGAAGCCAGTTTGAGTTTTTCAAACCTTGTGAATGCAATTCCTGGAGTTTGAAGCCCTTCTCTAAGCGTGTCATCCGTTATTATCATCTACTACCCCTTTGAACAATCTTCAAAGAGGGGGTATAGATAAATCTTTTCGCTAACAGGTTTATGGTAGATTGTCGGCACCTCCACCGCAAATGAGCATATCTATGTGAGAAGCAGAAAGAGCAGTTTTTGACAACAGTGATTGGGACATCAAGTGCAAAACAGACTATAGAGACACTCTCTAAAAGGCGAATTTTAATAATCCACCTCCATCGTGATCTTTAGTCTGGTGCTACATTAGATTTAGAACCTAAACTCCCTCCTTTTACCACCACGATACTGATGATAGTGCTTCCAGAATGTCTTTCTGCTTCTTCGTCCTCTCCAGTTCCCTCAGGTTTCCGTTCTGATCCTCTATCATGTGCAGCTTCTCCAGTTCTATGAGCATTGACTCAATGGAATACTTCTTGCTCAGCTTCGTTGCGTTCATTGCCCTGATCAAAACAGATCTCAGTATCACGGATACGAAGGATACTAAAAGCATCCCTCTTCCCGTTGACTCCTTGTGATCTCTGAGCGGGAAGACATCCTGATCGGTTTTTAATGAAAGGAATGCCTTCTCTATCCCGTCCTTCTCCCTGTAGATGGGGAGGCATTCCATCGCAGAGAGCGAAGCGTTGCCCACAAGCATGAACCTGCCCATGCGGTTCTCCGCTGCAGAGATCGGTTGTTTCTCGCAGTAGTTATGATCCTTCCATTCTCCACCCGGTACCTTATGTATTTGAGAAAGTCACCTGCTATGCTCTCTATCGTTCTACGGAGTCCCCTTCGTATCTGCAGATTCTCTATGCTCTCCCTTCGCTCTGCCAGCTTCCTGTGGAAATCTAAACGCTCATCACTCTCCCTGGAGGGATCGTGGTAGAAGTATCCACTCAGCTCAAGACCTTCCATCCTCATTGTGAAGGGCTGGCAGAACAGTGTCTTGTCTCCGTATATCAGTACGTTATCAGCCCTATCCACAATTCTAGAGGCAAGAGAAAAGGCTGCCTTCATCTCCTTCCTCTGTAAGGATGCGGCAACAATGAACTGCACATTCTGGAGTGCCATGATGTTGTGGAGGGAGAAGAAACCACGGTCCAGTATCATGATGATGTCTGGGACAAGAGGAGTCAGGAATTCCAGCGTCCTCTCCTGCGTTACGACATCTGGGATGGACCCCGGATGCACGTCGTATGAGATGGGTATCCGCCTCTTCCTTTCAAGGGTGAGGGAGAACTGGAACTGCTCGAGCTCCGGGTGATCCTTTGAATTACCGTATTCAAAGAGAGGTATGAGGGAATAAACCCTGTACAGAGAGGATTCGCCTATCTTTTCCATGAGACGGGAAATGTTCTGTGAACTCAGGTCAGCCGGGAGTACCTCTGACATATGCGTCCCTTCGTACCGCGATCCCAGTGAACGCATCAGCAGGGGTCTCACTATCTTGCAGATTACGAGTGAGAGGATGGCGTTTGACTCAGCCCGGGTAAGATGCCTCTCCAGCATAACCTGCAACCCATACTCCTTCACTATTTCCAGCAGGGGGATGAATGGACATTATATCAGGGACCTTCTGGGAAGGACGCTCCTCGCCTTCCTTATTTCACCGCCGGATTCCTTTCCAACGTATGCATAATAGTACTTCGTGTTCTTCGTTGCTAGATCGTAGTAAGGAGTGCGGTCGTATACGTATATCGCTCTATTCTCCTTCTCTTGCCTGATCCTCTGAATTTTTCCAGTAATGATGGTAAACACCATCATTATATCTAGATATGGCTTACATACAAACCGGCCATGACAAAAAGTCGTCTAGATCATAATGGTGGTAAATGTGAGGAGATCAGGTTAGAAGTCAGTATATCCTGACAAGAGAGTGTATCACTTCTGTTTTTAAGGGATTCAAACTAGAATAGAAAACTTACGATCGGAGTTCTGCCTATCGACCATCCATTTGGGATATCTTTTTCCGATGTCTGATATATTGTCTAGTCTCTCTTTCTGCTCCTGGGTTAGTATGATCTCTAGAGACCGCGCGTTATCCTCAAATTGTTCAATGGATCGTGCACCGAGTAAAACAAGAACTCTTTTATCTATCAACCACGAAAGTGATACCTGAGCCATCGTAACTCCTTGCTCCTCCGATACACTTTTGACTACTTCTAGTATTCTGCGCCCCTTTTCAATGTCGAATGGAGGAAAGTACCCTCCCCTTACAGGAAATGCGAAGTCCCTCATTCTTGTCCCCGGTTGTGGGTCTGTCAAGTCACCATACTTACCGGTAAGCACCCCTCCATGTAAGGGGCTCCATGCAAGTACTGTCATTCCACTGTGTTTAGAAAAAGGCAGAATCTCATGTTCTACATCTCGATTCAGGAGCGAGTAATTGGCCTGGACTGTCTCAAATCTTGTGTAATTTCTCTCTTCGCAGATCGTCTGGGACATTGCCATCTGCCAGGCGTAAAAATTGGAAATGCCGGGATAGTTAACGAGCCCCTGTTCTACTAACCTCTGCATAGTATCTATGGATTCTGATAGTTGAGTCACGTTATCCCACCCATGAAACTGATATACATCGATCCATTTGGTTCCAAGACGTTTCAGACTCTTCTTGATCTGTTGACTTATGTGAAGTCTTGACAGCCCAGTTTCATTCACTCCGACTCCGCTCTTACCTCGCACCTTGGTCGCTATTAGGACTTGGTCTCTGTAATCTCTGAGGGCCTTTCCGAGTACTTCTTCAGAGCTTCCTCCGTCATATATATCAGACGAATCAAAAAAGTTTATCCCAAGATCGATAGCCTTTTTGACAATGACATCAGCCGCCTCTTGTCGCACTCCTCCGCGCTTTTGAAGATTCTTCTCTCCGAAGGTCATCGTTCCTAATCCAAGAACTGAGCCGTAGACGCCAGTTCTTCCTATTGGAACATATTTCACAGAATCCTCCCCATAACAGTCGTAGGAAGAGGATAGTAAAATTCAGATTGAATTGAAGAGAAGTTACTCATTCCATTCCTTAATACGTACATACCATAAACCCCTTAACTAGTAATAAACAAGGAAACCGGTATTTTAGCTACAGTATTTTCAACCTGGTCATAAGGTCGATTATCCCCTTACGGTCTTCCGGTGTTGCGTCCACATCAGGCGGTCTCACCCTTGAGCTTGTGAATACACCCTCAGCGACCAGTGCCTCTTTGATTAGTGAGGTTGTAGATCCCTTACGTCCAGGGCTGGCAAATGCGGCATTAGATGCCTGAGACGCGACTCCATAAATGTGGTGGGCTATCGGAGCCAATTTGTCCATGAAGATGTTCCTGGCTTCTGTATACTTTTTGTTCAGGCTCAGTGAAATGAATTCTGTCCAGTTGTCCCGTCCAAGAGCCATAATTCCTGCCTGTGCACCATCTGCGCCGATCATCATCATTCCCAACATGTCCACGGTGTCTTCCGATGTCACAAATATCGACAACTTTCCGTGAAGGGCATTCCATAACTCGTAGTGCTCTGCACACGTGTATTCCCCTGCCTTGAGCGCAACTACTTCGTCAATATCATCCGCAATCTTTACCAGTGTCTCGAGTGAATAAGATAGTCCGTACTCCCTAGGGTATTTATATATGGACATTGGCATGTTCACTTCGCTCGCCAGTTTTTTGAAGAACTGATACGGCACATCCGGGGTGTTGACGAGCCTCCTGTAAGGTCTTACATCAAATGGGGGGATTACTTCTATCATGTCCGCCCCTGCCCTCTCAGCTTCTTTGGCTCTTGCAACCATTTCTGTCATTCGATGGCCGTCAACTCCTGACATGATCGGAATGTTTTTCGGGACTGTCTGTCTAGCGAGAGTAATTAATCTTTGACGCTCTTCGGGTTCCAGAGAATAAATTTGTCCGACGAGGGCATTTACATAGACCGCTGCGAGACCCTTTGCCTTACTGATTTCCTTAAGGTGATTTACGTATTCTTCTTCTATAATTCCCAGCTTTGAATCGTGTGGGACCAACGCACTTGCAATGTATCCAGTTAAATGACGACTCTTCATGTTTTTAAAAAGTTCAATTCAAATATATAGGGATTTTGTCTAACTTTCTCTCAAGATGGAAAGCACTGAAAGTCTGCCGCTGGTCAGGGCCCATCCGAGGTGCATTCCGTGAGAGACATTCAGTGGGCCAGCAGACCCATCTCCTATGACGTAGAGTCCTCGGATAACTTCGCCTCTGACATTGAGCGCCTGACACTTTTCATTGATTGCAATCCCTCCCTCGGTGACAGTTATGACCGGCCTAATAGGCCCAAGAAGGTAGAAGGGAGGACTCTCTATTGGTCTCAATTGTTCCCTTCCAAAGTCTCTGTCTTCGTGAACGGCAGCAAAACTGTTGTAGCGATCAACAGTTGCCTTTAGTATTTCTGGACTAAGGTTGGACTTCCAAGCAAGAGTCTCAAAGGAATAGGATTTATGAATAACGTCTTTTCGAAATTTCAAGTAATCGTCTAGATAGGCGTATGCGATACCCGGGAAAGTTGAAACGTAATTGGGCCATTTAACAAGTTTGGCTGCAGTGGAGGAATCGAACAGGAGGTACAAGTCCTTTCTGATTAGAGATGTCGCCTTCTTGGCTATGGCATATGGATAAGGTCGAGCAAGTTCATTTACAAACCGGCTTCCGTTCCCATCTATTAGTATTCCGCCCTCAAGAAGTATCTTATCGGATGGAGCAGTATAAGTTGTTGATAGCCTAACTATTATCTGGTTGGTAAAGCTACGAGGAAAATGTTCAACTACCCACCCGATAATTTGTGGTAGTACCCCCCAAGTTGCCACTTTCCCAATCTTGCCCGTGGTGCGCCCGCCAAACCTAAATTGAGTGGTTTCTATCTCCGTATTTTTTGTCCATGCTCCAATCTTCCTACACAGCGAAATTCCATCACCTGTTGCGGTTGGGTTTACTGGTTCAGCTTCTATAAACCCCGGTATCAATTCCTTTAATATCTCTTGGTTAGAACTATATGGACCCGTAGCAATTATCACCCCCTTCCTCGCTTTGAAATGAAATGGTTCCCCCAAAATTGTGTGACCTGAGACTCCAGCAACTCTGCCTTCATCGTCCTGAACGAGTTTAGAAACCTTGTAGGATTTCAGGATTTTACCGCCATGCTTAGTCCCAAAGCCTTCCAGCCTATGGACGAAAGAATATGCGCTAGGCACTGCATTGTGCATTCTAGGAACGCGGTGTGGAGATTCTGGAAACGGCCCGACAAAAACAACTCCCAATTCATTTAGCCAGTCAAGGGTCTTGCCAGCTTCTTCAGCATACAATCTCAGCAATGATTTATCGCAAATTTGTTCGACTCCCCTAGTCCTGGAAGCAACTATCAAGTCTTCAAAAAAGGCGTCAGTAGAATCTTCAATTCCTCTTTTATTCTGAAGTTGAGTCCTTGCAGCAGTCATAGAACCAATAGCAAAGATCGTTGTTCCCCCCAGATCACTTTCCTTTTCCAGGAGGACCGTGAGAAAGCTCTGACTCACCGCAGTTGCATAAGCTGCAAGTCCAGCAGCTCCTCCTCCGACAATAACGACATCATAATCAGGTTGAATTTCATCCATAGTCGATACTTCCCATAACAAACTGTTATTTGATTTAAGAATTTTCTAAAAAACAATCATCTTAGGTTATTTACTAGAAGGTGATTGAACTCTTAAGAATTACCTCAATGAAAGAGATTCCTGATATTCTTCTTCGTTTTTTTTGATTATGTTCTCTTTAAGGGTGCTCTAAACAGACCCTTTACCTCCAGATATGTAGTAAGATGAATAGGAAGGAGGAATTCATTTCTACAAGAGATATGCGCCGACAAGCCTCAAATGAAGAAACTTCTGATGTTAAGACAGCAACAAAGGTGGGAAAATGAAATAGAACGGGTGTAACCCTCAAAATGAAGGGTTCTAGCATTCAAAGAAAATAGCATTCGAAGTTTAACTACACCCTGCTCACAAATATCTCAATTTTGGGTTTATAAATACTGTCGCTCAAGCTATCCGCCGACATAGAATAAGTCCTCATAGCCCAAACAAAGATTCAAATAGGAAACGAGGACCGCAAGCTCTAGAATATAGTGAAAAACAAATCATATTCGTTGAATATGAACGCTTCAGACGAGTTAAACGCTTTGCTGAACCATTCCTATGCTCTGCTAGAATCTTTGATAAGGATATGTAAATGCAATCGGTCTTGGCCCTTCCATCGGATTTCTGTGTGAAATTTCGAAATCGAAATCGGCGTTAATCTAAGATATTCAAGAATTATTTCGTTGGGTTTCCGATTTATCGGTCGTACAACTGTTAGAGGATAAGAAGCAAAAGAAATCATCATTCATTTTAACCTCTAACTCACGTTCTTTTGCATAATAGGTATCCCTAGTTCATCAATGATGTCCCTTGATTTCTTAGGGATCTCGGATATCTTCCACTCTTCGCCTATCTTCAGCATGCTCACACGTTCCAGATGCTCTATCACATCTTCCGGGGAATATCTCTTCAGCATGTCCTTTTCCTTAAGAATGCCGTCGATCCTGTAGTGGAGGACGAGCGCTATAAAGTTCACGAACATCCATCCCTGTAACTGGTAGTCGTCCATCATGTATGTCCTGTCTGCATGAATTGCGTTCTTGAATGTGTCATAGGACTGCTCTATGTCAGCTCTTGATTTCAACATCTGGTACACGATCTCTCCAGATGTTCTCAGATTAGTGATGACGGATATTGTTCCCATTCTACCGCTGATATTCCTGAAAGCCGCAGATCCTTTCTCATGTCTATTGAGATAATCCTTCTCCTCCTCTGCCTTAAGGAAATCGTTACGGAATGTGAACATGGATCTTCCATCACTCTGGTACTTGGAATAGAATATTGGATGGTCCTGGAACATGAAGTGCCTGTTCTGTTCCATGGAATATTCTATCAGCTTCGAATTCCTCTTTAGCGGAATTATGAAGAATATGCCCATGTCATCCAGGTCTTTCACATTCTTGGACGAGTAGAATCCTGTATCTGCGACGAGGACAACGCTCGATGCACCTGATTCCTCTATGGTGACTCGCAGTGACATTACGCTGTTTATTGCACCTGGAAGGATTCGGAAATACACAGGACCATCACGCCCTATTGAGAAGAGGAAGAGCAACTGGACCTGTGGTAAGTACTCCTCTTTGCTGTTGTGTCCTAGGGTAGCGGATATGACACCCTCACTCATGCTCATAATGTGAGTAAGATCAACTGCAAGATACCTCTCATCATTCATGAAAGATTTCATGAAGCCGGTGATGGAACTCCTGTCCATCCCTATATTTCGCAGTATATCCCCCAGTGAGTCAGGAGAGACGCGAGCATCTCTTATGGCCTCTGAGAGGAATGAAGTCCTGTAATGGAATTCAACGTTCTTCATCGGTGACCTGTGGATGAGCCTCATGCAGCTGAAAACGAATATCTCCTTCCATTCTCGGAGAAAATCCCAAGCGATTCAACTATGTCTCAGGAGATGTGCTGCATCAGGAAGGAGGAGCCATACTCCTTCACCGTAATCTGGTCATAACTCTTCATCACTCTCTTCACCCTTGGTTCAACGATACCTTCGGGTGTGATCTTTCCTAGGAATTCCTCTGTCTTCAGCCTCGTTTTCTTCCTTTCCTTGTCCAACACACTTCTTACCCTATAGAGATAGTAGTTGTCTCTCCTCTGCATTATGAGGGTCCTCTTCCTCTTTTGCTTCAATACCCAATCGGGATAAGTCATGATATGTAATTTCGTACCTTATGAGATCATATACTTTTCCACTTAAGCCAATTGCATCAAGGGAATATCAAAACATGTTACGCAAAGTTGCCTGAGTTAGAGATTGAATTTTGCAAAATTTTAGCTGGGGGAAACCTCGGGACTCTTAAGCGGCAGTTACATTTTGGAATTGAATTTCTCTCCCATCCAAATTAGAAAATAGGGGAACTATGAGTTTGTTCTGCTTTTAACCTTTCGAAATCCTCTAATGTATTCGATTAAATAATTAAATAGCCCCGAGCAGATTCGAACTGCTGTCAACGGGTCCAGAGCCCGCTATGCTTGGCCACTACACCACGGGGCTATCGAAGGTGATTGCGATGTAGTAGATAAAAATAGGCCATGGGTTCTCTTTCGTACCCTTATGTAGTGCTTTTCTTCAGTGAGTATATCAGGGACAACGTCATCTGGCATCTGATCGACCAGTTGGAGGATATTGATTCCTAGCCTTTTTATAGTTTTGATTGTTATGGATGAAAGAGTGGAATATATGGAAAAAGGGGACTTCATCAAACTGCAATTCGACACATATACCGAAGATGGCAAGTTAGTGGAGACTACTGACGAAAAGAAAGCAAAGGATGGCGGTATCTACGACGAGCACTCCTCCTACAAGCCAATAGTCACCATCCTGGGATCAGGGAGGCTCCTCAAAGACCTGGAGGACGATATTCAGAAGGCAGGCGTTGGAGAAGAAAGGGAGTCTTCCGATCTCCCGGAGAAGGCATTTGGAGTTAGGGACACAAACAGCGTAAGGGTCAGTTCTTACAGGGAGGTCGAGAGGTCCCTTGTAGAGGAAGAGAAGAGGGCAGGCAGGAGCGGAAAGGACGTATACCCTGAGCCTGGTAAGATGGTAAGATTGGGGGATAGGTATGGAAAGATACTGACAGTAACAGCAGGCAGGGTCGTGGTCGACTTCAATCACCCACTCGCTGGGAAGGCAATAAAATATGTCTACAAGGTCCTTGAGAAGATAGAAGGTGAAGAAAGAAAAGTGGCGGCGATCATCGAGATCAATTTCCCCAAGGACAGCGACAAGTTCAAGATAGAGACTGGGGAGGAGATCACGATCACAATTCCTGATTCAGCTAAGATAGACGATTCCTGGCCTCTTGCGAAATTCGCAATAGTAGGAGCAATAAGGGAGTATGTGGCAAACAAGACGGTGATATTCAAGGAGATATTCGAGAAAAGGGTTGAGGAAAAGAAGGAAGAAGAGAAAAAGGTGGAACCAGCTCCACAGACAAGTGCCCCCAGTTGACGGAGAGAGATGTCTGGACTAGAACAGAATAAGAAGGATATTGAAAAATCTTTAAAGGAATATCAGTTCAAAAAGTACGTAGAGCAGATAAGGAAGCTAGAGGGGAGGGGGACAGAGCTCATATCTGTGTACATCCCCCCAGAAAGGCAGATAAGTGATGTTGTTGCATATCTTAGGGACGAATATTCTACATCAAGTAACATCAAGAGCAAGACGACCAGAAAGAACGTCACCACCGCAATTGAGAGCATTATGAGCAAGCTGAGGTACTACAAAGCACCTCCTGAGCACGGGCTAGCCATTTTTGTAGGCTACGTTCCAACGAGGGGCGACAAGAGTGATATGGTATCATATTTCATAGAGCCGCCACAGTCAGTAACAAGTTTCCTGTACAGGTGCGACTCAAAGTTCTATCTTGATCCGATCCTTCCGATGCTGGAGAAGAAGGAAGTATATGGTTTAATAGTTATAGACAGGGCAGAGGCGACGGTAGGCCTCCTAAGAGGTTCTAGGATAGAGGTAATCGAGAACAAGGACTCCCAGGTGCCGAGCAAGCATCACCAGGGTGGCCAGAGCTCCAGAAGGTACGAGAGGCTCATTGAGATTGCAGCACACGAATTCTTCACCAAAATTGGTGAGCTAGCCTCAAACGCATTCCTGAGGGAACCGGGATTGAAGGGTGTCCTGATCGGCGGCCCTGGGTCTACGAAGGATTTCTTCTACAAGCACGGGTACCTTCAGTACCAGATACAGGAGAAGGTCATTGACCTTTATGATGTTGGCTACACTAACGAATACGGCCTGAAGGAGCTTGTGGATAAGGCATCACAGACACTCAACAATCTGGAGATTGCAAAGGAGAAGAAGATAATCGAAAGGCTGCTTGTCGAAATAAAGAAGGGGACGGGTCTTGCTGCCTATGGGGACAGGGAAGTGACGGAAGCTCTGAAGCAGGGAAGGGTTGATACTCTGATCATCTCGAAGGGGCTCAGGAAATTGAAGTTCAATTACAAATGCGAGGACGATGGGACTGAGCTGTCGGAGATAGCCCAGGAGGAGAAGGAGCATCTCTGCCCTAAGTGCGGAAAACCGATGGTTGCCGTTTCACAGACGGACCTGATAGAGCAGTATATAGAGGAAGGGCAGCGAAGCGATTCTAAGATAGAGCTCGTAGGAGACGAATCCGACGAAGGGGCCCTGTTCCTCAACTCATTCGGCGGCATAGGTGCCATATTGAGATACAGCTGAAATACTAACAAATCCGAAAGATGGAAGCATTCATACGGTGCTTTACTGCAGTGCTATGCAAAGAGGATAAAACATTTATCGCCTGTCCCAATAAGGGGGCAATGAACAGAACTCTCAAGATAGCGATAACTGTGGTGCTAGGAATAGTCCTCATAGCTACCGCAACGGCATTCGCATACAGCACCATGAAGAACACTCAGAATGCTGACTCTCCTTTCAGCTACATCCCTTCTGATTCCTCATTCGTGGTTAGGGCCAGCTACAATGACACCACTCTTTTTATCTTCCAATACAACAACACGACCGCACTGATGCTCAACACGGTAGGCATCAGGTCGGGAAATATTTCGTATGCAAGCGGGAACTCAACAATAAGCATACCGATCAAATTCAACTCAACCTACGGAGGGTTTCAGGTGTATTCTATAAACGTCTCGTCTTCCCTCCAGGATATACTCAAGTTCAACTCTACACTCCCGTCCGTACTGAACATTTCGGGCTTGACGCTCTTCGCGTATATGACAAACGGAGGGAGTGTTGTTGTCGGGACGCTTTCAGGGGTGAAGGATTCAATCAACTCCTTCAATTCCGGCTCTAATTTTGTATCTAAGAGCTCTTTCATCGATCAGAATGATAATATTTCCTTCTATCTATCTCCCCATAACAGCACCCTTCCGTTCTCCTATGCATGGGGAGGAGTGAACGGCACGGAGCTCTATGCCTACCTTGAAATGAGGAATTCAACACAGTTCAATTTCACCGGCTCCTTCTCCTACCAGGGATTTACAGTGAAATCGTTATCTTCGCACGAACTTGAGGTAACCTATGAATTCAGCAACCTCTCCCAGCTCTATTCCAAACTGGATTCCATGAGGTAAATGGAAACTCCTCTTGAGTCCCTGTCGACTGTCTATTCCTACTACCTGAAAAATTACTACAGGTCAAAGAGCTTCTATCTGATATTCTCTCTAGTGATTGTCGCGTCCATCCTGATGGTCTTCATGTCCATACGCTATCTACCAAAGATAGATGCATTATTCTCTTCCGGAGGACCTGTTCCAGCGATCCTGAAGGACAAGGTTGTCCTGTACCTCTGGTCGTACGTGATGTCCGATCTGC
Organism: Thermoplasmatota archaeon; assembly: GCA_023381415.1. GTDB lineage: Archaea > Thermoplasmatota > Thermoplasmata > Thermoplasmatales. The sequence continues at coordinate 4,161 of JAMCUN010000025.1, read as the reverse complement.
CCGTTTTTGCTGCTGTATTCTTTTCGTCCCCGGCCATTTCTAGCGAGATTGAAAACAGGACGGCCTTCCACATATTCTCCCTCCCGCTTGACAGGAGCGTTCTCCTGCTGGGGAAATACCTTGCGGCAGCTTCCGCATCGTTGATCTCGATGGCTGCTTTCATTGTGGCTGAGATAGCAACAGCCCTTTACCTCTTTCCAGATATTTCAGTAGCACCGATATTCGTCTCTTTCGCAATGCTTGTAGTGTTCATACTTGCGATAAGCGCATTCACGTTCATGGTCAGCTCTTTCTTCAATAAGAACATCTATTCGTACATCACAACTTTCATAATTTACTTCATAGTCTTCGACGCAGCAAACCTCATCCTTTCCATTCTGTACAATTACAACGCTTTCTTTCTTCTGGACAACGCCGCCTCAATCATTCCAAGGATATTCCTCGACGTGAGTCCTTCCGTCTTTGGGGGCCAGTTCAGTTTGAATGGCGCGCCACTAGGGAACATCCTGCTTTCCCTTTCGGTGATGTTACTTTACATCATAATCTCCCTTGTTGTTGCCCTGGTGGTATTTGAGAGGAAGGAGGTCAGGTGAATGGAGATAGACATATCGTCACTTTCAAAGAGCTACGGGAAGATAAGTGCGCTCAAGAACATCAACCTGCGCATAGAGGGGAACGGTCTTGTGATGTTCCTTGGGTCGAACGGAGCCGGTAAGACCACCTTATTCAAGATACTTACCAGCATAGTGAGGCCATCATCTGGGACTGTGAGGGTTGATGGGGTGAGCGTGGACTCAGACCCGAAGAAGGTCTTGTCAAAGATCGGATCCCTTGTGGAGGAGCCGGAATTCTACCCTTATCTTACTGGGAAGGAACTGCTTGAGTTCACGGCAAGGATAAGGGGGGTGAAGGGGAGGGACGTGGAGGAAGAATTGGAGAGGGTGTCAAGGCTGACAGATATATCCGATTACATCGGAAGGAAGAGCGGTGAGTATTCAAGAGGGATGAAGCAGAGGCTGGGTGTTGCTGTCGCAATGGTAGGAAATCCTGGAATCCTGATACTTGACGAACCCACATTCGGTATGGACCCCGGCGGGATGCTGGAGATGAGGAAAGTGCTTAAGGGCATGAAGATGGAAGGAGGTAGGCTGATAATCATGAGCACCCACCTGCTTGAGGAAGCGAGGGAGCTTGCAGACAGGACGATCATATTGAACAAGGGAGTGGTGAGCTATGATTCAGGAAGGAAGGATGGAAGGGTCCTTGTGAAGGTGACAGGTATCATTGATCCATCGTTCAAACCATCAAACGGAACGCTTGTTGAGTCTGGGGAAGGATACTCCACTTTCGAGCTTTCTGATAAGGAATTTATTCCTGATTTCAACAGGGAGCTGATGAAATCCAACTCAAGAATCGTATACATCAACCCTGCCGATGAACTTGAGAAGGAATTCAGGAAATAGACGGGCCGCGGAACGGATTCAGAAGGATCCGGTTAACTATATTGGTTGCAGGATCAAAGAATGTAACAGCAAACGTTAAAACTCCATTCAACATTGAGGAATATGCCTAGCGACCCCAAGTTAATTTACAGTTTTGAGGAAGGTTCAAAGGATATGAAGAATCTACTCGGCGGAAAGGGTGCGGGACTTGCCGAGATGACGAGGATCGGACTGAGGACCCCGCCGGGATTCACGATCACAACTGAAGTCTGTAATTATTATTTCAGGAACAACAGGCTTCCAGACGGCCTGTGGGAGGACATTGTGAAGGCTGTAAAGAACCTGGAGGCAAAGACTGGAAGGGTATTTGGCGGAGAGCCAAAGATGATGCTGGTTTCCGTGCGGTCCGGGGCTCCAGTAAGCATGCCGGGTATGCTCGACACCGTCCTCAATCTGGGAATGAACGACAGGAACGTGGAGCAGTTCGCTCGTGAAACAGGAAACCCTAGGTTCGCCTGGGATTCCTACAGGAGGTTCGTCCAGATGTTTGGCAGGATTGTCCTGGGTCTCAACGGAGGGAAGTTCGATGCTGTCATAGAGAAGAGGAAGGAGAAACTGGGAGTCAAGAACGACTTCGAACTGCAGGAAGGGGACTGGAGGGAGATAGTTGGAGAATTCAAGGGTATCATAAAGGAAGCAGGGAAGGATGTGCCAAGCGATCCGTACAAGCAGTTGGGGTTGGCTATAAACGCTGTATTTGACTCATGGAAGAACGAGAGGGCTATCGTTTACAGGAAGATAAACAACATTCCTGATACCCTTGGCACTGCGGTATCTGTGGTGACGATGGTGTACGGCAACCTGGGCCCGAACTCCGCAACAGGGGTGGCGTTTACGCGTGACCCCAATACTGGAGAAAATAAACTCTACGGGGAGTATCTGATAAATGCCCAGGGTGAGGACGTCGTTGCCGGTATCAGGACACCATCCACAATTGACAAGCTGAAGGAGGAGATACCGAATGCTTATGATGAGCTGAAGAGGTCAGCAGAAATCCTCGAATCACACTACAAGGATGTCCAGGACATTGAATTCACTATACAGGACGGCACCTTCTACCTGCTGCAGACGAGATCTGCGAAGAGGAGCGCAGCGGCTGCCATCAAGATTGCTCTTGACATGAGGAGGGAGGGAAAGGTGACTGACGGTGAGGCTGTGAATATGGTCCAGCCTGAGCAGCTGAACCAGCTCCTCCATCCGCAGGTGGATACGAAGAGGGCAGGATCGCCCATTGCGAAGGGGCTTGCTGCCAGCCCTGGGGCCGGTTCTGGCAAAATAGTCCTGGACCCGGAGGAGGCTGTCAAGCTGAATGAGAAGGGGGAGAAGGTTGTTCTGGTGAGGAACGAAACACTGGCAGACGACGTTCATGGTATAGCGGTGTCAGAAGCGGTATTGACCGCTAGGGGAGGGATGACATCCCATGCGGCAGTTGTCGCAAGGGCAATGGGAAAGCCTGCAATAGTCGGTTCTGATGACCTGAAGATAGACCTGGAGAAGAGGGCGGTGAACTTCAGGAAGGAGATGATGTGGGAGCACCAGGAAGTCACAGTGGATGGAACATCCGGTTTGGTGTTCAAGGGAAATGTTCCACTCACAATCCCGGAGATGGGAGGGGATTTCCGCGAGTTCATGGACCTGTGCAGGAAGGTGAAGAAGCTTGGCGTTCTTGCTAATGCAAACACTCCTGAAGAGGCAATACTCGCAAGGAAGAATGGGGCAGAAGGTATAGGCCTGGCAAGGACTGAAAGGATGTTCCTCGGAGGGGATAGAATTCCAATAATGAGGGAGATGATAATGAGCGACACACTGGAGGAAAGGAAGGCCCTCCTTGACAAGCTTCTGCCACTTCAGTACAACGACTTTGTGGAATTCTTCAGGACGATGGACGGATTCCCTGTCATTATAAGGCTGCTCGATCCTCCGCTCCACGAATTCCTCCCAAAGAAGGAGGAGCTAATGGTGGATATAGCTGAGACCAGGCACAAGAGGAAGAGCGAAGCAAAGGAGAGAAAGCTGAAGGAGGAAGAGGAACTGCTCAGGAAGGTCAATTCATTGAGTGAATTCAACCCAATGATAGGTTTCAGGGGGATAAGGGTCGGGATTGTCTACCCCGAGATTTACGAGATGCAGGTGAGGGCGATAATCAGGGCTGCCCTCAGGGTCAAGGAGGAGGGGAAGACTGTGATACCGGAAATTATGATACCGCTGACAATAGATGTGAAGGAGCTGAAACTTGTCCATGAAAGATTGAAGAGGGTGATAGAAGAGGAGTTGAAGGGGAAGGAACTGAAGTATAAGTTCGGCACCATGATAGAGACACCAAGGGGAGCCCTAACGGCCGGGGAGATCGCGGAAGTGGCAGAGTTCTTCAGCTTCGGCACGAACGACCTGACTCAGATGACATTCGGTTTCTCGAGGGACGATGTGGAGGCAACTTTTCTTCCGAAGTACCTGGAATACGGAATATTCAAGTCAAACCCGTTCGAGTCGCTCGACAAGAGCGGTGTGGGAGAATTGATGAGGATATGCTTCGAGAGGGGGGTCAAGACAAGACCTGACATAGAGATCGGGATATGCGGGGAACACGGAGGGGACCCGGAATCGGTGAAATTCTGCCACAGGATAGGATTGAAGTATGTTTCTGCATCCCCATACAGGG
>JAMCUN010000024.1 GCA_023381415.1 Thermoplasmatota archaeon | reverse complement strand
GGTAAAAGGCTATATCAAACCTGTTATTAAAGGGTTGAGCCGTGGTAGCGAAGCGGCCTAACGCGCCAGACTTGAGATCTGGTTCTCTCACGAGATCGGGAGTTCAAATCTCCCCCACGGCGTTGTATGCTTGGGGTATTGCATTGATTTTACGCTTTCTTACGGTTTTCTGAAGAAATAGTAACGGAGTTGAACCCAACTTTACTTTAAGTTGGTATCTCCTTGCACTTCATTTATGATAAGATGTCAAGATTTCAATGTAACTTCAAATGATAGTTGTATAATGAGGAAGGGATATAACCTAATCAATATATTCTTAGATGAAGGTTGGTATTACTTCCTTTACACTTATAAGAGTTATCCTATCGTAATGGGTCTATCGTGCGATGCCTGTGCAATACCAAACTTTGAGTCATAATCTCACTAATGGCGCGAATCTATTGGAATCTACGATCACAGAAACAAAGTGGGTCATTCTTAGTGCTTGTGAGAAGCGAGGTAAATTCTCGTTTCAGGTAATTTCCAAAATTTTGGGACCAATACCCACACCAGATTTTAAAATCCTCTTGATTGATCTGGAATCTCTAAGTTCTCTTTCGACTTTGCTTGCATGCTTGGAAAGAGTCAAGATATGGGGGTTAGGTCCGGCATCGAAGGTGTAAGCCGCTACTATCCGGCCTTCAGCCTCATTAAGGTCAGCTATCATTTTCATTATATGCCTGGAAGAGTCATTCAGGTACATTATAGGGGGCCAGGAGTCCATCATGGCCGCGTGCATGTTGTTACTCTCCTTCATCACAATCTCTCCCAAGCTATCGAAATCTTTCGCTCTTATTGAGTGAATTGCCTTTCCTATAGAATCCTCTGCCAGACTTGGCCTCAGTTTGAACAGGGGGCTTGTGCTGGAAGTGATGTCATGCCCTTCGCTCGATGGAATATCTTTCTTGTCCTCGCTAACTACTGCTATGAGATCAGTCAGCTCTTCCCAGTAGTCAGGACCAAAGACCATTACGGAATAAGAATCTGAACCATCCTTTCTGCTTCCCCGCTTCCACTTCACTATGCCGCCCAGTACGCTCCTGCAGGCACTTCCGCTAATTTTTCGCGCCATTATTGATAAGTCCTTTTTAGAAAGATCAAGGTCCAGGGATTCATTTGCTGCACAAACCAAGGCAGCTCCTCCGGAAGCACTGGATGCAATCCCAACTCCCCCTGGAAAGGAATTCCTTGAATATATATCGGCCTTGAAGTCTTCGCTATAACCTCCAATTCTCAACATTTCATCTATCACCACCTTCATCTTCTGCAGCTTTTCATCTCCCCTATCTAGTGCAATGGTTTTACCATCCAATGTGATCCTGTGGGAAGTGATCATCTTACTGAAGGTTACCGTTGTTTCTGTACTCAAGGAATAATCTAAGGTCATGCTCAGTGAAGAATTGAACGGAAGATTGATTTCTATATTCCTGCGCCCCCAGTACTTTATGAGTGCGATGTTCGGAGTTGCAACAGCTGTCTTCTTGGCTGGAGTTTCCATGGGAGAACATTATAATGTGATGATAAATCTATTTAGTCATCTACCCAATCTTTAGTTCAGTGTCCTTTTTCCGCCATTAGCTACACTATTTCTGGTTCAAAGACCGTTAGAACGCTCTGTATTAAAACCTTGAGATACAGAGGTTTGTGACGAAGGGGGTTAAGAGATTAAATTATTCATCATTGGAATAAAAATATTTGATGGCATGACAAAAATATCCATTCGCGTTGATGTCTAGTCATTTCAGTAGTCTTTCCATTACTAGTTCGTCATAAAATTTTCCCCTGAATCTAAGCTCTTTTTCGAGAACTCCAACTACTCTGAAGCCGTGCTTCATGTATAGATTCACTGCAGGGATTTGGTCTGCGAGAACCGACAGAGCAATTTTCGAAACACCTTTATTTCTCTTTATCCGATAAATGGCCTCCTTAAGCAATCTATCCCCTAGTCCCTTGCCCCTGTGTTTGCTGTCAACATATACTGCAAATATGTCAACTACATGATCGTTCTTTTTCCTGTTCCTCTGAATGTATGTCAACATTCCTACTGGCTTATCTCTGATCACTGCAAAAATAACATTCTTGATTCTGTTTTGCCATACCTCATCACCAAAACTTGCCTCTTCTTCGTAGGAGCTTAGGAAGGCCTTAGGGTCCCTATGAAGACTTTCCAGCCTCAGTTTCTTGAAATCCTCCCATCTATCTGGAGATGGAGCTGTTATCCTTACTTCATTGCCCTCTGTGGTTAATCTCACCATAAGTAATTTTTCGCGCCATTATTGATTATTGTACCTTATTCTATATTGGTCGATCTTCAAGATGCGGAGCTGCTCAAAGCTTTGGGATGTGATACCCTTAAGTCAAATATCACTATGCACCTAAAGTGCTAGAATGGAATGTTAGAATACTATTATTCACAAGTAACCTGGACGAAGGACGATTCAGACCCAACAAGTTCAGAATATTCAGGAAAGGAAGCGAGTTTCTAGAGGTGGATCTTAGATTTTCAAATTTGGATTCTGGTTTGGAATACGTTTCTGGAGTTTTAGATGTTGTAGAGTTGTGCATTTTTAATCGCGGGGAGTCCATTCCCCTGAATAGCCTTGAAGAAAAAATGAATGGAATAAATGAGGGATTCTTCGCTATAAGCGAAGAAAAATATTGGATTGCGCATGAGATTTTCGAGGATTACTGGAAATACTATAAGGACAATAGGAGCAAATTCTTCCATGGAATAGTCCTTATGTGCGTCTCAATGGTCCACGCTCAGATGAGCCACCCGACTAATGCCGCGAGGATTTTTGAGGACTCCAAGCATTATCTGACCCCCTTCATAGAAGAAGCGATCGGCTGGAATTTCTCTTACCCTCTAAATAAGTCCATTCTTGAGGTAGTCATGGAACGAGCCACTTCACTTCCTCTTGTATAGACTTATCTTTCTCCGGTCGTGACTAGCTTGAAGTGACCCTCCTCCCTGCCCATTATGTGTATGAATATTGCTGCTGTAGATATCGCAAGGAATATTGCGCTAAATATTAGCAGCGTCTTCTCCAGACCTATCACTGATGCTGAATACCCTAGGAACGGCTCTGCTAAGGCGGTAAAGAGGGAGCTGACAAGGAAGATCACTGAGAGTACCGTAGCCCTGACCTCTGAGGGGACAAGGACATTCACCTCTTCGCTCAGGATGTTAGAATAGAAACCAAAAATTATAGAGTTGAGGATGAGGAAAAAAAGTGACAGAATGTTTTCCATAAGGCCCGGAATATAGATGGTGAAGAAAATGAGGGAAGTGAAGAGAAGCATAGCAAAAAACCTGTTCTTTGCAACGAATGCAAATCTCTGCGTGCTAAGAGATGCCACTCCCCTGAGAAGTACGTCAGCAAAGAATATGACACCAATCAATCCGGTCCCTATTCCCATCTCTTTGTAATAAGGCTGCTTGAATATGATCATCATGTTGAAGTTGAGCAGCAGTGCCACACGAAGGAGGATGATGCTCATTATTCTCCTGTCCCTGATGTAGTTCCCCAGTTTGAGCAGCATCGTCCCGTGGGTGTTATCCCTCTTCCTCTCTCTCAGCTTCAGAGTGTAAAAGGAGGAAAGAAGAACCATAATGGCCGTGGCGAAGACAACTATCCTCAATCCCAGGTACTCCCCTATGTACCCCCCAAGAAGTGAAGCGACGGCAACAGATACTGCTGAAATGAAGTTGACCATTCCTATTATTTCAAGGTATCTCAGGTCGTGCGACCTTGAATATTCGAAGCTCACGCTCTCAAGCGCACTGTTATTTATGGCCACCCCTATTCCCCATACCACATAACTTACTGCTATCCCGAGAAATGACTGAAACATACCGAAGAATATTATGCCTATACCTGTGAGAATTGATGATATGAACAGCGCATTCCTTCTTCCTATTGAGTCTGTAATTCTTCCCATCGGGATACTTGAGAGGACTATAGTTATGTAGAAAACCACATCCAATATTGTCACGTAGAAGATACTGTACCCCAGATCCAGTAGGTAGAGTACCCATATTGGATTAAGGAGGAGGAAAGAGTAAAAGAAGGTGTATATGTAGATGTTTCTAAGTCCACTCTTCAAGCTTTAGCTCCTGGGGGTGAATCACGACCAGGCTATTACTTTTTTTATCTCCTCCTTTTCCTTTTCGGTGAAAATCTTCAGGTCTTCTGGTGAGTACTTTCCCGTGATGATCCTATCCATATGCATCGTCTTTCCGTGAGTTTCTATGAAGTCTATTGCTTCTGAATAATGTATCTTAGCGCCATCCACGCTCCCTACTACAGTGACATTCCTGTCCACTACTCTCTCAAGAATATCAAACGTGCTTGATGGCATCTGACCGCTTGTGCCAAACATGATTGCTATGCCGTTGTTGCTGATGTTGTCCGTTATTTCCTTCAACACGTCCATCGCTCCTACTGCATCGATGGCTGCATCCATACTCATGTCCCTTACTTTTATGTCAAGTCTTTCTGATGAGGTATCTATGTAGCTTATCCTGTTGTCATCCAGGAATTTCATGATGTTTTCTCCTAGAGGGTGCCTGTTCACCTCTACCACATTCATCCCGAGCGATTTGAATACCATTGATATCAGCAGACCTTCCGTCCCAGTTCCAAATACATAAAGGTTCTTGCATGATAGGGTTGAATCTTGACAGTACCACGGAATTCTTCCCCTCAAGAACTGGAATGTTTCCTTTATCTTCATCACGTTCTTCAAAGGCTCTGTCAGTACTGCTAGGTTGACAGTCGATGGATCATCAACCTTGACCAGGAATCTTGGGTCCTCTAAGAATTCTTCCCTCATGAATCCGTTCTTCCCTCTTATCCCTGCCTCTACGAAGTCACCATCCTCGCAGAAATCCTGTCTCCCCAACCTGCACATCCTGCACCCTCCCGGCCTCCTGACCATCGGCACCACGATGTCCCCTTCCTTGAAGGAGGAATATCCCGAGGAATCGTCAACAACACCGACTGCTTCATGCCCTAAAACTAGCGACCTCCCCTTCTCTGGCCTTGCGAAACTGAGTTTCCCGAGAGCAATTTCCTTGTCTGTTCCGCAGATGCCGGTGAAAAGAGTTCTGACCTTTACGCCATCTCCTTTTTCCAAGTCAAGTTGAGAAAGAGTGATCCCTCCTGATGGCGGAACCGTGGTAATTGCCCTCATGCCACTTCCTCCATTGCAATTACCCTTGCCGGAGCTCCATCCCCGTCCTTTACAAGAATTGGAAACACTTGTAAGGTGAATGTTCTTCCCACCAGGCTAGACAGTGGAGCTGAATTCAGGTTTTCTATTATGGGTATGGAGCCGCCCAGCAGAATTCGGTGTGTTTCGAAATCCTTCGAATTTTCAATTTCGGCTGACGGGGAGTCTATTCCTACCATTTTAACACCATAATCCTTTAGCAATCCTGCATCCATTTTATCTATGTAACTGAAGTTCTTGAAGACCCTCATTTGGTTCCACATGTTGTTGTATCCTGTGTAAAGAAGTATGATGTCGTGGTGCTCTCCTGGCAATCTGATACCTTTCTTTGGGTCATATAATATGCATGTCGCAGTTCCCTGTAGGACGGAGAGGTCCAGTTGATCTATCGTTTTCCCTCCCTTGATGAAGTGTGCCGGTGCGTCCAGATGTGTTCCGGTGTGCGTTCCTATTCTAATTTCCTTCAAGTTGTATCCATCCGCTTCTATTCTCTTGAACTGCCTGACTTCCGGAACAGGATCGCCTTTGAAGCTCGGCATACCGTCTGCTATGGGAAGTGAAAGGTCATAGAACTTCAAACCGCTCATCCTCTCTTGAATGTTCCCTTGACAACCCATGGTGGCTCGTCTGGATTGAAAGGCTCCATTTCATTGGTCTTGTAGTCGGTCAATATCCTTTCATTTATCTCTATTCCTAACCCAGGTTTACCGCTAAGAATGAAATGTCCATTCTCCAGTTTATATCCTGATTTCACAAGGCTCTTTTTCCATTTGGGCCAGAACGCCTCGAAGCTCTCCTGAATCAGGAAATTAGGTATGTTGTAGTCAAGGTGGAGGGTCGCTGCAGTCTGGATTGGTCCAAATGCGTTATGAAATGCAACCTCTACCCCGAATGAGTCAGCTAGAGATGCCGCTTCCCTCGCCTGAATTATTCCTCCCACGTTAGTGATATCGGGCTGGATAATATCAACCAGGTCCGCCGTGAAATACGGGAGAAAGAGATTCTTGTTTAGCACCCTTTCGCCCAGGGCAATCCTCATATCTGTCACTTCACGCAACCTTTTGAGGCCATTGAACTGATCTGGATGTATCGGTTCCTCTACAAAGAAGGGCTCAAGGTCTTCAATGCCCCTGGCAACCCTCATAGCAGAATTCGGAGAAAATCTGCCATGGCATTCGATCAATAAATCAAGCTTTGTCCTGCTTTTCAACGTCTCTATGATCTTCCTTGCCTTACTGACCCCTTCATCGCTTATGGCATCATAATTTGGCCCAAATGGATCAAATTTTGCAGCTGTGAATCCTTTCCCCTCGACCTCTTTTGCTTTAGCCAGAAACTCTTGTGGTGAGGTGCAGTTATCATACCATCCGTTAGCGTACGCTCTCACACTATCCCTCACCTTCCCCCCAAGCAGGTCGTATATTGCAGCCCCATGTTCCTTTCCTACCGCATCCCATGAAGCAATCTCAAAGGCACTCAATGCGGCAGTGGCTTCCACAGAAACCGGGAGGTAGAATGAGTGTTTGTAAAACTCCAGGTAGTTCTTCCTTATTTCCCCTATCTCCCTGTTCTTGAACACCCTAGACACCTCCTTCATTTGCTCAAATACTGGCCGTGTCATCAGAGTTGTTGGAGCCTCACCATAACCGACCTCTCCATCTCCTGTCACCAACCTTAGGACCAGTATCGTTGAACTCCAGGGACTGGATCTTTCACCTTCTTCTCCTAGCTCCAGAATATCTACATCTTTTATCCGCGCCATAATGATATCCATTCAACTATGGCTATAAAGATTTCTCAGCCTGCGCCCACTACAGAAGAACTTGATTAAATGGCAGTAGCTATCCATCCGAGTTTTTTGATGATTCGTACACCGACAGGGCTATGGGTGAAAGATCGACTGTTCTACCTGATACCTTTATGAATGGAACCTCCCTGGTATAATTTCCGAGCTCATTTTCCACCGATTCCTTGAGTTCGGATATAAGAGATTCATTGTTCTTTATCAGCCCGCCTCCAAGGAATATTGCTTCTGGGTCAAACTCATTGATATAATTCGCGATTGCCACTGACAGATAATATATTGTCTCATCTATGAGTAAAGTGCAAAAAGGGTCTCCAAGCTCTCTGCCGCTGAATATGTCCTCGGCAGATAGGTTCTCCAATCGTATTGATGACAGGAATGGAGAATTCCTAATTTCTTTAGAGTTTTCAGCCGCCCTCCTGGAAATCGCACGTCCCGAGGCGAGAGCCTCTACGCACCCTCTCCTGCCGCATCCACATACGGGTCCATTCGCAAGTATTACGGAATGGCCGAATTCGCCTGCATAGCCATTTCCTCCCCTGTAAATCTCGTTGTTAACAAATACTCCCCCGCCAATTCCCGTGCCAACGGCAAGGTAGATAAAGTTCCTGTATTTTCTTCCCTTGTCGTAGATCTTCACAGATATTGTCTGAGCCGTTGCGTCATTGTCTATAAATACATCCCTCTGAAATGCCCTCCCAAGCATTTCCTTTATATTTGCATTCTTCCATCCACTGAGATTGGGAGCGTATAGGGCAACCCCCTTGCGGGAAATCGGGGCAGGGAAAATGACTCCCACCTTGTCGAAATTATTAAACTGCATGCCCAATGAATGTATTTGATTTATCAGGTCCGCGGCTCCCTTGAATCTTCTTGTCTTCGCCTCCACCCTCTTCTTTATCCTTCCTTCACTCGAAGCTAGGACTGCTGTTATCTTGGTTCCACCTACGTCAAACCCAAGGCTGTATCCACCGGACACCCCTGAATAGAATGTCTTGAAATTTATCCCTTCCGCTTTATTTTCAGATTATGAACGATTCCCCAGGTTTGAGGATAGGAACTTTGTACTCATCTCCCAATGCATCTTTGAGTTCCTTTGGATTAGAATCAATGGGGGGGAAGGTACCGTAGTGCATCGGAATAACTACCTCAGATCCTATCATTCGTGCTGCCATTGCAGCTTCCTTAGGCCCCATCGTGAAGAACCCTCCTGTGGGAAGAAGTGAAACCTTCGGCCTGTACATCTGGCCAATCAATTTCATGTCACCGAAGAGACCAGTGTCGCCTGCGTGATAGATCGTCACGCCATCTCCAGTAATCACAGCTCCTGCACAGTTACCGCTGTGAACTGCCGGGACAAGACCTATCTTGACGCTTCCAAAGTCAACCTGATTCCCGATGTTCATTCCAATCAGGTTCTCTTCAGGGATACCTTCCTTAGATCCCTGAAACACGTTCTCATACATTGAAATGAGCCTGGCACCCTTGTTCTTGGCAATCTCAAACGCATCACCCAGGTGATCGTCGTGATTGTGAGTAACAACTATGAAATCTATCTTCTTCAGGTCCTCAGGTTTCACTGGAGACTTTGGATTGTTCCTAAGGAAGGGGTCCACTAGGACCACTGCCTTTTGAAAATCTATTTGCCATGCTGCATGTCCATACCATGTCAACTTAGCCATTTCTATTCGACTCCGTTGACTGATAATTAATTTTGGATAAAAGATTTTGTAAACGCTTCAAGAGATAGAAATATGAAAATTAGATATTCTTCCTTGCCGCGAGCAAGTCTTCCATGAACCTGGCCCTTACAGCTTCAGAGTCTCCTCCCTCAGTAGTGAGAGTTATCTTTACAAGATATGTCTCTCTACCGATCTCTTCGACGCTAGTTGCGAAATCCTTTATCTCCTTCATCCTTGAGGCAATTGACTCTATCCTTTTCTTCAGTCCGTCATAGTCAACGCTGTTCAACATTTCTGTCCTGACCTGTATCTTGTTCCTGACTGGATTTACAGTTATTGCACCTTGAATAATTATGCTGTTTGGAATTTTCGTTACTGTTCCATCATTCTCAACTATGGTGGTGAAGTTCATGGATATATCCTCTACTGTCCCTGCAATCTTCCACCTGAACTCGTCTCTAGAGAGGTATTTAGGGGGATAGGAAGGGAGCATGTATGAGTATTGCCAGCTGTTAAACTCAATGTATTCGCCAGGAGCGAATGGCCTTGTCCAGATCAGTAGCACACCGCTGAAGAAATTGGACAGAATCTGCTGGGCGGCTAGTCCCACTATTGCGCCTGCGAAGGCGCTGCCGAGTATTATTGAGCTAAGATCCACTCCGAGAAGAGCCAGAACAGCGAGAAGAATCACAAAGTATCCAATTAAGGAGATTATGAAAACTAGAGGTCTTACGTACTTCTTTTGTACTCTCCTTTCTAGGTAATTTTGGAGAGTTTTGAGTATTAGCCTCAGTGCTATGTAAAGTATTACGCCAAACAGGAGAGCCTGGATATCTCCCGTGAACGGTTTATAAACCACAGGCACAATTGAGACTATCTTGGTAAGGAAGAAAACCAAAACAATCAGTATCAGACCCGTCAAGACAATCCACCATATCCTGCTGATTACCGTTGTTTTTTCCATTGTCAACTCACCCAATCATCTGATAAAATATTTGCGTAACCCCAATAATTGGTTCTTCACTAATCAGGTTTAATATGCTAATTTTATTCATGGGAAGATGGCCACGTACAGAGTAACGTACAAGAAGAGGAACTTCTCGAAGAAGGAACTGCAGGACATAGTCATATCAGTCGTTACCCTTTCTGTGGCGCTCTTTCTGATCATAGTTAGGTCGTCATTCAGGGTAAATGGTGTTCTTGTCCATCCAGCTCTACTGCTGGCACTAGCAATTGGGTTCCTTATGACGGTTACCGCCTTCCTATTACATGAAATGAGCCATAAGTTTACTGCCATACACTACGGCGCGTGGTCTGAATTTAGAATGTGGCCCCTGGGGCTTGTTCTAACGATAATAACGGGACTAATAGGATTTTTATTTGCCCTCCCAGGCGCAGTATACTTTGCGAGCTACAGGAATCCTATAAGGGAAGGGAAAATAGCAATAGCCGGCCCACTTGCAAATCTAGTAATGGGAGTGGCCCTTCTTCCAGTACTTTTATTTGTCAACATGCCCTTGAATGCCTTTGCTGCCGTCTTCTTCCTAGTTTATATAAATCTATGGCTGGGTTTGTTCAACCTCATCCCCATTCCTCCACTGGATGGAAGCAAGGTCTTCGCCTGGAGCAAGATGTACTGGGGAATAACGTTTGGGATAGCGGCCGTTCTCGTAGCGTATTTCTTCATTTCATTCGGGATTCTGTGAAGATGAGCCTTAGAACCTGACGAATTTCGGGTATGCTTCTATTCTACAGGACTATGACTTTCCATTAGAAGCATTTCCGCTATCTGACTTTCCGGTACTTTCACCTGAATGTTTCTTTGCATAGAAACGGTAGATGAAATAAGCTATAAAGGCGATTAAGAAAACTGCGAGAAGAACAAGCCCTATGTTTGAGATAATAGGGACCAGTTTTGTCCACTCCTTCCCCAGAACGTAACCACCACCTGCGAGCGCCGTCGACCATATAAGTGATCCAGCGAAAGTGAAAATGGAGAACTTTACTATGTTCATCCTTGAAATGCCTGCCGGGATGCTCATGTACGATCTAAAACCTGGCACGAACCTTCCGAAGAAGACCGTCCACTCGCCTCTGGCATCAAACCATTTCTCTGTCTTGTCTAGGTGCTCCTCTTTTAAACCTGCATACTTTCCTATGAAAAGGATAAGTGGGCGACCCCCAAATACGGCTATGTAATAAAGAATGATGTTCCCAACGAAACCACCTATTGATCCGGCAAGCGCAAATACCACGAACAGAAGGATGTTTCCAGACGACAGGAAACCGCCGAATACCATTATAACTTCTGAGGGGAAAGGCAATCCTACCCCTTCCAGGACCATCAGGAGGAATACCCCCACAGGGCCCAGGCTACCCATTATTGCGTAAGACTCCTGGAGTATGTAGGAGATAATGCCTGATATTGAGAGTGCCACTAAGGTTCAGTCAGGTATGAGAACTAGTAATTAAATCTACCTTTAAATTTTTCATTATCGCCATAACGACACGATTCCATACCTAAAATGATTCCTCACTGCTATTCACCTGTCTCATCAGGCCGATCCGAATGGTCATTTCACCTCCTACCAAACCCATTAATATTATGTTGTCCATGCGAGAGCAATTCAGAAGTTACAATGAACGTTGAAATAGAAGATAGGCTCGAGAGACTGAAAAGGAAGTATTCCCACTTCGGCGAAATTCATGATTATGACAAGGGAGGTTCTAAGGATGAATGCAGGATGCCCTGGAATATCGCCAAGATAATAGTCCTCGAAAGGGACGGCTATAGATGCAGGATTTGTGGAGACTCCCCGATTATATCTGAGAATACCGACACAGTCGATAGACTAAGAGTAGAGGTTGAGGTCCACCATATAGTTCCGAGGATAGCAGGCGGTACAGACTCCACAAAGAACCTCATAACCCTGTGTAAAGCCTGTCACATAAAGACATTCAAAAACGACTACAGTGGACTGCCCATCGTTGAAAGAAGGCTTGATGAGAGCGTGAAAGTCCTAACCAACAGCAAAGCTCTGTTAAAGTATGGAAACAAATGCCAGCACCATAGGTTAAATTCCTTTAGCTACAGAAACACTGAAATTGAATTACGAGAGGCATTAGACTGTGAAATCTGCGACTTCCCCTCTCTAAAGAAGGTCTATGACATAATCTTCGAGATGGGACTTGACTTCGAGGAAATTATAATTAAAGATAAAAAAGATAAATATTGTGTGGGAATAATAGAAAAAAATTATTCCCTTTAAAATCTGTTTCTAAAATTTCTGTTATTGTTGAAGCTTCTTCTTGGTCTTCTGTCAACTTCGTCTGGTTGATACTCTTTCTCGCTCATGTCAAGAGATTCATTGACAGACTCAACAGGTGTTTCGGATTTCTTGATTGCTCCGTACTTTCCGACGTTGAGCCTCATGTGACCCCTAACAAAGCTTACGTATCCGTTCTCCACGACTATACTGTCGCCGTTTTCTACTTGACTCACTTGGTCATTCCACAGTGACATAGTCACTTTTCCAGTCTCGTCGCCTAGGACTGCCTCGGTAACTTTTTTCTGTTCGCCATACCTTGTCTGTATGTCTTTTGCTTCGCCAACATTCAAAACCTTTGCCAAAACAGTCACTCTCTTGGATCCCTGGTTGAGATCCTTCACTTTTGTAAATTCGTCCATATACTACCAATCCTTTGTCTAGAGCTATTTGCTCAACATCTGCAGAGTGACGTGCCTATTAACCTTTTCTACGACTCCTTATAATCCGGGATGCTAAAACGGAGACTTTGAGGTTTTATTGGGCTTACGGATTTTGACAGTCATTTGGGATTCCGAGGTGAGATACATTTTTCTGGGGGAGATATGGATGTGCAATAGTTCCTTTCTTGTTCTAATCACTGCCAATCGATTTCCTCTACCCTAACAAATTCTTCCTCCTTTCCTTGATGGCGATGTGGAAGCTAGCAGAAAGGAGTTGAACACCTCCCTGATATCACAGTTAAACCACCAACCAAAAATATCATCGAAAGCACAACTATCACTTTCCCATTTCTGCATACCAAAACAGGTCTGCTCAAAAAATTCCTTCACAGAAAGAGGCAAATCACCGCCCAACAAATATACTCAAATGGAACAAACTTGCTCTCTTCAAGTCCGAGCTCGAAAAAATTTGGCCATTACCCTTTGAGGAAGCCCTCACAGGCTCGTTAATATCAAATTTAAAAGAATGCAAATTACTTTACCGCTATGAATGCGAATGTTATTAATATTATCAAACCTTTTGTGAACGAAATTCGTAAAATTTACATATATCTTTCATTCAAAAAAATCACATTTCAAGATTTTATAATTCTAAATATTCCTAAAACAAGAATTTAGTTCTAATATTCTATACATAATGTGAATAATCCTTATAGCCTGAAAATTAAACTTTATATACAGGTGTTTCTTGTGACAATTCGGTGAAGGACTGGTGTCAATAGGTATTCATCTCGTTGGTGATCTCAAAGGTGTTGCGCCCGAGAAGATATCAGGCTCAGAAGCCATGCAGGAGGTGATGGAAGGTGCAGTTAAATTTGGAAAGCTCACAAAGATCAGGTCGTACTACCATCAATTCTCGCCAAATGGGGTGAGTGGAATAATCCTTTTGGCTGAGTCGCACCTAAGTTTCCATACTTGGCCAGAATATGGGCTAGTAGCATTAGACATTTTCACCTGCGGCCCCTCTGAAAACGCTGAGTCGGCACTTGAATACATTTTAGAAAAACTATCTCCAACAAGCATAGAATTCAAAAGAATAGAAAGAGGATTAGAATTTCCCAGGGGAAGCCAGAAAGAGAAATTATTAGAAGCAGTGGTTTGAAGTTGATCAGAAAAGATATTCCAGCAAAGAAGTGAGTTCTAGACCCTTTTCCCATTTCATTGAAAAAGAGCCGCCTCTTGTGACCTCTAACTTAGGTATAATCTCCGCGAACGTTCTGTACCTTCCCTCGTATTCCGAATCGAATGTGAAAATTCTCCACGGGTCTCCATTTACGTTTTTCAACCTGTATGCGTAGAGAGGCATCACCTTGGTCTTTGAAATCATCTCCACGTATTCCTCAGCTTGTTCTTGGGACCTGTTTGAAGACGATGAAAAGTTCAAGGTCCTTTCCTTGGAACTCTTGATCTCTATCGGGATGCTCAAATCGTGCCTGAGGATTATTATATCAAATCCGTGGCTTCCTGCAGCCCTTACGACCAGGAATGGCCTTGACTTTATCCTATTCTTGACATCCTCCCTAATCCACCCTATCTTACCCAATTTATCTGGGTTACCGGCTAGAATCAATTTGAGTTCCCTTTCATAAACAGAACCGTTTGGCGTAGTATCCACCTCTTATTTAGAGCCCTTACCGAAAAGATAACCCAGAAAACTCTCTAGCTGTATTATCTCCCTAGCCCCTTCTGAAATTCTGAAATCTATCTCTCCTAGGGCATAGAGAATGTCAGCCTTGAGAGCATTCTCAACGGGCAAGTCGTAAATCACTCTGTGGAACTGCTCTACAACATCCTGTCCTGATATGCCCTGCTTGATAACTGCATCCTCCAGCATCGACTTCGCCTTTGATATTTCCCCCTTCAGCGCAAGGGAGAGTACCTGTATGGCCCACTCTTTGTGAACCAGACCTGCCGCTTCGTAGATCGTGTTTACAGTAACTTTTGTGGAATAAGTAGCTGCAACCTGCAGCGTGTTTATCGCCTTTCTCATGTCGCCATATGATAATTCTGCAATCACTTCAAGTGACTTTGCCTCATAATCTATTCCCTCCTTCTTGAGTATATCCGAAAGTGCTGTAACTACAGACTCTGTCGGGATAGATTTAAACCTGAATATTGCCGTCCTTGACTGAATCGGCTCTATGATCTTAGATGAGTAATTGCAGGAGATTATGAATCTGGTTGTCCTTGTGAAGTTCTCCATAGTTCTCCTGAGGGCTGCCTGTGCTTCGTCTGTCATGTAATCGGCTTCGTCCAGAAATAAAATCTTGAATCCAAGAGGATTTGTTGGGAGTATTCTTGAATAGTCTTTTACTGTTTCCCTCACCATCTTAATCCCCCTGTCGTCGGAGGCGTTCAGCTCCAGGAAATTTTCCTTCCACACTTCTCCATAGAGTTCCCTTGCTAGAACGATAGCGGCAGTGGTCTTCCCCGTTCCTGGAGGCCCGGAAAATAGGAGATGTGGGATATTCTTTTGCTGAATGTAACTTTTCAGTCTTTCGACAACCACACTCTGCCCTACCAACTCATTCAGTCTCTTGGGCCTGTACTTTTCTATCCAGATCTCGTCCATTTCCTCAGGTAATCATAGTATACGAATAAATAACCTTTCTTTGATTTAACTGAGAAGGATTTTATATCCTGAATCATTTTCCTGAAAGGTAGTATAAATGGTAAGGAAGCCAGGCAGGATGTATAGGAAGATAACTGGACCCGCCTATACAAAGAGGGAATACATGGGAGGAGTCCCGGCATCCAGGATACAGCAGTTCGTAGCCGGGGATATAAACGGTAACTACGATATAGAGCTCAGACTTGTTGCAGAGGAATCCTGCCAGATTAGGCATACTGCGCTGGAAGCAGCTAGGGTCAAGTCCAACAGGCTGCTCATAAGGGACTTTGGCGAAAAGGGCTACTTCATGAGGGTCAGGCCATTCCCTCACCACGTCATAAGGGAACACAAAATGGCGACTGGAGCAGGAGCAGACAGGATTTCGAGCGGAATGAGCCTAGCGTTCGGAAGGCCTGTGGGGACAGCAGCTAGAGTAAAGAAAGGTTCCACGATACTTGTCGTCAGGATCCCCAAGACGGGCGAAGACAAAGCTAAGGAAGCCTTGAGAATGGCATCTCATAAGCTACCGACACCATCCAGGGTTGATGTCATAAGCCTGGCTAGTCAGTCTTAATCTTTATAGTATTCTTGAATTCCTTTTCTATCATCGAAAGTTCAGGCTTTGCTATGGCATCCTTGTTAAGTGATAGTAAGAATATTCCGTTCTTGTCGACTATTTTATCCTTGAGAACTGTAAGGAACCTGAGGACGTTCTGAACTGAAGTTGATGTGGACAAAATGTAGTCAAGGCAGTCTATGTACACTACACCCCTTTCAGTGAGGTTACTTATAACGTATTCCTGCATCTGGCTTAGCTGTGCCGGATTGAAGCCCCCAATGGATTCATCGTAGGTTATTGGAGCGAATTTGACGTTCTTTAGTGAGGACAGATTGCTCTTTGTGTCCCTGCTCATTACGATGACTGGTAACTCTTGTGCCGCTACCCCAAGGATTATTTCCATCCCTTTCTGGTTATTCCTCTCATATATGAGATAAGTCTCTCCGTAAACAAGCTTGACTGCATTCTCCCCATCCTCTCCCGAATATTCCCTCTCCAGCCGTTTTATTAACTCCTCGTTGCCGCCCAAGGCCCTGGCTGCCAGGATTGCATATTTCAGTCCGTCCCTGTACCCTTCCCTGTAGACCTTATTTTCACTCATTTCCTCGACGTTTCTAGATAAGATACCACTTCTTGAATGATTCGTGCGGCAAGCATAGAGGTGTTCCCGTTGTCGAATGTAGGTGTGATTTCGTTTACGTCAAGTCCTACCAGGTTGCCTCTGGTACATTCGAGTACGTCCATTACGATCATTGGATTGAGACCGAAGGGTTCCGGTGTCCCGACCCCTGGTGCATATGCTGGATCAAAACCGTCAAAATCTATCGACAGGTATACAGGAGAATTGCAGAACTCCCTGAGGAAAGATTTCATGTTGCTTTTATCTTCATTGACCTCGAAGCTCGTGAAATACTTCTGGGGTTGATCATCAATTTCTTCCCTCGAGATAGATCGCGGACCTATTGAAACGATGTTCTCTTTGCCAATTACTTCAGAGGCCCTCCTTGCCACGCAGGCATGGGAGTTCTTGTCCCCGAGATATGAATCCCTGTAATCTGTATGTGCATCTATGAAAATCACCTTGCTCTTTATCCTCCGAATTGCACCGCTGCTCACTGTGTGTTCACCTCCCATCATTATAGGGAATTTCCGGTCAGATACTATGCGGTCAACGACTGAATAAACTTCCTCTATCATATCATCAGGTTTGTGGTACTCCTCTATGTCTCCCATGTCAAATATTCCAGAGTTCTTCAGATCCACTCCCCTGTACACTGAGTAGCTCTCCATATTGTAAGATGCCTTTCTTATCTCATTTGGCGCAAACTTCTCTCCTGACCTGAAAGACACTGTCGAGTCGAAAGGCACGCCGAATATAACGTACCTTGAATCCTCGTAACTATCAGAGGAATCGCAAAACTTCAGAGGCGAAGGCATCTACACTCGCATCAGTTTCCTTTTTCCCATCGATTCCCAGTACTCCACTTCCACTCCGCTTTTTGCCCTGTCCTTGAACTCTTCTGGGATGGGAATATTGAACTGCTCAAATGTTTCCATGTCCATGAATAGTCCTTCATTCTGTGATATGCTCAGTATCTGCGCAGTTTTCTTCTCTATGATAGGTACCTTCACCTTGTGCTTTGTCGGATAAACCACGCTTCTTTTCTGGTTGTCGAAAATCCCTATCGCAACAATCCTGGCTTTTGCCTCGCCGTGCTTTCCAGGCTTGGAGGTGGTTATTTCAACTATTTTGCATGGTTCATCGTCGATCAGTATGTATTTGTTTTCCTTTAACTCTCTGACCTCTTGATCTTGCCAGCTCATTTATTATCTCAGGTTAAAGATAGTGCTTTATATATATGTTAGGGAGTTTCATCCAACTCTCGTGTTTCTCCACTTGACGCTCAATTTCTTGGTAAATCAATATATAATTGCGAAAACACATTCAATTCCTGACCTTCGCAATCAAGCCTTCTGATCTGCCAAGATAGGATTCTTCATTTACTATCGGATGTTCCTTCCACTATCCTGCTTGAAACATTAACCTTAACCCCTGCCCTCTTCAAGGTTATTGAGATATTGCAATATTTTTCCTGACTGAGCGCAATTGCCCTTTCCAGGCTCTCCTTCTTCACGTTGCCATAGGCAACGTACTCAATGTTAATATCTGTGAAAACCTTTGGGTGTTCCGTCGCCCTAGTTCCATCTGCTATGACTTCAAGACCCGTAACAGGCTCCTTCTTTTTCTTAAGTATCGAAATCACATCCATTGCAGTGCATCCGCACATGGCCTCCAGCAACATGTTTGTCGGAGAACTCCCTTTTTGCGCAGACTTGTCTTCCGAATGATCAAGTATGACATAATGACCAGAATCGTCAGAGGATAGAAAAGTCAAGCCGTCCACCCATTCCACTTTGGCCCTCATGTCCTCTCAATAATGAATGGTATAAATCCTTATAGACGCATACTAGAGTACAATTGAAATAAATTGTGTCCGATGGCTTCTAGCTCCTTAGGTCTCCTTCAATAAATTCTGCATCAGTCTATTTTTAAGTAAAATTCTGCTCCACCACTTATTATTTTTAGAGTTATATCAGTAATGCTGCTGTTTCAACTTGCCTCTGCCTGAGCCAATCGTCCACCTCTTCTCTGATGAAAACTGGATTTGGCGATAGTCACAGGAATATTTGCAACAATGCCTCCTTCGCGATGCCTGAGGCAATTCTACTGGGAATATAATTCTCGATACATGCGTGAATTAAAAGCAAAAGAAATGATTAATAGACCATTTCTGATTGCGACCCGTGAATTGGCTCCTGATTTTGGCTATACTGATTGTAGCTTGGATGGCCGTGTTCTATGTTGCAATTACAAAGTTCAAGAGCCATTTTGCTGCATATGGACCTGCCCTGCTCATCAAGACGCAGGTGGGCGTTAGGACCATTGAGCGAGTTTCAAAATTCAAGTTCTGGGACTATTTCATATCGTTCTTCTACTACGCCATGCCGTTACTGGCCGCCGGGGGAGTCATCCTACTAATCTGGGAGGCAATCCTTGTGCTCTCTATACCCAGGGGTTCGGCCCCTTCGCTCTCATACTATCTTGCACTTCCTGGCATCAATCCGGCCCTGCCTATCACGTGGGGGATTATCGGGCTTATAGTGGCTGTAGCCCTGCACGAGGCATCTCATGGGATAGCCGCAAGGCGTTTTGGAGTGCCTGTAAGAAGCACAGGCTTGCTATGGTTGATAATACCGATAGGCGCATTTGTAGAACCGGACGAGGAAGAGACTAAGAAAGTTGAGCCGAAGGTCAGGGCAAAAATATTTGCTGCCGGCCCTGGAATGAACATAACTCTGACGGCAATATTCCTAATCCTTGCGATCCTGATGGCCTATTCCTTTGCTCCTGTTCCAGGAGCCCCTGTTGAATCTTCTCTCTCGATAAACCATGCTTTCCAGACGGGAGACATACTACAATCTGTTGGCGGTATACCAATATCGAACGATGCTGCCCTTAACAACCTCTCCCTTCCTCCTGGTAGTGTCGTGAACGTCACCCTGTTACGGGACAACCATCTTGTGACAGAGAGAGTCGTTTATGGGCTCTATGTCACGGATGTCCTGAAGAACTATCCGGCCTACGAAGCAGGAATAACACCGGGAAGCGTGATCATTTCGCTTGGTAACCACGCAATCACAAACTATACTGTTTTTAACAATACTGAGTCCAGCTACAAGGCCGGGCAGACCGTTCCAGTGGAAACATTCAATGGCACAAGTTACAACTACTACAACGTGACATTCGTCTCAAGATATTCTTATCTCCAGTCCTCTGGCGTTTCCAACCCAGGAATCTCAAAGGAGTATCCATTCATGGGCGTGGAGGTATCAGTGTTTGGCCTTATACCCTTCGACCAGTATTCCTACCTTAGCATCCTCAGGGATCCAGCATCAGGTGGTCCGCTTGGCTTCTTCGAGTATCTTGGGCTTCCGTTCCATTCAGAGTTTCCACTTCCATCATCGATACAGCTATCGATAACCTCCAACCCAGTTTCACTAAACCTGGAATACTTATTCTACTGGCTCTTCTGGCTGAACTTTGCGCTGGGATTGATGAACCTGCTGCCGATAGTTCCGCTGGATGGTGGGTATGTTTTCTTGAACATGCCACTGTTGCAGAAGAACAGGAAAGCAAGGGACGCACTTGTTGCCGCAGTGAGCCTGTTTGTATTATTCCTAATACTTTGGGAAGTAATAATCCCTCACATAATTTAGACCAAACTGGTCTGGAACTGGTCTCCGGACCCACGGCTTATTGCCAGGTCGAAGTATGTAACTGGAATCTTGGAGCCATCGGAGAACTGAAGCGCTTCCTTCTTGAACGACACGAAGTTCGGACATAGGTTGCACTCAGTAGGGTCGTTCCTAAGGAAGTTGCAAGTGCCATTGGAATTGAAGAAACAGAATCTGCCTATTGACTCCATGATTTTGAAAGGGGCAGTGCAATAAAAACTTTAGTTAGCATTTCTAGTCTATACCACCCAGAAATACCTCTGTTTCGTACTTGAGCGTCACGTGTCCATCCTTCTCAAACTTGCTGAACGCTCTTGATAAATCGCTCTTCAAGTAATTGAAATTGGCGTTTTTTTCGTCTATCGCGTAAGAGGATGAAAGATACCTTCCCATGAGCCCCTCAAGGTCAAGGGTCTGACCATTGGTCAATTTGAAGAGGCGGTAATTACCGTTGAAAAACCTATCTATTGAACCTCTTTCAAGTGTCCTGCTGCCGCTTTCGCGGTAACCCGGACTGTATTTCTTGACCATCCTTTCATACTCAAAATTCATTCCTTCCGTCACTTCGATGCGAGTGTTCCAGACAAGTGCAACATATCCTCCTTGCTTCAATATCCTGCCGAACTCCCTTCTTGACTCCAGCGGGTCGAACCAGTGGAAGGCCTGACCGACCACTATGATATCCACTGAGGCATCAGGGAGGGTGGTCCTTTCCGCTGTCCCATCTATAATCTCGCAATTCTCGAACCGTTCAAACTTCTGGAACGCAACTCTCCTCATTTCCTCATTTGGCTCGACACAGAATAGCTTGCATCCCGCCCTAATTATTAATTCTGAAAGAATCCCGGTTCCTGAGCCTACATCCGCTACCTCTGAACTCGTGTTCAGGCCTGTTTCCTTCTTAAGCAACTCGAGAAGCTCATCCGGGTATCTTGGTCTATACTTCTCATACTTATCCGATCTCTTGTTGAACCTCTCCCAATTCCCCATCTTTCAGCACCACGCCTCTGCCCTGATCTTTAATACCTGGGATGCCAGAATATCGTGAGTAGTAAATGCTTAATGGTGGTCAGCGCGCCTCACAACCATTTTCTCGTAGTCCTTCAGAATGCTTTCAGTAATTGAAACTGCATTCCCTGTATAGTCCAGTGGTGAAAGCTTCTTCATCTTCTTCCCTGTCCTCCTCTCTATACTCTCAATCAGCATACCTCCCTTATCCCTGACTTCCATGGATGCCTGCCGTACTATCTCATGGGCTTCCTGCCTGCCATATCCCATGTTAACGAGCGCCATGAGATACGCCTCTCCCAGGGCCAAGTCATCGTTTATAACAGTCCTTTTCATCATCTCAGAGTTTACCTTAAGACCTTTGAATACCCCTGTCATCTTGTTCAGTATGTCGTCGATGAGTATTGATATATAGGGAATTATGAATCTTTCTGATGCACTGTTAGTCAAGTCCCTCTCGTGCCACAGGATTGCAGATTCGTGCATAGGTACTAGGAAACCTCGTATTATCCTTGCAAGAGAGACTATGTTTTCTGATACAACTGGATTGACCTTCTGGGCCATCGTGCTTGAACCAACCTGCTTCGCTTCGTCAAAAGGCTCCTGGACTTCCCCTATCTCAGGTCTCTGAAGGTTCCTGATCTCTGTTGCAAACTTCTCGAGTGAAGTGGCAATGTTAGCAATGAGGGATACGTATTCCACATACCTGTCCCTGTCAACAATCTGCGTCGGCCCGTTCTCTTCCCCTATGGCGAGATTCTTCATGATGATCGATTGAACCACGATTGAGTCCTTTCCAAGGGCTGCACCTGTCCCCACCGCACCCATGAACTTACCAACTACCACTCTCTTCCTAGACTCCTCGACCCTCTCTATATGACGCATCATCTCGGCAAGGTAGACTGACGTCTTCAGGCCAAATGTTATGGGAAGCGCATGCTGCCCGTGTGTCCTCCCCATCATCACCGTATCTTTGTTCCTCTTTGAAATCTCGTACAGAACATCCGACAGGCTGAACAGGTCATCAACGAGATATGAATAGAATTTCTTTAACTGAAGAGCATTGGCTGTGTCTGTCACATCGTTTGACGTCGCCCCTAGGTGAACGTACTTTCCGCTTTCACCGGATACCCTGCTTAGGACCTTTACCACTGCCATTACATTGTGCCCTATCTCCCTCTCTACTTTCTTCACTTCCTCTACCTTTACGTGTTCCAGATTGGCATGCTTCCTTATTTCCTCAGCATCCTTTCTGCTGACTATCCCCGCCTCTGCCTCGGCAGTCGCGATGGCTGCCTCAACTTCCAGTAAGAAACCGAGATTAGATTCCTCTGAAAAGATGGCCTTAACTTCTTCCCTTCCGTAACGGTAATCAAGGGGGGAAACAATCATAGAGAAATATTGAGATTTAGAATAACTACATTTCCTTCCAGGCGTCCCTCAGATGTTGACCCACACTGGAAATGATGCGGCATTCCGTTTTCTTTCCGTTCAATAAATCTATTCCTTCCCCCTGCTCCTGAAATATTGCCGTGTGGTTGCATTATATCACCTGAAGGATCGAGAATATCCCTAACCCCACCGCAAGTATCATGAAAACGTAGAGGAATATCGCTCTTGGTCTCCCGATCTTGTGTTTTCCCATTATCTTTTCATCAGAACCTATCCTTATCACTACGAGGAGAGGCAGCGCAAGTGCAATTGAACTAAGCACCATGACGTCAAGGGCAAGGTTTATCAGGTTCGTGAACACGAGTGTAAGTATGGCAGCTGGAATTATCTCCAGGAGATATATGCTGTAGAATCCCTTCTGCTTCCTGATCTTTTCGTTGAACGTCCCATTCATTTTCAGCACGTCTGACACTGAATAGGACATGCTCATTGAAATGACAAACATGGCAAGGAGTCCGGCTACCCCAAGTGCTATGGCAAATATTACGGGGCCAACAGGGCCTATTTCGTTGTGTAGAGCCGCGGCCACATTGGATACTGAATTCCCATTTATCAATCCGTCTTCCGAGAGCTTCCATGAGAAGATGACTATGGATACCATCAGTACCTCTGATGCGATTGCCCCCTGTAGCGTCCCCCAGCTCTCCTTCTTCATTCCTGAAATCTTGAGACCGCTGTCGACATCTGCGGCCTGGTGATAGAAAAGCATCCATGGCATTATCACCGCACCGATGTTAGCTGCAACAAGGAAGTAGAACGATTCCTTCGGCACAAGCGGGGTGAAGTCGGAGAGACTGACGTATCTAGGATGGACGAAGAAGTCAAGAACCACGAATAGGAATAGGAGAAATCCTATTGCCAACAGGAAGACCTCTATTTTCTTGTATTTGCCCGTTGTGATGACGAGAGTATGAATCACCACTACGAAGATTACGGTGAAGAGAACTGGTATACCCAGTATGGTTCCTGCGACAGCTATACCTGCGAACTCTCCTACATATGCTGCAAAATCAATGACAGCGCTTCCACTTACGGCTGCTATTGTCCATCCGTGACCGAAGTACTTAGATATTACCTGTCCTAGCGTTTTTCCTGTGACCGCTCCTATGCGGGATGATGTGTCCTGAACGAGGAAGAGAGGTATGATCAGGATTATGAGGAATATGATAAGGTGCGCCTTGAATTCTATGCCAGACTGTATTGCTGTGATAACGCTTGGTGCGTCAAGGTCTGCAAGCATTACGACCCAGCCTGGTCCAAGTACAGGCAATAACTTTCTAAGAGTGGGGTTCATTTAGACTCAGCGGAAAGGGCACTTTTGGTAATTTTTCAATTGAAATTCCTGACGTCTTGGGTGATCTGTCTTCATCTCCAATATTGGACCTGAGCCTTACTGTACGCTCCATATTTGAAGGCAGCTTGTACTCTCCGTTCTCCCCTATTAGGTACAGATAGGCACCCCCTCTTTCAACGGTCACCGGCTTACCAGGTGTTGAGCCTGCATTTAGTAGCTTCTTCAGGAGGTTGTAATCCTCAAGGACCGGTCGGACGAAGTAGTACTTTCCTTCCGGAGCTTCTGCCGCACTTATCTCGATCATCCCTTGGTCCGGCCTGATTGGATTTCCGTGAGGGCAGAAACCGGGTGAACCCATCTTCCTATAAAGATTTGAGAGGAGCTGTTCTGTAAAATCGTGCTCCAGGTCCATCACGGAATCATGGACTTCATCCCATGGCACCTCTAGATAGGAGTAGACAAAATACTCGGTTATCCTGTGGGCTCTCACCATTTTCATTGCATTCAAGTACCCTTTCTCCGTGAACCTCATGCCTTTCTTGTTCACAACCAGCATACCTTCCCTTTCCAGGCGGTGAATACCTTCCCACGCTGAAGGGAGGGAGACCTTCAGACGTTCGGCTACACCTTTTTCGCTGGTAAAATCATAACTTTCACATAACTCCCAAATTGCCAGGAGATAATCCTGGCTATTATGCTTCACTCAACTTAATTAGGTTACCCTAATTAAACATTGCTTGAGTTCTGCTGTATAACAACTGGCCGGTGATGATCAACCTGGGAAACAGCACACTCCAAGAATATTCAATCGGGCTCCTGGCACAAATTATAATATTTCCTACCGTTTCATTTAGAAGTGAAACCGAGGGTACTCATAAATTTCGCATGCTCTCTCGACGGGAAGATTGCACTTAAGGGTGGGAAGGCATACAGGTTTTCGAATCCAGAAGACCTTCAAAGGGTGCACAAGATGAGGTCTGAATCAGATATCATCCTGGTGGGAAAGAACACCATAAATCTCGATGATCCCAAGCTTGTCGTGAATGAAAAATACTTCAAGTCAGATAGAATCCCTGATGTTGCAATCCTTGATTCCAATCTCACTGTAAACAAGAACGCAAGAGTATTCTCTTACCCAAGGAAGGTGATAATCTTCTGCAGGAAGGGGATAGACGGTGGTGAATTTGGACCCGGCTTGACCTCTAAAGTGATAGTGAGGAACAGTACATCTTCTTCTTCCCATCCAGATTTTGTCGTCAGGGAACTGGGGAACATTGGTTACCGGAACATTATGCTAGAAGGGGGTAAGTCTGTGATCACTTCATTCATAACGGAAGGCGAATGGGATGAAATATCGATTTTCTACTCTCCTACGCTTGCAGGTGACGAAGGAATACCGATGTTTGGACCTCTTAAAGAACCTATGAAATTCGAACATATCCAGACAGAAAGGCTCGGCAATGGTTTTCTTGTGACAATCAAAAAAGCATTTTAACGAAATCGGCTTCATTGGTCATGGATGGGAAGAAGAAGATTGAATGGGCCATGAACTGGATGCCAGTTATGGCCAGCATAAGGAGGGATTTCCTATCGGATAAGCCATTCAGTGGAATGACCATTTCTATGGCCCTGCACTTGGAGGCAAAGACGGCTGTCCTGGCATATTCCCTCAAGCAAGGAGGGGCGAAAGTCAGGATATCAGGGTGCAATCCTCTCAGTACAGATGATGAAGTCGCCGCCTCCCTTAGGGACGATTTCGGCGTGAGCGTGTTCGCGAAGAGGGGACTTACAAGGGAGGAATACTACGAAAACCTGGCAAAGACCATAGAGGTGGATCCGGACATCATAATTGACGATGGAGGGGACCTGACAGCTCTTGCATTGAGGGACAAATCAGTCTACAAAAATATCAAGGGAGGGAATGAGGAGACGACCACTGGGGTTGTTAGGCTCAGGAATATGGAAAAGGCAGGAGCGCTTAAGTTCCCGATGTTCGATGTGAACGATGCCCTTATGAAACATCTCTTTGATAACAGGTACGGCACCGGGCAGAGCACCATTGATGGTATTTTAACCGCAACGAACCTTGTGGTCGCAGGGAAGAACGTCGTCGTCGGGGGATACGGTTGGTGCGGTAGGGGTATAGCAAACAAGATGAGGGGCCTCGGAGCAAATGTTACCGTAACTGAGATAGACCCGTTCAAGTCGATAGAGGCCCACATGGACGGATTTTTAGTCAGACCCATGGAGGAGGCCATCAAATACGCAGACTTCGTTATAACCGCAACAGGGGTAAAGGACATTGTTACACCCGCGCTTCTAAAAAATGCGAAGGATGGTATTGTCCTGGCAAATTCAGGACACTTCAACAACGAGGTCGCGGTTGAAGACATTGAGAAGAAGTTCGGGAGAGGAAAGGAGGTGAGGAGGAACGTCACCCAGTACAATGTCGGAAGGAAGAAGGTCTACGTGCTCTCCGATGGCAGACTCGTGAACCTTGCTTCAGGGCAGGGGCACCCAGTTGAGATAATGGACCTTTCATTTTCAATACAGGCGCTCACTGCCCAATTTATAGCTGAGAATCCTAAAAAGGACCCAAAGGTCTATCCGGTCCCGGAAGAGATAGACCTGAAGGTCGCAAACACTTACCTGGATTCCTACGGGATAAAAATAGATAAGCTGACAAGAGAGCAGCTGAGATACATAAATTCCTGGCAGGAAGGAACCTGACGCACCTTTCAGACTCCCAATTCAGGGAAACGATAAATATCCAATATTGGATATGGCGGTGTGCCATTCGAGAAATTGGCCGAGATGATACTTCCAAGGGAAGTGATCGGAGGCCATGGTGCAATTGAAAAGATTGGTGAAGTCTTCAACAAACTTACGAGCTCGAAGAGGGGACTCATAGTTACAGGGAAGACTACGGTAAGACTCGCAGGGGAAAGGGTGAAAGACCTTCTTGCGGCTTCCGGTGTTGAAACAGATGTGGTAATTACAGACACGGCAACGGAAGAAAACGTGGAGAGGGTTAAGGACAGAACCAGGGAGTTCGATGCAAGAGTGATCATAGGCATCGGCGGGGGAACTAAGATAGACATCGCTAAGAAGAGCGCCTTTGACCTGGGGCTTGATTTCATTTCCATTCCAACCTCAGCGAGCCACGATGGCGTAGCAAGCCCGAGGGCCTCGATAATAAAGAATGGGTTGTCCTCCTCGGTAGAGGCAATGATGCCGGCCGCTATCATCGCTGACACCGAGATCATAGTGACTGCTCCATTCAGGACTCTCGCCTCCGGGGCTGCAGACGTACTTTCAAACCTTCCTGCATTGATGGACTGGAACCTTGGCCACAGGCTCAAGGGAGAGAAGGTGAGCAGTTCTGCGTACTCCATATCAGAATTTGCGGCAAGGGAGATAATAAATAATGCATCTCAGATCAAGCCCAACGTTGAAGAGAGCGTGTGGCTGGTGATAAAACAGATAGTGTTCTCAGGCATTGCTATGAGCATAGCAGGTAGCTCAAGACCTGCATCCGGCTCAGAGCACATGTTTGCCCATGCCGTTGACACAATCAAGAAGGGGAACGCGCTCCATGGGGAGCTGTGCGGCATAGGTTCAATAATTGCAATGTATCTGCATGGTGCGGATTGGAGAATGATAAAAAACACTCTGCAGACAATAGGCGCCCCAACAACTCTAGATCAGGTTTCACTGACAGAGGATGATGCAATACAGGCACTGATGATGGCCCACAAGACCCGGCCAGATAGATACACAATACTGGGAGAAAGCGGCCTGACAGAGGTCGCAGCAAGGGAAGCTCTTCACATAACGGGAGTTGCATAATGATAATAACGTTAGTTCCAAAGAACCTGAGCAAGGAAGGATCCGTCTTCCAGTATTTTTCCCCTGCTCAGGAGTGTAACGTCTGCAACCTGAAAAATGTGTGCCACAACCTGAAGCCAGGAGGCTACTACAGGGTAGTGAAATTCAGGGAAAAGGAGCACAAGTGTTTCATTCACGAGGGGGACAAAGTCTATACCGTCGAAGTGAAGGAGGAGGAAAGAAGCCTCATGATCCCCAGGAAAATCGCCAAGGAAGGGGCAAAGGTCACGTACAAACGTCCGGACTGCGAAGAATATTCATGCAAGTTTGCGAGCATATGCATATTGAGCTACACAAAAGACAAATCAAAGTTGACTGTGAATAACGTCCTCGAGGGGAAGTGCCCGAGCGGCTTCGATCTTGTAGAAGCTAAGATAGGATGAGCGTACTTATAGGAATAATAGGAAAGCCAAACGTAGGAAAGAGCACATTCTTCTCTGCACTGACAGAGAACGCCGTTGAGATTGGAGATTACCCGTTCACGACCATAGAATCCAACAGGGGGGTTGCTTATGTCAGGACAAAATGCCCTGAAACAGATCTGGGGAAGAAGTGCAACCCGAATTTTGGGAAGTGCTTTAACGGAACCAGGTTCATCCCGGTCGAACTAATAGATGTCGCTGGTCTTGTACCCGGTGCGCATGAGGGGAAGGGACTCGGTAACAAGTTCCTTGACGACCTCAGGAGGGCGGATGGATTTATACAGGTCATTGACTCTACTGGGTCCCTCGACCAGAACGGCAATTCCGTGGGGAGAGGTAGATTTGATCCACTTGAAGATGCGGAGTTCGTACACAGGGAGATCATTCTCTGGCTAGCGAACATAATTTCTGATGGTCTAATAAGGAAATTGAGGAAATTGGAGAGCGAGGGAGGCAAGCTTGAGGATATCATTTACGAGAAGTTATCTGGACTCGGAATAGATCCAAAGGATGTATCACAGGCCCTCAAGAATGCAGCAGTTCCAAGTAACCTTAAGAACTGGGACGACCAGGTATCCATGAGGATTGCGGAGGAGATAATCAGGCTATCCAAGCCAGGGATTATCGTTGCCACGAAGGCTGACAAGATAGACCATGATGAATCCACAAAACTGAAGGAGAAGGGGGTCCAGGTCGTGTCTGGCGACTATGAACTTGTTCTAAGAAGGGCTTCAAAGGCCGGATTGATCTCATATTTGCCAGGGGACGTCTCATTCACGTTAGCTGATCCTGGAAAACTGACCCCAGCGCAGCTTGACGCACTTAAAAGGGTAGAGGATTTCATGAGAGTCAACGGCGGGACGAGAACGCAGGAAGCCCTGGAGTACATCGTATATCAGGTCCTCAAGATGATCGTAGTTTACCCTGTTGAGGATGAGAACCACTGGACTGACAAGAATGGCAACGTACTCCCTGACGCGGTACTGTTGAAGCAAGGATCGACAGCAATTGACCTGGCGTACAAAGTCCATTCCGATCTCGGGGACAGGTTCATCAGAGCTATAAACGGGAGAACAAAGAGAGTCCTTGGGAGGGATCACGTACTAGAGGACGGGGACGTAATCAAGATCGTTGCTGCCCGCTGACCTTTTCAAATATTTCCAGCAGCTCCGCCGTAGAAAACTCCTCTGGTCTCCTGTCCCCAAAATCCCCTGCCTCCAGGATATTTCTCATCTTCTTCCTTCTCTGGGAGAATATTTTCTTCAAGAAATCGTCGAAGCCTTTCGGGATGTGCCCGGGACGTGGCTCCAGCCGAAGAACCGTGCTATAGACCCGTGGGACCGGGGTGAATTTTGATGGTGGAACATCAAATCTCCTCTCCACATTGAACTTCAGCTGCATCATCACTGTGAGTCTGGAGTATTCCTTCGTACCGGGAATGGCCGTTATCCTGTCTGCGACCTCCTTCTGAATTGTAACGACGCCTTCCCTGAAGTCGCACTTCCATAGCCTTTCAAGCAACGGTGTGGATATCGAATAGGGCATATTCGAGATAAAAACACTGAATTTCGGCCATTCCACTTTCAGCGCATCTGCATTGATGACTGTTGCCCGATCAAATGTGGCCCTCAGTAGATCAGCAAACTCCCTTTCTCTCTCTATGAGCGTCAAAGACCTGTAATCCCTTATATGCCTGGTCAACTGTCCCAGCCCTGCGCCTATTTCGAGGACATCCATATCTGCAGTTCTTACAACAGATACTATCCTCTTGGCTAATTCTTCGTCATTGAGGAAATTGATCCCTGCCTGCTTTGTCCTCCGCATCTTTCAACCGGATACGAACAACCTGTGCCTTTCTTCCTTGTTCTTCAGTTCCCTTATTATCCTTTCTGTGATCATCTTTTCAGGATCCCTCAGGCCCTTTACCCTGCCCTTTAGGTCCACGAAGTCCTTGAACGGTCCTTTCTTTCTCTCATCCAGTATCTCCCACATCAGGTTCCTTCCAACCCCATACAGAAGATCAAGCTGGTGTAATCTTGCAGTCACTGGTTGAGCGGTATTGAAGAAATTCACGAACCTCTGTTCGTTGTTCTCAATGATCTGTCTCAGTACAAATTCCAGTTCGTTCTGTGCGCCAGCCGTGAGCTCTTCGAAGGAAATCCTTCTCCTCACGCTGCTGATCTTGTCCCTTTTCTCTATGTCCTTTCCTATGTATACTCTATCGCCGATCGTTATCACTACGCCCTGCTTTGGAATCAGCTCGAACAGCTTTAACTCTTCCTCCCCTATAGCAAGGGTGAGGGGTACCCTTTTGAAAGCCTTCTCCTCCATTCTTCCTTGTGGTAGAATGTCGAGAACATAAGCGAACTCCTCCAAAGAAGTCACCTGCTTTTTTGGATTGTCTCTATAATTTTGTTTCCTAGACCCTCTTCCAGGTTTTGAATGTGTGGATAGAGAATAGACCTAAGTTCATCCATGTTTGCTGGCATGATGTCCGTGACCTTCACTGCGAGCATTTCCTCGAGTCCGAGGGCAACCAGTTCCTTCTGAAGCTTAGCCGCCTTTTCTGCAGTGACCTTGGAGAACTTGCTGACGTGCTTGAGGGCCGATGCCTGAACATCGTTCAGCTCTCTGCTCTTTGACGCTTCGACGAGAAGTTCTTTTGCCTTTGCCAGCGGGATGTATGTTGTTTTCATTACGACGGCTCACGCCCTTTTAAGATGTATTGGATAAGCCACTACCGTCTTTGATTTACCCTGATCACTGATCTTGACCAGATAAGCATCTCCCCTCTGTCCCTCCACTACCCCAGTCATACCCTGAAATCTCTTGAAAGGCATTCCATTGTGAAACGACGGTTCTATGTCAATGGCAACACTGTCTCCTACCTCGAACCTCTTAACTATCCTGTTTACGGTAACGGGTCCCCTCTCCTTGAGCTTCTTCTTCATCTTGTATCTAGTCTTGGACCTGGGACCATGAGACATTTTCCCCATTTTTATATCCCCTGTTTGACTTCGAGCACATTAAGATATTCTATTTTAACGTTTACGTCCAACTCGTCCCTCAGGTTTGGTACGGTCCTGCCATTGTCCCCAGTCACAAATTCCTTTATGTACGTACCTGCCTCGGCCCTTATCACAAGCACCAGGTTGTTACCCTCGAAACTCTTTATTTCGATAGAACGTATCGTCCTCTCCCTGATCTTATCCTTGCGTATCCCCAGGACCCTGTTCGGAGTTCTCTGGCTGATCTTTATTCCCTTTCTTTCCTCCAGTTTCTCTGCTATCGTTGCCACTTCCCCCCCTTCAATCACGAGTCCTACTTCGTATGTCTTGTCCGGCTTCTGCACCTTCATCTCTTCTACTTCTGTCTGGTTTGCCAATGAAAGATCTATGACCTCAACCCCGCCTCCTGACGTGCTGAGAACCCTTGCCCCAAGGGAGGGGAAATCTGTCTCCCTTCTCCTCGGGAATTTCACTTCAACATAGAATGGCCTTCCTGTCCCGAGCATCAACGCATCGACGTCTTCCCTACCGGAAGCGAAAAAATTATAGTTCCTTCCTCCGAATGAATCGCAGACCTGCTGGCCTATATACTCTGATACCGACTTTTCCGCCTCCTTCCCCCTTCCGGGCTTGATCCAAGGAGATTGCGGAATCCCTCTTCTCTTCTTGAGATACCTTCCCTTCACATATATCGGTCTCACCCATACATCAAATCCCATGTTTTCCTGATCTACGGTGAATGTCAATTCCGGTTTCCTGAAATCGGCCCTGTAGTGAAGACGCTCCTCGATCATCGAGCCAAGCTGGAACTGGAATTCCTCCTTGTAATTCCTGATCTTTCCCCCCGCTTTCGCGATAGTCTCGATATCCTTCTGAATGCTGTCGTTTCGCGCCTTGACCCCGATCAAGAAAGTTGAGAATTCGTACTGCAGAGCCTCCTCCCTGAACATGTTGAAATAGTCCTCAATATGCTCAAGCAGACCACCGCATAGATCACACACCCCGTGCGTCTCAGCATCTGCCTCTCCGTGATAGGAGAGCCTTTCCCTGCACTTCTGGCAGAGGTGCATCTACTTGACTTCTACAGTCTTTACAACGTTACCTGGAATCCTGACGAATACCTTTGAACCGCACTCGCACTCGAACTGGGTTGTATCCCCTTCATCCTTTAGCTCCCTTCCGCACCTTATGCACTTAAACATTTTCCAGGTCCACCTTTTTGAATTCACTGTTCAGCTCGGGTGAATAGGCATCCCCAACAAACTCCAGGCCGCACTTCCTGCATTCCCAAATGCCAGCGTGCTTTCTCTTCACTGATACGTGATGGCATCTAGGGCATACATAGGTGGCCTTCCTCAGGTTCTCCATCTCAAGCCACCTCTTCTTGACCGTAGAGCCGTACCTGGCACCGAATCTACCAGAGCTTCCTACCTTCTTCGTCTTCTTCGTCATGGACTCATTTCCCCAATACTCTCTTCCTAATATCCTTTCCTAATTTTATCGAAGCATCTACGGCGGAGAACAGTTCCTCCTTCGTTATGCTTCCACTGAGTCCTTTTTGCATGGCTACCACGTCCCCATTTTCATTCGTAGCAATAGATAGCCTGGCAGAAGCCACCTCTTCCTCTTCCAGATTGGGATCTGCAAGCATTGTGGAGCCTATCTTCGCGAACGTGACTGTCACCGGTACGTGATTTATCGGTAGCGGGAAATCCTCTGCACCTACCTTTGAGGCAGGGACTGTGGCCTCCAGGAGAGCTGCAACCGCGCCCAGGGCGCAAGCATCTATCAGGTTTCCGTCGTAGTCCAAAATATGCATATCTACGAAAACCACCCATACCTTCTCCCCTTCCTTGATCACCAGCTTGTCAAGGTCTATCATCTTTGACTCCCTTATCCCCCTGTCGACTACCCTTGCCAGCTCTATTGCGTCTTCTCCTGGCGGTCCTGACTCAAACGTGGGGGACGCCATAGGGAGGAGCTCTGCATTTGTAGTCAGGATGCCGCTATTAGGCGTATCAGGGAAAGGTTCTCCCTGCTCGATCTTGATGCCCACAAGTACCCTTGAATCTCCCAGTCTCACTTCTGCTGACCCCTGGGCCCTAGGCACAAAATTTCTGTTGACTATGATCGGCCTGACCTCGTCGAATTTCCTTCCATCTATCCTGCTCCCTTCCGCGCATATCTTTTCAAGATATTCCCTCTTCAAACCGTAGACGATTTCATCTGCGCTCTTACTCACTGCTCTCACCTTCCTTTTCCTGTTCCTGGCTCTTGTACTTTGCTAGCAATGCCTCCTTCTGTATACCGGAAATGTACATTGCTGCCTTCTTTGATAGTTCAACCGCCTGGTCGAGTTCGTCCCTTGTCATGTTTCCGTCCATCTGCAGGAGAACTATCTCTTGTGTCCTCGGTATTATTGCCATCGGTAGATCGGCCTGACCAAAATTGTCCTCCTCCTTGTTCAGGTCAAGGACCACTTTTCCATCTATCTTCCCTGCAGCACAACCAACAACCATATCCTTCATCGGTATGCCTGCATCCACAAGTGCCACGGAAGCAGCAGTTATGCCTGCTATCCTGGTGCCTGCATCTGCCTGGAGTACCTCTATGTACACATCGATGCTTGTCCTAGGAAACTGTTCCGTGAAAACCGCGCATTCCAGGGCCTCTCCTATGACTTTGCTTATCTCGACAGCCCTTCTGTCCGGCCCAGGTCTCTTCCTCTCATCAACTGAAAAAGCTGCCATGTTGTACCTTGCATTCACTATTGCCCTGGACGGGTTCTGCGTATGCTTTGGAAAAGCCTCTCTGGGGCCATAAACAGCCACCAGCACCTTGTTTCCTCCCCATTCGATATAAGCTGAACCGTCCGCTCTGTTCAAGACTCCAACCTCTATCCTTATTGGTCTCAGCTCATTGAATTTCCTTCCGTCTATTCTGAGACCTTCCTCATTGATCAATTTCATATCGCTTTGCGTTCCCAATTATATCACCTGTTTTTCTTCCAATATTTTCTTCACCCTTTCGGTAAGTCCCGAAGTGTGTGCTTCCTTCTCAATGTACTTCAGTATCTTCCTCACAACCATCACCTTGTCGGCAGGCCCATCAAGCCATACCACTCCATTCTGTCCGAGCTGTATCTTCACTCCGGTGACTTCCTTTATCGTGTTGACCATAGACCCTCCCTTCCCGATTATCCTGGATACCTTGGTAGGTTGGACCATCAATATGTGACCTCCTTCAAGTTTCCTCAGGCCTGCATCCTTGAGGGAGAGCCATATCTGCCTAGATTCTGTAATCTCGTTGACCTTGCCAAATACGGTATCTCCTACTGCAAGTATCTTGTTCAGGTCCTGGTCCATGTTCTTCCACGGTGTGTCATTAATGTGCAGAAATCCGGGATATGGCCCCCTGATATCCATTATCCAGAAAGAGGGCGCAACGTCTATGACCTTCCCAATTACCCTGTCGTTCCTTACCGGATAATACTTCCCGGACAGCGGTATGACGTTCGCGTAACTGTTATACGTTTGCAGGACACCCATCTGGTATGAGTAATACTTCCCGTTCTCGTGGTATATCCCGTTCCCCTGCTTCATGCCTTCCAGATTTATCTCTTCCCCTGGCAAAACAATCTTCCTTTCCATATCCAAATACATCCACCTCTATTTTATCAGTTTAATGTCTACATTTCCCTTTGTTCTCTTGTTCAGGAAATCGTACAGCTGGTCCTGAACACCTGCGGGAATCTCTATCACTGCGCCATAATTCCCGTTGTTCTTCCATTCCTCCTTTACTATCTGGCCCAGACGCGTCATTTCTGCATATATTTTCCCGTATTCGGTGCCTGGGACCTCTATCTCCATCTTCACATGTTCGAATTTAATGGGTAGAATCACCCTTATGGCCTTGAGGACGTCGTTTACCTGCTCCTCTGCGCTCTTGAATGGATCCACCCTCACTTTTGCCTCTTCCATGGCCTTCTCTATCCTTTGCGGCGGGTGAGGTGAGCCTGACTGCGGGTTCATGGATTCCCTGGAGATTATCTCCACTATCTGCCTTCTCTTCTCCTCCAGCATCTTCCTTCTCTGTTCTGTTGTCAGCTGAACCTGCCCCTTCTTGACTATCTCAGTGACGACCGTTTGGAAATCATCCGTACCGAATACCTCCTTGATGACCTCTTCCGAGGCCCTGTCACCCTTGCTGCTGTCCTTGAAAATCATGTCAGCTGCCATATAATCAGAGACATTGACGCTCTTTCCCGACTTGATCAGGTCAACTAGCTTCTGATCGATGAGCACTTCGAACCTGTGACCCTTTGATTCATACCTTGCAATAAGAGCGTCCTCAACTTTCACCATCGGTGTTTCACTTGCTGCCAATCAACTTGTTTGCTTCCTCCGGAGACAGGATCTTGAATTTTTGACCCCTAGTTATAACTCCAACGCTTACAGTTCCCAGACTCTGCCCCTGTTCCAGCCCCGCCTTCAGTGCCTTTATTCCCAGGTCCGCAGCGTCCTTGAGCTGCATTCCGGTCCTCCACTCCTTCTCAAGAATCTCTACGGCTGCATCTCGCCCATATCCTATAGCGTCAGCCTTGTAACCTGTGGAAAGACCAGAGGGGTCCGTCTCGTAAAGCGTTATTCCTGTTTCGTCTATGCCCGTTATGAGGAGGGATGCGCCGAAAGGTCTCACTCCCCCATACTGCGTGTACTGCTGCAACAGGTCGCACACCTTCTTAACCAAGGATTCCACTATGATATCCTGGCCGTATGTTACCTTCTCTGACTGGGCCTGGAGTCTCGCATGGTCTATCAATATCCTGGCATCGCCTATCAGACCTGATGAGGCTGCACCGATGTGACCATCAATAGCAAATATCTTCTCAATACTCCTCTCATCTATGAGTCCACTCTTCACCCTCTTGTCTGCCATGAGGATGGCTCCATCCTCAAACACGATACCAATGGCAGTCGTCCCTCTCTTGACGGCTTCCCTTGCATACTCAACCTGGAACAACCTTCCGTCAGGTGAGAACACTGTGATAGCCCTGTCATATGCCATTTGTGCTGATTGCATCTTTTCACCTACTTTCTCCGTATATGGCATCGCAGTAATAAACCTTTATGAGACTACCTGGATGAGTCAAAATGACCAACCCTGAACAATTCTATAGCCTCCCTCTCCTGGAAATGCAGTTCAGAGGGTATTACGATTGTGTATGGCGTTTTTCCGATACTCAACTCCTTCAGGACAGATATCTTTGCATACACGACCATTTCTTCCTTGCTACCTAGACAGCTGACCACGCCTATCTCTGCGTCTGAACCGAATATTCCCCCCTTAAGCTCCGCCTCCATCCACATCATTTCATTCAACGCATCTGACAATTCCATTGGAGGTTCCGTATCCAGCAGCAGGATTGTGTGGAGCCCCCTCCTTTGATTTTCAAGTACCTTCTCGTACGGTGAAAGGGGCCTGAATTTATCCTTGAACCTCGGCAATGATACAGCTGGACCTATCTTGTAGAGATGAAGGCCCATCGCAAGCGCAGCTGCCGGAAAAATGGAAGAATTGTGAAATACCTTTACTTCAAGACCCCTTATCCGTGCCTCCTTGTAGATGTTGAAGTGCGTAGTTGCGGAGAACGACTCTCCCGGTATGACTATCGATACGTCCCCCTCCTCCCTCAGCATCCACTCATAATTCTCCATCTTGTCACGGCCTACGAAGGTCAGTTCCCTGTCTCCTAGCTCCTTTAGGTAGTTTGGAGACGTGTAAGTATCTACCAGTATAATCCTGGATCTGTCGAGGAATTCCATCTCCTCCCTTGTTAGACTCATTGGCGGATTGAAGCCTGCGGAGATGAAGCCTATCATAGCAGTCCACCAACGTTTCCAAGGTCTATTGTCCCGTAAGCATCCCAGAGTCCGTAAACCCTCCCCTCATTCAGGTCGACCTTCTTGAGAACAGGAGAAGATATTTCATTCTTCAGAATGTCTGACCCTCCTGCATAAATGGACATGGCTGGAAGGACTATCAGCCTCTCCTTCTTGAAATAGAGGAAACAGTGCAGTTTCAAGACAGAATCTACAGAGTCCCTCAGTCCTACCGCTGGATGCTCGTTCCCTATTATCGCTATGTCGTCCCACTTGAACGCCTTGTGACCGTGATGGAAGGTGTACCTCCCTTCCTTGTAGATGTCGTAGACCTTCAGGTCAAGTTTTGAAGCGATGTTGGCTACGTAGTTGTCATGGTTTCCCTTGATAACGATGGGATCGGCCCTCCTCCCGATCCTCTCCAGAAGATCGTAGACATCGCTCCATTCCTGCGGAGTATTCTTTGAAAATTCATGCTTCAGGTCTCCGTCTATTATGAATTTTTCCGGTCTGTATTTGTTCATTATGACGTCGACGGTATCATAGATCATCTGTGACTGCACCCGGGGTATGAATATACCGTTCATCGCCAGGACGTCTTCGTAACCGAGGTGAACATCTGACACAACAACGGCAGAAATGTCCTCAAGAAACGCCGCGCCGTATCTTGTAAAGAATATGCTGTTCTCGACTTCTATCTCGTCCATCGGTTGATAATTTATTTAACTACATCTAATTATCTTCGTGATGGAGATAAGCAGAATTGGCGAGAGGAAACTGATAGAGGATATATGGAAGATAATAGGAGAAAGGAACGAGGATGAGGATGCTCACTTCTTCGATGCCGGGGACAGATACTTGCTTTTTGCAATGGATACCGTGAATGAAGGTTTTCACTTTGAAAGGGAATGGGACCCCAGACATGTTGGCAAGTTCTTTGTTGACATAAACTTGAGCGATGTCGCTTCCAAGAACGGAAGACCACTTGAGATGATGGCATCCTTCTCATTCCCGAAATCCCTTGAGGAAGAATGGATCGAGAATCTTGTTGCGGGAATAAAGGAGGAGCTGGACAGATATGGCTTGAAATATTCAGGAGGGGACCTTAAGGAAGCGAAGAAAATATCGCTTACCGGACTTGTGATTGGAGAGGTCCGCAAGGGGGAAGAGTTCAGGAGAAACGGAGCCAGACCCGGAGATTTCGTGTACATCTCATCCCGCATAGGCAGGAATGAGAGGGCGATCATTGAATATTACAGAGGAAATAGGGAGAGATACAGGGAAATACTAGACATCAAACCAAGACTTGACATCCTTCCGTCACTGAAAAAGTATGCGATCACCTCGTGTATAGATAATTCAGACGGGGTTTACAAATCACTAGACCTCATATCCAGGTTAAGTGGCGTGAAGATAGCTATCGAAAACGACATCTCCGAAAATTCAAGAAACGAAGAAGAGAGGGTTTCAATATATACGATGGGAGGGGATTATGAGCTACTGTTCACGACCCCGAACAGGCTCAGAGGATATCCGCTTATCGGAAGAGTCTACGAGGGAGAAGGCGTGGTGGACCTAAATGGTAGGTTGGTTGGCCAGGAAGGGTATGATCATTTCGTAACAGAAAGAAGGTTGATCAGAACGAAAGTGAGGAGGTAGCATTTGAACCTCGGTCTCGTGTTTCCCTTCCACAGGCTATTGGACTGACACTTTTATGCGCAATTCGAATGTTCGCGCTCCTGACGAGACAG
The DNA here is from genome assembly GCA_023381415.1 of Thermoplasmatota archaeon. Lineage (GTDB taxonomy): Archaea > Thermoplasmatota > Thermoplasmata > Thermoplasmatales. The sequence goes on along the minus strand of JAMCUN010000024.1, from coordinate 15,788 downwards.
GAATGCAATGGATCCCCTAACGCTGCAAACGGTTTGAATTCTATTTTTAAATGAGAAGAGGCAGCTGGTAATAGAAATACAAAATTTGATTGAGACACAAAGTTGCTGCGAACGAAAATTTTATTAAATTGACGGATTAGAGATTGGCTGAACTAATGATTTCAAAACTGATTCTGATGAGGCATGGAGAGAGCTTCGCAAATGTCAACAATATCATATCTGAAGACACGAACCAATACCCGCTTACTGAGAGGGGGGTGGAACAGACACTTTTTTCAGCGGAACAGCTGAAGGGGCTGAAGTTTGACGGTTTAGTATGCAGCCCGCTGCTCAGGACCAAACAGACAGCAAGAACCGTTGGGGAAGTAATTGGGATCAAGGTAACGGAAAACAGCAAGATCAGGGAGTCCGGGCTTGGCCCTTACAACGGGTACAGGGTAGACGAAGTTCCCAAGCTGAACAGGGAAGATCTAGGCATGGAGACCTGGAATTCGCAACTGGAGAGGATGAAAAGCGCCCTTGAAGACTATGACGGAAGATATCTCTTTGTGAGCCACGCGCTTCCTATAAGGGTTCTAACAGCCAGTTTCCTGGACCTCAACGAAAGGGAAAGCTACGGGATAGATATCAAGCTGGCATCAATGACTGCAATTGACGTGGAAAACAAGAAAGTGCTTTCGATAGGAACCCCGCTCCTTACAGACAGGATAAAAAAGATGTTTTCTGGCAACTGAGACAGTCTGGAAGGGATGTATATTCTGCACTAGGAAACTTGTTTATTTGGCAGGGACCCTCTTATATACTTTAATTGCAACCTGCGTGCCTTACCCTCCACTACCTACCGGGTTATTGTCAAAGGAACTTGTCGTTCTGTGATGGACTTTAGCGCTGTTCAGTCAATCATTAACTCTTTGAGCCCTGAGCCCTTGTTTAGCTCCCTCTTCAGAACTATTTCCTCAAGCCTAAGTAAGTGAATTTCCATCAGAGGGTCTGCGATACCGGAAAAGAAATGACCTCCCATTACTGAGTGATCCTTGAGCGCTACTGATACGTGTATGTGAAGCCTTGGATCGTTTGATGAGACAGTTCCGTGGAAAGAGACCACTTCGCCAGGGATCTGCAATTTCACTTTCTCATATTCCTTTCCATTCCAGTAGCCTATCTCCAGGTCCTTTATCATCCCTATCCCAAACTCAATCAACCCAGAATAGATGCCGTAGTCTTCCAGAACTCCGGTCAACGACTCTCCAACATCGTCCCCCTTTTCAAGCTTCACTACTATGTAATTTTTTTCTATGTCAGAGATCATGATTCTTTAACCTGAACGCATATATATATGGTTTCCCGTGGCTGGTAGAATTATATCCGCATACCCCGCACCTGTACCCCAGGACCTTTCTCTTCCCTTCCAATGTCATTCCCCTTATGGTTGCAAGTTTCGAACTGCAGACTGGACACCTATCAAGGTAGTCGAACTTCCTCTTTGAATATTTTACCGAAACTTCTATTTCAGGAATCTCATAAATTATCTTCCTGAACCTCCTTGGTGAGGCACCTATCTTCCTTTTCTTCAGAAGATCCAGAAACCTGACTTCGCCTACTATCTCGCCGTTGCTTCGCAGCAAGTCTAGTATGTTGAATATCACTTCTGCATCGCTGGGTCTTCTTACCACTTAGTAGTCACTATTTTTTCGAATATATCATTTGTCATTTGGAGATGGATACGCAGAAACCGTCCCCGCAGTTGACCTTCCTTCCCCGAATGGAATACGATTTGGTAACGGCAACCTTATCTCCCCTGATCTTCCTTCCTTCGAACTCAATGACGTCATTATCAAGAAGGGCCGGGTTTTCCTTCAGTTTATTAAGGAATGCATCTGCCCTTTCCCTCAGTTCAGAATATAGCTCCGGGTTGAGCTTTATGGAGACTATGCTCTCCTCTATCTCACCAGTTTCATGAGCCATGTTCCTGGCCCGAATCGTACCCTTCACATCTTCCTCATCAAGCTCAATCTCTGAAGAAGAGAGAATAGAAGCAGAATCTATATCGGCAGATAGTGAAATCTTCTCCTTCACTTTCAGGTCCCTGATCATTGAGATGGCAGATGATGTTGTCTCTCCTATCTTCGCCATTTTCTCGTCGAATGGCACCTTTTCAGGGAAATGGATGTCAAACACGCTCCTTCCTCCCTCTTTAGCACGGAATGCAGTCTGATACGAATTCTCTGCGATGAATGGGAAAATTGGAGCTATCATTGTGATGGATGATAGGAGAACGCGATACACGTTCTCATATGTCTTCCGCCCGTTAATCCTGTGCTTGACTGTCTCCACGTAGTTATCCGCGAGGTCATGCCAAATGAAGTTTTCAAGGGTCCTTATTGCTCTGTCGAACTCGAAATTGTCCATCGCCTCTCCTACCTGTTGAATCGCACTGTTCATCTGTCTGAGTATCCAGTGGTCGACCGCCCTCAGTTCATCATCTGCCGTCTGCTTTCCCTTGTAGAATTCCAGGAAACTGACAAGGTTGAAAATCTTGTTGACAAACCTCTGGCCCCTCACAAGGTCTCGCTCCCTGAACGCAGTATCTTCCCCCAGGGAGCACGACGCAGTGAAGTACCTGAATGCGTCTGCCCCATACTTCTCAAGCAGCACTTTTGGGTCAACCACGTTCCCCCACGAGGCATGCATCGGCCTTCCATCCGGCGCCATCACATTCCCGTCGACCATTATGTCGTTCCACGGGTTCTTCCCAGTCATCAGATTTCCTCTCAGGAGACTGTAGTATGCCCACGTCCTGATTATATCCTGGCCCTGGGGTCTGAGGGACATGGGATAGAGCTTCGAGAACAGATTATCATCACGTGCATAGAATGTGTTGAAGAGGGGAGAGATTGAGGAATCCATCCACGTGTCAAACACCTCCTCAGATCCCTTCAGCTGGTGGTGACAGACCGGACACTCCTTCACCGGAGGCGGATCAACCAGTGGATCGACGTAGCACTGCTCCTCCCTTGCAATCACCTGGTGGCCGTTATCGCATTCCCATACAGGTATGGGGGTTGCAAAATACCTCTGCCTAGAAACCACCCAGTCCCACGACAGCGAGTCTATCCAGTCATCCAGCCTCTTCTTCATGAACGGAGGGTGCCAGTCAAGTTTCTCTGACCATTTTTTAAGGTCATCCTTGAAATCGACCGACTTGATGAACCATTGTTCCTTCTGGAGAAATTCAAGCGGCGTCCCGCACCGCCAGCATGTGCCAACATTCTGCTTTATCTTTATGCTGGAAACGAAATCACCAGATGACTTCAGGTCCTCTGTTATCCTCGTCTTTGCCTCCTTGACAGGAAGACCTGCATACTTTCCCGCCAAATCAGTGAGCCTCCCCTGTTCATCTATGCTCTTGAGGAATGGGAGAGAGTGTTTGTAAATCATCTTCAAGTCCGCCTTGTCTCCCACAGAGCATATCATCTCCGCGCCCGTACCGAAGTCCATGAGCACGTCTTCATCCGTTAGTACCTTTACAGATTTATCGAAGAGGGGAAGTTTGACCTTCTTTCCGACAATATTTGCGTACCTCTCATCCTTGGGGTTTACCCCTACAGCAACGCAGGAAGAGATGAGCTCTGGTCTAGTGGTAGAAATAACAAGGTCGAACCCTTCCCCCTTGAATCTTATGTCGTTCAGGAAAACTTCCCTTTCCTCATACACTATTTCTGATTCGGCAATTGCAGTTTCGCATCTGGGGCACCAGTTAACCGGATGCTTCCCCTTGTATGCCAACCCTTTCTCGTACATCCTTATGAATGAAATCTGCGTGTACTTCCTGTACATCTCCGAGTCCGTCTTGAAGTAAAGGGAGGGATCTGCAGTGATTCCGAGCGAGCTGAATTGGGATATCATGGCCTGTATATTCTCCTCAGCAAACTCCTCGCACAGCTTGACAAACTTCTGTCTGTCATACTCCCTCATCTTGATGCCGTGCTTCTTCTCCACGTTGACCTCTATGGGCATGCCGTTGACATCGAAACAGAGTGGAAAGAACACCTCTTCACCCTTTATCCTGTGATATTTAGCCACCATGTCAATGTGTGAATAGTGGAACGCATGCCCTATGTGCATCTTCCCTGACGCATACCTGGGAGGCGTGTCAATGCTGTATGTGGGTTTACTTGAATTGAAGTCGTACCTGAATATCCTCTGCTCGCTCCAGAATGTGCTCCACCTCTTCTCGCTGTCCTTGAAGTCGTATGGCATTTAGTTCGGATATACTTGAATTAAAAAAATGTTCTTATTCAGGATAGGGATACTTCCCGCTTGTTTACCTCAGTCCTTCTTCAATGCCTTTAGCAGCTTTGCAAGAGATTCAACGGCCCTCGAGGAATATTCCTCGATCCGTGCCACAGCCTGGTCGTGCTCCGCTCCAGGTCCTATTATACCGATTGTCACCGGTTTCTCGTATTCCGTGGACATGTCCACAATCTTCCTTATCGATTGGTTTATGACAAGTTCATCGTGTTTTGTCTCACCCTTTATCACCGCCCCTATTAGCGCCACTCCGTCGATGTTCTTCTTCTTAAGGAGCGCCTTGACAGCTAGTGGCATGTCAAATACACCAGGAACCCTTATCGACTCATGCTCGAAGCCAAGGAGCTCAGACTGCTCTTCTGCCTTCTTGTGCATGAGAGATGTTATGTCGTAGTTGAAATCGGATACAACCAGACCTATTCTCGTCATATCAATCCTCACTCAGAATCTGCCCTGCGTTATTATAGCCTTGCCTAAGACCGTGTCCTGCCATTGCCGACAGTGAACCACCTCCGTCCCTCACCAGTTTCACGAGGTTCACTGCGTGCTTCGCAGCCCGATCCTTTGCCAGGGATAGCAGCTTAGACTCTTCCACTTCGTCCTCGTGCACAGTGACATCCATTATGTGCTTCTTCGCCATCAGCTGCGCCTGTATGAGACCTATGCTCGTTGCGAGATAGCTGTACTTGTCCAGTTTTGTCTTTCCCACCCATCCCAGGGTTATCACACCGTCGCATCCTCTTTCGAATAGCTTTGCCGCCCCAACTGGCATGTCCTTTATGCCTGGAACAGTGTAACGGATTATTTCACCGTCAGGGTCTTCCCTCCTAATTGTTTCGTATGCAATCTTCCCCATGTCAACGCGTGAAAATGTTGTGTCCACAATCCCATACTTCGGCATTCCTCTCAGCCCTCTATTATCTCCTTACCCTCCAAAAATATCACCTTGTTCCTGGAGGCATACTCTTTTGCCTTTGCCCTAGTCAGGCTCTTCCCGTCCCCAAGCATTTCCGCGATGACCATGCTCCTTGGAAGACCTACCAGCTCTGCTATGTGCGATACCAGCTCCGTATGCCCCTTCCTTTCGTTCAATCCCCTGGAGGCGAGCACCGGTACGTGGCCCGGCGCATAGAAATTCCTCAGGAAGAACTCTTCCTTGTTCTGCACATGGTCTGTCAGCAGGTTGTGCAGTTCCCTTATCGTGTTTGCCCTGTCGGAATCAGAGATTCCTGTGCCCACTGAAACGTGGTTCACCCACATTGTGAAAGAAGGATAGTCTCCGTACGATGGCCTCTTGATCAGGTTCTGGTAAATCGGGTGTGTCTTCCACTCTTCCGTAAGGAAATTCAGCCCTATTGTCCGTGCCTCCTCCTTCCCTGTGACGTAGCAGATGAGTCCACCCGCATCCTTTCTCAGCTGGTTAATGGATTTCCAAGTGACCGCCCCTGCGTAGAAGACCATGTCAGCTTCCTCTTCCCTCCCGTCAAAATCATAAACTATCAGCGGCGAACCTTCGAGAAGCCTTTCTTTTATATTTGAAAGTGATAACCCAGATAGATCGTTCATAATCCAGTGAGTTAAGGACAATATTTTAACATTTCCTATTTTATTGGATTTACTCAAATATTAGTAAATGAATGAAAGGAATATAAAAAATGATGCGAGGTAGAACAGGAAGATATAGAATGCATTTCTGAACTTCAATGAAGCAAGGCCAAGCGCTATGGAAAATGATGATGTTAGAACAATGGCAGTCATTCCCCCTGTCGTTATGACCCACCTGCTTGCCATGATTCCCAGTGCGGGGAAGAGGGTTGCAAAATACATCTCCTCCCCTGCCATTGCACCTATTGCAAGGCTGGTCTTCCCCCTAGATGCCCATATGATGGCATTCATCGTCTCGGGCACGATCGTCCCTAAAGGAACTAGGAGTATCGTTATGAGCTCCCTGTTGACCCCTGTCTCCTGAGAAAGGGCGTCAATCCCCCTGACCAGGAACATCGAACCTGCAATCAGAAGCGCCACACCGGAAGCGACGATTATTCCCAGCATTCTCCCACTTCCTATCCTTATGGATTTTGCTTCCTCCTCAAGACCTTGCTCTCCCTTCACGAATATCAGGAATATCAGGTAAAGAATGATCAACGCCACAGATACGGTTCCCTTTACCAGAACAGAATTGAAGAACCACGGGATAAGCATGACAGGAAACACCAATCCAAGGTATATGAGGGACTTTGACAGCACCGGGTCGATAGTTTCCACCCTCTTCTTTCTGCCTGCAAGAAGCAGTGTCACCGCCACGATGGGGAACCCCAGTGCGGAGACCATGAAAGGTTCTCCTATTATCGTCCCTGCCGCCACCTCTGACCCCGGCACATTTCCGACTATCACCAGGGCAATGATGATTATTACAAGCTCAGGCATTGCGGTGAATATTGGACTGATTACGCTACCTGTGAACCTTTCGCTGAACTTCCCCCTCCTCCCAATCTCCTCTATGGTGAGTGTCAGTGTCAAGGAACTCAGTATCAGCATAACCATCCCTCCAACAATCTCCGATACTGAAAGGAGCGACACTGTCACTTCCCCCTATCCTTCCCTCTTTTAAAAGATGACCGATATTCTTAGCAGGATTCATCATGCCATCATCACATGACAACCCCATGTTTTATATGAACTACGAATTCACTTCATAAAATGAAGGCAATCATCACAGCTGCCGGTCTCGGGAAGAGGTCCGGACTGAACGGACTGATAAGAAAGGAACTGTTGAACGTCTATGATTTCAGAGATGGGTCACTAATCCTGAGGCCGATAATTGACGTGCTGATAAACAAACTCTTGAAGATAGGTGTACAGGAAATAGCAGTGGTGCTTGACCCTTCTGACGCGATTTCAAAAGATTATCTTACCAGGGTGTTTCCTTCCGTTAGGATATACTTCCAGAACGAGAAAAGAGGATTTGGGGACGCGGTTCTTGCAGCTAGGAACTTCGTCGGAGACGAAGGTTTCCTCCTAGCCGCAGGCGACGGGATGATCCTGGACATGGAGAGGTACGCTGATGTACTGAAGATTGCTGAAACTGATGGGGAATGGAAGCTCTTCGTTATGAGGGTTGAAGACCCGAGGAGATACGGTGTTGCTGTTCTTTCCCGAGATGGAGGACGCCTGAATGTTACCGGAGTCGTCGAAAAACCAAAGGACCCCCCATCAGAATTTGCGATGTGTGCCCTCTACTACCTTCCACCTCAGATATTCGATCTTATATCCTACAGGGAAGGAAATGCGGAATTGACTGACGCAATAGATAAGGCAATACGGTCAGGGATGAGATTTGGAGCTATAGAGATACCTAGAAGATCCTGGGTGAGCGTTGGCCTTGCCGAGGATTACAGGCTAGTACTTGAAGAGACCTACAAGCACGCGGTCGGCGGATCGACCGGCAGGGACTAGATACCTGAACTCCTCTTCCAGAATGTCTTTGGCATGATGACGCTTCTGAGGTTTACGCATCTCTCCCTATGATCCATGAGGTCTGATATCATCCTCTCCACATCCTTCTTCAACTCTCCTGAAGGTCTGTAGCCCAGTTCCTGCAATTTTCTGTGGTCTGGATTGTAGTAATGGTCTTCCGCTTCTACCCTTGGATTTTCCACGTGCTTGATCTCGGCCTTCATTCCTGTCACTTTCTCGTAGGCCTCCTTGACGGTCTCGGCAAGAAAGTTAACCGAATAATACTGGTCAAACTGGTTCAGTATCCTGTACTCACCCTCACCCGGAGGTTTTTCCAGCGCGATAGATAGGCAAGTTACGCTGTCCTCAAGCGAGAGGAACCCTCTCTTCTGGTTCCCCCTGCCGTAGGGAGTGATCGGCAGACCTGCTATAGCCTGTGCCACGAACCTGTTGAGCGCAGTCCCCCAAACCTCGTCTATGTCAAACCTTGTGAAGAGACGTGAAACCTCTATCTCCTTCGTCGCAGTTCCATATACAACGCCCTGCATGATGTCTGTTATTTTCAGCTTCCACAGCCTGTTCGCGAACATGAGGTTGTTAGAGTCATGCACCTTGGACCAGTGGTACCATGAGCCGGCGTTCCTAGGGAAAGGCATTGTATCTTTCCTCCCCCTGAACTCCACTTCTATGAACCCTTCTGTAATGTCTATGTTAGGGGTTCCGTATTCTCCCATAGTTCCTAGCTTGATTATGTGAACGTCCGGGTTGAGATCCTTGGATGCATACACCAGGTTCATCGTACTAACTATGTTGCTGACCATCGTCTCATTTGCCTGTTTCAGTCCGATCATGGAATAGGGGGCTGAGCGCTGTTCCGCAAGATGGTAAATCGCATCCGGGCCAACCTGTTCCATGATCCGGTACATGAACTTAGGGTCGGCAACGTTCCCCCTAAAGAAACCGACATCCTTTCCGTAGAAGTCCTTGAAGCCAGTGAGCCTCTTTGACATCTGAGGAATCGGAAGTACTGACTCCGAACCTACCTCCTTGACCCTTCTCCTTGTGAAGAAGTTGTCTGCGCCATAAACGTCATGCCCCTTAGACACAAGCCTCTGTGCCAGAGTCCAGCCGATGTATCCGTCGATGCCAAGGATCAGGACCCTCATTGCCGATGGAGTTCCTTGACGGATTTAACGTTTGACTTTCCCATTTTTGAGTATCCAGCACAGAGTACCTTTGATATGTATTAATGGTGACAGATTTCCATTGCATCACTATTATTAAGACAATTTCCCTCTCTGTTCGTCTACCATGAGGAAAATAACGGTAACTTGCCCATATCGTATAAGCTTCAGCGGGGGAGGGACTGATGTTTCCCCGTTCACGGAGATGTATGGTGGCGCTGTCATAAATGCTACTATAGATAAGGGTATCAGGGTGAGCTACGTGGATGATGGCCAACCGCTGGAGATATCTTCAAGGGACCTCCTGAAGAGCTGGAGTTTCTCCAAAAGCATACATAACAACTTCCTCGAGGGGATCACCAAGCTGTTCACGAAGATGGGTATTGAAACGGGGAGGCTGAGCATAGCAGGTGATGTTCCACCTGGAACTGGCTTGGGAAGTTCCAGCGCCCTCGTTCTGGGGCTCCTAATGATAACGAAATACCTCAATGGAGAGGAAGTGGACAGGGAGAGGATCGCGAAGGAGACCTACGACGTCGAGAGAAACTTCTTCGGAGTGACCCTTGGAAAACAGGACCCATTTGCAATTTCATTCGGAGGGTTCAAGTATACCGAATTTAAGGCAAACAGTTATAGGATGGAGATGTTCGATTACGAAGACCCTTTCGTTAAGATGCTGGAAAGATCGACCCTTATGGTTTATACAGGCTCCACTCACAACAGCACGGACGAACTGCAGGATGAGGTTGGAAAACTGAATGAGGGCTCAAGAGAACTGATCGACCGCCTGTTAGAGATAAAGAGGAACGCTGAGGAGGCAAGGGATTCCATCAGGGAGGGTAATTTCGAGAGATTCGTCAGGCTTGTGGATTATGGTTGGGATCTCAAGAAGGGACTGCGCAAGGATATAAGCAATCCGGCTGTGGATTCTATCATAAGCAAGGCAAGGAAGAGCGGAGCCGGAGCTGCAAGATTGATGGGCGGAGGCTCGGCTGGATTCATCCTCATCATCAGTTCTCCCGATAAGATATGGGGGGTTCAAAGGATGATGATGGAAAGCTCCGAATTCGTAACACGTATTTCATTCGACCAGACAGGAGCCAGGCAGGTTACTGCCTGACAGCCTCCATCACATTAATGTTTCGATCACGCGTTGAGTTTTCGGGTCATCCAGTAAATGCTACCTAGTCATCCACTTCGACTGCTTCCAGCAGGTGAAGAAACCATATATCGACGTGAAGAATATTATTACAAGCGCTAATCCCCCAAAGGCGAGAGTTCTCATCCTTTCCCTCCTCACATTCAAGACTACGGCCGATCCGAATATCAAGGGTCCGGGCAGACTTAGCAGGTCTAGGAGGGGATGCATTATTGCCCTGTTCGTGAGAATCAACGTGGGATGTGCCAGCAGGTCTGAAATGGTATCGAAGCTGTTCCCAGCAAACCTCCCGAAGAGGTGGAGTGTGAAATAGAACCTGAAGAGACCCAGTCCCAGGGTGAGTATCGGTAGGGCAAACGTGCTGATCGCTTCAAAGGCATAGAAGCCTCCTGCCTTCACTGCCGTCCCGTCTGTCAGATTCTTCAGGAAGTAGTAATAAGAGCTTCTTGCCCATCTTATGCTCTGTTTGGTGAACTGCTTGAAGTTCTCCGGCGGCTCTGTCTCCACAACGACTTCAAAGCACTTTGTTGCCCTGTAGCCTTTCTTGATTATGTAGGCCGTCAGTTGCTGGTCATCACCCATTGTCGCTATCTTCCCAGCAACCTTGTGGTACCTGAACTTGTCTGAGATGAGAAGCGGCTTCACTATTGATGTTTTGTACATTGCACACTTTCCATCTATGACCATGACGCTCCCCCCTCTCACCGTCATAGCCTTGAGTATAATTTCTCGCGTTCTTTCAAGGAATTCTGCGCTGTACGACGCTCCGCTGTTAGTCTTCCTTATGGAAACGTTCGCCCCAACGCCCCCCACGTTCCCCTTGAAGTGGGTCAGCATCCTGCTTACTGTACCTTCAGGTATGGTTGTATCACTGTCAACGAAAAGCACGAAATTCGTGTCTACGAATTTCATCCCCTCAGAGATGGCTATCCTTTTTCCCCCCCTTTTCTCAAGATAAATGAATGTTCCCCCATTATCCTCCACAATGGACCTGTACGGCTGGTTGCTTGAATCCCCCACAACGACAAATTTAGTTCCCTGCGACTTAACACCCTGAATGACTCTCTCGAATACATCCACCTTTTCGTTGTAGACAGGAATAAGTATGGTCACATCCTTCTCCATATTCGCCTCTTCATCGATATCTTCTGGCTCCTGCCTGTGTTTAACGAGGTAGTACGCATTCAGCGCATAGTAAAGGAAGTAGAGTAATGTGGTGAATACGGAGATCAGTATCAGGTACCTGTAGATCAGTAGCACTGGCAAGCGTATCACCTTGACGTAAATAAATCTTAGTTTTAAAATTGAGATATAATTATACAAATGAATATATCGGCCTGTCGGCCTTTAAACATATCTCAGCTATATCTTCAGTGCCTTCATGATTTTGGCATAGACATAAGAGGGCCAATGTTCAATCGGCTAGCCCCCATTGCACTAAGATTAAAGCCCATCATTGATTATCCACTGTGCCAAAATATTCTGAACTGCTTAGGGATGACCTCATAGAGTTCAGAGAATATCAAGATAAAATTGCGCTGAAATCTGTTGAAAAGAATACTCTGATAGTGATACCCACAGCATTGGGAAAGACGATAATAACGATAATAGCGCTTTCCATTCTCATAGAGGATGGAGGAAAATGTATATTTCTTGCTCCGACAAGACCCCTTGTTCACCAGCACGCCTCAAACATCCGCAAATTCCTAAAACTTCCATCCGATCAGATAGCTGAGGTTACAGGAGAGATAAAGAAATCACTAAGGGAAGAACTGTACCATTCTGCAAGGGTTATAGTATCGACTCCGCAGGTCATTAACAACGATTCCTCCCTATTTTCAGACATCAGGGATGATGTGAAGGTCGTCATATTCGATGAGGCCCACCGAGCAATAGGCAACTACTCCTACGTAGAGGTTGCAAACTTCTTCTCCAGATCAAGGATAATTGCCACTACGGCATCTCCTGGCGGAGACAGATCCAAGATCGACCAGATCATCCAGAATCTTAAAATTACTGACCTTGAGATCAGAGATGAAAATTCCCCTGACGTAGTTGCTTATATAAAGGGGATAGACACTGAACTTGTGAGGATCCCCACACCTCCTGGCCCTCTGGAGATAATCGATGGACTCAAGGACATGCTGACAGAGATGATCAACAAGCTGCAGTCCTTCTCCCTGAGAATTCAGGGGCATTCGAGGAAGGAGCTCATAAGTCTCGGGGATTACATCTTCACCGAGATCAAGCGTGGGAACAAGTACTTCTATTCCGCAGCCAGGTTCAGGACCTTTGCAATACTTCTTGACTACCTCCTTGAGTTTGCTGAAACTCAGGGAGTGCTTCCTTTTCATGCATATCTTCAGGACATGAGAAGGGAGAACGCAAAGGCCAAGAAGATAGTGAACGACCCAAGGATGATTTCAATAGAGAAGAGAGCGGAAGAACTTTCAACCCAGCCACTGAGCCAGCACACTCCTAAGATGGCAAAGATAATCGAGATACTGAGGGAGAGGAACAACGAGAAGTCTATCGTCTTCTGTCACTACCGGATAACTGCAAACATACTCACTAATATCCTAAAAAAAGAGGGGTTCCTCTGCGAAAAATTCATAGGCCAGAGCTCAAGGAAGGAGGGAAGGGGAATGACCCAGAAGGAACAGTCATCCACCATCCAAAGCTTCAGGGAAGGGGAGATAAAGGTCCTTGTCGCGACTCAGGTAGGTGAAGAGGGGCTGGACGTTCCTGCCGCTGACACCGTGATATTCTACGAGCCTGTTCCAAGTGAGGTGAGGTCAATCCAGAGGAGGGGTAGGACAGGAAGATTCGGCAAGGGTAAAGTCTATGTCCTGACGATGGAGAATACGAGGGACTTTTCCTATTACTATGCTGCAGGAAGGAAGGAGAAGAAGATGAAAAACATTCTAAGGGACGGAAAGGGGAACCTTCAGACAACATTCGACAGCTTTGACTGACCTGAAGAATTTTATTTCGTGGTCATTGAGACAGTGTTAGACAGAAAATTAGATTAGTTTTCCATCCATCTCCAAATGAATGGAATCAGGGAATACTGCAGTGTTTGAAAGAATTATGGATACGATAGTCCAGAAGAAGGGCATTACGAAGATGTTCCTGGATTACGACGGCACTCTTGTGGATCTAACCAGTCAGCCTGAATTCGCCGTTCCGGGAGAGGAGCTGCTATCGCTCCTAAGAAGATTGAAAGTGGTAGTCCCTCTATACATCGTTACAGGAAGAGACCTCGAAGGAATCATTTCCCTGGTTGGAGCCGGATTCAATATCATAGCTATGCACGGCTCTCAGTTCATAAGCGAGGAGGGGAACAGATGGAATATAGAAAATTTTGACTATTATCGTTCAAGGACCGAGGTGCTTCGGGAAAGATATCTCCAACTCGAGAAGCAATACCCGGGGCTCAGGATAATAGACAAGGGCGGTGGCCTGCAGTTTCACTACTACAACGTACGAAAGAGTGTCCTGAGCGAACTGGAGCAAACAATTTCAAAGGTTTCGGAGGTGGGGTTTGAGATGTACAGCGGCAAGTATGTATTCGAGCTGAGGGTAAAGGGGGTTAACAAGGGAACTGCGATTCGTAGGTTCATGAACGCAAATGATTTCATCCTCTTTTCAGGAGACGACAGGACAGACGAGGAGGCTTTTAATATGCTTCAGGGGCATATAACGATTAAGGTTGGAGAGGGTGAGACGTCAGCAATGTTTAGAGTAGATTCCCCGGCAAACATGAAGAGGCTGCTTTCAGATATGCTTGAAGAACCTGAAATCGTATTCAGGAAGGGGAAATGAAGTTCAATTCCTTATCTCAGATGAACTCGAAGCTTATAACATGCGAAAGGTGCCCCAGGATAGTCAGATTCAGAGTTGAAGTTGCCAAACGTAATTCCAGGTTTTTGGGGGAGGAGTTTTGGAGCAAACCTGTGCCTGGATTTGGAAACTTTGATTCAAAACTCCTGGTACTGGGCCTGGCACCGGCAGCGACTGGAGGGAACAGGACTGGAAGGGTGTTCACAGGGGACAAGAGTGCGTCTTTCCTATTCTCCTGCCTCTATAAGGTCGGTCTATCAAACCTGCCAGATTCAGTATCGAGGGATGATGGCCTTCAACTTGAAAATCTGTACACGACTGCAGTGCTCAAATGCGTTCCGCCTGGTGACAAACCACTACCGGAAGAACTGGAGAACTGCAGGGATTATCGTGAATTTGAGATAGAGAATATGAAAAACCTGAGAGTTGTCCTTGCACTGGGAATGATTGCCTTCGACACTTTCAAAGGATACCTCAGGAAAAGGGGATTCGATGTTTCCAAGATGCATTTCAGTCACGGAGCAAGATATGCAGCAGGGAGGATACATCTCTACGGATCATACCATCCGAGCCCGAGGAACGTCAACACCGGCAGGCTGACCGAGGATATGCTTATACGGATCCTGGAGGAGATCAAGGAGAACTTCCTAACCTGACAGCATCTTTGATTTTATTCTGGAATTCTTCTCCTTGACCAACTCCGTCTCCTTCAATTCCTCTGCCGCCTTCATCTGGAAGTGCAGAAGGTTTTGCTTCCTGAATACGTACAGATCAACTTTGTCGCCTGGTTTTGAACCCTTGATGCAATCAAGCTTCCTAGACCTCAGCTCCTTTGAAATGATCCTGGTATAGTTATCGGTGAACCTTTCCCCGTTTACTGCAACGAGTTCATCGCCAGGAAGGACGCCAGCTTCGTATGCCGGATAATTCTTCACAACGCTTTTCGCAACGATCTTCCCTCCCTCCGATGACAGGACGATGCCCAGGAATCCCCTAGGACCAATCTTCCGATCTGCATATCTGTGTGTAACTTTGTACCCCATTTCCCTGAGATACTGTTCGTAGTTGATCTCTTCTGATGTTTCTGTCAGCCTCGTTACTATCCTACGTGCATCTTCTCCGATTAATTTCCTGACATGCTCTATCAGGTCCTTCTTTTCTATCCCCTTTCCATTAGCAATAAAGTCTGCAAACAGGCTCCTGAAAACGTCGTCCAGCGACTTCTTCCCCTTTGTCGACTTTATGATCTCGACATCTAGGACAAATGCGATCAATTCCCCCTTCAGGTAATAGGAGACATAGGTGTTGAAGGTGTTACCATCGGGTTTGTATAACTTGATCCATGTGTTGAACGAGGAAGAATCCGCAGGGATAATATGTCCCGGCTGAAGTTTGTAGAAATCTATGTATTTGGAGAGATGCTTCACGTATTCATCCTCTTTGACCAGGCCCGCCCTCCAGAGTACCAGCCACTCGTAATAGGATGTGAATCCCTCGCTCAGCCAGAGCAGGTTCGTATAGACCTCCTTTGTGTAGTCAAACGGTCCAAGTTCCTTAGGCCTTATCCTCTTAACGTTCCACGTGTGAAAGAATTCATGGGAGACTGTCGTGAGGAATAGCTTATAGTCAAAATCGTCCATCAACTTATATTCTGGATAAAGTATAGCAGTGCTGTTCTTGTGCTCCAGACCTCCATAGTACTCATCTGGTACTGTTATTATGAGAAAGAAGTATTTTTCGTAGGGTAGTTTACCGTACAGTTTACCCTCTGCCTCAACTATCTTCCTGAAGTCATCTGTTATTGCATTCTTTTCTTTTATGTGGAGGGGAAAAAG
>JAMCUN010000023.1:42741-82200 GCA_023381415.1 Thermoplasmatota archaeon | reverse complement strand
CGCCTTCCAACCCATGATGCTAGAAGATTGAAATCTGAAATGAACTGCATTACCATCATCAGGTTCTCTGCCGGAACGAAGTTTTCTCCGAAATAGTCGTTGATGTTGCGGTACACAAGGTCCCTTACATCCTTTGGTAGATTGGCCCCCGTACCTACTGCGGTACCTCCGAGGTTCAATCTCCTTAGCCTTGAAAGTATGAATTCCTTCTCTTCCAGAAAAGATCTTAGCTGATCTGCATATGCCTTGAACTCCCCTCCGAATGTCACTGCAGAAGCGTCCTGGAGATGAGTTCTTCCCGTCTTGATGTCGTTTGCATGTTCCTTTGCAAGTGATTCGAGCCTCTCTACGGTCTTCTCGATATGCTTAGAAAGTGACTTTAAAGCGAAATATGCAGTTATCCTTATGGCTGCTGGGATCGTGTCATTTGTTGACTGCCCCACGTTCACCTGATTGTGAGGACTGATAATGTCGTGGCTTCCCAGTGGTTTACCAAGCATGTCAAGTGCCTTGTTTGCTATTACTTCGTTTACATTCATGTTTGTCGAAGTCCCTGCGCCCGCTTGGATATACTTCAGGGGGAAATCCTGTTCGTTCTTATTCGTTAGCAGTTCGTCTGCAGCACTTATGATTGCGTCTCCGATATCCTTTGGTATCTTCCCCTTTGAAGTGAATGCCTTCACGTAAGATCTCTTTATTACGATCAGAGTATCTATGATCCTTTTATCCATGGCTCTGTAGTACGGGAAATTTGATAGCGCCCTGACAGTTTCAGGACCGTAAAGACGTCCGTCAGGGATCTCGACCTCACCAAGTGAATCTCTTTCCTTCCTGACCATGCCTCCCTATTGATTAAGGATATATAATTGGTGCTTCAATCCTTGTATTGTAGCATTTTTAGCATAATATTGTCAGTTGGACTTTTCAACAACAATTTGTTTAACATCAGAGTAACATCCTTCCGGCCAGGGAATCAAGCTCCTCACGGGATGCCTTGTGTGACCTCGCGAACCACCATTTCTCGAATTCGGTGTCATCTCCAGTCCTCCTAGGGAGGACGTGAACGTGAAAATGAAAAATTGTCTGGCCTGCAGGTCGGCCTGTGGAGTGCATGACGTTCACCCCTTCCGCATGCAGGTTCTTGATCATCATGTCACTCACAATTTTGGCAACCTTAATTACCTCAGAAAGAACATCTTCATCAACGTCTGTAATGTCCACAAAGTGTTCATTTGGGATGATTAGCGTATGCCCCTCGAATAGCGGATGTATGTCGAGGATGGCAGAAACCTTGTTGCCCCTGTAGATAAATGTACCCTCTTCCTTCCCTTCAAGGATCCTGCAGAAGATGCAGGCTTCTGAGTGCCTGTTCTGATTGCTCAACTATCCTCTGATTTTCTGGGCACTTATATTCTTTTGTGTGCTGAACTTTGAAAGCTACTTTCACGTATCAACATGTTCTTCCCCGTTAGATATGTGCATGTCATATTGACAATATGTTTTTATCTCAACTTGCCATAAATTAATATTGAACAAAGAGAACTTTCCAACGAAATTGACAAGGGAGGAAGAGAGGGTAATAGTCTACGGGGGAACGGAAATGCCGTTTAGCGGCGAGTACTATGATAACTTCAGGAAGGGAACTTACGTCTGCAGAAGGTGCGGGAAAGCACTTTACAGGTCCGTAGACAAGTTCGAATCTGACTGTGGCTGGCCAAGCTTTGACAGCGAAATAGCAGGAGCTGTAAGGAAGTTGGCGGACAAGGATGGCGTTAGGACAGAGATAAGATGCGCTAACTGCGACGCACATCTAGGTCACGTATTCTACAACGAAGGATTCACCCCTAAAAATACGAGGCACTGCGTAAACTCAATCTCCATGAGATTCATACCGGAGGAGGAATGATGTAATGATGAAGTCAATCGTATTTGGCGCAGGTTGCTTCTGGTGCAGCGAAGCTGTGTTCTCAACAATTGAGGGAGTGAGGTCAACTCAACCAGGGTATTCAGGAGGAACGGTCGAGAACCCATCTTATGAGAGGGTATGCGAGGGAGACACTGGTCACGCAGAAGTAACAAAGGTAGACTATGACAATGAAACAATAACACTTGAAGAGCTCCTGGACATCTTTTTCTATATGCACGATCCGACATCACTAAACAGGCAGGGGGAAGATGTGGGAGAGCAATACAGGTCTGTGATTTTCTACGACGACGAAAAGGACAGGGAGGTCATTATGAGAAAATTGGAAGAAGCCCAGAAGGATTATCCGAGGATGATTGTGACCGCTGTTGAACGTCTTAGGAATTTCTATCCGGCGGAAGAATACCACAAGGACTATTTTAGGAGAAATCCGGGGCGACCCTACTGCAGAGCAGTGATACGACCTAAGGTTGATAAGATAAGGCACAAATATAACCAGATTCTCGTGAGGACCTAGCTCATTCCACTTTAACAAACCTGATTCTGAAATGGAATTCACTGGGCAAGAGGCTTTACAGTCTTTCCTATCTTTTTGAGTATGCTCCTTTCGAAAATGACTTTCATGTAGAGAGCATCATGCTCGAGCAGAGGAGAAAACGATATGAGTGTAATCTCATCATCAAAGTCCGCCAGTGCGTCGGCAAACGGTTCGAATTTAAGATTCCCCTTCTTGATCGGGGTGATTCTGTATTCATTCTGGTCAAGAAACTCCACACCCGAAAACTCGAAGTAGAGGGGTCTCTTCTTCTTCTTTGTAGTTTCGATAATCTCTGCAAATTCTTCCTGCTCGGTCGGCGAATTTTTCTTCGATGAGTAGATATGTGAAATGTTGGTTACTGTCGTGATATTCTTCACGCTGTCAAGGAGGAAATCAATCTCTTCCTCGTTTCCTATTACCTCTCCCTTACCTGAATTTTCTATGCATAGCTTCGGTTTTATCTTCAGCGAAGTTAGCTTTTCTGAGATCTGCTTCAGTGAAGATGCCGTATTTTTAAGGCTCTTCTTCCTGTCCGAGGATGCCAGACCGAGATGTGTTATGAGAAATTCAGAATCTATTGCATCTGCTATGACCCCTCCCCAGATAGTGTGCTGTATGGAGTCAACTATCATCCTTTCCTCAATTGAGAAATCCACATAGTACGGAGTATGCAGCGACATCTTCACGTCCAGTTCCTTCGCAACGTCTCTTGCAAGGCTCAATTCCTTGTAATCCCTTGCCATGCTCCAGAAAAGTTCAGTCCCAATATCGTCTTCTTCAATCTGGTTGTTGAGGCCGACTGATTTGTATTTACCGTCCTCGTCGCTCCTTAGAAGATCTACGAGAAGCATGTCATCAATCTCTTTTGGCTTCATCCCCACAAAATCCCTCATTTCCCTCTCCTGGGTACTAATCCTGAATAGCTGAATTTCAAGATAATTCAATCCTAGTTGGAAGGTATTTTCCACCGCATCCTTAACCGTTCTCCCTTTAGAACCAAGTGGAATACCCGCAATTCCGAACCTATACATTCGTTTATCCTTATAAAAGGGTAGTAATAAAACCTTGTGAATATATTGGACAATTCTATGTGCGGAATTTTAATCGACCAGTTAGGGCACCTCTCAACTCTTCTGCGACCATCTCAAGATTTGACGCAGGTACCTTAACCCTCTTCTGCGCCTCTATTCCCAACCTTCTGTTATAATCGTCGTCGTACCGCGGAATGACATGAACGTGGAAATGGAATACTGTTTGACCAGCAAGCTCTCCGTTGTTCTGGATCAGGTTTATTCCAGCTGGGTGATATATCATATATCCTTGCAGAAATTCCTTTGGCCACCTTCATTACATCGCACATAGTTTCCTCGTCAACATCTAAAATGTTCTGGAAGTGCCTTTTTGATATCACTAGTGCGTGTCCTTTAGAAACGGTCCTATGGTCCAGAAATGAGATCGAGGATTCCGTCTCATATAGTATCTCTGATTTGATTGATCTGTCGACTATCTTACAGAACTGGCAACTGTGCACATCCCCTGAACCTATCCTTCATTTAAAATGTTCCACATCAATGCAGGCTAGCCTCTGACTCACGTTTCCAGAATTGTATCTGGCCTGGCAAGCAAGAGCACAGGAACTAGAACTATTCCCGTTATTCCCAGCACTATCCATCCAAAATCCGGGCCAATTCTATCTGTCAACAGGGTGAAGAAGAACGGTGATACGGATCCTACTGCTATTCCGATGAAGTTCACGAAAGAAAGAGCGAACGGGACCATAGCCTTGTCTCGGACATAGTGCATTGATAGAACGTACAGAGCAGAGAACCCAGACTGGACTGTGAACCCGCAGACCGCAACAATCAGAGTGAGAAATAAAATATTCCCTGAGAACGGTATCAGTGTAAAGAAAATGCTACTCACGATTAGTGTAATGTAGGTAAAAGGTCTCCTCACTTTCTCCTTTGAAAGGAAGAAACCTCCTATAACCCCTCCGAGGAATCCGATGGTAAGGAAGAGCCCATCTATGAAACCTGCATAAACAGAAGCAAGCCTGAGGTAAATTTCCCCGTAGTAAACGAGGAACTGCCCCCCGATCGTTTCTACGAATGTTGCTGCAAGCGTTCCAATGGCGATAAACCAGAGATACTTATTCCTGAGCACCTTTAACATCTTTTCCCTGAACCCGAAGGATTCAGCCTTGTGCTCGTGAACACCTCTGAGGGCAATCGCATTTTCTATTGCTATTGAGATCACAAGAACACCGCCAAGCATGAGGCCATACTCCCATCCTATCGCCCTATCGACGAAGACCCATCCCAGGGCACCCACACCGGCCCCCAGGCCGAAGACTCCGTTGTAAATACCCACCTGCAGTGGATAAGATTCCGGAGGAGAGATGTCCCTCAGGATGGAAAGACCAGGCGAGAAGAAGAAAGCGGAACCCCACCCCGCTACAAATCTCGACACGCAGAGCTCCACGAGATTCTGAGAAAACCCGGAGGCTATCGCGCCCAGTCCAAGGAGCAACAGGCCGATGAATGCAACCCTCCTTGAGCCGATCCTGGACGCAAAGGCACCTCCAATGATTTGAAATGGTGCAAGCCCAACGTAAAAGAAAGTGGTAGCTATACCAAGTTGAACGACCTGCAGCCCCAAATCTTTCGAGATATAGGCGAGGCCCGGGGCTATGTCGAACCAGTTGAGTGCATAGATCGCTCTTGCAGCGTTGATAGATGAGGCCTTAAACAGATACCCCAATGTCCACCCTCTTACTGAAAGGCTTCCCCCCTAATAACTTATCAGTGCGAAGTGTGCCTTGACCTGGTCCTCAGCCATTTTCTATGAACGTTGCAGGCCCTAATTTTAACTGCAAAAAATACTTTGAGGAAACTTAAAAATTCCAGCTTTCAGGTAGGTCTAATTAGGCACCTTGCTATACATTACTGATCTACATGAGGGAAATGACGAAAAATAACCTTGATAACGCCTTTTGCGGAGAAAGCAAGGCTGCCATGAAATATTCTATCTATTCGGAAGTTGCTGAGAAGAACGGATTCCCCAACATATCCAGGCTATTCAGGGCCATATCTTATGCGGAGACTGTTCACGCAACAAACCACTACAGGAACCTCGGGATGATAAAGGGGACAATTGACAATCTGGAAGATGCAATAAGCGGTGAGCACTATGAAGTGAACGAGATGTATCCTGTTTTCAACGAGGTTGCAAAATTCCAAAATGAGAAGGGGGCTGAGCTATCCACGAAGTACGCTCTAGAAGCAGAGAAGATTCACGAACAACTATATGAGGAAGCGCTGGAGAGCGTAAAGAAGAAGAAAGACGTAGAAATCAAGGACATATACATATGCCCTGTTTGCGGTTACACGACTGTCGGTAAGGCACCTGAAAAATGCCCCGTCTGCGGGACTGGAGGAGCAAAGTTCAAGAAATTCTGAAAACTAACTCTTCTCATTTTTCAAGCTTTCATCCTCTAGGAGAAGCTCCTCGAGCAAGTGGCTCACCTTCCACTCCATTGTAGTACTGGTAGTAACCGCAACAATAGTATTATCCGCAAGACCCACCGATCTGAGGGACAAAAGCAGCCTTGAATAGTCGCTCTTGGTGAAATTATGTAAGATTATTATTCTCCTGTCGTCCTGAGTTGCCATGCGCTCCTGTATTGTTCCTGATGATTTTAGCTGTGCGGTTGACCAATTTACACCAGGATGGAATGGATGTCGTTCCTGAGGGGTGATTCTTTAGCATTGAAGTTGAGAACACAACTGTTTTTTAAGAATGAGACATATCTTCAAACATGGAAAGGATAAGCAGGAGGGTCTCGGAGTACCTTTCATCAAATCCTTGCGCGATGGATTCCTTGCAGTCAGGCATAGTGAACTATTCCTCTCTAGCGAGATACCTGATGAAGCAACTGAAAACTCAGAACTTCAATGCCGTCCTCGCAGCAATCAAGAGATACCCTGAACGGAACCCGTCTCTTGAGTCTGCGTATAAATCTGCCCTCAGCGAGTCGAGGATAGAGGCGTTCTACTCCATCACTAACCTGACCGTCAGGAACTCAGTCGAAAACTTCGTGAAGGTTTCAAAGATTTACGAAGAAATATACGGATCTGGCGGGAAGATAAGGGTTGTCCAGGGAAGTCAGGGAATAGTCGTCGTGATAGACAGGAAGAACTCCCAAGAGGTTCGCAAGCAATTTTCTGCCGATGATGTCCTGTCCTTCAGGGAAAACCTGGCAGAACTTGTTGTGATCTCCCCCCTCATAATCGAAAAGCTGAGGGGGTATGTCGCATACATATCCACCGTTCTTGCAATCAATGGCATCAATGTCTACCAGGTAGCTTCATTCTACAACGATGTGACCTATATCATGGATGAAAAGTATATGGACTCCGCCGTCAAGGTGATCTCAAGACTCACTTCCGGAAAGAGGGTTATTTCGTAACATCAAATATCAACCTCTGCCTTCTTGATTCCACGGTTATCTCGAATTTCTGGTCTTCGTTTATAGTTACAACCTTGAACTTCCTGTTCATAACCTTTCCGACTATGCAATACCTCTTCCCCTTTATCTCCACAACGTCAATAGTGGCGAAACCCGTGATAGGTGCGAAAGGAGGGTAGGTGAGCGAGAAGAAAACGCCTGCTATAATGTTCATGAGGATATAGGTGTAGGTATTCAGTGAAATCAGTTCGTACGAGAACGGACCTATCACAACGGTAAGTATGGAAATCACGTATACCATGGTTCCTAGATTCCCACCAAGTGAAGTGTAAAGTTTGAGGTCCCTGTAGATTACCTTGGAGTTCCTTCTCATTGCCCTGATGACCTTGCCTCTGATATATACCCCTGTGGCGATCGCACCAAGCAGTACAATTATACCTAGGATTTTGTCCATGTTCCAATCTCCTCCTCGAAAGAGCAACTCTGGCATATTTCTCCGGGTGTGGGGGACCCGCAAATTTTACACTTCCCCATCTTCACTTCGACCTCTGGAGGCAATAATGCCCTTATCTTCTCGAATGAGTTGACTATAGAATATTTCGTGCCTGGGGAACGCTCCTCCCACCTATCTATCGACTCCCTGAACTCGTTCCTTATGGCCTTGCCTGCATACGGGCAAACTGAGTGAGAGAAATCTATACCCTGAATTATCGCATACAGAAGTACCTCCTTCTCTGCTATCCTAAGAAGGGGCTGTAGCCTTGGAACGAGGCCGTCCTTCGGTTCTGTATGTGGACCCATCCTGGCAATCCTCGCTATGTCCCCTCTGACTACATTCATCATCACAGATTGGGCTGTGTCATCCAGATTCAGGCCTGTTACCATGTAGTCAATGTCTTCTTCTACTCCCGCCAAGTTGATGAGTTTCCTCCTGAAGACACCGCAGTAACCGCACGGTGCGAGCCGTCCGCCCTCTGAGATCGAGTCCATGGTAGTACCGAAATTGTCCTCTATCTTCAGGATCCTGTGTTCCACCCCCAACTTCCTTGTGAGCGTTGCTGCTGCTTCCATCGTCTGCGGCCTGTAGCTTTTGATGCCCTCATCTATCGTTATCGCAACAATGCTTACATCCTTTCTCTTCCCGAAGACCCTATTTGTCTCATAGAGAGCAACAGAGCTGTCCTTGCCTCCAGACAGAGCCACTCCAATCTTGACAGGCCCCGTGATTTTCAGTTCCCTCCGGAACTCCAAGTTCACCCTCTTCTGGAAGAATTCTACGAAGTGTCTTTCACAAAGATGGTTGCCATTGTATCTCAGGAAAACTATCGCCTCCCTGTTACAAAGAGAACAATTCATCAACATTGTAGTCAAAAAAATTATAAAAGCCTTTATTATTATTACCCATGGAAGATTTTGAAAAAGAGCTTGCGGAAGTGTCGAAATACTTCGAGAGTTTCGCAATGACAGACTACGAGCTTAGGGGTTTTCTTGCCCTCGTGCTGCTCGGTGCAAGCACCCCGGATAGTATAGCTATGACTGCTAAAATCCCTAGAACTTCAACGTACAAAGTCCTCGAAAAGCTCGAAGAGAGGGGTTTCATCACTTCTCTGGAGGGTCGCCCGAAGGTTTTCAAGGCGAAGAACATATACGAGATAAGGAAGAATTTCTCAAAGAATCTCGACATCCTTTTTGATAAACTTACAGAGATGAATGAACTCCTTACGCAACAGGGTCTTCCTCAGCTGATTTACACCATATATGGAAGGGAAAGGGTGCTTGAGAAGATGAGGGAGGTTCTCAACTCAGCGGAAAGATTCGCTTCCATATCCACCCCGAAGCTAAGGGACCTGAGACAGGAGCTAGGCAAGGAGATTGAATCTGCCATAACGAGAAACGTGACTGTTTCTATCGTAGCGCCTGACAATCAAAGGGTGCCGCAGGGAACAAGGGTCTTCAGGAATAATTCTCTCATTGCTACTGACATGGTTTCTGATGGTACCAGGGCACTTATAGCAGCTCCTGACCTGTCTGCCTGTGGCTTCACTGACAACCCGTTACTCGCAGAGCACATCAACAGTTACATAGAAATGCTGATGAACAAAAAATCGTGAGGTACGAGCTGTCTTGAAGATCTACGTGATCGACAACGGAGGACAGTGGACCCACCGGGAATGGAGAGTTCTCAGGGACCTCAACGTCAACTGCGAGATTCGGAGCAACGAATCCAAGGTCGACGATATACGAGACGCAGACGGATTGGTCCTTTCTGGAGGTGCAGCATCCATAGCATACGAGAGTTTCAGACTTGGCAACACTTCAAGATTCCTGGACGAAATGAATATACCAATACTTGGGATATGCGCGGGAGCTCAGTTCATGGGGATGCACTACGGCTCTCAAGTCAGTCCCGCAATCCATCCGGAGTTCGGGAAAGTTGAGATATCGGTGATAAGCCACGACTCCATTCTGAAGGGCCTTCCTGGAAAATTCTTTGCGTGGGAAAGCCACAACGACGAGATCAAGAGTACCCCACCGGGGTTCTCGCTCCTGGCGTCCTCTGAGACCTGCGCTGTGCAGGCAATGGCAGATGCCCACAGAGGGCGATACGCACTGCAATTTCATCCTGAGGTGGAACACACCCAGTTTGGAGTCAATATTTTCAAGAACTTTCTTGAATTATGTGTTCCCTGAGAAATTCCCTTGTCCTTTCTCTGAACTCCTCTATAGTTGAGTCGTTGCATATATAACGGTCAGCCGTCGCTAAGACCTCTCCTATACCCCATGATAGCTCCCTCCTTTCCCTCGCAGTGAATTCCTCAGTGTTCCTTGGATCGTCCTCCCTTCCCCGCTTAAGTAGACGACTGTACCTGTTGTCCCTCCCTGAGGATATGCCCACGACAAGACCTATTTCCATATCCTTCCTGAACCTGTGAATCTCCTCTATATTCCTAACCCCCTCCACGACCACGAAGTTGCTCTTTATCCTCTCTATAGTCCTTTTTGCCCATATGTCCATCCCATGGTCCCTTCTCTCCCTTGAGGCTATTTCACCGCTCATCGATATGCTGAGACCTATGCTGGACGTGAAGTCCCTGACTATGTCTCCCATGTTCACCACCTCTATGCCCATCTGTCTTGCGACTAAAGCAAACTCATCCTTACCAGAGCCTGGCATTCCGATAACAAGAATTGCCTTTGACTTCACGCTACCAGATTAGACCAAAGATATATATGTTTACGAGACCGGAAGTGACTTTTGCAGAGGCTTCACATCCTTAAGCTGCGAGAGCATCTCGTCAGCGCTGAGGATATCCTTTATCTTTGAAGAACCATAATTCATGGTCACGGTCGTAGTTCTACCGTATCTTCCGAAACTCTGCACTTTGGAATCGATCAGACCCAGGTTCGATAGTTCCCCTATTATGTCAGCCACCCTCCTTTGGGTCAGGCTGCTCACTCCCATCCTGTCTGCAATCTTCTCATAGAGGTCATAAAATTCCCCCATTGTAGAGCTTCCCCCGTTCTTGATCTCATCTATGAGCGAAATTGAAAACAGTACGAGCTTGCTGTGCAGAGGAAGAGTAGACACAGTCTCAACAACTACATCCCTTTCCAGTTTTCTCTTTGCTTCATAAATTGTGTCTTCCACTATTCTTCCTTCCTCTCCTTTCTCAGTTAACTCGACTGCAATCCGCAGAAGGTCTATCGCTCTTCTTGCGTCTCCGTGCTCCTGGGCCGCAAGAGCTGCACACGTTTTCATTGCTGAATCGTCTATTGAATCTGCTATCCCCGCGTACATTGACCTGTCCCGGAGGATGTCGTAAATCTGGGTAGCATTGTATGGGTTGTAAACCATCGTTTCCTCTATCAACCTGCTCCTAACCCTTGGGTCTAGGTATTCTGTGAACCTCAGGTCGTTGCTTATGCCGAGTATGCATACCCTTCCCTGGTTCGAGGTCTCGTTTATTCTTAGGAGTTGGTACAGTACTGTGTCGCCGCTTTTCCTGACCAGTTTGTCTATCTCGTCCAGGACTATTATGGCTATTCCTGCGAAAGTATTTATCTTCTCAAGGACAGTATTGTACAGCTTTTCCAGTGGCCAGCCTGTAAAAGGAAGCCTCTCCTCCCATGATTCAAGGAGGCCATCTCCGACAGAAAGTAGAACGCCGTACGGGTTATCCACTATTCCACAGTTAACATCTATGATCTTTATTTTAGCGTCCAGCCTGGACTGTATTGCCTTCGTCATTTCATTTTCCACGAACTTCACAACGCTCGTCTTCCCCACTCCAGGCTTTCCGAAAATTATGACGTTAGAGGGCTTGAAATTCCTGAGGGAAGGTGAGAGTATTTCGGCCAGGTGTTCTGCCTCCTCTTCCCTGTGCGGCAGTCTTTCTGGTACGAAGCCTGGCTCCAGAGCCTGCCTCTGCCCCTTCACTATTAAAGATGAATTATTGAACTTCTCAAACAAATTCTTAGATGATACGACCATGATATAGTATGGAAAAATTAACCATATTAAAACCGTTTCTTATCAAGTCTTTTACCAAAACCAATAAATATCCAACACTTCATGCACTACCCCACCATTTCCACTGGAGGCTGCCGATATACCTTTTCTATTCGATAAGTCCCGTGGGCTTCCCTTCCCCCTTTCCTTCCACTGGAACCTTTTTTGTGATTTCCATTTTATCCAGTAGATTTTCTACCTCACCGACGAGGTAGAGCGACCCCGTCACCACTGTACTCCTTTCAGAAGACATGGCTCTCTCCAGTGCCATCAGGGGTTGTTTCTGCACTTCAACATCCTTGAAAAACAGCTTTGCCTCCTTGCGAAGTGATTCACTATCCTTCTTTCTTTCGATCTCATTCGGTTCTGTAATTATTACGCTCTCAGCAACTTCGGATAGATTCTGCAGGATGTTGTAACTGTTCTTGTCCTTTAAAACTCCCAGTACTATCAAAGGGTCCCTTATTGAATACCTCCTGATATTCGAGCTTAGGACCCTGCTTGCCTCAGAGTTGTGAGCTCCATCTACTATCAGCAGGGGTTCCCTTCTCCTGATCTCGAATCTCCCTGGAATCTGTCCTTCAGAAAGTCCATCGAGGATGTCATTAGTTCTTGGCGGAACCTTCAAAGATTCACAAGCCAATATTGCTGAAACTGAGTTGTTCACCTGATGTTCACCCAGAGCCTTCAACTTGACGTCATAACCATTCTCGCCCGTCTCTACCCTGAACGTCGTCCCTTCCAGAGAATAATTTAGATTTACTATCCTGCAATCTTCGACCCTCCTTACCATCGATTCGTTTCTCCTCGCAATGTCGGCAAATATGTTCCTGGCTATTTCAGGGACCTTCCCAATAACGACTGGCTTCCCCTTCTTTATTATCCCAGCCTTCTCCCTTGCAATGTACTCCAGGCTTCCTCCCAGTTTATCCGCGTGTTCAAGGCTCAGGCTTGTTATCACAGAAACCTCAGGATCAATTATGTTCGTTGAGTCTAACCTTCCTCCCAGCCCAACCTCAACTACGGCAACCTGTACACCTTCCCTCCTGAAGTAATCAAATGCCATATTGGTAGTATATTCAAAGAATGTGAGCTGGGTCTTTTCTCCGTTGAATTCTATTGTTGATGGATGCACCCTTACAAATTCATCCACGTAATCAAGAGGTATCTCATTGTCGTTTACGATTATCCGCTCGGAAAATCTTCTTAGGTGCGGCGATGTGTACAGTCCCGTGAGATGTCTCCTCTTGAGGATTCTGTAGATGAACGTTGCAGTTGATCCCTTCCCGTTGGAACCTGCTACATGGACGCTCCTGAAACTGTTCTGCGGATCTCCAAGTGAGCTGGCAAAAGCCTTCGTAGGTCCAAGGCCTAGTTTTATCCCAAACCTTGAAAGTGAAAACAGGAATTTCTCCCCGTCCATTAGCGTCCGTAACTATTCGTTAGTAAAAAGGTTTATTTACGCCTGAACTTAAGATTGTGAAGTCAGTAAGGGTGATAGTCGTCGAGCCCAAGAATCCGGGAAACCTTGGCGCAATTGCTAGACTGATGAAAAATTTCGGACTTGACGATCTTGTGGCGGTCAACACACACCGCATTCCCAGCGAGGACCTCTTCAGGTCGATGAAGGGAAGCGAGATCCTAGCAGGATGCAAGATGGTGGATTCTCTTTCAGAAGCTGCAGAGGGACTGGAATATATTGTGGGAACATCTGGTGTGAAAAGCGATTCCCCAAAGGAGGTCTTAAGGAACTATTTCAGCCCAAAGGAGTTTGCAAAAGTATCAGAGAAGATGAACGGAAAGGTCGGTATCGTCCTGGGAAGGGAAGACATTGGGCTTACAAACGCTGAGTTGTCTATGTGCGATTTCTTTGTCCATATTCCAGCAGATGAGCGATACCCTATCCTGAACGTTTCCAGCGCTGCAGCAATTCTGTTCTACGAACTCTTTGGTTCCAGGAAAAGTAGCAGGGGAGAAACCATAAGCAGAGCCGATGCAGACAGGCTGATAGAGAAGTTCAGAGAAGGACTTGTGAATAGCAACTACCCGAAACACAGAATAGACAAGACAACTCTAATGTTCAGAAGGATTATCTCAAGGGCTGTCCTTTCCCCTTACGAATACAGGATAATGATGGGATCTATCGGTTGCTCAAGGGGCAAGGACTCATCTGAATGATAGTTATGCGGTGAAAATCCACACAGCTACCCTGTTATTACTGCTACGTGAACCCCATCTATTTTTCCTCTGCCGGCGATCTTCGCAGTGGCTGCTACTGATGCAGTAGCCGCAGGTATGGCATCTATGCCTTCATATTTCTTCACAAGATCGCGGTAGGCGAGAAGTTCCTGGTCGGTTACGTACTCGGCAAATCCGTTTGATGCTATGAGTGCATTCAATGCTAGTTCTCCGTCATAGGAATGGTAGTTTACGAGAGGTTCGTTCAACTCTGTCTCTCTAATCCTCTCCTTCTGGATGTCCCTTATCCTCTTCTCCCCCTTCCTGAAGCTTTCTATGATTGGATTCCCCCCATCCGTGCTTGCCGCGATCATTCTTGGCATTTTATCAATGTCACGCGCCCTCCCCAAGTTCAAGAAACCTTGGAAGATTCCCGCCAGGGTAGTCCCGTTTCCAACCGGAACAGAAACTGTATCTGGAAACGACCCAATGGACCTGTGTATTTCGGACGCTATTCCAGAAAATGCCTCCAGCCCTATTTCTGGATGAGCACCTGCATTTCCATCAAACCAACCGTTTTCTCTCGCATCCTTCTTGCTGGCTTCAACCGCATCCTCGTACTTTCCTTCGACCAGCCTTAGTTCTGCACCGTACTTCTTCTCTATTTCGTTAAGGCGGCTTGTATGGAATTGCCTCGGGATGTATATTACTGACCTGATGTTGTTGAGGAAGGCGTAGTAGGCTATGGAAGTCCCATAATTTCCGCAGCTACCTGCAACTATTGCATCGTAACCCGTTTCTGCTGCCCGCTTGACAGTGAGACTGGCCGACCTATCCTTCTGAGTGCCAGTGGGATTCGTGCCCTCGTACTTTATGTAAAGATTGCTTATTCCAAGATATTTGCCAAGCCCCTCCGCTTCAATGAAGAGCGTATTGCCTGAAACCCTCTGCCTGGATTGCATCCAATTGCACTAATTACGTTCATTGCTTAAAAGTGTTCCTGATGGAAGTTTTACAAATGTGAGACCCCTGTTCAGTTTTCTCAGTTAGGGGATATTCCAGCATTGGCGCCCAATGTCACCGATTTCTGATAAGCCGTCATCTCCCTCTGGCCAAGGGTGCTGGTATCCTGTACCCTAGAAACAATTCCATTGACGAGCCCTCTAATGTGTTCATTAATATGTGACATAACGTGCGTCCACGGATATTCCTGCATGGCAGATGCGAAGTTCTCGTTTTCGACCACTTCAGTAGATTCAACATCCCCCTTCAATTCTTTCAGAACAAGCTCCCCTCTCCTCTTCCTCTCTGGGGATTCTGAATGGAAAGGCATCACTGCGATCAAACTTATGTTTGCATTCATCGAATTCAATACACCACAGACAGTTTTCAGAACTGATGATGAAAACTGCCCCGCAGGCGAAGTGACTATTACAACATCCTTCTCCTTCGTAGAATTGCCCAAATACTCAGCAATGCGTTCCAAGGAATTGAAATGGTAAGAATCTATAAAGACCGTATTTTCATAACCAAGAGACCTAACTATGTTGACGCCAGCGCCTCCTACACCAAGTATTCTAAAATTGTCTGACATATTAATGACATTGATATGACAGTATTTAAACTTTTTGATTTTTGAATGTATAACTCTCTCACATTTACCTATCTTTCCTGATTTCCTTGCAATCTTTCGATCATTTCCAGTTTGCTCAGCAGAACGTTGGACGGGACACGCAGTATATATTCATTCTCCACGCCACCAGAGTAGCCCTTCCCGATTTTGCTCTTCTTGACAAGACCGGACAGTTCAATTGATTTGAGCAGTTTGTATATCCTTGCATCGCTAATTCCGGTTCCCAACTTCTTCAGGTCAGAAGTCTTGAAACCGTTTTCAATGTATGCTGATTCAAGGAGCAATTTCAAGAGACGGACTTCCTCCTGGTCCAGATTTATCAGGGAACTGTCCTCCAGCGGAGGGGAGAAATCCCTGTATGCCTGCAGAACAGCTTCTTCATCCAGGAACATGTTCCTAGATTCTGCATAAAGTGCCGAATTCCTCAGGAGTTCTATCGCATTCCTTGCACTTCCGCTTTCCTCAACTAATTCAGAAATCTGTTCAACAGCAGAATATGTGAATGACCCTTCATACAGACCAGCCTCTACCCTGTCGACCAGTATTGCGTACAACTCCTTTGAATCGTATTCCTTGAGCGGAATCCTGTTGTATTTACCGAGCCCCGAAAGCGTGCTTTTGTCCAGGTACATTTCTGGCTCTTCCATAGAAAGGAGAACAAGGTTAATATCTGGACCCCCAAGTTCTTTGCTTCTTGAAAGGGTGTATACGATCTGTCCATGACCCTTTTTCAAAGATTGAGCCTCATCCAGTACTATTAGATTCTTCCTTTCAGGCAGTTCCCTGAATAGTATGCCCGATAGTGATTCAGACCTTGTGTTGCCTAATTCTGGAAGCCTGATATTTGGGTCATCGAGTATTGCAGAAACGATTGACCTGTCGGTCTGGTTTACGTAACAATTGACGTAAATCCCATTGTATTCCTTGAGTTCCCTCAGCAGATATTTTCCAATCAGAGTCTTCCCTGTCCCTGGGTTCCCTCTTATTACGAAAGAGGAGGACGAACTGCCCATCCTTATCATCTCCCCCACCTTGGAGATCTGTTCCTTCCTACCAATGACATTCTCCGGGATGTAATCCTGCGAGAGGACTGTTGGATTCTTTATGATTTTCATCTGAATTTTAACAGGTAAACGAAAATTAATTATAAACCCTATTATCTCGAACTATGGAATACACCAACCTAGGAAAATCCGATCTAAAGGTTTCCGCAATTGGTCTCGGCGCGTGGCAGGCCGGAGCAAAAGGGTGGGGGAAAATAGTAGATTCAGATGTTAAGAATGCCATACTGACTTCAATAGAGATGGGGCTCAATTTCATAGATACCGCTGAAGTTTATGGAGATGGTCACTCAGAATCAGTAATCGGGGAAGTTATCAAAGACATAAGGGATGAAATAATCATCGCTACCAAGGCATCTGGAAGCCACCTTAAGCCAGACTATCTCGAACGTGCCCTGGACGGAAGCCTGAAGAGGTTGAACACAAATTACATAGACCTTTACCAGATCCACTGGCCTGACATATACACCTCCCTCCGTGATACGATGAAGACGCTTGAGCGCATGGCGAACGATGGGAAGATAAGGTACATTGGACTTTCAAACTTCAGCATATGTCAGATAGAAGAGGCAAGGTCTTATCTATCTGGCATGGACATAGTTTCAAACCAGGTCAGGTACAACATTATTCAGAGGGAAATAGAAGAGGAAATGCTTCCGTATCTCAACAGGGAAAAGATCAGCGTGATTGCGTACTCCCCCTTGGCACAGGGACTCCTCACTTTCAAGTATGACCTGGCAAATCTTGA
This sequence comes from Thermoplasmatota archaeon, assembly GCA_023381415.1. Taxonomy (GTDB): domain Archaea; phylum Thermoplasmatota; class Thermoplasmata; order Thermoplasmatales. The sequence continues at coordinate 65,140 of JAMCUN010000023.1, read as the reverse complement.
ACCCAGCGACGTTAGAAAGAACAATAAGCTCTTTTCAGAGTCAAATGTGAGAATAATCTCTTCATTCCTTTCGGTACTGAGGGATATCTCGATGGAAACCGGACATTCGATAGTTCAGCTGGCGCTGAACTGGCTGATTTCAAGGGGAAATGTGATACCTATACCTGGGGCCAAGAACAGGGATCAGGCAACGATCAATCTGCAGTCGAACGGATGGAGACTGACTGCCGAACAAAACAAGAGGATCGAAGACCAGTACAACATTATAAAGGATAAGCTGGATACTTTCTAGTCTTTCTCCCTGTGAATCAGTTCAACGCTCGGCCCAAATAAAAGATCCTTGAATTCTGCTGAGACATCGTACTGTCTCGTTTCGATATTGCTCTCTATGAGCATCAGTTCAGAAAGTTCGTCCGGATAACCTTCTGAGAATATGATCTCCTTTATCCCTGCGTTGATTATCATTTTTGAACAGTCAGAACATGGATGGGTGGTCACATATATTATGCTCCCGTTGATTGCAGTGCCGTTATATGCTGCCTGAATTATCGCATTCTGCTCAGCGTGGAGCCCTCTGCAGAGCTCCCTTCTTTCTCCAGCAGGAACCTTCAGCTGATCGCGGAGGCATCTGACCTCATCGCAGTGCAGCGCCCCCCTGGGAGGCCCATTATAGCCCGTGGCCATTATCCGCTTTTCTTTCACTATGACTGCCCCCACTTTTCTCCTAACGCAGTTCGACCTGGTTGCCGCCATGAAAGCCATTCGCATGAAATATTCGTCCCATGAGGGTCTTTCCATCTGATTTGTATACCTAACTGATAAAAAGTATTTATGGAAATTTGGAGGGTTCGTCATTTAATTCACGGCACAATGTTTTTATCTGACTTTAATGTGCATTATCATGGCAAAATATTCCTTCAAGTGCGCGGATATAGGAATGACCTGCGGCTTCGAAACCAAGGCATCGACAAAGGAGGAGCTAATGCCGTTGATAGCAAACCACGCAAAGACCGCACATAATATGAACGAGATACCTGCCGATGTGCTCCAAAAGGTCAATGCTGCCATAAAGAAGAGCTTCTTCTGATATCTGTTTAGAATAAATCGCAATAGTGTCTGAGATAGCTGGCTTCCTGAAAGTCATTTTTATGATTTTTCATTTTTGATACCTATCTGGCAATGACTGGAAAGAATTACAAACAGTCATGTCCATCAGCGAAATAGGCTGTCATTGGTCTAGAATTACTGCTACGGTTTCACTCCTTGCATGGATATTCACGCGAAAAGAGGTGCTTTCCCCTCCTTTGCCGGTTTAGGAAGGGCCAGTGCCATTAGAACTGTAAGAAGACCAAGAGCCAGCATTATTTCGAAAGCAGTTTGAAGTCGAGAGTATGTTCCTGCTATTATGAATCCGATTATTAGGGGTCCTACTGCTTGCCCTGTGGTGCCTCCCAAGTTCCAAACAAGGGCATTGCTTATCGTTGTAGATCCTCTAGGAACGTAGTCAGAAATCATTGACATGAATATCGGGAAACCGCTGAAATTGAAGAAACCAAACGTTGCAAGTGCAACCAGTGATGCCACTCCTGATGTGAAGAGGTAGGCAATCATGAGTGCCACAGAGAATACTGTTGTGGTAATCAGTATTCTGCGTTTATCGTGGTTCTCCACGAGAACACCGATGACGAGTTGACCAACTATACCTCCAGAAAACATGAGCGTCATCGTAGTGCCCAAGGAAAGGGATGCCCCGTAACCCCTCACGAAACTGAGGTATTCGGGTATCCATGCAACAACGCTGAAGAAAGATATGTTTCTTATAAGGGAAATTATCGTGAGGAGGATAATTCCTCCATTTATAGCACGTATTTGAGGAGAACTTGCCTTGTCTTCTTTCTTAGATCGTATTTCAGTTACTTCCCCCTTCGTTCTTTCCTCCCTCTCATTCTTAACGTATTCGCTGATGAATATGAACATCACTAAGGAGAGGACAAGTCCCAAAGCACCAAAGAAGATGGCACTTGATGAGCTGGAAACGAAGAGTATCCCCACTATAAGCAGTAGGGAAGGATAGATCGCCCTCCCTAGACTCCCTGCAGATCCGTTTATTCCCAGGTACCTGCCGAGCTTTTTCCCCCTGTAGTAGGACTGAAGAATGGCTGTTCCGGTCGGGTGATAAAATGAAGCACCTATACCGGTTACAATAGATGAAATAACGACGGTAAAAGGAACCATTACATGATCCAGCGCTATTGAGAACAATATCATCCCTAAAGACAGAATTACTATTCCCGTGATCATACCCCAAGCCTGCAAATGTCTCCTGTCGATGAATCTTCCGAAGATGTTTGCACTGATTGCTGTCGATACGTAGAAGAGGACTAGGGATGCCGTGATCAGTGTTGCATTTATGTCGTGAGAGGCAGCAATCAGATCAACTATTACTGGAACGAGGAAAAACATTCCATCGTTAAGGAAATGTCCTATTGAAGTAGCTAGCAGTGGGAACTTCTTGCGAATTAACCCATTATTGCTGAATGAATCCATAGTATTCGTTGTCGCCAATCTGACCCACTTTCCTATTAGACAATATGCTGATGAGGTTCCGCCTCACCCAATGATCTATTTACCTTGCCTGAACCTTCAGTCCGTATCTCTTGATTTGAAGGGTCCAACCTGAATGTCAAGCAATAATGATACTGGTCAGGATGGAATTGCTCTTCAACCACAAATCCTGCCTTTCTGAACAGTTCAGTGACCTCGGCTTCATTGAACCTGATAGAATATGGCGGACCAAATGGGGTCTGCTTCTTCATCCAGTCTATGTCGACGACCCTCCCTCCGGGCTTTAGCAATCTTACGATCTCTTTGATTAATGCGTCGCTGTTTCTGGCGTTATGAAATGAATTTGCTAGGAATACAACATCGATGGAACGGGCTTCTATTCCGGTGTTTGCCATATCGGCCGTCACCGTTTCTATATTGTTAGGTGCATTTGGTGACGTTTGAATGTTGTCCCGCAGAACGGAAAGGGCCTGGGAATTCAAATCGACTGCGTAGACTTTCCCTTCTGGACCTACCATTTGCGATATGGGAATTGTGTAGAAGCCGTCCCCGCTCCCCAGGTCAGCAACCTTAATTCCTCTCCCAAATCCTATTTTTTGTAACAGAAAAATTGGGTCCCCTCTGAACGCACCTCCGTGATGATGGTGGAAATTTTGAGCAGATCTCTGTCCATCTCCTGGTCTGCCGTCCTGATTGAACATGAATATAGATAAGTAATTCACCTATAAGTATTTAATCTATAGGTTTATTATCCATATCAATGGTGAAGGAAAAAGTCCTAAAAGGAGTAACGAACCTACTGATTTTAAGAAACATCGCCAAGTCCCCGTCGTATGGCTACGTATTGCAGAAGTCTATTTCAGAAGAACTGCAGCAAAACCTGCCATCAGGAGCAATTTACATCCTCCTGAGGAACTTGGAGAGAAAACGGTTGATTAAGAGGGAAGGAAGAATTAACCTAAATGGGAGGCTGATTACCCAATATAGAATAACTGAAGAGGGAAGGCAATTCCTGAAACGACACCTTGCTCCTATGGAGACCGTGATTAGAGTGCTGTACACTTTGATAGATGATATCAAGAAAATGAATCTTTGATGCCTGAGCTACCATAAGTTCTACACTGAAGTGCTCCGGCCGGGATTTGGACCCGGGTCGTGGGATTGAGAGCCCCATATGCTTGGCCGGTCTACACCACCGGAGCTAAGCATAATCGAGTGAAAATATAAAATCTCTCTCAATGACTCCTGCCCTTACTTATTATCCCCTATGTCCTTAATTCAATTGACGTTCATGGGCTGTAGCACGTCATTTTCCTGACAAATCACAAGATTCACAGTGTGAATTCTATCTTCCCGTTCCTCACGAAGTAATTGTTTGATACTGGAACGTCTTCATATATCCTGATCCCTTTTTCCGATACTGTCACCCTCTTTCCCTCCTGAAACACCCTGAACTGGCTAATCCTGTCTCCCTTTTCCCTCAGAAACTGGGCTATCGCCCGTTCGTTTATATCGTCATGCTGTGTATACAATCTAGCCTTCTCCTGTGATCGGATGTTTTCCGTCTTTCTGGTTATTTCACGAGGGACAATCGGTTCAGTTTTTGTTACTGACGAAAGTGTAATTGACATCTTATCCGCCGCTTCTTTCCTTTCCTTGGCATCTCCCCCCTTCCATATTCCCAGGGTCCTCTGGAGGATGGAAATCAGATCATCTCCTTTCCTCGCTATCTTCTCCTCTTTCAGTTCCTTTTCTGATATGACCAGATGCAGTTCTTTCCTGGCTCTTGTGAAAGCAACATAAAGTATCCTGGTTTCTTCATTGAGTGAAAATGTGTGCTTCTCACTTTTGCCCATTATCTTCCTGCTGGGAGATGTCATGAAATCCCTGTCCTTCTTTGCAACTAGGCCGGCATATTCATCTGAGTAGTATTTCTCCCTGTCAATTCCAGGTCTTAGATCGTAGACTATTACTGTATTGAATTCAAGTCCCTTCGCCTGATGTATCGTCATAACCTTTACCCTTGTCTTGTCCTGAAGAAGGTCATCTATCGGTCCACTCTCCTTGCTGTCTCCAGCGTTCTGAAGCCATACTGCTACTGATTGAGCGTCTCCTCCGTAACCGCTTACGTGTGATGAAACAAGTTCAAGGATCCTTCCGAGCCTGCTTACCCTCTCTGCCCCGTCCTTCATGCCTAGAAGAGCTGAAACATACCCCTCCCATAGAACAATCTTGTTCAGTATGAAGTCAATCCTCTCTGCCTTAAGCTCTTCCCTATACTTCCCCAGCTTTGAGTCAACCATTTCTCCTAACTTCTCCTTACCTTTCAGAAGCTCGGAGATGTTTTTATCAAACATCGGAGAAAGCAGCAACCCGACCTGAGCAACTTTATCTCCAGGGTCCGCAAGGTACCTTACGATCGACAGCACATCCAGGCCCTCTTGAGACTTGAGGATTGATTCACCAGAAATCAGTACACAGTCCAACCCTTCGCTCTTAAGTGATCTCTTCAGGTTGAAGAAATCACTTGATATCCTGCTCAATATGGCGATGTCTCCGGGCGATTCCCCCTCCCTTATTTTCCTCTTCACTATCTCTGCAACATCGTGTATCTTATCTTCGTCGATGTATAGGAATGCACCTCCCGCAAATTCTGAAGACCCTTCCATCGGCACGTATTCCATGATAGCAGGGAAGAACCTGTTGAAAAATTCTATCAGGTTTTTGCCGCTCCTCCTGTTTGTTTGGAGGGTCACCTTATTGGCAATCCGGTCCGAGAACCTCCTTTGCGCCCCCGGATGTGCACCCCTGAACGAATATATGCTTTGATTAAGGTCTCCCACTACGAAAAATGAAGATCCTTCGTTCCAGAACCTTTCAAATATGGCTATCTGAAGCTCGTCCGTGTCCTGAAACTCGTCCACCAGCACATACTTGAATTTTTTTGCAATCTCACTCCCTTTAGAGTTCATTATCCTGAGTGTATAAAGAAGAAGGTCGTCGAAATCCATAAGTCGTGCTTTCTGCTTGATCCTCTGATAATACATCGAGAAAGATGTGAGTAGAGATGCAAGTTCTGGTATGATAGAAATCTTCAAGTTCTGGTATGATAGAAATCTTCAGTTTTGACGATATCTCCTTCATCACCGCTTCGTCAAACACTTTTCTGGAATAAGACGTGAAGAAGCTTTGGTTCGTGAAGATCATAAAGTCAAGGTATCCCTTTTGGGATTCCATGATGTCAGTGCAGTCCCTTATAACCTGCTCCACATCCGTCTCATACCCGTCAAGTATCCTTCCCAGTGTGATCCCCTCCTCTGTCACCCTGCTATCGTTCCTCACACCTATGATGAAGCTCCTAACGCTTTTTTCCAGAAAATTGAATGATTCAAGGTCATCCATCACTCTGAAAGACCAGGGTAGCCCTACCTCTGATCCATACCTCCTCACAATTCTTGAGCAGAAATTGTGGATTGTACCCACATTTGAAGTTGGAAGCTGCCTGATGATGTCAAACCTTCCGTCCTTGAGTGCCCTGTTCTTGAGCCTGTCTATCAGCTCCTCAGAGGCCCTATCAGTGAACGTGATTGCAACTACGCTCTCGACACCGTGTTCAACCATCAGCTCATAGCATTTGTTAATCAGGGTCTCTGTCTTCCCTGACCCTGGTACTGCGGAGACGAAGTCGCCCGACACTCTACCATCTCCTCTCTTGAACCCTGCAAACGCTCAGCAGCGGACAGAATAGCTCGTTCTCACATTTCCACAGACTGCCCCCTTCCTTCACGACTGGATCGAAGTCCCCCTCCAGAAAATCTCCAAGGACAGGGTCAATGATCTCCCTGCACTTCCTGACCTGGGCCTCTTCGTTGGGAATCGCATTGAAAAAACCTGCAGTATTGAACCCTTCGCCTATGTCTCGGAATGATACATAGGCTGCCGCCCTCACCTTCTTCCTTAGAACAGATTCGACTCCAAGTTTGTAGAAGTAAAGTTGAACCTTGGCGTGCCTTTCGTCACATAGATCGTTCTTTGGATATCCGTATAGAGAGCTCTTATAATCGATTATGCAAAGCTCCCCCCTCTCCTCATCAATCCTGTCCACAAATCCTCCTATTTTGATCTTCCGCCCATCAAATTCGTAGAAAACCTGCTGGTCGGCAGTTGGGAAGTGGAATTCCTTTTGTATAGTCCTTCTTCCTAGCTCTAGCGCATGGCGGACGTCCATAACGAAAAATCTCGCAAGCCTCCCATTCAGCAGGTACTTCTCCCTGTAAAATTTCAGGGCTTCAATTCTCGACTGATACTTCTCCCTGCTTATCTCAGACCTCACGAACGAGTCAGCCATCCTGCCGAAATCGGCAGGTGACAGGTCTGTGGAGTAGTATTTTTCCAGTATCTTATGAGTCATTGACCCAGTAGTCCTTGGGTCAAGGAATTCCCTTGGAGCGTTGATCTCGTCCACACCTAGAAGTCCGTTTACGAACCCCTTGAAGTGGCAACCTGCGTAGTTCTCAATGAATGTCGGGTATATCGGCTTCTCCATCCTCATCTTTATGAGGTCTCCGTCAAGCCGGTACTTCTCGGAGTTCTTTGTCGGCCTGCCACTTTCCCATTCGACTATTGGATCGGCGGGTATGAATACCGTGTCCCTAGCAACGTACTCTTCCTCCCCCTCAATACTGTCGTAAAGAGCGGTTGACTCTGTGTATGACAGTTTATCGTCTAGGGAGGAGTAGGAAACAGTGACATTTTCAGACAGGCCTATCAATGATGTGTATGCTTCCTCCATCAAATTTTCAAACGCGCCTTCAAGGCCAATTTTTTCAAGGAAATCTCTCAGTTCCTCTGGGAATTGCCTAAGGGATGATGCAGCATCCATTCCACAAACGTACAGATTTTCAAGAGGAAGTCCGGCGAGGTCAAGTGGCTTCCCTACCAATATCCTTGGGTCTCCTATAATTTCAACTTTGGGTGTGTATTTCATTGATTCAAGGTCATTAATCAGACTACCAGCATCGCTTGGCTGCCTGTCTGGATTGGCTCCCAAGACGGAAACAATCCTTCCAGGGTAGTTGTTTTCGCCTAGATATTTATCACAGAACCTGGACAGGGATTCCAATCCATCCGACCGATCAATTATTTCGCCAAGGAATTCCAGATCGTCAAGGAGGGAGGGGTAGATCTCGAGCTCAAGGAAGAGAGTCCTCCAGTCCCTTAGCCCCCTTGTGACATTCTTTTGATAGCATATGTCCTTTATATCGTATATCGAAGATGGATCAATGCCGGAAAATGGGTTATCAAGGAGAGAGATCATGGACTCAAACGTGAAGTCTTCTTCAAGGCACCTCAGGGCCGAAATGATAAAATTATACGGAGCATCGTTGAAGACTATTTCTGAAACTGAGGAAGCAACTGTTGGTGCAATTCCATACAGCTCAAGCTCTTTGGCCACTGCAACTGCAAGGTAGTCGTCCGGGACGGCGATTGCTGTAACGCCTTCCTTTGACTTAACATCCCTTGCTATCCATCTGATTTCGGTGAAGTAATCCGGAAATCTCTTCTTTGCTATCTTGGGTCGTTTCCCCCTAGCATTCACATTTCTTCTGAATAAGCTGCGATATGGTTTCATAAAGGGGGGTATGTGGCTAACGTAATTGTCGGATAGATTGTGTTTAAGGGAGAACAGGTTTATGAACTCGCTAAAGTCCTCGGCCTCATTCCTTCCCATTTCAGAAATGAGCTTGTAGTAGCTTACAGCAATATTGCTGTACCTTTCTATCTTCTTCTCTGAACTGTCTCCAGCCATTAACTTGTGTATCTTTGAAGTTTCTCCTATAATCCTTAAAAATTGCTGAAGTGTCTTTATTGTCGGGACTTCATCCACAGAAGCGGATGATCTCAGAAGTGCCACAGTATTCTCCTCGTCCGAAACAATGTTCACGTTTACGGACAATGATATCTCCTTGATGAGGTCGATAACCCCTTGAGATTCTGTTCCGTTCAAAGCTGAGTAGGCTCGTGCCGCACCCCTTGAATAAAAGATATGTCTTTCCCCTTCTTCTGCCACCACGAACGCCTAATTTAACTTACAATAAATCATTTGTCAGTATTTTTTGACGATATTTCAACGGCACCGTGATTAAAGGACATTCCTTTTACGGATCATACCTGCATTCACGGTGAACGTGCCTAATCGATGGCTTTATTGGTATCTCCTAACCATTCACGGGGCCAGATTTTCCTTGCTGGCAAAAACGAAATATTTAAATGTTACGGATTAATCATAAGGCACCAATGGAGGTAAATAGAACCCCTTCCAACCAAAAAGGCATCGAGACCAAGAAGAAGTTGAGAAAACTCAACATGAGGAAAAACGAGGAATTCAGATTTCTTTTAGGGAAATATCTGAAGGACCTTCCGGAAAGCGTGAGAGGTAGCTTGATAGGATCTGTCTACGCGAAGGCTGCCAAAAACGGAGTACTGGAAGCAAGGGACTACATCCTCGTCAAAAAGAACGCGGGGGTCATCGATGATGTTACTAGCAAGAGACTTATCGATCTTGTGTACGATTACAGTACCTATCGTTAAGAGTACTGCGTAAATCTCTTGTAATCGCCGTCTGCTCGTAGAATACCCAAACGGACACCTGCGTCTAGCCAGGCGTAGGCGTAGGAACACGCAGCGAGTGAATTCTCGTAGTCGCCTTTCTGGAAGAAGAAAGATGCATCTTTTAGGTAGTTCTTGCACATATCTATGAAATCTTCGGCAGCTTTGCTCAGGAAACTTTCCTTAGATGGGGCTACTTTCACCAGAGCTAGGGCCTCGTTTGTCATCTTTATGTACCTGGAGCACCTCTCCTCAAGGGTCATCTGACAACCCTCACATTCTTACCTCCATCGTCCGTCTCCCTTGGCCTTACTTCTATAAACAGGGGAATGGGAAGTTCAGGGGATGCAACAAGAGCTGTACCAACGGGCAGCCTCTGTATCTCATCTAGTGAAGACGAAGTGAGACCCTCTACTGAATTTCCTATTGCCTTGAGGTCATTCGGATTTGTCACCTTCAATATCAGCTGAGTCCCACACTGTGACAGGACGTTCTTATCTATCTTTGCAGGTCTCTGAGACACCACAAGTAACCCGAATCCGAATTTCCTTCCTTCTGATGCCACTGTCCTCATTATCTTTGATGAGAATGCCTTGCCCTGTTGCGGTGCAAAGTTGTGAGCCTCCTCCACCACTGTGAGCAGCGGAGGTATCCTCTCCTTCTTTCTCGCCTCGAAGAGCGCATAAAGCAACCTCTGCACTATGAGTTCCTGCATATCGGGCGGAAGCCCTTTCATCTCTATGATTGATACCTTTCCCTTCACAACCAATTCATCAACCCTCAGCCCTCTCTTCCCAAGCACATTTAGCGACTTCAGGTATGACAGCTCCTTTTCCAGCGTCTGGGAGAGCGATGAGTCATCCTGCCTCCTCAACTCCTTTATCACGTCGTCGAAATCGTAGTCCTTGCTCGAGAGCCTTATTGCATCAATTGCCTTCCTGAGGGGAAGGACGTAAGATTTGGGGTCTGAAAGATTCATTATGCTAACCAGCTCCTTGACGTTGATCTGGGAAAGGGTGAACGTGAGTTTCTCGTCCCCATGATCGGGGGTAAAGGTGATTATTCTGTCACTGTATGAAACTGGGCGAATCGAAAATCTCTTCATATCCTCTGATTCTGAAGCCTTGTTCTTCATTGACCCGTACTCTCCGTGGGGGTCGATGACAACCACTGTCACATCGTTCTTGATCAGCTCTTCTATTATGACCCCTGTAAGATAGCTCTTTCCCCCTCCTGTCTTGGCCATGACTGAAATGTGTTTCTGTACCATTGAATTGATGTCGATAGAGAATGGTATGTTGTGGCCGTAAATCAAGCCAACATATGCTCGTCCCCTTTTTCCTGCAGAGATGTTGAGTGTGGTGGATATGAATTCGTCCTCAGCGAAATATACTGGGGTTCCCGCCAGGAAGGGGGTCCTTGGATACTGCAAAACTTTTCTCTGGTCAAGGAAGCCAATTATCACTATTTGAGCCGAAATTGTCTGTTGAATCTCAACGTTGTTCCCCTCCATGATCTGGTATGATTTCTCTATCGAAAGGTTCGTCTTTGCTTCAATTGAGTCTACCTTTCCCAGGACCCAACCATCCTCGTGATGCTTTATCCTGACATAGTCCCCCTGTCTGAGCTTTCCAGACACAGAGCAGTTGACTACTGTTGGATGGATGTCACCATAGAGAATTCCTACAGGGTCCACTCCTACCCCTTCCATCTGGACAGCCTATTCGCGATTATCTTGACCCCTTTTTCCGTTCTTTCTGCATCTTCCGTCCCTATTCCAATCCTCACTAATGAGTCTGACCCAAAATAATAACCCGGGACAGTTGAAACCCCTTCAGAGATCAAGGAGAATGAAAACTTGGTAGACCCTCCCCCGACGTTCAGTGCGTTTATGATGCTTCCCTTGTATCCTAGGATATACTCATCAAGCGCCTCAAAGAGTATCTTTGAGTTCTCGTCAATCTTCTTCTTGTTGTATTCCTTGAATACGTTTATGTTGCCCAGAAGATAAGCCCCCCTTCTCTTGACATTGTTTGAGATAACTGGAACTATTATTCCGATCCTCTCCCTCATTTCCTCTATAACATTCTTGCCTGCAACTATCCACCCCATCTTTATACCAGAATCACCGAAGAACTTGGATATTGATCCTAGTATTATCGTGTTTCCAACTTCAAGTTTTTTGGGAAATGTCCCGTTGAAGAACGAGAATGTATCATCTATCAGGAGGTAGGATTCGTTGCTTTCCGTTTCTCTTGCAATAGATTTTATGCTTTCATCGCTCCAGGTCAGTCCAGTTGGATTATTCGGATTGCTAATGTAGTAGAGCGTCTTCTCATCCACATCCCAGGGAGACAGGTCGACTCCTTCCTGAGAGATCCTGTTCTCTATGGATGCTGTTATGCCAATGTCCCTGGCCTGGTAGTGGCACGCTGGATACTCAGGTGCAATGGTGACCATCGTGTTTATCTTCTTGCTGAGATGATAAAGTGTAAAGAATGTGGCGAAGGTATTGGATGGGGTAACTATAACTTGCTCCTTTTCTACCCCGTAGAGCCTAGCAATTTGTTCCTCAATATCGGCTCCCCCCAGTCCATCGGGGTTCATTCCCCTCATTGCGCTTGATGCGAGGTTTATTGTTTCCTCAGGGATGGAATCGACGTATCTGAACATTGAAACGTCCATAGGCATGACGGTACAACTAATTCACAAATATACAATCTTCCATGACTTTAATTATGTAGTCAGGATTGCAAGAGGTGAAGATAGTAAAGCTCGGGGGAAGCGTGATCACTTACAAGGAGAAATATAAGGCAGTAAACTTCAAACATCTGAGAAATCTCTGCAAGATTCTGGCCGAAAATGATGAGAAGAAAATCTTAATCCATGGTGCCGGGTCTTTCGGGCACATACAGGCAATGAAGGCGTCCCTCGACAAACCTGGACCTATCAGGGGAAAGGAATCGCCAATTTCAAGGGTCATCACTGACGTGTCAGAGCTCAATTCCCTGATTGCTGATGAACTTAACAAGTATGGAGTCAGGGCAATTTCCATCCCTCCGCATGCGATTTACAAAGGTTACAGATCTGATTTCGGAATAGTGGACCTTGTGCTGAATAACGGATTCGTCCCACTACTCTATGGGGACATAGTTCTTTCAAAGGGGAGGTACAGGATCATCTCAGGTGATGAAATAGCACTTGATCTTTCTCGGAAGTTCTCTCCTGACTCCGTACTGTTTGTGACGGATGTTGACGGTCTTTACGATAGCGATCCGAAGGTCAACAGAAAGGCCAAATTGATTCCTAGTATCTTTTCCAAGGACATATCAGTAGTTGATACAGGAAAGGATGCAACAGGTTCAATGGCAGGAAAGATGGAAAGGATTAAGAAAATGGTGCTCTATACCAACAGAGTGGTTATTCTGAATGGGAAAAAGCCCGATAGACTCCTTGCAGCGCTGAAGGGAGAGGGAACCAGGTCAACGGTGATCACATGACTGTTGAGAGGCGAAAACTCGAGCACATCGACATAATTTCTACAAAGAATGTGTCCCACGATTACAACTACTGGGATGATGTGGAGATCGTTCAGAGGTCCATGCCCGAAGTGGACTTTGATGAGATAGACACATCAACAAAATTCCTAGGGAGGAAACTCAGATTACCGCTGCTGATTTCGTCTATGACTGGAGGACACCCTGAAACAAGAAAGATAAACGAGAATCTTGCACGTGGAGCTGCTGAAGCCGGAATAGCAATGGGAGTTGGTTCTGAACGTGCTGCCATATTGAACAGGAAGGTGGGGGACTCCTACTCCGTGGTCGCGGAATATGACGTACCGTTCAGGATAGCAAATGTAGGAGCTCCACAGCTTATACGACAGAGCAGGGAAGCCCTTACGGACGAAGAAGTTGGATACGCAGTTGATCTAGTGAAAGCGGATGCGCTTGCAATACATTTCAACTTTGTACAGGAACTGTCGCAGCCTGAAGGAGACAGGAACGCTAAGGGCGTCAGATCAAGGGTCGGGGAGCTTTCCAGAAAATACAGGGTAATTGCAAAGGAGACAGGAGCCGGATTCTCAGTGAAGGATGCCTTAGACTTCAAGCAACTCGGTGTGTCAGCAATAGATACAGGCGGCAGGTCTGGCACTTCGTTCGCAGCAGTGGAATCGATGAGGAGCATTAAGGAGGGTGAGGACAGTAGAAAAAGGGTTGGAAACACATTCTGGAACTGGGGGATTCCGTCTCCAATCAGCCTGCTCTACTGTAATGTAGAATTGCCGCTGATAGCATCTGGCGGTATCAGGAGCGGACTTGACGTATTCAGGGGGCTTTCAATGGGAGCATCTCTCGGAGGACTCGCATCGACTTTCCTAAAGGCTGCTCTCCAATCCGATAAGGAAGTGGTCAGTCTTATTTCCCGACTGGAAGCGGAGCTGAAGAGCGCAATGATGTTGACAGGATGCTCAAGCATCAACGATATAAAGAAAGTCAAGAAAATTTACAGGGGTAGACTTCTGGAATGGATGAATCAGTCTTGAAATGTCCCTCGTGCTCAGCAGAGGGGTTGGAAAGGGGGACAGACGAGATAGATATCCCTCACTTTGGTAAGGTAGTTCATTACTTCATGCGGTGCACCAGGTGTGGATACAGAATAAACGACTTTGCATTTCAGGGAAACTTCCCCAATGAGGATAAGGTAAAGATTGAGAAGAAGGAAGACCTTGATATAAAGATAGTAAGGGGGAGCGGGGCGACTGTCCTGATCCCTGAATTGGGTTTGGAACTCTACCCTGGTCCTCTTGCTGAATCTTTCATCACAAATGTGGAGGGTCTGCTCAATAGATTTCTTCAGCTCCTTCCATTATTCGAAGACAAGGACAAGGTGAGTGAAGTAGAGGAGAAGATACATTCAGCAGTGGAAGGGAAATTTAGCTTTACCATCTCAATGACAGATCCTTCCGGGGTCTCTCATTTCATAAGGAACTGACCATCCTTGTCCTGTTTATCCTCAAATTTTTCTGGATCCCCCTGTCGACGATTTCCGATTCGAGAATTTCAATGCAGTCGTTCGCGAAAGGGGAACAGGTGACCAAAGTTTCGTATTCTCCTCCTTCCCCAACTATTGATATTCCATACTTCGAATTCATTTCCTTTAGAAAATTGAGTGCATCTTGATCTATTTCCCTGCCTAACAATCTCTCATCCAGGCCTTCTGCGGCGACAGAAACGAAGATCGCCTTCGAACCGGTAGAGATGAAATCCAGGATTATTGATTCCTGATTTCTCCTCCACAAGGGAAAGAATGTCTTTAGGCCTAATTCATCGCATAATTCCTCCAGCTTTGTCTTCTGAAACTCTGATTCAACAGCTCCAGCTATAAGCACACTACCGGAATAGGAGGAGAGGATTTCGTAAAAATTAGATTCGCTGACAAGTGCGTTTTGAATCCCCATCATTTCCGAAAGTGTTCTTCCCAGCTCAGCATTTGGATAATGGAACATGTATGAATCCTGATCTGCTTTCACGGTAATCGTACGTTCCACTTCCATCCCTAATGAAATGGCGATCAGGAGACTCATAAACGAGTCCTTGCCGCCGGAGAGAAGAGATATCGCTTTCATCTGGCGTTTTTGCTTGTAGACACAGCAATACCCATTTTCCCTAGAAAGTCTAAGACTTCGTTGAAGTTCTTGACGTCCTTCGCTATTATCTCTGGCGGGGCCAGCCCCTTCTCTTTGATCATTCCCTTGAGCATCAGTCGAGTGAATGCGGCATTGGTGAATCCTGTCGTCCTCGTCATTGCAGTATAGCCGGTGTTTGGGTCTTCCTTGTCAAATACTGTATAGACAACTTCATCCTTTCGTCCTGCAGGTATTATCCTTATTTCCATATACAGTATATCCCGTACATCAGGAAAACTCAGATTCTTCAGAAATACTGACGCTAGTACTTCCTTTGGGGTCACTTCGGCTCCACCGACTTCAATCCTGGTCTCGCCCATCATGCCTATTTCCTTGAGAAAATTCATCTTGTCTATGTGCCCTCTATACCTGACTGTCTTCTCCACCATATTCTTCACCTTTATATTTCTCAAGAGCGACCTCAAGCCATTAGTATAGAAAGCCTCCAAGGACCCTAGCCCGTTGACAAAGAAATATTCCAGTCCTTCTCCTGGTTCAGTATCTACAATCTTTCCGTCCTTTATTATCTGCACCTTCCTCGTGAATTCGTCCAGGGTGTCAATTGGGGAAAAAACTATCTTGTACCCGATAGGAGGTATGTTCTTTTCTGGCAGCCCGCCCACCTTGATGTCTACATTTTCGAGAAACTCGTATTCCGCCGCTACCCTTCCGACGATCGCATTGGAGAGACCCGGAGCTATCCCAGCATCTGGAACCACTGTGATTCCTGCATTAGATACCTCCTTTTCGAGATTGTAGAAATCCTCCTCCATGAAACTGTTGTCCACCAGGTCTACCTTTGCCTTGCATGCTTCCCTGATTACCTTCATTCCCAACCTGCCAGGAAGTGCGCCCGATACCACGTCGAAGCCTTTCATGACAGGGGCAAGCGGCTCCTTGAATGCATCTACCTTTATTGTATCTATCCCAAGTTTCTTCTTTAATCTCTGAAGTTTTTCAGTGCTATAGTCGGCAATCGTCACCTCGTTTTCGTTTTTCAGTGCAAAGGCGATCCCCTCCCCGACCATTCCTCCTCCAAGAACAAGAACTCTCACCTTATCACCATTTGTCTATGAAAGCTCAGGATTTATCTTTTTTCGGTTTCTTTTTAAATCTATATATCTGTGGATTTAATATAGAGCTAGTGAAATTCGACCTCGTTCTAATGCATCCCCCTTCCATTTATGACTTCAGGAAGAGGGACATCGTAGCAGGCCCAATATCAGAACTGGTTCCAAGCACTGGCGTTTTTGAGATGTACCCCATTGGATTCCTTGCAATACTTTCCTACCTGAACGCCAGAGGGTACAGAGTGAGAATCGACAACATCGCACTAAAGATGCTGGGTTCAAGAAAGTATGACTTCAACGAAGAACTCCTTAAGATTGATACCAATTACATAGGCATAGATTTGCACTGGCTTCCACATGTGCACGGCGCTTTGAACCTTGCAAGGATCATAAAGGAGGAAAGACCTGATATCAAGGTGATGTTGGGTGGCTTCTCGGCAACATACTATGCAAAGGAGATTATGGCAAACTTCAAGGACGTAGATCTCGTTATAAGAGGGGACACGACGGAGCAGCCGATGGAAATGGTCCTTGAGGGAAGGAGGATGGAAGATGTTCCTAATGCCATCTTCAGGGATAATGGCAGGGTAAGGGATAACGGATTCACCTTCGTGCCAGATATGGACTACCAGGAATTTGACTACACTCAGATAATCAAGAGTTCAATAAAGACGATGGACGTTTCTGGTCATCTTCCTTATTGTGACTGGATGAAGGAGCCAGTGGCAATGGTCCTATCCACTCACGGCTGTTCTTACAGCTGCGGGATCTGCGGAGGTTCGTACTTTGCATTCAAGAATTTCTACAACAGGTCGGGACCTATTTTCAGGTCCTCACAGAAGATTGTTGAGGACATCATGAGGATAAACGACGACCTTAAGATTCCCGTATTTGTTGCTGGGGACATACTGATGAGACCAGACAGGGAGACTGACTACATATTCGATAACCTAAGGAAGGAGGGCTTGGATGTCCCTTTGCTGATGGAAGTATTTGTTCCTCATACGAGAGAACGCCTTCTGAAACTCATGCGGGCTTCACCCGATGTATCTATGGAAATCTCACCTGATTCGTCAGACGACAGAATCAGGTTCAAGAATGGGAGGCCCTACGTCAACAAGGCTCTGGAAAAATTTGTTTTCGACTTCATGGACCTCGGCGGCAAGAAGATGGACGTCTATTTCATGGTAGGTCTCAGTGGTCAGACTAGAGAAGACGTTCTGAAGGACGTAAAGTACGCAAGGCACTTGATGGAGTCGAACAACAACGACAAGAGACTGTTTGTGTTTACATCTCCTCTTTCTCCATTTCTAGATCCTGGGTCGAAGGCATTCGAGACCCCGGGCATGGGGTACAAATTACGGTTCAGGACTCTGTTGGACCATTACAATGGGCTTGATCAGGGGAGAACCTGGGAGGATTTCCTGAGTTATGAAACTGATTGGATGGATAGGCAGACGATCGTGGAGACTACATATGACGCGATAGACCTACTTCTCAAGGATAAAGAGGAGCTTGGATATATCGACAGGGAGGAGTATTCGAGATCCCATCATGTCCTCGAATCGAGCAGGCTTGCTGTGAGGTTGTCCAGAGCTGGGGATTACGGGATGCTTTCCCGCGGCGAAGCCCTGATAAAGGACTGTGGGGACAAGTACACTATACTGAAGAAGCAGATAATGTGGGGTGATCCGACATCAGGGGAGAAGAAGCTCATCTTCATGATATACAGGTCACTTCATTCTTCTCGGAAGTGAATCATTCGGATCAGGACAGACCTGAAAATGTAATTAAGGTTCTTCATAATCACGGGATGCGAATGAGAGTTTGGGAGTTTATAAAGGGACTGAAGGCACCCATTTACTTTACCAGTATAAGCCCTGTCCTCATCGGATGGTCGTTTTCCAGGTTCCAGATATCCTACATCGTCCCTTTACTTCTCCTGGTAACTGTTTCGATGCAAGCTGGTATGAACCTGGCAATGGATTATTTCGACCACGAAAATTCGAGACCCCTGAGGAATGAAGATACTGTTTACCCCCTTGGTTCATACTTCATAGAGAAACTGGGAGTCAAACCTTCATCGGTCAGGGTGTCGTTTATCCTTATGCTTACAGTAGCAGTAGTTACTGGCCTCGCCGTAGTCTATATCACCAGAAATCTGACGTTGCTATACCTTGGTCTCACCGCTGTATTCCTTTCGCTGATGTACGTTGTCCCCCCAATTAAACTGGGAGCAAGGGGGATAGGCGAGGTAGCAACTTTCTTTTCTTTCGGCCCTTTCCCCGTATTGGGTACCATTCTTGCCCTGGGACACCAGGTAACGCTTGTAGAGATATTGGTTTCGCTCAGCCTCGGCCTACTGGCATCATCTATCAGATACCTCCACCACCTTCCAGAAGACAGGGAAGATGGATTTAGAATGAAACATTTCAGGATAATCTATCCAATCATGCTGATAACCTCTTCAATAATGATATCAGTGTTTGGTAAGCTAGTGATTGCCGCCATTATAGTTTTTGCAGTATCTTTGATTCATATAGCCTATCTGCCGAGGTCTTCTATTAAGATCGCAAGGCAGACGAACTACTCCGTCGGACTCCACTTCCTCTTCACAATGCTCGTGATTATTTCCGTAGCCCTGTTCCTGTAATCACTTGGTGGCTGCTCAATTTCAGATTAAGAGACAGTGGTGCCTTCGAACTCCTTTCCTCCGATGGCTCTGAAAACGTTCGAAGGATTCCTGAAGGAGACTATCTTGATCTTGATGTTGCTGCGTCTTGCTATGTTCAGGGAAAGGATATCAAGTGGGAAATTCGCGCCTGCAGCCCTCTTTTCCGAAGTTATCATTGCTATTGCAGACGAATAGGAAATACTCTCTATTTTGTTTGCTCCCTTCAGCTTGGGGTCCCTGTCGTAAAGGTGATCCACATTGGTCACGTTTACAACCGTATCCCTGTCGAGAGCTTCCGCAAGGAGCAGGGATACAGCATCAGTGGTGTGTCCCGGCTCGGTGCCTCCCATAACGACTTTTTCGTATAGCTTCATCTGTCTTACTGCCTCGTCTATCGACCTTGGTATTTCCATCAGGTTCCCGAGCGCAAGAGAGACCATGGTGGCGTTCAGCCTTGTGGCCTGTATTCCCATTACATCAAGATAATATTCCTTCGCCCCCAGTTTTCTGAGTCTGAGTATTTCGTCCCTGGCCATAGGTCCACCTCCGACCACCAGAGCGTATCCTTCCACCTTCCTTATCTTCCCTATGAATTCCATCAGGTATTTTTCATCGCTCTTCGAGAATATTGATCCGCCTAGGCTTATGACTGGCCCGCTCACGCCTCAACAACCTATAATAGAATAAATACTTTCATGGATAGATGCCAGAAGTGGAAAAAGTCAAGGCTGTATTCAGGGAAATTCCTTCAATATACGATAAGATGAACACCTATATGTCGCTGGGCATGGATGTCTTCTGGCGTATCACACTTCTTAGATTAATCGGAGCAAGGGAGAAAATACTTGACGTTGGAACCGGTACAGGCAAACTTGAAAGCCTTGCTGGGTCTAACGGAAATTTCATAGGACTTGACGTTACCAGGGAGATGCTGGCCTTGAACAAGAATGTGGGAAGGCTGCTCCTAGCTTCTGCAACAGAAATGCCTCTCAAGTCTGAAAGTTTCGACGCAATAGTTTCCTCTTTCGTACTCCGGAATTTACCTTCAACGGAAGAATACTTCAAAGAAGCCAACAGGACGCTTTCCAGGGGAGGTATAATGGCAAATCTTGATGCATTTCCGGAGAAAAGGAGGTTGGTATCAGATTTCTTTTCCCTCTACTTTTACCGCCTTCTACCCAGGATTGCTAGGATTGCCTCTTCGTCAGATTCGTACAGTTACCTTGCTATGACCGTTAAGAATTTCAAGACGCCAGAGGTAATTGCAGAAGAGATGAAGGCAGCAGGTTTCAGGGATGTTAAGATAAAACGGTTTTTCTCTCCTTCTGCAGCAATAGTTTACGGCACAAAGTGACGTTTCTAAACAAAAGTCTGCACAAGCTATTAATTGATAAAGCTATTTATCGGTCATGAAAAAGGATCTTCTTGATATTATATGCTGCCCGGTATGTAAGGAAGATCTCACTCTCACAATCAGCAAAGAGGACGGAGAAGAGATTCTGGAAGGGGTTTTAGAATGCGTTAAGTGCCACAACAGGTATCCAATTGAGGAAGGGATACCAAACCTTCTGCCACCAGAATGATCAACGCTGACGGCGAACTAAAGAACATACCGGTCTCACTCTGCATAAGATGCAAAGGGTCAAAATTGCTATGTGGCAAATCAGCCTGCCCGATTGTTGCAAAAGTCTATGCAACCCAGGGGATATCAGTCAAGATCGGAGACGTTTCAGGAAACAGCCCTCCTTCCCTCTTTGTTGGTCACCACGGATATCCCAAGGTCAGGATAGGGCCGGCTTTGCCAGCCAATCGTGGAGACACTGAAATTTACGAAAGACCGGACAGATGGGGAAATATGTCCATCGACCAAATCGCCCACCTTCGTTTTTCATTGTATAGGGGATACAAGGTTCTCCCTATATATGCACCATCCGACCCGAATGGTTATCTACTGGAACTTCACGATCTGATCCTTTCATCAAGACCAGTTTTCAGCGAGATTGAATACTCTTCCGTGGAGAGAAAGATTGATTTTTCGGCAGAATCCCAACCTTTCGGCCCTGGAGGATATGCCAAGAATTTCTACCACGAAAGCTCTGCTTCGGACCCTCTAGTTGAGAAGATATATTACGATACAGATGTCAAAGCAACTGACGCCCTGGAAATTCTTTACCCGCA
Organism: Thermoplasmatota archaeon; assembly: GCA_023381415.1. Classification (GTDB taxonomy): domain Archaea; phylum Thermoplasmatota; class Thermoplasmata; order Thermoplasmatales. The sequence continues at coordinate 44,355 of JAMCUN010000023.1, read as the reverse complement.
AACTTCCATTTACACAATCGAGAAGGTTTTCTCTGCTGGGATGGTTGGTAGGACCAGGAACAGGAAGATCGTTCCGACGAGGTGGGCAATTACCGCGGTGGACAAGACGATTTCAGATCGCATGATTTCCGAAATTCGCAATTTCCCTGAGGTAGATGGTGTAATGTACTTCCATTTCAGGAGAATTGGTAACGAATATTACATCCTCATCCTTCCTGGAGACTACTCATTCGAGATGATAGAGAACTGGAACAATGGATCCATATGGACCGGCCCCAGGGAATCAGGGGCGGAGGGAGATTATGAAAAACCCGGAAGGATGGTCGTGAACCCTAAGATTGCTGGTGCCTTTTTTGCTGCAAAACTTCCAATCCTGGAGTTCCTAAGGAAGATAGAGAGGAAGGGGAACATACTGGTAATTAGATTCATAGATGGGGAATACACGATGCCTCTTGGAGTCTGGCAGGTTAGGGAAAACGTGAAATATGCCATGAATGAACTGAATTATCTGGAAAGCGTAGATCAATTCTTTGACATTATAAGAATCAGGCGCAAAAAGGACTTAAGACAGGACAGTAAGACGTACCAAACAATTAAGCAGCAAAGGAAGATAACCGAATACGTGAATTAGATGACGCTCGTCAAAACATATCTGATTCCGCATGGGGACGAAATACTCAGCTTCCCAAATCGTGAGAGCAGAGAAATGAATAAATCGATTGCAAAGGAGTCCAAAAATGATCCGTCTGAAACCATTCTTATCATTAGCCCTCATTCGCTTAGAATTCCCTGTGGCCTACCAGTCGTGAACACCCAATATCTTTCAGGAAAGTATGAAATAGGGAAAAGTACCCTGAAGGGGGAGTATGAAACAGACAGGGAGCTAAACTCCCTGTTAATAAAGAAGTCGAAGTATTTCGTGGAGACTAACTTTGTGACCACTAGCGGCAAATTGTCAACTTTCCCAGTAGATTTCGGCTCCCTGATTCCCCTTACCTTTTTCTGCGATAAGAAGGTATCATTGCTCGGACAGTGGAGGACATCCAAGAGAGACTTGCTTATTTCACTTGGCAGAAAGATGTTTGAAGTCGTTTCCAAATCGGAAAGGAAAATATCCGTTGTATTCAGCGCAGATCAGGCACACACTCATTCTAAAAAAGGGCCATATGGGTTCGACACCAGGGCTAAAAAATACGACAGCATTGTAAAAAAGGCAATCGAGAGTAATAAATTCGACGAACTCTTTTCATTAGATGATGATTACATTGAAGGCGCTAAACCTGATAGCTACTGGAACCTTCTGATGTTGCATGGTTTCATCGAGCAGGGGTCTCTTAAACCGAAGTTCCATTATTACTACCTGCAAGAATACTTTGGAATGTTGTTTGCAACGGCAGAATGAGAAAAATTATTATCAATGCAATACTGACGAGGTAGGGCTCGTGGTCTAGCGGCTATGACGTCTCCCTGACACGGAGGAGACCACCGGTTCGAATCCGGTCGGGCCCATTTGTACTTTGCAGTTGAATACCTAAATTTTATTCAATTAGCATATGAAGAGATTATGGAAATTAGTATAATATAAAAATGAATAAATGCCAGAAATAAAATTAC
>JAMCUN010000023.1:0-42731 GCA_023381415.1 Thermoplasmatota archaeon | reverse complement strand
TGCCCCAGTTGAAAGCACAGTGAGAGAGTAAATTAACTCGAATGTTATTAAAAACTAAGGAACCCAAAAAAAAGGGTTTAATATCGGGAGTATATAATTAAAGTGCCCAGCCCATCCCCCCTAGGAGTTCGAATCCGGTCGGGCCCATTTGTACTTTGCAGTTGAATACCTAAATTTTATTCAATTAGCATATGAAGAGATTATGGAAATTAGTATAATATAAAAATGAATAAATGCCAGAAATAAAATTACTCATCCTTTTATGTCCATCTGTTCAGGTATTCTTCTTCAAAAGATCCTTTTGAACTAAATTCAGATAGTACGTCCTCTGTGGAAAATCCAATATTGGTGCGGAAGTTACTCTAGCAGTGCAACAGAATCAAATTATGGTGAGACTATTGCATAACCTTGACGTTTCTGTTCTTCATTCTCCGATATATGAGACTGCCCGTAGTTCTCATATCTGATGAGAATCCAGATTCAGATGCGTTCCTATTGAAATATTCTCGGAGATAGTTCGTAGGTACCCTGGTGTATGAGTTAGTGCTGAAGGCTTGGCTACTTCTTTCCCTATAAGTAAAGTTCAAATATGGTTTAATGGTAGCAAAGTGACGTGAAATATGAACAAGAGTGAAGTGCACAGTACAAGTTTCAGGAGAAGGACAGTTTCTGTGCTTTTAGGGTCTTTCTTGCTAATACTGTCTATTCCGCTCTTCATTCTTGGAGTCAGGGAGACGAATGGCTTTAACCACTTGTACATTTACTGGAGTTTCACCTACGTAAACCCATTTTCCAATTTCCCCCCTGGCTTTTATCCAGGCTTTCCAGCGGTGGTAAAGACTTATGAGGTTCTCATGCCACGGATTGTCATAGCAATTTCCTCAGTGGTTTCAGGTCTAGTTACCCTGATCATAGGGCTCACAAAATATCGGACTTGAAGTACCGGAACCAAGAAAACTATATTTGATGCATTCAACAGCCTGTTTCCCATTAAACGATATGAATTGAAAAGTTAGTTCATGCCGGTATGAGGAACATCTTCGCCCACTTGAAATCGTCCATGTAGCTTTGGTAGTAGTGGTACCTGTCTAGCGCAAGGGAATCTAGCACTATTCCAGCTGTTCGAAGCAATGCTAGTGCTCTGTCGCATGCTTCCTTCTCAGACTTCATTGTAGAGTCGAAGGCAACGTACATCCTGGTCTTCAGATCCGTCAGGAAGAGAGAATATGCAAAGAGTCTCTTCCTACCAACGGACTTGGATTTCTTGTCAGAGTCGCTGTTCTCCTTGGCCTTGTCTTTCAATACTTTCGTATAAGATCCGTAGTTCTTCCTTATGGTGAGGGAATAGCATGTACCGTCACTGGTTGCATCAGATGAGTCTATCTCTTTGCTCTTTAGGATGAGTGTGTGGAGATTTTGTATTGCCAGGATGACCTCATGGTCCGAATACGGTCCTCCACACTATTGTTTCTCTTATCAATACCTGGGAGCATGGAGAATATAGTTAACATGCTGGAGAACATGCGATTGGACTCTCCAACAAGCTGCTTTTGATAAAGCAGCTTTACCCTGTTCTCCAGGGAGAGATCAAATGGATGACCCGGACCGCGATATATGGTTATAGAGGAAACTGCTTCCTTCACCAGAGGGTCCAGCTCCTTTATGGCAGTCTTTATCCTGTGTGAGAACTGCTGCTCGTATGTCCTCCAGTCCCTCTCCTTCATCGGATGCTCAAGCTTGTATTTCCTTGCGATGATCTCATCAATTTCCTCAAGCTTGGTCTTTATGTCATCATCGAAGACCTTGTGCATTGTGAATGTATAGCGTTCTATTAACAATAGCTGAGCAGGAAGATATTCGTATTTAGCAACTCAATGACACTGAAGGACGATGAGATCGAGGGTATTCTAGAAAGAACTGTCACCAAACAGGGCACATCTGCCTTTGCTGATGTGCCCAAGAGATATCTAGGAAGAAGGGTCTATGTGATAATAACAAGATCAAAGGGGGAAGAAAGGGAAGAAGCAAGAAACGAGGAATAGTGTCCGACATCCTCTAAAAATAGAAGTACTGGGTATCTCTCGATATTTTATATAGCGAGATGTTTGATGGCGTTAATCAGTTATTTCTGAGTCCATAATTTTCCGCTCTCTTCCTGAGCCTTAAACTCTTCTTCAAGTACGACTATATAGAATTGTCTGGCCTTATCCTGTTTGCAGTTCGGACACTCAACTACCCCCCATCCGGGAGGGGAAAATCCAAACCCTAAAATCTTCTTATCCATCATTGGAGCACGAAACACGAAGGAGCAGTTCGGGCATTTAAGGAATTTTGCCATACGGATCATGACATGGATGTCAAATGAATAAATATTGTTCCATTTCCTGAAAGAATTGAACCTACAGGGATGGTCGAACCAGTCAGCCAACTTAGACGACAGTCGTGCAATTTTCTGAACTTTTCAGAAGCCGGGGATCATTCATATAAAGCAAATTTCTAAAAAGAACAGGAAAGGGACTTGAACTGAATTCTGACAACAAGGCTAGCACCTAAAATTTTGCCGAATCTAGTCGTCTTTTAGGTTAGTCGACAGAAACCCGAACTCCCTTCGCTAATCAGGATCAGGAACAATGTTTTACAACGAATCATTTCGATAAGCTGGACAAATACCCCCTTTTGAGCAATATCGGCCGACTCCAGCTTCATCCTGCCGGAACAGAGTGTAGACCGGTCTATTCGCCCAGGCCTTTGCCAGATATTATTGATCTGGAGGAGCAATTATACTGGGCTCAGTCGTATAGAGGATCGTCTAACTGCTAATTAGTTCTGCAGTTTAGACTTCCCTTAAAATTGCGACTTCTTCTAATCCCCTCCACGTGTTCCATCCGTCTTCCTATGAGAATACAGCTTCGGATGACTTAGACCCGAAGAGCTTTCAGTTCCTGCCATCCTCCCGTCTTTGACACTGCCTTATTATGGAAATATCCTTCTTGTCTTTCCATTCCCTTTTATCGGACTTAACGATTTACTGTCCATTGTCTCTATGGACAGAAATTGCTAAAATGTCATATTCCGTTCAAAGCGATTCTATAAACCAGCACCCGTTACTTCTGAGAATTTTGATGTAGCAACGTCCCTTAGTCAACCATTATATTGCGATTGGAGATTAACAATAGTGAAGAAGATCCCTACAGAAATGTCCATCGGAATGATTCTGGCGTATGATACTACTCTAGTCACTCCAAGAGAGTCGTCAACACTTCTTAAAAGAGGGCACAAAATTTCTTCTAAGGATGTCAGTAGATTGAAGAACTCTGGTGTTTATGAAGTGTGGATAGACGATGGCAGTGACGACCGTGTTTATGAGTGGGATATCTCTCATAGAATCGCAGAAAGGATCGCCGATGAAAGCATGAAGGTAGTTACCGGGAATCATGGGATTTCATTTCTCGTGGCAGCGACTCCTGGAATCATACTAGTGAACAAAAAGAGACTGTCGAAATTCAACCTCAATCAGAATGTTCTCGTAATTACGAGGAACCAGTTTATGGCAGTTGGGGCAGGGGAGATTGTGGCAGCCATAGATGTTATTCCGCTTAGTATCAGTAAGAAAGATATGAGCGCCATAGAAGAGCTTGCTTCTAAGGGAATTATCAGTGTTGTGCCATTCAAATATTCTAAGGTTGGGTTGGTTGTAACCGGCACAGAGATATTCGAGAAGAGAAAGGAAGACAAATACTACGAGATAGTAAAGAAGAAATGCAAAAGATATGGGTGGAGGATCGTCTATAAGGAGATTGTGCCAGATGACGAAAAAATTCAATCCGAGGCTATCATGAATGCAAAACTGGCTGGGGCCGAAGGGATAATAGTAACAGGAGGAATGTCTGTGGACCCAACAGACAAAACGCCTGCGACCATCAGGAATATTGGCGCAAGAGTCATATCTTACGGTATTCCCATGAAACCTACTACGATGTCTATAGTTTCAGTCTGGAAAGGAACTCCTCTTTTCGGAATCTCTGCCGGGGGGATTCACTACAGCGACTTCAATTCTATTGATGTGTTGTTCACGAGGCTTATGTCTGGCCTGGTTCCAACTAGGAAGGAAATAGCAGAAATGGGAGTGGGAGGAATGTTTTGGAGCTATAACCCGAGGATAGAAAGTATTCCTTCAAAAAAGACACATAATAAAATTAGATGAATGTAAACTATTCAAACAGTAGTCAGTTTACTCAAGCTCCTGCTTCCTTCTAACTGAGATTATTTCTGAAATGATGCTTATTGAAATCTCACCCGGCGTTACTGCGCCTATATCTGTACCTACTGGTGCGTGCAAGGAACTCAAAAACTCCTTCGCAACGCCCTTTCCTGCCAGTTCGTCAAAATCCATCTTTACGCGTTTCCTGCTCGCTAGGAGACCAACATACTTGACTCTGTGCTTCGATATTTCTTCCAAAACCTGAATATCCTTCGCTCCCTTCGTAAGTACAACAACATAGTCGTCCTCCCGAAACTTGAATTCCTTCAGAGGCGATTCGACGGAATCGACAACTTCATCAGGTTCGGATTTCAGCATGGGATTAGGATCAACCACGGTTACGTTCATTCCAATTATCTTTCCTAGGGTGACGAGGTTATCCTCTATCTCGTCCCTTCCTCCCTGCCCGATAATGACTAATCTCTCGTTTCTTCTGTAAGGCTCCAGATACACATCCATTATGCCACCACAGTTTGTTTCAACGTGGATTTCGTCATCTTTGCTTCTGTCCATTCCGACAATGGCATCTCGTGCTTCCTCGAGGAAAATCTTAATGGTCACTGCATTTCCGGTTCTAAGCACTTCCTTAGCCTTTTCTACTATCGCTGTGTCAGGGCAGGCACCTCCAAGTGTACCGTAGATGACCTCTCCTTTGCTTGATATTACCTCCTTGAAGCCTGGTTTCCCTAGTGATGAACCAGATACTCTGACTACAGTAGCCACTACAAATGGTTGATCCCTTTTAACCAGGTCTGATATTACATTCGAAAATTCCCAGTTGTTCAATGCGTTAAACAGTCAAATTCAATATAAATCGTTTGTCCAATCAAGATCATCATTAAGAAGAGGTTTAGCAAGGTTAATGGGTTCGTTTACGATTCATCCATACCATGGAATTCAAAGGAGAATTCGTGATAAAGAGGGATAGGGCAGCCGTCTTGTCCTTCATTTCAGACATCAACAGGATAACATCCATTATACCCGATGTCCAATCAAAGGAGATAGTCAGCGAGAAATCGGCAAGACTGGTAGTTAAGGCAGGACAGTCTGCCATAAAGGGAAAGTTCAACCTGCTGTTCGAGATAGGTAGCATAATGGACGGTCAGTCGGCAGAAATATCAGCAAAGGGATCTGGAGCCGGAGGTTCCCTGGATCTTAAGGCAAGGTACTCGTTCTTGGATCTTCCGGAATCCTCAACACTAGTCAAATGGGTTGTAGAGTTGAAAATTGGCGGGGTGATTGCAACCATGGGATCAAGGGTTCTGAACGGAACTGCCGAAAAATATATTGCTGTTTTGACGGATTCTTTCGTGAAGAGCCTCGAGAAATGAAGTTAAGCACGGGAAGTATAAGGATCGCAGCTGTCATACTTGCAGCGGGAAAGTCAAGCAGATTCGGATCTAACAAACTCGTCACTAAACTTGGAGGGAAACCGGTAATTGAGTGGTCCATTGACTCGCTCTCCAAAGTGGAATTTCGGAGAATTTTGATAGTGACAAACGGATTGAAAGAGGCATATTCCTTCAGGTACGAAGGAATAGAGAATATCGTAAACGAGAGGTTTCAGGAAGGTATCGGTACTTCTATAGCAAGAGCTACGGGGGAACTCAAGGATGAGGTCGATGCTATTCTTTTCTTGTTGGGGGACCAACCACTTGTTGGCCCAGACAACATAGAGAAACTGGTTAAACAGTTCCTGAATGACCCGCGAAAGGTTGCTGCATTTTCAGTAGGAGGAAAAGTTCGCAACCCTATGATCTTCCCCTCCGGATTTTTCAAGGATCTCTTGTGCCTGAGTGGAGATAATGGTGCCAGGGAGATCGCAGTCACTCACGAAGATTCAGTAGCTAAGATTGAGATAGACCCTGCTCTACTTTCGGACATAGATGTGGTCGAAGACATTGATGTTATTGAAAGATACCTCGAGAGAACCAGGAAAACATAAGACTAGCTTATCAGTTCCTCCGGCGTCACTGGAGTCCTCCTCAACCTCTTCCCTGAAGCCTTCTCTATTGCCCTTATGAGAGCTGTTGGAACTCCTATAGTAGGCGATTCGCCCAGTCCCTTTGCTCCGTGCGGCAAGCTCGACCTATTTTCTGCTATTTTTACCGTAAAGTTAGGGAGATCCTCTGCAAGGGGGACACCAGCGTCAGAAATGCTCGAGGTTATAAGCTGCCCTTCATCGTTATAAAATAGACCTTCGTGTAGTGTTTGCCCTATTCCTTGAGCCATTCCTCCTTGTATCTGACCGATTACCATGTCTGGATTCAGAGCACGGCCCACATCGTAGAACGCGACACATTTCTTGATCCTCACGTTTCCCATCTTTCCTATCTCTACTGTAGCAAGGTTTGCTCCAAACGAGTTGAGAGGCATCTTAAGTTCGTTGTTAATGAATTCATCATAACTTCCAGATAACAGGCTTTCAGTTGAGTACCTGCCGTGAATTTTTACCACATCCTCTTTTATCTTACGGCAAACCGCTACTATCGCGGCGCCTCCAACTATTGCCGATCTGCTCCCCCAGGAACCTACCCCAGTCTTGGTCATCCCTGTGTCTCCTCTGTATAGTGTTACGAGTCTCTCCGGAACTCCGAGCTCCTCATTCACGAGCTTCTTCACGAATACCTCGTGCCCCTGCCCGTGACTGTTACCTCCGAGCCAGACTCTCACCCTCCCATCCCTTATTATTATCCTTGCACTCTCGCCTGGATAGACTGCGGGAACCAGAACGAAGAAAGAAAGCCCTACTCCCTTCGAGTTCTTCACCTCTGTCATGTACCCCAGTTCTTTCACAGCACTTTCGAAAAACGGCCTTGCCCCGTCAATCTTCAGTCCCATAGGAGACGTGAAAGGCTTTTCGCTCATGTTCATCAGCCTTAGGTCAGCCGGGTCCATCTTCAACTCATCCGCAAGCATGTCTACCATTCTTTCGATGAGGAAAGATGCTTCTGGTCTTCCGGCTCCCCTGTACGGACCCTGGGGAACTTTGTTTGTAAATAGTGCCTTCCCTCTTACTTGTGCACTCTCAATGAAGTAGGGTCCGGTCATCTGCATTGCAACAAAACCAGGGGAGAAAGATGCAATTCCTGAATCGTATGCTCCTGCATCGATCATTACTTCTCCCCTTAGTCCCGTTATTTTGCCATCTTTTTCAGCAAACAGCTTCACCTTCCCTCTCATCCCTCTTCCAGGATGAGTTGACGAAAGATGTTCTCTCCTTGTCTCTATCCACTTAACCGGTTTTCCAAATTTCATTGATGCGAATGCAGCTATCACATATTCCGGATACAAACCTCCCTTAGACCCGAATCCTCCCCCTGTATCAGTCTGCATCACGTGAATGAGGAGCTCGGAGTTCCGGAGAGATTCAACCAGCCCCTCCTTGATGCTATGTACTGCCTGGGTCGATATCCAGACATTGAGCATTCCTTCTGAAAAGCTTGCCACTATTCCCCGTGGTTCTATTGGATTTGCGGAAATTCTTTCATTTTCCAGCGTGTCCTCAATTACGATTGGGGAATCTGGGTCCTTGAAGTCTGCTCCCTTTATTGTCTCCGCCATTATGTTGTTCTTCCTCCCCAGATGTATAGGTCCCATGCTCAGGGCATCGTCTATAGTTACAACCGGTTTCATTGGTTCATAATCGACCTCTATAGACTCCAAAAGGTCTGCGGACTTGTACCGGTCTTCGGCGAAGACAGCTGCCACAGGTTCTCCTACGTAGTTTACAAATTCTGTTGCAAAGACGGGCTCTATTGAGAGTCCTGCTTCCGAACTTGCCCCTTCCCCAACAGATGCCATCCTTGCTTTCAGATCCTTACTGCTCATTCCACCCTTCAGGCTAACTATTCTGGCCCTTGCATAAGGGCTTCTAAGAACCGTCATATGGAGCATACCCGGGAGTTTTATATCATCAACAAAATGTCCCTTTCCGGATACAAATCCGGAGACATCGTATGCCAGTTCCCTCTCCCCCCAGTTTAGCGTTGACATTTCATCTCACCGCCACTTCTCGCTCCTCTTCCTTCTCCTTCATTAGCTCTGCGCCGTATTTAACAGACTCAACTATGCTCTGGTATCCGGTGCACCTGCAGAGATTTCCTGAAAGACCTTTCCTTATCTCTTCCTCTGACGGGTTTCTGTTCTTCTTAAGAAGCCAGAACGATGTTAGAATCATGCCTGAGGTGCAGTATCCACACTGTAGGCCGTGTTTCTCGAGAAATGCCTTTTGAAGCGGTCCCAGTTCATCATTCTTTGAGAGACCTTCTATCGTGACTATCTCCTTGCCGTTAGCTTGAACCGCCAGCATTGTGCAGGACTTCACTGCCTTTCCGTTTACTAGTACTGTGCAGGCACCGCAGTTTGAAGTATCGCATCCAACATGAGTTCCTGTAAGGTTCAGGTCCTCCCTGAGGAAGTGAACGAGTAGCTTCCTCGGTTCCACTTCAGCTTCCACTTTCTTCCCATTTATCGTTGTCTTAATTTTCATCGTACCCATTTATCCCACCAGAGCCCTTTCAAATGAGACGTTTATTGCTTCCTCGGTTATCCTTTCGAGAACTTTCTTCTTGAATTCTGATGTTCCGTAGAAATCAGTCGAAGGATCTGATTCCGAAACCACTATCTTCGCTGCTTCCTTAACAACGGAATCGCTTATCTTCTTTCCTTCCAAGAACCTCTCCGCTCTAATTGCCCTCAATGGCTTAGGTGCTACCGATGTCAGGCCTATTCCTGCACTCCTGATACTTTCATTTTCATTTAGAGAAAGCTGAACTGCGACTGCCGCTACTGAAAAGTCCCCTGCACTCTTTTTCTGCTTTATATAACACCCTCCGGTGCTTCCTCTGGCAGCAGGTACCAACACCCTCCTTAAAATTTCTCCTTCATTCATCGAATTTGTGAAAGAGTCCGTAATGAACGAGTCCCCTTCTATCAGCCTTACTCCTTCCTTTCCAATTACTTCCATCTTTGCCTTGAGTGCTATTGCTACTGAGGGCATATCATTCGATGGGTCCCCGTGGGATAAGTTTCCTCCTATTGTGCCTCTATTCCTTATCAGTGGGTCTGCTATTTGAACTGCCGCCTCGTGGAGAATAGTATATCTTTCCCTTACCATCTCGTTTTCCTCTATGTCGCTTATTGTGGCTAGTGCCCCAATCTCCAGATATTCTCCCTCTTCGGATATACCTCGCATTCCATTTAGTCCAGATATATCGATAACGTAAGGGAATGACGCTATCCTCAATTTCAGAAGAGGGATAAGGCTTTGACCTCCTGCCATGATTTTCGCATCTCCCTTGTATTTGGAAAGCAAATCCAGTGCTTCCTCCATCTTTGTAGGAGCAAAATATTCAAAAGAAGACGGATGCATCGTTGTTAAGGAGAACTCTATATTTAAGAATTGAGAATGTGAAGGGACGACCTGCCTTTTTTTCAGCACAGGGTAAAATCTAATAAAATTAGAATTTTCAATGGAAAATAAGCGATTCTGCAATTGGTCATAGAAACCAAGAAAGGCTTCAAAAGTGTTTCTATTTTGAATGCCAGATGACTTAACAGTTTACGTAAAGAACTCAGGACCTTGAAACTCCTTACTCTGCATCTTTCTCTAACTATTTACGGTGTGCAACGATCAGAAACAAATTTTGAAGCTTGCTGGGATATACCTTATCATCAGAATAGCGATTCTATCAAAACTGTTCTCAAATATGCATCAACTCTGAACTGCAATTAGATTGCGTTTACTGCAAACCCTGCGAGAAATCCAATTATCATTCCGGCGTAAACAAGTGATTGTACTTTTGACTGGTCAGCCTGCCTAAACAAGTTTTTGAACATTGGAATGATGACATAAACTATCGCACCTATAGCAAGCCCGTCAAAGAGAGTTCCGAGGTAGGGATTTACATAGTAATACCCTATAATGCTACCCGCGATTGTTGGAAACCCTCCTATGAAGTAAAGCCCTGCTAAAAAAGCAGTCCCTGGTTTTTTGTAACCGAAGAAAGGAGAAACTATAGGAAAACCTTCTGTAAAGTTCTGCAATATGAACCCGACCAATATTACAAGCAAGAGGCCAGTGAGACCGACTACGTAGGCAGAGCCAAAAACCAGTCCTTCGGTGAGATTCTGGAGCCCCATACCGATTGCAACAATCAGGGCAATTCTAGAGGGTACAAATGACTCCTTGACGCTGGAGCGTTTCATGAAGTTTTCAACAATATAAAGGAGCGCGAACATTCCACCTACAGAAGATGCGAATATTGAAGAAAGTACCGGGTTACCAACGTAAGACCCGGATGCATATATGTCTGCAGAAACGTCAGAAAATATGTCAGCGGCTAGAAATATGAGAATCCCAATGGCAAATGAAACCAGTAGAACAGTAGAACGCGGCGCAGCATTCTTCCTCAATATTATAGGAAAGGACAGGTAGATAGAGAAACCCATCACCAGGGATAGCGCAAGCATATCGTAGAGGGATTTTGCGAACAAGATCATCCCCCTCTCATTAAGAGAAAATCTGCATTCTGGTGGATTGTCATGAATTAGGTAACCCTAATTTAGATTAGTCCAATTAAAATTTAAGCTTTGTTTCGCATTATTAGGTACATTTGCCAGTTTATAAGTCCACTTAGTTCGATTATTTTTCCTCGTTCTGTTAAGAAACGAAGAGGACGGATACTCCTAATCTTTCAAAGTTGTCTATCAGATTCCCTCTTAATGTTTTAAGGAAACTCAAGGTCTGCTTGCTACCCTAAACAAATATCTCCCGGCTTCTCCAAAAGTGAAGGAATCTAGAACATCATCTCAGAAAGAGTAAGCAACCTTAAGCTCGCTCTTCTTAAAATGACGACTTGATGACGTACTGAAAATCTTTAGCCACTTCGGCAATTGTGGTAAGTTTATGCTCCAACGCTAAATATTGAATATATGTTAAAGTGACGTATTGTAGAGACTTTTGAAGAATGGCCATATGGCAACGGATGCAATTACCAATGCTCCAATTACAATGAATGAGTCAAGAATTGAGGTCAGTTGTATGATTGCCCCCCCAATCATTCCAGATGAAAATGTCGCAGCAACGCTGAAAGTATTAAATGCTCCTGAAATTCGCGCCATGTATTCGTTACTAACTATTCTGAGCATTGATGCATTGTAAAGAACATTTAGGAGACCTATTATCAACCCTATGATCAGGGAGGGTATGAAATCTAAAAATATCGAGTTCAGGAACGAAACAGACGCGAGAAGTAATCCTATGATAAAAAATGATGCCATGGAAATAGGGCCAAGGCTTCCTTTGACCCTAGGAGCTACTGATGAACCAATGATAATCCCAAAAATGAAAATAGAAAAAACTATGCTTGCGAAGTAAGAGGGAAGGTGGAATCTTAGTTGGACTAAGGAGATGAATATTATTCCCATCATTCCAAAAGTTACGTTTAGTATTAGTGCGATTATCATCAATTCTGAAACCGCCCTCTGCTTCTTTATAAAATTCAGCCCATTCTTCAGAGATTCTAATGCCCCTATTTCCTCGGGGACATAACTTGTTTTAACGAACAGTAGAGGAATCACTGCTATCAGAAAGACAAAGATTATGATTTCAAATGAAAGAGTAAATCCTAGAAGTAGTATCACACCTGATAGAAGATATCCAGCCCCCTCAGCCACATAAGTGACAACACTAGATAATGCTGAGCCGGATTTGTACTGACTCTCCTTGAGTACCTCCTTTGTCCAAGAGGCACGTATTGAATTAACTACGTCAGACGTAAGACCTAATGTGAACCCGCTGGCATATATCGATGCTAGTGTGAGGAAAATAGAATGTTCCATTATACCGTATAAAATGGAAACCAAGAACACTGCTCTCAGGAAGCTAACCAAAAGGGCGATTTGTCTCTTCTTAGTTGTTCTGTCTATCAATGCTCCTATTAAAAAACTAAAGAAGAGAGGTAGAGAAAGCAAACCGTCTCCTAAACCTGCAAGAAACGCGTTCTTCGTCTCGAATAAGACCACCCAGATAATAATAATGTTGAACGCAGAAAGTCCGAACCTTGAAATGCTGCTATTTGCTACTATGAACTTGAATCTCTTATCAAATTGTTCCTTTACCTCCATATGACCCCAATCAGTCACGGATAAATAATTAAGCTATCTTAAGTTTCAAAGATGATCCCAGGATACAAACTTAGGGATTTCTCATAAAAGTTTATATGCCTCTTTTGCAAGCACTAAAATAGAATAAAGGAGGTAAAACATTTGACAGAAAATAGGAATTACAAAATGGTAGTTGCAATTGCGATTTCTTTGATAATGGTACTATCCGCAACTGCAATTATGGCCAGTGCAACCCCAGATCACGGCTTATCAGCAAAAAGCGCAAGCACCGTTTCATCAACTCCGTGGACCTACCCTACGACAACGGAACAAGAGCCGGGATACACTAATGGCAGTTATATAGCTGCAACGACCCAAAACGTCGAATACATCAATATTTGGGAAGCATCAGATGTCTACAGTTTTGCACTTCTGGGTGAAGTTTACGATTCAGCAGATGCTATTACTCCGAATGGAACAATTGTTCCTTGGTTGGCCACAAATTGGAACGAATATAACATATCTTCTTATACGCCTGCAAATGCGACAAGTACATTTCTGGGCCTTAGTGGGAATGGTAATCTGACAACGTTCGACCCGATAACTGGATCATTCCAACCGGTAAAATACATCTACCAAGTTAACATAAGACAGGGCGTACAGTGGACCGACTTCAGCTCTCCTTCTAGCACCTACACATACTCAAACAGCACCGATTTCAACAACGCAACCGGGGTCCCAGAACATTATACTTACAGATTCCCTAGCATGAAGATGAGCACCTACTACGTCCAATCTGCAGATTTCATAGTTTCTTGGGAGATAATGCTCTCCAGCTTGGACTACAGTTCCGAGTTTGCTAGCATAGTCAATGTTGTACCTGTAAATAATACAACAGTGGATTACTACCTTAGCCAGCAGAGCGCATCCTTTGTTACAATCACTCTAGGTGCCCCTATCTTGCCTTACCACATATGGGTCGGAGAGGGACATGGTTATGCTTCAACATCCCCGTCATGGAACTACAACGCGAGCCTTCCTTCCACAAATGCTTACAACGAATGGAACATGGGCTATAATCCAACAACAGGACAAGCTCCAGGCTTAGTAGGAACAGGACCTTTCATGTTCTCGAACAACTATGGCGAACCGCAAGGCAGCTGGATATATGACAAGTATTGGATTATGTACGTAAATCCTCATTATTTCGTTCAGTACACAAAAGATTACAGAGAATGGACTCCCAAGTTCTACTCGCTTGAAATGGAACACTTCCTATCGATATCTGCTGCCGTGACCGCTGTTACATTAAATCAAGTAGACACTGAATATGATGGAGTTCCTCCGTCGTTCCTTCCAACCCTTGCAACTTCACCAAACACATATCTGGAGGAGATTAGCGGAGGTGGATTTAACTTCATAGGACTGAACTCCTTTAATGCTTCAGAGTCAAGCTACTATGCTTCAAACTACGGGTTCACTCCAATTAGCATAAATCCAGCGCTTAGCCAGACTTCGGTAAGGCAAGCCCTGTGGTATGCAACTGATAACGCATATGTCGACTCCGTAATACAGGAAGGATATGTAACACCAGGTACATCTCAGCTTCCACCTACAGAAACAATTTGGGTAAATTCTACCCTCCCTAGTTACTCGTACAACCCTTCCTTGGCCATGAGCCTGCTAAACAGCACACCTGGTATGACTTACAAGAATGGAGAGTACTACTATGATGGATCGCAGTTCACTATGAACATACAGACTACTCCAGCATCGGAAACCCCACAGGCCGATGAAGGGCTACAGGTAATAGCACAGGAATGGTCTGCTATCGGAGTCAAGACAACTGTCACTGAAGAGGCGTTCAACACATTGGTGGCGAACCTTATCGGTGTCGGAGGACAAGCGTATGCTCTCGGAATAACCGGGTTCGTAGGAGACCCAACTGGATGGTATCAAGAGGCCTACAACACTCTAGGTGTAGGAACAGGCTTCTTCAATGGACCTTTCAGCAACCTGACATGGGATGGTCAGAATCTTACCGGCCTGCAGGTTACGAGCTTGCTGAATAACCTTACTGACCAGATAAACGTGATTACAAATCTTACCCAAAGAATTGCCATATCTGATGAGATTCAAGGCATAATCGCCGCAGAAGCAAATTGGATAGTTACCGGATATGGTGTACAGATACAGCCAATGGTTACTTCCCAGTTTGTAAATGCTACGAACACCAGTCTCCCATTCGAAGATTACTACTACTGGAGTTTCGACTCAATGCACCTTAAGACAACCAGCACCACTACTCAGCCTACACCGAGCCAAACCCCGGAGCAACTAAGCATAGCCTTGGTGCCTAACAAGAGAGTATACTATGACGGACAATACGGAAATATAACGATATCTGTTAGGAATCAATACGGAGCACCTGTTTCTGGTGCAACAGTAACGGTTGGTGTGGTTCCGGCAGGAGGTCTGATCAATATATCCAGCATTAGTGGAACAACAAACTCAAACGGCATATACAACTTCGAATTCCAGGTTTTCAACGGCAACCCGTTGATATACACTGCCGATTACGTTTCCCAGATCAATATTACTGCTTCAGCGACAATCTTAGGCTCCAGCCTAAAGGTCATACCTACAATAGGCTACACTAACATCGATTTGAGCCCTGTACCTGTTGCTTACAAGATACTGAAAATGCCATCCCTTTCTAATACCTCATCAGCCTATCAGTTAGCGGAAATAGAGATATACAATCCATCAACGGGAGACCCAGTATCCGGATATGGCTACTCTGTCCAAGTGAACAATGCTATTCTGTCAATCAACAATATGGGTAATCCTAGTGCTAAGACTTCTACGCTCACACAGGGGCTGCTGACGTCATCTACGGACGCTTATTCATTCAACGGCAACTATAATATCACTCAGCTGTCGGGGTCCACAGGTGCAAACGGAACCTTCTCCTTTGGGGTCAAAGTTGCAACGGGCGTAAATTCTTCTTCTCTATCGAAAGGTCTCCTTAGCTACATATTCTTTGGAAACTACTATGCGGGCGCTCCTGTTACCGGAGAGATACCTTATCAGACCATAGGAGAACAGACCAATTCCACATCAAGCATCGGCTTTGGAGGATTGCAACCTGTCGAAATTCCAGTGCAACTGACTCAATCTACGGCACCTTATCAAATAAGCATAACCTCTTCGACTCCAAATATATCTGCACCCAACGGTACAGCTTCGGTAACTGTGAAAGTTACTAACAGTAGAACTGGAGGACCTGCGCAGAACTTTACAGTAGATATTGTTGCTCAAAATGCACTGGGAGCTAACAGAGGATTCTTTTCAGGCAACGGAATGGCGATAGAGTATCCTGATCCTAATGCACTTTTCGGTACAACCGTGCTTCCAGGAATTGAGGTAGTAACTAATTCGACCGGAATGGCTACTGTGACATTCAACGCCAGTATATACCAAGTGCAGTATCCAGGAGGAGTCCTTACATACGTAGGGCAACCATTCACTGATCCGTACCTTCAGCCAACGGATGAATGGCAACTTAGTGCAATAGGGCAGAATTACACAGTAGTCGGGGTAACGACGGTCACATCCGCTCCTCTAGTCAATAACCCAGCATCTCCAAATGTGGTGACTGCCTACTTTGCAAATTCCCAATCTGTAAACGGAGTTACAACGATCACAGGAAACCAGAGCTATACGATGTATGTCAACTCAACTCTTGCCTCTTCTGCAGGACCGGCATCTTCTGGAATAGGTTTCACAGTTAGTGCAAGTATTGGAAACGTTTCTGAAACCTCATCCAACACAGGATCCACAGGTTCAACGGAACTAACATACACTGCTCCAAACGTTACTGTGCTTACCGAAGTGACTCTAACCATAACAACACCGCAAAAGACGAATACCCAAACCTTCTACATAGTGCCTGAAAAAGTAGTTACCACTACGCACGTAAGTACAATCTACAAGAACACCACGCTTTATTCAAACGTTACAGAAGTTCCTGCATATGCCTGGGCCCTAATAGGAGTATTTCTGGTTCTGTTTGTGGTGACAGCAGCAATTGCAGCGATTGAATACAGAAAAGCTAAGTCCAAAGGAAACTCTGCTGACCAAAAACCACCAGGTTCAACCTAAACTTAATTTCTTTTTTTATTTTATTTTTAATTATTTCATCTGACTGTCTTTCGTCTTTTGCGCCTATTGCTTTGATTTACCAGAAAATATATTACTGATATTAAGTAATGTAAACCCATATGGATCATTATTTTATGTCCCCGGACATCTTTGGAAAAAAGATTTCATTTGTTTGGAACAATGACTTGTGGTTAATGGATGAAGAAGAATGCCTTGCCGTGCGATTGACTACAGGACTAGGCATTGTCACAAATTCCAAGTTTTCTCCAGACGGCAAGTTCATTGCGTTCAGAGTTGAATATGGTACTGATGGCAGTCTTGCAGATATATATACGATAAACCTGGACGATGGGAAAATTAGGAGAATTACATACCTTGGTGGAAAGAGTACAAGCAGGCGGATGTACACTGATGTAGCGGGGTGGACTCCAGACGGAGAAGTGGTCGTATCTACAGACAGTTACAGCCCTTTCACTGCTACAACCCATTTGTACAGAGTCAAGCCCACAGGAGGACCTCTTACCAAAATGCCGTATGGACCTGCAACTCATATTTTGTATTTCAAAGATGGGATTGCACTCGGAAGACATACCCTGGACATTCCACATTGGAAGAAATATAAGGGAGGAACGGCGGGAGTAATCTGGTATTCGAAACACGGGGGAGCTTTCAGAAAAATAGTAGATCTAAAGCATCACGTCTCCTCTCCCTTTTACGTTGGCAACAGGTTATATTTCATCACTGACCTTAACGGTTCCGGAAACATACATTCTGTAGATCTAACAGGTAAAGGGCTAATGAAGCATACAAATTTTGACAAATATTACGTTAGAAATGCTAAATCTGATGGAGATAGAGCAGTATTCCAAATGGGGGGTGAAATTTACCTGTACGACCCCCAGACCGACAACTCTAAATTGATTCGAGTGAGAATACTCTCTTCGTCTGACAACGTTCCTCTAAAGTATGAAGATGCATCCAAGCATCTCGAACACTTCAGTCTGGACGAAACCGGCAAGAACATAACAATTGTGACTAGAGGGAGAGGCTATTCCACTCCTTTCGATTCCGGCTTCGTTAGTGAAATGGGAAACTCAAAGGAACGAGTGAAATTTACAAAAATTATCACTCCAAATACCCTTATATATGCATCGGACAAAGAAGGAGGGGAAGATATATACATCAGGGACCTGATACTCTCGAACACGACTCAGCTTAAATTTTCCAAAGGTATAATAGAAAATTTGGAGGTTTCCCCAGAAGCAAATAGCATTGCAGTTTCAAACAATAGAGGTGAGCTCTATTTATTAAAATTGAATAAAAAGAAGATGACCTCTACAATCATCGATAGAAGCACCGAAGGCATTATCTCTGATATAGCTTGGTCTCGTGATGGGAAGTTTGTAGCTTACTCCTACCCTGTAAAGTCTTTTTTCGGAAGCGGCCCGTCGAAAGTAATCAAACTATATTCAGCTGATGAAGGCAAATGCTATAATATTACGGAAGACGGATCAGATGACTTCTCTCCCACCTTCTCAAATGATGGAAGATTCCTGTATTTCCTTTCAAACAGAAATCTAGACCCAAGCAGGGACAAGGTGGTGTTTGACCTATCCTTCCAGACTACCATTATGCCTATGGTAGTTCCGCTTGACCCTTCAGCAGTTATGACGTTAGACAACCTTCCAATTGGACAACAAGAAAAGAGGAATAAGGAAAATATAGGCAATGGCGATAGATTTCCGATTGGAGGCTTAAAGGAAAAGGTGAGAAGCCTTAGGATTAGGCCTTCAGATTACGATAAGATTCATGCGTGTGAGGACGGAATTCTTTTGCTAGAATTTCCAATAGAAGGAATGTCAAAGTTTGGCCTTTTTTCGGATACACACAAAACAGGAAAACTTATCAAGTACAATCCAGCAACTCAAAAGGAAGATGTTGTTATTGAAAATGTGTCCGACTTCGTTGTTTCCGGCGATGGCAGAATTGCTGTTGTACGCGATAACGAATCAAATTTGATGAGGATAAAGGTTGAACGAATTGAAAAGGGAGCAAGTAGCATCAACAGTAAAGAGAAATTCGATTACAAGAGATTGAGGCTTGAGGTCAATTTGAAAGACGAATGGAGTCAGATGTACTCTGAAACAAAGAGACTGGTAAGGGAGAATTACTGGAACGAACGCAAACTTGACGAGAAATACAAGGATGCGTTCTCCAAATATGACAATTTTATTGATTTGGTATCATCAAGGTACGAGTTGTCAGATATTCTAAGAGAATTCCAAGGAGAATTCGGAACTTCTCATTCATACGAAATAGGAGGAGAATTGTCGGACACAAAGCCGATTTTTTCTGGCAAACTAGGATTGGACCTTGAGTTCTCAGCAGGAAGTTATTACATAAAACACATTCTAGAGGCAAATTTATCAAATTATGGCGAAAAATCACCGGCTTTCCTCGCTTCTGAGACTCTAAGAATAGGAGACAAACTGTTATCAGTCAATTCCAGGCCACTGAATGAGAGATACACCATTGAGGAAGCTCTGATCAATTTTACGGATAACATAGTTAGGCTTGAGGTAGAACGGAAGGGGAAGATTATCACATCTTATATCCATACGATCCCTGACGAAAAGAGACTGAGATACAGAGAATGGGTAGAACAAAATAGGGAATTGGTTCACAAGAGGACAAATGAGAGGGTTGGGTATATTCACATTCCTGATATGGGAGCTGTGGGATTTTCTGAGTTTGCAAGGCTCTTTCCAGTAGAATCCGGGAGAGATGCCCTTATCGTAGACGTGAGGTATAATGGTGGCGGATTCGTGTCCCAGCTTTTACTTGAAAAGCTTTCAAAGAAAAGGATAGGATATGACATTCCACGAAGAGGAAGTAAGCAGCCATATCCTGTTTATTCGTTAAATGGCCCTATGGTTGAATTAGTCGACGAAAATGCGGGATCGGATGGCGACATTTTCACGCATTCTTTTAGACTGCTGAATCTCGGCCCTGTAATAGGTGTTAGAACTTGGGGAGGAGTAATTGGCATTAGCCCCAGGCATCCTTTGACAGATGGAACAATAGTTACGCAGCCGGAATTTGCATTTTGGTTTAAAGACGTCGGTTTCAACCTAGAAAATTACGGAGCTGAGCCAACTATTGAGGTGGAAAATACTCCAGACGATTGGCAAGAGGGAAGAGATTCGCAACTCGAAAAAGGTATCAAAGTAGCAATAGACCTACTTAAGGAATACGACAGCAAGGTTTCCTTCCAGGAGCAACCTTAATTTCGAAATGAGTAGGGAATCGAAGGCAGACGGCAATCAACAGGGGAGGTCTCGCGAGAAGGCATCAAAATAAAGGTCATTGGAATTGTCAGGAACGAATTGCAAATGCTCTGGTTTTTGCGTCAACTTGCTGAAAGCTAACAAGCATATGCCTCTATTTAGCAAACCATCAAACCTTATAAAATATCAAGTTAAAATCATGGGGGTCTAAAGATTTGATTCCTGACCGCCCACCATGGTTTAAAATCAGGCCTATTATTGGTCTGTCCTTCAGAAAAGATTAATATCCAATTTGGTTTTGATTTCCAAATGAATCCCTACGTAATTGCACGCAAGGTGATCCAAACCGTTGTTTTAGCTATACTGATTGCAGTTATTCTTTATGTCGTCTTTCGATTGATGCCTGGAAACCCTGCAGAACTGATACTATTTGGGGCTAAGACTCACGGCGCTTCTTCCCAAAAACTGCTACAGATTGAAACGCAGCTCGGTCTTGCGGGCGGTAAGTGGAATCCGGTTAATTTTTATATTTATATGAAAGACATGTTTACTTTTAACTTTGGATACGATTATTTTGAGGGAATTCCAGTATGGAACATAATAGAAGGAGCACTACCCTACACGTTTTTGTTGTTCGGCACTGCAGCAGTCCTCTCCTTCGCCATTGGAATACCGCTGGGAGTCTTGACTTCATGGGTAAGACAGACAAAGAAGGAAGCAGGACTCCTAGGAACCGCTAATGTCCTAAACGCAATACCATTCTTCGTCCTCGCCATTTGGCTTGTCATATACTTTACCGCCCTCAGGCCCATATTTCCTATCAGCGAACTTCAGATGAAATTGTACTGGTTATGGACAGACCCCCTAAAACTTGCATATTACCTGTTTCTCCCTGTGACTTCTCTTATTGTTATCGAAGGCGCGGCCCACTTACTTACGACCAGAGCCGCGATGGTAGGGGTATTAGGAGAAGATTACATAACAACAGCTAGGGCGAAAGGGGTATCTGAAGGAAACGTCATGTTTCACCACTCCGCACGTAACGCAATGATTCCTGTAAGTACTAGAATGGCCCTGGAGTTTGCACTTTTGATGAGCGGTGCTGTCATAGTTGAAGACATATTCTCATATCCAGGTATTGGGCATCTTCTATATCAAGCAACGCTGACTCTTGATTATACACTTTCTGAAGGGGCTCTATTCCTAATCTCTCTTGTAACAATATTGACCTACATGTCAGTTGATTTTATCCACGCATGGCTTGATCCAAGGATAAGGTTATAAAGATGACAAACTACGATGAGAAATCCAATGGTAAGGGTTCCCAGGACGAAAAACAGCGTATGAGGGAAATGAGACGGAGGAGATTGTCGTTCCAGTCGTACAGATTTAAGAAGACCTGGAAGATTTTCTACAGTAATCCATACGGAAAGATTGGGTTTTACATCCTCTTGTTTTTTGTCGTGGTCACTATAGCTTCTCCTGTTCTTACGTTTCACAAAGATCCTGCAGTTTACATTGCACCTGCTATAGATACTACAGTACCAGAGTTGTCGGTATCCGGATTTGTGGGGAACTTCACTGGAGGTATCCAAAGCAATATCACTTCATATGCATCTTCTGCCTCGGTTGGGGGAAGCAATTATGTGTATACAATCAATGCAAATGGAAAGATAACAGCCCTCAGTTTACGTACAGGATTAATCAATTCGACTGGAAGAATCTACTCAGTAACAAATGGTAGCATCAATGAATCCAATCCAATGGGAATGTCTGTGTTTACACTTGTTCAATCCATCAATGAAATCACTTATGCCGATTCTTACTCAAACTATATCCTAACTGCTACCGCGGACGGATACATAAATCTCACAAAAATTACAGAAGTCAATTCAAATGGCCAGGTCATTCCTCCCCAAGCAGTTGGTTACGAAAGCACTGTACTCCCGAATTCCAGGCTAGTCCTAATGCCAATCAGCAGTTCTATCCCAAATAACCAAGGTAGCTTCACTTTTATTCCTTTTTATAGCGCATCCTCAAGCCCGTATGGCCCTAATACGAACATAGGGCGCATTTTTGCAGTTACCCAGAGCACAACCAACTCTAGTTACTTCCTTACTGAGCTAATGGATGACGGACTAACGGTTCAATGGCAGCGAGAACTACCCTTCTCTACCCAGCCGACAGGTATACAGGTGTATGGGTCATTTTTCACCTATTCTACATCTCAGCTCGTAATTGTTACCTCGGCAAGCCAGATCATTGCCTTCCACATGAACGGTACGGAGGCTTGGAAGACAAACGTAAGTGGGATGAGTTTCACGGGAAACATGTACATACCGTACAGTTTCCAAAAGAGGACCTCTAGCTCGAATTTCATACTGGCTGCGGCAAACAATACCACCTCAAGCAAATTGTATGCCATCAATGCAACCGACGGATCTCCTGTTTCGTTGCTTAACGCGACATCTCCAGATATGAGCGCCATATCTTCAACCTCTGAAATAGGTGTCTTTCCTACAGTAATGACAATTGTCAAGGACAAAGCTTACTTAATGAGTGGACCCAATAAATTGGCAGGAACAGTTACGCTTCCTTCCATATATGGAATCTACAATAGGGATCCAATCTATGACCCAGCTGCAAATACGTTCATCATTTCCAGCTCGAAAGGTGCTGTTTATTCGTTGATGGTGACTCTGGGCCCAAACCCGTTCACCTGGGGACTGGTGCCAAAATCAGCTTCAGAGCAGATATCTGTGCCAAATCTGGTGTACGATTCGGCAACCGAGTCAGAGGTAATAACCTTCAGGTCCACAAATGGCTATCTTTACGTATATTCATCCGATGGAAAGGACATCAATCCTATTCCGCCGACTCTTCATTCGGCCAGCGGAGGGGTATTTCTGCTAGGAACCAACAGTGCTGGAAATGACGTCTGGAGCCAGTTCATAGCTAGCTTCCCAACAGATTGGGAAGTTGGAATTGTCGTAGGAATAATAGGAATAGCTATTGCCTTGGCCTTCGGAGTGTTGATAGGATACTACAGAGGTTTCATTTCCACTGCAGCAGATACCCTGGTACTTGCATACTTCTTGATACCGTTCCTTCCGCTAGAAATTGCATTAGTTTCTGTAATCAAACCTTCCCTTGTAAACGTCATCTGGATACTAAGCGTGACGTTATGGCCGTTTATTACTTTCACGATTCTAGGAATAATTAGGAGCGTCAAGCAGAGGACCTTTATTGATGCAGCCAAGGTTTCCGGCGCAAAGACTGGACAGATCGTAGTTTTAAACTTGATGCCGAATATTTTGCCAGTCCTTGCTTACCTTACGGCAGGCAATGTCAGCGGAGCCGTTGGTTCAATTTCGACTCTTCAGTTCCTGGGCCTTGTTCCTCTGACTATAATGACATGGGGTGCTATGCTAAATCCTTTTGAGGAAAACTTCTACATTGCAGCAACAGCCTGGTGGTGGGTACTTCCCCCTACGATTGCCCTGACACTTTTTGTCACCGCATTTATATTTGTTTCCAGGGGAATAGATGAAGTGGTCAATCCTAGGTTAAGGAGGCGTTAGTTTGATGACAGATCATATGCATAACGGCGAAAGGGTACCCTTGGTTTCATTCAGGAATTTCGGCATCAAGTTTAAAACTTATGACGGTAAGCTAACTGCCCTAGAGGAGGTTAACCTAGACATATATCCGGGAGAAACTCTTGGAGTCATCGGTGAAAGCGGCTGCGGAAAGACAAGTCTTGCCACTGCGATAATGGGGCTCGTGGCCGAGAACGGGGAAGTGACAGGAGAGGTTAGACTGAACAACGAAGTAGTAGCAGACTCCAAAGGATCAGGGGAGAACTTCAGGAAACTTTCAAGAAGAGAACGTAAGATTCTGCAAGAAAAACTGATAAACATAAGATGGAAGGAAGCGTCTATGGTCTTTCAAGGTTCTATGAACGCATTCAATCCAGCCTACACCATTGAGAAGCAGATCAAAGAAGTTTTCAAAATACACACCACTATGAATGAACAGGAGATAGATAAGCGGATAGTTGAGGTGCTTGAAGAAGCGGGGCTTAATAAGAGCGTCCTGAAAGCATTCCCACACGAACTCAGCGGAGGCATGAAGCAGAGAGCTGTCCTTGCAATGGCTCTTGCACTTTCCCCTTCAGTGGTGATTGCTGACGAACCTACAACAGGATTGGATGTGGTAATACAAGCAAAGATTATCCAGGAACTGAAGAAAATCAAGAACAAATCTGAAAGAGCAATGATCGTGATATCTCACGACATTGGAGTTGTATCCCAACTGGCGGAAAGAATTGCTGTACTATATTCAGGCAGGATAATGGAGATTGGGAATACCTGGGATGTTTATTTGAAACCTCTGAACCCTTATACTCTGGCCCTGATCAAGAGCTATCCCTCCCTGGAAAAGGCTAGAAAGGTTATGAAGGGAATTCCAGGGGAGCCTCCATCAGCCTACATAGAAAGGAAAGGATGCCTGTTTGCGGAAAGGTGTGAATTTGCAGAAGAGAAATGCAGAGAGGAAGAGCCTCAGCTCAGGGAGGTTATACCGGGAAGATTTAGTCGGTGCCATTTTGCAGAGAAGCTTATGGCCAATCAAGCTGACACCGATGGGGAAGAACTTCCAGTAGTTGAAATAGATCAAGACGATGTCATCCTGAAGATAGAGGATCTGAAAGAATATTTTACTCTTCGAGCTAGCGCTGCCGGTTCACTGTTTTCAAGGGAAGAAGGCTCAAAATTTGTTAGGGCCGTGGATGACCTTAATCTTGAGATACGCAGAAGAGAAATTTTCGGAGTAATAGGTGAGAGCGGATCAGGTAAGACAACTCTTGGAAGGGTTGTAGTCAAATTGTTGGAACCAACCTCAGGAAAAGTTACCTACTTTCCACTGAAAGTCCAAGGGGATGGCCACGCGAACTCGGATGGTTCCGGAACGAGAGTTGATAGAACATTTATCGGAAACGGAACGAAGGATAAGATAGACTATGGATGGATAGAAGTAACGTCCGTCAAAGAAAAGAGTAATGAGATGAGAGCGTTTCGGAGATTGACACAAGTAATATTCCAGGATCCATATGATTCTATCGATCCAAAAATGTCTGTATATGACGTGGTAAGTGAGCCCATAATAGCTTACAGGGTTACGAGGGACCCTCTTGAGGCAAGAGACATGGTATCCAATGCCTTATCAACTGTTCGTTTATCTCCACCTGAGAATTTCTTTGAACGGTTTTCGCATGAGCTTTCTGGAGGAGAAAGACAAAGAGTCACTGCCGCTAGATCCCTCGTCTTGAGGCCAGAATTCATAATTATGGACGAGCCGATATCTATGCTCGACGTTTCTCTCAGGGCAGGGTTCATGAACCTGATACTCGATATGAGAAGAAACCTTGGCATTTCCGTGCTCTATATTACTCACGACCTTGCATCTGCGAGATATGTCTGCGACAGGCTGATGGTCATGTATCTTGGCGTAGGAATGGAGACAGGAAACACTGAAGACGTTATAAAGAATCCGGGCCATCCTTATACAAAGGCATTGCTTAAGGCAGTTCCAAAACCCAGTCCTGACTGGGATCCTACTGAGGTTGAAATAATAGGGGAAATAGGCAACGCTGTTAATGTTCCCAAGGGATGCAGATTCTCCAAGAGGTGCATATATGCACAAGAGGAATGTAAAGACGTACCGCCGACGAGAAAGGATCTTGGAAATGGCCACTGGTACCTTTGTCATTTCTCACAGGAAGAACTTAGGAAGATTCATGAAAAAATAAATGAGAACTAATCACATTCTGAGCGGAAATAGATCCGAAGGTCAAAATGGCATTTTTAGGACCACCAATGAGACAGTAAAGGAGGCAGTAAAAAGGGCAAGATGGGCTTATTCGTGGCCTCCACTAGCAATAATGGGAATGTTACTTATGGGGATAGGGGTCTATTCGTTATTTTTCGGAATATCAAAATTTTTTGTCATTAGTCCTGACATACTCTTTATTTCCTCCGCTGCAGTAATTTTCTTTGGAGCCTTCTATGACTTCGGAGCACACGGATATCAAAAGGAATTGAAGGTACATTATCAAAGATCTTTGAGCTATGAAGATGCCAAATACATTAACAAGCAACAACTGATAATGACACTTATCTATCTTGGAATCGGCTCTATCTACGTACTTACTGGGGTGCTGATTTACTTAATATCTTTGCTGCACTGAGAACACGAAAAGCTTCCGTCGATGAGCTTAAAGCATTAATGCTAAACATTCAGTTAACCTGTTATCTCATTGGAAATATCGAAGAAACAATGGGCTTAGAACTTGGATTGAAGTCTAAAAACAATAGGTTTTAAGACTAAAGAGTGAAAGTCTAATCATTTTGCATATCCTGACGAATCTACAGGCAACTTTCCTTCGATTTTTAAACAATGGGTGACCTGCCGCCTTATAGAACTGGAACGTTGCAAGTCAGCATTGCAGACAAGGAAGTATTTAGTGGAATGTTCTCTCTGATTCTTCTTACCCGACCACTAGAGTCAGCACGTTTCTATCGAAGATGGAGAACCGATTTTCTCCTACTCTTGACAATGAAATCGACTAGGTACTCAACACCTACAACGAAAGTTGCAATGATAAGTCCCTGCGACAAGTAATAGGCGGGGGGTTATTGCTAAAGATAACAGAGCCTTTGTATAAATTGACTTTAAACAGCAGCCATATTGGCCCAAATGATATGAATATGACTACCCAGAAAATTATGGCTAGCTTATAGTCCCAGTACCATCCACGAGACATGAACCTCACCTCATAAGAACTACTTTGGGGTATACGAACATATAGAATAGCCTCTATTAATGAAAGGTGAGGAAATGTGTAGCGATTTTAATGAGAGTAGTTCACCAGGGGATTGAATCGGGATTACTGCAGTCAATTGTCAGTCCTATGTTATAGATAAATACTTATAGAAGGTATAATTCGTTTTTCATGCAATTTATTTCAAGATTGGATGCGTTAACTGATTGGAAGGTAGCAGGGCTGGGTAGTAGAATCGGAGGAAACCAGAGGGAAAATTTTTCCACAGAACTTGTCAAGCTTTCAAGCACAAGGGGGGAGGTCACTGATTATAACTCTATATTCTCCCTTGTAAGAAAAGCAGTGAAATCTACTCTTAACAAGGAGAGAGTTGGTCTTGGACTTGCTCTGGCGGATCTCCCTTCACAGCTAGGTGCATTCTGGGAAGTAGGGGGGAATTATATCGTAATGAATAGGAACCTCCTCGATGCTTTGAAATTCGCCCACAGGCCTATTGACGAAATTAATTCTTTTGTGTTCGTTATACTACTTCACGAGTATCTCCATTCTCTAGGAGTGCTTGATGAATACAATGCAAGGGCCTTGACTGCTAAGATATGCGCCACCCTCTTCGAAGAAGGACATCCCGCTTATGAAATCGGTACAAAGGATCCCTGGCAGGTATACCCATTCCTAACCCAAGTACCGAGTGGAAGAGGGGAAAATCTCAGGATAATTGGAAACTTTGATTCTGATTCCGTTTCTTACATCATGTAAGGTTGTCTAAACAGTTTAAAATCCTTCGGCCATCAAGAGCCGTTGAGCCCAATCATCACTGTGAGGACTGATACAGTCAATGATATTGTTGAAGGTGACCTTATGAATATCTCGTCACTTCCATTCCCTTCATTGACCAAACTTAAGGCAACACCCTTCAGATATGAGAACCTATCTTGCAATGATTTGAATATTTGTGTCCCGAACGACGAAGATAGTGTGAGTGTGAAGTTTCCATCCATTTTGTAGATATTCTTTGAAAGAGCGGTTGCAGTCAAATCAAATGGTGACCCGGAAGAGGTGCTTAAAGTACCTCCCTGCATGTCCACCAGGTCCATAGAAAGGTTAATTGTTCCGTTAGTTGGTGGATTCACCTGCATAAGATTGAATGCGAGAGTTGAGTTGATTAGCGGACTACTACCGTACTGTTCATAATAAAGGCTTGAAAATTCATACACGACAGCCTCGTCAACGAAATACCTGTTATTTGTAAGTACAGTCAGTGCTCCCCCTGAAGTTACTGACATTTTAGTATTATTCACCTCAATGAAGCCGTTGCTTCTGTTGGTTGCTCCTGAGAGGGTCAGTTCCCCTAAAGTAGGAGATGAGAACAGTGGTATATATCCGGACTGTAGGTCGAAAGTAACAGATACCGTCTCCCCCTGCTGATAATTGACAGACATGGAGTTAACTGAGCTTGCAAATTGCATTATTTCATCCATAAGTGAAGAAGAATATTGCTCCTCATAGGAAGTCATTTCAGCGGGAACGTAACTGGTAACATATATGCTTAGCAAGAAGATGAAGATGAGGATTGCAAGTATAGCACCTACCGCACTAGCAACTCCTTCTTCTTCGTACAGCACTCCTTTCATGTCATTTCTCTCCTTTTTTCTGCAGCTCTTGCCGTTGATCCCCCTTACCGGATGTATTGAACCTATTAACCAGATTTGAAAATGTAGAGAATTCTATATTCCTGGGCAACAAGGATTTCAGGTACTCCTCCCTCCCCTCTAACTCTCTTTCGAGAAGGTCGATGGACCAGTTGTTTCTGGCCATTATTTTGCGTTCCAAATTGGATCTATTCACACGGTTAAAACTGTCGGAAACCGAATCCCACGTGAAGACCGTATTTGTGAGAACCTCACCCGTTGAACTGTCAATCCCCTCAAACTCCACGATACTGTCTATCCTCCTGACTGTCGTTCCTGCTACGGCTGCCACCGTTTGAAACACCACTACGTCAAGAGCAGTTATCATCGATCTCGGAATCTTCAAGGGTTCACCTTCAAGACGATGGACGAAGGAAGGTATATCATTTGAGTGAAATGTCCCCAAGGCTGCCTGGCCCGTTGCCATCGACTGGAAAACCGTATAGGCTTCCCTGCCTCTTACCTCGCCTATAACTATGTAGTCTGGTCTCTGCCGCAGGGTACTCTTCAAGAGGTCGAACATGTTCACTTCCCCTACCCGTTTCCCGGAAGATGGACTCACATCACCAGTCCCTTGCCTGGTGATGGATTCAACCCAGTTCTCGTGAGGGATATTCAGTTCCTTGGTATCCTCTATGCTAACGATCTTCTTGTTCGGCGGAATAAACTGGAGGATAGAGTTGAGTGTGGTTGTTTTTCCAGAAGCAGTACCGCCTATCACAAACATGTTTTCCCCATTTTCTATGGCCAGCCAAAGATATACTGCCAAATCTACATTCATTGTTCCTAATTTGATGAGGTCCAGCGGCGTGAAAGGGTCCCTCTTGAACGTTCTTATGGTAAAAGTGGAACCGTTTCTCGTTACCTCCTTCCCCAGAGTTGCCTGAAGTCTTGAACCGTTAGGGAGAGAACAGTCAACCATCGGTACGGATATGGAAATGTGCTTTCCTGACCTCTGGACGAGTAATCTAACGAAGGCATCTAATTCCTCTTCCGACTCGAAACTCAAATTTGATGAAATTGAACCGTATTTCTTATGAACCACATATATTGGATTGTTCGGACCTACACAAGATACATCTTCAACATTTTCGTCTAACAGGGGAACCTCGACCTTTCCGTACCCTTCGAACTCTTTGGCAAGATAATACAATACATTTTCAAGTTCCCCTTCACTCAATTTTCTCCCAAGAGATTCGATGACGGACACAACAACATCCTTCATTGCTTCTATTCTTTCCTTCTTCTCCAGCGGATATGATTCCATTGCGGATACGAATCGTCCTCTTGAAGCACGCAATAATATCCTTCCATTCTCGGAGAGGGTTGGCTCGTTCACGTTGTAATAGTAGGACCCATTCTCCAAATCCCTAAGAATCTTGACTGAGCTGAAAGGTGGAGAAATCGTATATTCCTCGACTATCTCTCTTCCTGGCGTCCTAGATTCACTCCCTGGAATCTGGTTTCTATCATTTCTCTCTTCCTGACCCTGTTCCTGCGGTCCTCCATTTCCTGAGTTACCATCCATCTTCATACGCCTCCCAAGAATAACACTGCACTGTAGCCAATCAATGTCAAGATGCCTGCATAGACCAAACCACTCTGGTACCTCCCATCCTCAAGAACACCAGACATCAACCCGCTCCCAATTCCTTGAATTATGACGACCGCTGCTAGAATATCCTTTATCACAGGAATTGAACTTATGTTTAGGTACGATAGTGCCGAGGACGAACTGGAAGGTAGGTAGCTTGACATCTGAGGGAAGAAACGAAGATCAAGGATCAAGACCGTCAGGATAAAAACTGCATAAGCGAGGACTATGATTATGATATAGCTCTTCATCTGAGAATACTTTTCCCTTTCCAGAACCTGAGATTCCTTTGAGTTGTAGGCAATCATGGAAAGCACTTCGGAAACGTTTCCACCTGATATGTTAGATTCTATCACAGTGGAGATAAGCTTTTCAATGAACGGCGTCTTATTTCTAGAGACGAACTGAGAAAGCGCCTCATCCACAGTAACTCCCCACCTGATCTGAGCTGCAATCTTCTTGATTTCCGGGGTTAGAACTCCATATTGGCCTTC
Source organism: Thermoplasmatota archaeon (assembly GCA_023381415.1). Lineage (GTDB taxonomy): Archaea > Thermoplasmatota > Thermoplasmata > Thermoplasmatales. The sequence continues at coordinate 12,293 of JAMCUN010000023.1, read as the reverse complement.
TGATGCCGCCTTTATGGAATCAGCCAGATTTGTGCCGAACTTCGCAGCCTCTGCCACGTCCCTCAGAAAATCAGGTAACCTGTTTTCTATCGCCTTTATCCTGCTCCTATATAGGATGTCTCTCATTCCCGCAGGAACAAGAATCAGAAATATGCCTAAGACCACGAAGTCAAGCAAGTATGTGAAATTGTCAGATGACCTTACAAAGATGTAGACTCCTATCAGGATAGACACGGATCCGAACAGCAAACCGAAAAAAGATGACTTATTCAAGAGATCTGGACCTCCTTGTTGATGCTCGAGATCAGTATCACGAAGGCAGCAGTAATCGCAGGCAACACAAGCAAGGAGAAGAAGATCAAGAATGATATTGTGGCTCCAGCAGCACCTCCTGCTATTACCGCCATCACAGATAGTATGACTATCAGGAAAAGAGGGAAGGCCACACCGACAGTTACATAAGTTTCGGCGAACACGGTGACGCTCTCCGAATTCTTCTTCAGGGAAATCCTGAGGAAATTCTGATATTCTGAAGCCTTGTTGACAAAGTAAGGCTTTAATCTTGCTCCCGCCGTAGACGTGGACACTGCTCCCTGCAGGAATTTTTGCCACTCAACCGAAGGAGATGTTCTTGCCACCTGATTCATTGCAGTGAAAATGTCAATCCCTAGCAGCTCAGTCCTTCTTGCGATTTTTGAAGCCTCCTTGGAAACTTCCCCATACTCCTTCATAGCGGCCATTTTGAGGAAAATCTCCTTTATTGGAACATCAGCATTTGACATAGCCGAGATAAATGCGAAAGCCGCCCCGAGATTCAAATCTATCTTCTTTCCCCTTGAAGCTGCCTTTGCTCTTGGCAGATACATTCCTGTGAACATTACCACGGAAAAAATTGCTGGTACTATTAGGAATGTTAGAGCGTTCCAGTGTCTGTAAAGCAGCATTGTAGCAGCTCCCAGAGCGGATATGAGTCCGGCCAGCAGCCCTACAAAAAACACCTCACTCAGGTAGTCTGAAGCTGAAACGTCCATTTCTGCTTTCTCAAGGAGGAATGCGAATGCATTTAGAAAATTAGGATTCAGCCTTCTGGCAAGGGTAGAAAGCATTCTTGCTGACAGGTCAACCAGTTTCTTTCTGGGAGCCTTCTTCTGTTTCATTTTGCCGTATTCTGACTTTTCGGTACCGTTTCGGTCAGTCAGTTTTATCCCTCCGTCCTTCATTAAAGTTCAATGAACCTGTCTTCTTTTCCCTGCCACTTGCAAGATGCCAGTGGAGGTAATTCCATATTTCGGCATAATCAGTGACACCCCTTTCGACCATAAGTTCAATTATAGCCTTTCGCCTCTCTCTTTCCTCTTCCTCCTTCCTTCCAATCAATAAGTTTTTGTCGTCATTTCCAGGCATGTTGTTGGATTGTGATGAATTGATTATCTTGTCCCTCGAGGCATCCCAAGTGAATACTTTGTTCAGGATCAGCTCGTTAGACTCATTGTCAAGTCTCACGATCTCTGACACTTCGGTTATCCTCCTTTCCATGCTGCCATTCACCCTAACTATTGATTGATTTACCACAATATTCGCAGAAGTTATCATGGTTCTCGGAATATTTAGCGGTTGATTTTCTAGTCTTGTTATCATGTCCTCGATGGAGTGGGCATGTATGGTTGTCAGGGTAGATTGGCCCATTGACATGGCCTGGAAGAGATTGTACGCCTCGCTTCCCCTGACCTCTCCAACGATCACGTAATCTGGTCTTTGCCTCAATGCACTAACTAGGAGGTCGAACATGTCTATCTCACCTGATGCCTTCCCTGTAGTGAACCTTCCCTCACCTACCCCGCTCCTGGTCACGGCAGATATCCAGTTCCTGTGAGGTATGTTTATCTCTCTTGTGTCTTCTATGCTGACAATTTTCGATGTTGGAGGAATGAAGAGCGATATCGCGTTTAGTGTCGAAGTCTTCCCGACTCCTGTGCCTCCCATTACCACTATATTGCTTCCATTCTCAATTGCTAGCCACAGATATGCCATCATTTCCGGCGTCGCTGTTTTAAGGACGACCAAATCAACAGGGGTGAATGGCTTCTTCCTGAACAGCCTAATTGCAAACGTTCCTCCCCTTGAACTCACCTCTCTTCCGTAAGTCGCGTTTATCCTGATTCCCTCAGGAGTGGAAGCGTCAAGGATTGGGTCAGAAACTGATATCTGCCTACCCCCTCTTTGCGCTAAGAACACTATGAAGCTATTCAGGACACGTTCTTCACCAAATACTAAATTTGTCTTCAGATTCTGAAATTTTTTGTGGTAGACAAAAAGTGGGACACCTACTCCATCACATGAAATATCCTCAAGGTTGCTGTCGTGCATAAGTGGGTCGATCATCCCGTATCCAAGATAATCCCTTATAACCAAGTACTGAAAATACCTCAGGGATTCTTCATTCACTACAAACCCCTCACTTTCCACGATCTCAGCTATCTTATCCTTGACGTATTTCTCCCTATCTGCAGTGATTGTATCACTTTCTGCTTTCCATAGGGTGTTTTCCAGTTTCTCCTTCAGTCGAGCTAAAATGAGTGAATCTCTCTCGTTGAGGTTATCATACACCAGGCGGTAAAGCGACTCACCTGCATCCTCGTCTATCACTATCTCTGCTCTGATGAATTCGTTTATTGAATATGAATCCACTATGCCTGTACGTGTACCATTATTCTTGGGATTGCTCCGATCATTTGTTTTTTCTGAATTTGAGGAAGTATTATCTGCTGGATAGCCAGGCACATAGTTGATTTACGCTTAGAATAAATAATATTTTCCCTCCTAGAAGAAGTCCTCCAGTGTGCTCTTCCTCCTAATTTCTGCAGTTTTCAGTGAAGATTCGTCCAGATTGAAGACTTCTGTTATCCTGGATAAGGTCTGTGCAACACGATCTGCATAATATTCATAGTCCGGCTTGTGCTTGAATGGCACGTTCGGAATAAATGGCTCCACCACCTGAGGCCTCTTTTTGCTGTCCACAACGATCCAAGACACCTTCATTCCTGGGATGAATTCTCTACCCATCTTCATCAGCTTCTGTGCAGCCTGAACGTTTGCCAGCGAATCCATCTCCTTGTAGAATTCAAATTCCTTCACGGATCTAGATATCACTAGCTTGTCTGGTTCGACCCTCCCCTCCCTCACGTCTGATATTATCTCCTTCGCTCGGCGTAGTGCACCGTTGATATCCCTATCAAGGATGTGGTTGAAAATCTCCATCAGTGCATCAGATTGGAGATCGAATGAGTCTGTTCTCCTTATCTCGTACCCTCTGACCACGATATTCCCTGCATCCTGCTTCGGGAACACAACCTTACCTGCATACCTTTTTTTCGCACCGTGGGAAAAGAGGGGGTCTAGAACCCGCTCCAGTTCAATGATTATGCCTAGTTTGTGTGACACTTCTTCCTTCAGTCTGTTGGCCAGTTCTACCGCATCATCTACGGTAGTTTTGCCTGTCTTTATGAAGATGGAATCAGTATCACCGTATACGACCTGTATCCCGCTCGAGGTAAAGTCGTTTATAATGCCCTTTATGGCCTCTCTTGCAAATGCAGTGATGCTTGACCCTATGTTCTGGTCGGTAAATCTGTAGAAACTGGACGCAAATACTCCGTAGAACGAATTCATCAGAATCTTTACCTGGCTTTGCATGCTGTCAAGATACCTTCTCTTATCGTGATCTACCTCCTTCTTCATCATATCCTTATACCTGTCTCTCGTCTTCATCAAGCCCTCCAACAGCTCTGGGATGAGTCCCCGCTTTACACCGGCAGAAAGGAACCGAGTGCCATTAGGAGAGACGATATCACCGTTAGGGGACATGGTTGTGAAACAGATGTTGTACTTTATCATGAGGCTCGGGTACATGCTCTTGAAGTCCATCACTGCAACCATGTCGTAAAGGCCCGGTTCGATCGAATGGACGTACCCTCCCTCAATTTTGTCAGCATTTTGATTGACGAAATTATTCATGGGAACTGCGATTCCCCTCCTGTCGGCTTCCCTGATGACCAGGGAATCTATCAGGGTAGAATTTCCTGAGTTCCAGACGTCATCTAGGGGTATCATGGAAACTGTACTCATGTTCTCGTACTTCTCTATGACGTCAATCTTCTCAAGGATTTTCAGAGCGAGATAGGAATCCCTTATGCAGTATTTTATTACCCTCTCTTTGTCCTTCTGCCACTCTTCCTCTATGTTAAGACGATCCACGTCTCCTTTCGATTCACCGAGAAGTTCCTGAGAAACGTAAGCTAGTGTTTCTTGCTTGGGATGTATTTCCCGCTTGACATTCCACCACGCGTCTGCCACGACCCTGCCATGAATCCTCCAGAACTGGTCCTGTATTCGCTGGGGGGAGCTGTTGTCCCTTCCAAGGTACATCAACATATTTTCCTTCTTCGCTAGCTTTTCTAGAAACGGAAGGTCATAGCCATCGATATTGTATCCTGTGATGATATCCGGGTCTTCCCTCTTCACCAGCTTTATGAATTCGTCCAGGATGTCGGCAGGTTCGCCTGATATGGCCCCGTCTGAATAACTGCCCTTGAAGCTTACTGTGTATCCTATAACGAAGAGCTGCTGGGTCTTTATGCTGTTCTCTATGTCAAAACTCAAGACCTTGAGTGGAGGTAGGAAATCTTCAGTTCTCTCGACACTTTCCAGAACCACAACGTGATCGACCGAGAACTTCTCTTTCTTCTCCTCATTTCCTCTGAATCTTACACAGCTTCCTAGATCGAAGTCGTAGAAGAATCTGAAATGGAATGGAATATCAGCAGCCAGCACTCTATTCATTTCAGAAATATATTTCCTGAATTCGGGAACCCTCCACGGAGATTTGCACGTAAACTTCACCGCCCTTTTCATTTCTCCCTTGTACCATAATTGTTTCTCCTCGACACTTACCATCTCCTCCACGGCCTTAAGCCTCCTTACCTCTTCCTCGGTGGGATCTAAGGCAAAGAAGTAAGGCAGGAATTTCTTGTAAAGAAGGACGAACGACTCCCCTTTCCTGTTCCTTCCAAAGATTTCTATTACGGGTAACCCGTTTTCATTGTAGTATGAAGAAGTGATTACCCTTATCTCGTCTTCCATTACATTTACATGGAGACAACTCAGATATACTTTGTTGGACAATCATGAAACAGATTTTTTCCTCCCTTCCTGTGCTCTTATACTGTATACAGGTCTCCTCAAAAAAGATTAATATGCCGTTAGGAATAAGAGATGTGCGTTTTGTAGTAATTACAGGCGGGGTAATTTCTGGAATAGGAAAGGGAACTATCACTTCTTCTCTTGCGTACATTCTTAGGGAGAGGAATTACAAGGTCGACATTGTTAAGATAGACCCATACTTAAACTACGATGCAGGTACCATGAACCCTTACCAGCACGGTGAGGTTTTTGTTTTAAGTGATGGAACTGAGGCAGATCTGGATCTTGGCAACTATGAGAGGTTCTTGAGCAGGGACCTGAAGAGCGGCAACAATCTCACAACGGGCAAGATATACAGATGGGTTATAGAGAAGGAGAGGAAAGGAGATTTCCTTGGAAGTACGGTTCAGATCATCCCTCACGTTACTGATGAGATAAAGAGAAGGATAAGGGCAATAGGAAAGGAAGACGACTCGGAAATAGTGTTGATAGAGGTCGGCGGTGTTGTTGGAGATATCGAATCCATGCCTTTCCTTGAGGCACTGAGGCAGATGAGACTTGAGGAGGATGGAAAGATATTTTTCGTTCACGTGACTTATGTCCCCACACTCAGGAGCGTAGGGGAACCCAAGACCAAACCGACGCAACACAGCGTGAAGGAACTGAGGTCGATAGGCATTCAACCTGATGCAATTATAGCCAGAAGCGAGATTGAACTTGACAGCGACCTCAAGGAAAAGATAGCGCTGTTCACTCAGGTGGATGAAAGGGCGGTGATAAGTATACCGGATGTGAGCGACATATTCACAATGCCGCTCTTACTAAATGATACTGTCCTGCCCAATTACATTCTTGATAAACTCGGACTTAAATCGAATGAATCTGGGATGGAATTCTGGAGGGGAATTGTGGAGAACATCAAAAATCCTTCACAGAATGTAACAATAGGGGTCGTTGGAAAATATGTTCAGATCAAAGATTCGTATATATCAAATGAGCACGCATTCATGCACGTGACTGGGAAGACAGGAATAGGCGTGAAACTTAAGTGGATCAACTCCGAGAAGGAGGACAAGATCGAAGAGTCGCTGGCAGACGTGGATGGAGTGCTTATCCCGTGGGGGTATGGGCCAAGGGGAACTGAAGGGAAGATCAGAGCAATAAAATTTGCAAGGGAAAATAAGGTACCTCTACTGGGGATATGCTTCGGATTCCAACTGACGGTCGTTGAGTTTGCAAGGAATGTACTCGGATTAGAGGGCGCCAATTCCTCAGAACTGAATCCAGAGACCAGGTACCCAGTGATAGACTTGCTGCCTGAACAGGTAGGACTGACTGAAAAAGGTGGAACCATGAGGCTTGGAGACATAGATGTCAGAATCAAAAAGGGAACAAAGGCATTTGAACTGTACGGTAAAGAGGTTATCAGGGAAAGGCACAGGCACAGGTACGAAGTAAATCCAAAATTCATTGAAGAGATAGAAAAGCATGGATTGCATTTTTCTGCGACGGATGAAAGCGGTACAAGAATGGAAATACTTGAATTGAAGGATCACCCATTTTTCATGGGTTCGCAGTTCCACGCGGAATTCATAAGCAGGCCGGAAAGGCCGTCTGTACTGCATGAGGCGCTTGTAGTCGCGGCCTCAAAATACAGCCGTTCTCACAGGAAAAATTTGCGAAATAGTTAAATACCAGACTCGTATATTAGTGGCCTATGCCTGGTTCTCTTAAGAAGATAGGTATTGTCTTAGGAGTGAGAGAGGGAAAACTTATAGCGAAGCTAAACAGGGAGGTTCAGTTATCAACAAAAGTCTTTGGAAAGGAGGGAAAACCGCTTGGCAAGATATCGAGACTGTTTGGCCCTGTCAACGCACCATATGCCGCTATAGATTCTAAGGGAGTCACGGCAAAGGAAATATTTGTGAGGTGAAAGAATGGCTGAGGGAGAAAGCAAGAAGAGCAAGAGGGACCTATTCGAAGAGGTTACAAAGTGTCCAGAGTGCGGTTCTACCCATCTCGTCAGAGATTATGAACGAGGAGAGCTAGTTTGCCAGGACTGCGGTCTGGTGATTGACGACAGTTTCATAGACCAAGGACCCGACTGGAGGGCCTTCGATTCAGAGCAATCTGAGGCGAGGGCAAGAACTGGGGCTCCAATGACGTATACTATCCACGACAAGGGACTCAGCACTGAGATATCGTGGAAGAACAAGGATTCGTATGGTAAGAGCATCCCCACCAAGAGCAGGGCACAGCTCTATAGACTCAGGAAGTGGCAGAGGAGGATCAAGGTTTCTAACGCTGCGGAGAGAAATCTCGCTCAGGCGTTGCAGGAACTTGAAAGGATGGCATCAAACCTGAGCCTGCCAAAGGATGTAAGGGAAACTGCAGCTGTCATCTACAGAAGAGCCGTTAAGGAGAACATGATAAGGGGAAGGTCTATTGAGGGAGTGGTTGCTGGCTCCATTTACGGGGCTTGCAGGCAGATGGGAGTGCCGAGGACTCTTGAAGAAATAGCGTCCGTAACTAGAATCAAGAAAAAGGAAATCGGAAGAACCTACAGAATGATGAGCAGGATTCTGCAGCTAGGTATTTTCCCTTCAAGACCTGAAGATTATATAAACAGGTTCTGCAACAGGCTGAGGCTATCAAATGAAGCGAAGAAGAAGGCAATGGAAATTCTCAAGCTCGCGGAAAACAGGGATCTGACCTCTGGAAGAGGACCCACAGGAGTTGCAGCTGCAGCGATATACATAGCAAGTATATCATTAAACGAAAGAAGGACCCAGAGGGAAGTTGCGGAAGTTGCAGGAGTGACAGAGGTCACTATAAGGAACAGGTACAAGGAACTCACTGAAAAACTCGGAATAAACGTAGAAGTTTAACCGATAATATTTATATTTTTTCAACCTATACCGCCTGGGGCCCGTAGCTCAGCTCGGTAGAGCATCTGGCTTTTAACCAGGTGGTCGTGGGTTCGATTCCCACTGGGCCCGTATCCCTAGGGTGGTCGAATCCCAATCCTTAAATATACCGTTTTTATCTGAATTCATGGCATCCGCGGACAAATATTCATACATCAAAACGGCAAAACCGACAGCGAGCTGGTATCATAATCTGCTGCAGGGGAGCAAAAACACAGCGGAGGTGTACGTCAGGGGACTGGGCCTCTACTGTGAGCTCAATCATACCACTCCTGAAAGGATACTGGAGGACGCGAAGTCAAGGAAACTTCGGGATGACTTTGTTGATTTCGTGAGCAGGATGGAGAATAAGGGATACCGGGGATCTTACATAGCGAGGTTCAAGAAGGTTCTCAACTCTCTATGTGCATGGAAAGGAACGAAGGGGGTAATGCAGGGTATAAAGATCAGGAATGCGAGCCTCGCTGATTCTGTTGCAGACGAATCACCTCCCACACAGGAGGAGGTGGCAATGATGCTCCGGAGAGCTCCAATGAGAACACGCGCAATGATTGCTCTGGCTGCATTCAGCGGCATAAGGCCGGAGGTGATGGGTAATGTTGACGGTTCGGACGGACTGAGGATAAGGGACATCAAGGACGTGAAGATCAAGGATAACGAAGTTGTTTACGAGAAGCTGCCCGCGGTGATTGCTGTGAGACAGGAGCTGAGCAAGACAAGGAGGAGGTATCTCACAATGGTCCCTCCAGAGGGGGCCAGATACATTGCCGACTACCTGAACTGGAGAATGAAGAGGGGGGAAGCTCTTGATGGCAATTCCCTCGTTATAAAGGCAGACGACCGTGCAAATTACCTTCAGCATGGCGGCACACTTACGACTGCTATGGTCAGAAAGAGGCTGAAAGAAGCTATAGTTGCTGCTGGATTCGATTACAGGCCTTACGTATTCAGGTCATATTTTGCCTCTGCACTTGACATGTGCGAAAACAAGAGGATCATCTCCCACAGCTGGTTCCAGTACTGGATGGGGCACAAGGGGGACATGTCTGCAAGGTACAGCACTGAGAAACTTCTGCGGACAGGGGTAGTTGAAGAGATGAGGGGAAAATTCAATGAATGCTGCAAGTACATAGAAACGGAACAGAGGGGAGACGATGGGTCTGCCCAGTTAAAGAAGGTCTTCCGTGCACTTGCATTGATCACAGGTCACAGCGAGGAAGAGGTCGAGAGGATGAATATCGATGATATGACGCAAGAAGAGATAAACGATGTGATAAGCAAGGTTAAAACTCCGGTGGATGCAGTTGAAGATGCGGGCATTCATCCAGCTGAAAGAATAGAGCAGAAACTCGTTCCAAACAGTGAAATACAATCATACCTGGAACAGGGATGGAAATTCGTAGGTACGATTCCGGGGGAGAACAAAACAATAATGGAAAGAAAGTCCCTGGGTTCCTGACGTGAGATTCTACGCTTGATAAATGAGCCTGGCCAGCTTCCACCATTCAATGGCCTTAGCCTTATATTCTTCAGCAGAAATTTCATCAGGCTGGCTGAGGATCAGAGACCTGAGCGGTTCATCTAATGATGGTGCCATCTCCTTCAGGGGCTTCAGGTTGACAACCTTGGCTGCATGCCTGAGTCTGTCACCTGTACGAAATCCATCACCCGAACTCCTCACGTCTGATGTCATATGTATGCTAAACCATGATAGTAAATTATATAAATGTTGCTTATGACCGTCAGAGATGAACAATTGCATCTCGAAGACCGGTGGGAACGATACTCTCAACTTATCAAAGCCTATTACTAATATAATAACATTTCGTGTATAAGAAAGCACATTTCGTCCCGCCCGATGGTGGGTAAATCGTGTTAGCCCATTCTGTGACTACATTCATCAAGTTTGTCCCTACTTACTAGGCCTTCCAGCATACTGCGACGGCGATATTAAGGTACAGGATGATCACGAAGGAACACATCAATGGATGTTTGCCACAACCACAGACCGTATGTTCACAGTTGCAGCCTTGCAATGTCCACAGATAGATCTTTCGAGATTTGACAAGGTAGAGGTCAAGATATTAACCCACCTGACGGAAGATAGCTCTCCGGGAGGGACTGGATGAGATTATTTTTATTTCTAATGTATCATATGAATGTGCATTATAAGTCAGTAATGCTCTATATTTCGACCAAGAATGTTTTTGAAGAAGAAGCTCATGGATTCTAACGGTTCGAAAGATGAAAAGCCTGGATCGGCAGAGGGGGAGGAAAAGGATAAAGATTGTAACAGCGATAATCGCAGCAGCTGTAATCGTTGTATCTGGTATCTTCATTCTGCAGACACACTCTGGCATGAATTCCCCTGGTGTGCTAATCGATAGGATTGTAGGGAATGCTTCGAACCCTCAGGCATCCCACCAGTTCCAAGGTGTCAATGTAAGCACTAACCTCTGGAATCTCCAGAGTGGACAGGGAAATACGACGATTTCCATCTATTCCAACAGCAGCATGCATATATTCTCAAATTACACTGATGTGATAACAAAATCTGCCAATGTGGTTGGGTATCCATCAGCACGTTTCCGTTACGGGCTTCCCATTACGGTATCTGATGCAATCAAGGAGAGCATATCTTCTACTGTATCATACAACCTTGTCAATACTTCAAGAAACCTGCCAGTAGACCTGTCGTACGACATCATGATTCAACCATCGCCAACAACATTCTCTCCACTTGTAGAGATTATGATCTATGTGTATTACGCACCATACTATGTGAACCACCTGGAACTGGGTCATTTCACTTCCAACATAGTGGCAAATGGTACGCAGAAAAACATAACGTGGAATGTGGAGGAAAGCAGGTCAGCGACAAACGGGGCTCCCCTCATTACATTTCTACCTGAAGGTTCGGTATTTTCCCCTCTGAATCTTTCTTCTTTCATCTCAGAAACCCAGTCATTGCTCGGTTTGAATTTGAGCAATGATTACATACAACAGATAAACATAGGAATGGAGTTCGGATTCTCCCCTTCCCCTATTATAAATTCTCCCTATGGCTGACTGCAACATGTACTATGGACAGCACCAAGGTAGACATTTTGGGGCAATCAACTAGTATCATTGTGTATCCTGTTTCTCTTCCACAAGTTCAGGGCGATAAATCATGAGCAAAAAGTATCGGGTTCAACCTTTCTAGTACCCACAGTTACCTCTCTTTATGGACTTAAGTGGCTTCCTGACGGTTCGCAGGTATGTTCCTTTGCCGTCGTATCCCTTTTTTGCGATCTCATTCTTCTTCAAATCGAAATAAACCTTGCTGACGGAAGTCTTACCATTCCGCAGGTCCTCTAACACCTTGCTGGCTACTTTACCTTCCTTGCTCTTTTTATCGATCTGTTCCATCATCGCAACAGTCCCTGTGCTGACGCCCAACTCCTCCGCTATTTCTTCCCGGGAGCTTTGATGAGTATTATTGTCGTCTTCATCGCTAACGCCGTGTGCAGCAATAAAGGAAGTATCCAAATTGGATATTTCCTTTCCTGAACTTCCATCATTCGTTTCGCCATTGCGTCTAGTACTCAATTCTAGGTTCTTCAGCCGTCTTTTGGCCCTGTCGCTCCTCAATTTTTTCAGTTTGTCGCGTTCAGTGATAAGTTCGAAGCGTCTGAATGGCTCGATGTTGCGCCTTGCGATCTGGTTGGTCAGTATCCATATCTTTGCCTGCTCTTCGTCCTCAAAATTCATTTCCTTGGTCTCCAGTGGTATTCAACTGCCAACACATATCTGGTTCTGACTAAAGTCATTTGTTCTGGGTTGACTGCCCCTTCGTCATCTAATCAATCATCTACGACTCATCCGCGTCCCCGATCATCGCGGTGTTTCTACACTGCGGACAGCCGCAGAAAGTATTATATTCAACCGTCAGGTTGTAATATTTATGGAGAATCCTAGGAGATTTTCTGGTGGAGAAGTTAAGCTTCCACTCAGTGAGTGGAGGGAAGTTGTTATCAGGGGAGTTGCAGATGGCACTCCGGTAGATGTGTATCTTATGCTATACGATAAGTTGAATATTGTTGTTCTTAGCGTGGAGAAAGGAAAGATAGTGAGGAGGGAGGAGCCTACAAGGGAATACGGTGACCCAAGATATGACGATCCTTT
>JAMCUN010000022.1 GCA_023381415.1 Thermoplasmatota archaeon | reverse complement strand
GTTTTCAAACTTTTTGCAGAAATGGGAATAGTGGAGAAGCAAAAAAAGGGTAGAGGATTGTTGTATGTAAATACAGTCTCTAAAGAAAGATTAAGTTTTGTAATTAATTCGATCGCAATTTGGTTGGAGGACATCGATAGGGATTCCTCTTACAGGAGACATATGTATTCGTATCGAGTAAAAAATGACCACTCCTGGCCGCTTTATTTCATTCCTTTCAGGGCGGTAGGAGACGTTGACATGTCCTTTGAAAATATTAATTTTGTAGCTTTTGATTCCAATGACAAGAAACCGATAAGAGTCATTCTTGTAGAGGACGCTCCAAAAGACAAAAGACTTTTGCTTAAGCTCTCGAACCCAATGTTACCTAACGACATCAGAGAAATTAATTTCCAATATGACTGGCAAGAGCCTAGGCTCACTTATGTTTTTTCAGCTGCTACAAAAATAGATAGTTTTACCTTTTCAGTATCTGGAAGAGACCTAACAAAGCTTTCAATTTCTCTCACGTCAGGTAACTCCAATGAAACCAGAGACCTATCAAGTGAAGTGGAGGAATATCAGTCTTCCGACCTTGTTTCAGTAAAGCGAATTCAGATCATAAACGTGGAACCTTTTGCCGTAATTCAATTAAGGTGGAAATAGAAGTATTCTCGTCAATAGCTGGAAATGCGAAACTTGGATATCAAATGACACTATTGTCTAACAAATGGGAAGGACAGCAAGACTCGAAAATTGCAAGGTGTGCGGCGAAAAAGGAAAAAAATTAATTTACTATTCAAAGTCAAAAGGCAGAACCTATCAGTATTTTAGGTTTGTCCACCGTAACGGAGTTTCGCATTATTTCAGGGTCCAACCAGCATTAGGTAAGGATGAATCTTATATTTTGACTCGATCAAATTCTGTCTTCGATGTTATCGAGGAAATCGTTAGAACCAAAATGCGAGGAAATGAAATGCGCTTTGGAGAGATTAAAAATTTGGTAGAGACAACTATAGGAAAACCTGTCAGTACTGCAACACTTTACAGGAATATTAATAAGTTGCTCAAACTTGAATTAATTAGCAAAAGGACGAACGAGGGGGTAGTCTATTACACCAGAAAGACAACAGACGGTCAGGGAGAGGAAATGCGAATTAGTTCAATGTCAATAGGTTTTGATTTCTCCCGAGAAATAACACACGTGACTATGTTCATTCATATAAGGAATACAGGATTGAGACTTATTACGGGGGTACCAGTTTCAATTCCCGTAGGGGAGATAAACGAATTGTCTGCTGTTAACATGAGGGCATACGACCATACAAAAGAAATTGTCCTGACCAAAGAAAATATTGCTTATTCTTATCCAGGCAGAACTGGAATATCCCTGGGTCTCAATAGGTCTCTGCGCAAATCCGAGGAGGAAGACATTTTCCTGAATTTCGGCCTCAAAGAATCAGAAGAGCGAATAAAGATAAACATTCTATTTGACGTTGATATCTTGAAGGTTAGCTGCGATGCACCAAAAGATCTGACAATAGAATTCAAGAAGATTCTTGTGGATGGCGTGAAAGAGATAGTGCCTGAAATTGTAAGAAGAAGCGGTACACAGCCCGGGAGAAGTATCGTAGAAGCGGAATTTGACGACGTTTCTAGGGGAGATACAATTGTGGTTACTCCATTTCAAAATTCCAGATAAGTAAATGCCATAAGGCATCAAGACTGAAATGAGAAGGTTGCAGCTTGCCTATTTGTTGGATAGCGCCAGAGCTGGAACTCATTATAAAAGTATTGGCCTTATGCTATTGTATTTACATAATTTTTATGAAGAAATTTTAGATAATATTGATTCCTTTAAATAGTAGAGGACAGTGCATCAAATGTATAATTTTCTATTTATTTATTATGTTAAATAAGACATTTAAAGTTGTACCCTTCAATTGAGTTAGGCGCTATTGAAAGTCTTAGATCGAAACTCATTAAGGGCTTTATTAAGCGGAGAGGAAATAGTCAAGCTACCTGATAACCTCTAAGTTTCTTATGAAAACTACCATCAAACACTCATTTTTAGGGTCGATCGCTCCAGAAATGTATAGAATCCTATCTAGCTACTAGCCTGAAAGGCAAAAGGAAGCATTGTATCAGGCCTGCAATGAGTTCTAGGACCTCTCTAAGGCCTTTTCATGAGTCTATCGTCTTAATGGACAAGATGTATGATAGGACAGAGTATTTTTGAACCTACCAACAGTAGTATTGTCGAAAGGTGAACATGGGTAATCCTATGTCCTATTCTAAATCTCCAGGCACAAAGTTATATCTGATGTACTGTTGATTTTTAAGAGCACCCTTTAATAAAAATAGGCGTGCTAGAGAACACTGATAGCACATCATTTTAACTACTTATTAAAAAGGTTATTCTGGGGGGTAACCTTCATTTTTGAGCAGTACCTGAATGGAAACATGCCAGAATGAGGATTATAAGCGTTCGTGAAATTATAACGATACCCTGATAATAACATTAGAAATGTATATCTGTTGCGCTGAGCCATGTAAAAAATGAAAAATTCTTTCCAACCTGCGCACACGCATGTAATCAATATTAAAATCAATACGCACGTGCGCGTTCTGTCAATATACTAGAATCCTATGGAGGTTTTAAATAAGACACAGTTAAGAGATATCTATTAAAGTCCTCCCCAGAGTCGGTCAATGGGAAACGCTCTTAGTCTTCTAGTTTAAGAAGACCGGCTATCTTTTGAGTGTCTTGATTTGCTCTGGCATTATGCACTATACTAAGGCACATTCGATTCGATCTTGATAGCCATTCAGTGCTATAACCGAATGGTTACCTTACAACATCCACAGTGATTTTTTACACGTTTACGAAGCCCACAGCCGAATACTTATATTGTCTTATAATTAGTATACTCCCTCATAGGACTGGAACAGTGTAATGTTGATATTATAAGTAAGGAAGAATTCATGGAGGTATATCTTCCTAGTTACATTGAAACTGCTCCTCATGTATCGGGGAAAGTAAATATTATGATTATACAGGATCCGTGACATTGTGTCTGTTGTCGGGATAAGTACACTTAAAATCTTAAATAGACATAATAAAAATTAAATAGCTTAAGAGATTTCGATATTGAAACGGAGTTTTATAATGAACAAAAAATACATTATAAAAACAGTTTCTTTATCAATAGCGATTCTTACTTTGATATCTGGATTCGCACTAATCGTTCATGGATCTGGTACATCAGGTTACCAAACTCCTATTTCATCGGTAACCGAACGGGGAATAAGATCGAACAGTTCTACTGGAGTGATTTTGAAAAATGTAACAGGGAAACATGACAACATTACAGGATTATCAGAAGACACACATTATTATCAAGCTGTGAATGCAACTGGATATATCTCTTCTTACCCTTTTAATCCTGTTGTTTCTACTTATCCTATAACAATATCAAATCCTCCGTCTGGTTCAGGAATGTATCAACAAATGTTTACATTTTCGAATCCCAGCACATACGGTATTAATTCTCAGGGTTCCAATTTCTACATCACATACACGAATGGAACTCCAGTCTATTCGTGGATAGAATCAATAAGTTCGAACAATCTCGTTGTATGGTCAAAGATTCCATTCGAAACATCTAACTTAAATCTTGAGATCTACGCAGAATCAGAGAATCTCCTAAGTGCAACAGGATATATTGGGGAAGCACCTGGATTATCTTCAACTTATGGGGAATACGATAACGGAGCAAAAGTTTTCTTAGGCTACTTTTCTGGTAACTCTATAACAGGTTGGACTGTTGCAGGAACCGCTGGAGAGACTACATCAGCACCATCTGGCAATCCCTCATTTGGAACATATGCCTTTTACGCCAATGGTGCGAATGGAAATTATCTATATACAACAGCAAGTGGTCAATCAACAAACATGATTATAGAATTTTATGGTTATGCGGCAAATTTACAAGATTTATATTTCTTAGCTAATTCTAACGGTAACGGACAGATGATGAGAGAAGGTAACGGAGGCGGTTGGTATGGTATTGCCTCAACATCTTCTTGGACTTCATGGGCTGCACCTCCGGATACGGGTTATTGGAGTAATGAATGGGTAACTGTAGGTGTTGTAGTAGAAGATGGTACTGCTACAGGATATCTATCCATAGGAGTGAATACTTATGGTTCCGAGATTGGTAGTAATCCTTCGAACACATATACAGTTTCTAATAACGGTAATTATTTAGGGCTAGTAGGAGACAATGGAGGTGGCACTACTACACAGTACTGGAATGGGATGATAATTCGTGCGTATGTCTCCTCAATGCCCACCTTCACCATCCGCTCCTCACACGTAAAACATGCAAGTTTGAGAGAAACGGTTGCATTCAACGAAGAAGGTCTGCCTAATGGAACCGAATGGTCCATTATAGTTGGCAATCATGAATACAACTCCACGTTATCAACGATCCGCATAACACTTCTCAGCGGGGTCTACCAGTTCAGAGTGGTCAACATTACTGGCTACAACGCCTCGCCATCACGAGGGGTAGTGGAAGCCTTCAAAGAGGGCATAAACATCACTATAGATTTCACCCCCATAGACTCTGTAGTGGTCTTCAATGAAGAAGGGCTTCCGCCAGGAACTGCGTGGTCGGTAACCCTGGACGGAATAACAAAGTATTCCAGCAACGGAACCCTGTCATTTAATTTAAAGTACGGCTCAGAAGTAAACTATACGGTGAACCTTCCTTCAGGCTACTCTTCCATTCCCCCCTATGAAGGTTTCAAAGCGTACCAACAATCAATTTCTCTTGAACTGGTTGTTTCTCATAGCTCTTATAAAATTACAAATAACGTCTTGTTCCTGATGATCTTTATTCCCCTCGTCCTACTCTCATTTATCATGGTGGTAATAATTGCTGTAAAGATGCAAGGGCTACGCAGAAAAGTCCGACTGTATAGATAGGTGAGCACTATAAGGAATTAACCTACTATGTTGATTTATTCGCCTATCAACTCTTTTCTATCCTTCTTTTCGTGATTTCGTATGTCCTACTATTCACCGCACTGCGGTATTCTGATTTCCATTTATGGAGATGGCAGGATGCCAGTCTATACCGAGATGCATAGCAGCATGTTAATTCTCAGCTCCTGTCACGCCTCTCATAGGAATCATATGGCTGATCCTTTTTGAGCATATAGTATATCATCCTTTGCAGTTTCCTCATGGTCGATACGTGTGCGAATTTTCCTGATTCCTTTTCATTCTTTACAGAGTCATAGTATTCTCTCAGGGGCTTGTTTCTCTTTGTCGACTGCTATTGAAGGACCACCTGGCAGTCGAGCCCCCTTGCTCATTGATGATGATATAATAGAGAAAGCCCAATTGTATTTTTCAGAGCTGTATAATAATCCGGCCATACTTTCAAACGGCGAACTAGTGAAGATGTTTGTTTATTTCGTTTCATCAGACTTATACTTTCAGTGTGGTTTTAAAGGCTTCATGTATCTGGGAGGCCTGTATGATTTATCAAACAGCAATACTGGTCGCTTTTTAAACAAGGACTTCTCTGCAATAGGTTCCGAATCAATTTTGAATCTGAAGAAATGGTTAAGTGAGGATGCAGACAAATGGTCCAGATTATACAATTTAATTGATTCCACTTATTCCTCAAGGAAGATCCCCAAATCAATGAAAATAATTCTACAGGGGGAAAATTCTTCGAAGGGTGATTTCGCTATTTTTGATGCATTTGCTCACTTCTATTATATAGGAATAATGACCTTTGACCCCGATCAAACAGGCCATATGTGAACAAGCTTAAGAGAACTATTTCACGGTTTAACTCAATACTGAGAGAGCACAGATCACATGATCCTAAAGGGGTATTAGCTTTTAATGAGTTCTTAGAAGAAGATATTGAAATCTTGTCGCTTATTTCTAAGTTAAGCTCTTTCTAAGTTCCTTCAGCTTGTTTGGGTCCTTGACGAATTCCAAACAAAGGCTTTTAATGTTGCGCCTACCCTCATTTAAAAACGGTGACTCTTTATTTATTATTTAATACTATAAATAAATGAAAAATAATGCTGTGACATCTTTGAATGAAAACGGCATTATATTTTCTTAAAAATGCCCGAGCTGGGATTCGAACCCAGGTCTGAGGCTCCGCGGGCCTCTAGGATAATCCAAACTACCCCACTCGGGCATCCAGTCTTTCAGATACTCTCTCCAAGTACAGTATCGATTCAAGGAACTCGTTGAGGGTCTTTCTTACGTCGTTCGTTTCTCCAGTAACGGCGCAGATGTACCCTCCCTTGGTTCTCCTGCACTTTATGTACTCCTGGTGATCCGCGATGATCCCTTTAATTATGTTGTCAGCGTCATTGCCTCTTATATGGAGTTTTGCCTCAATTTGCAGGTTTCCCAGCTCCTATTATCCTTGGGGAAGAGTTAAGGGATGTTATTGAGAATATTATGTCCATCAATGGGACCTTCCTGTCGACATCAATCAGGAATTTTCCATCTGATATGTCGGAAATTTCCGCATTCACGTTATTGAAAAGGAAATTGAGTTGGATCTTCTCCCCAACAGAGGGGACGATTTTGACGGTAGGATTTGTCCTGACCTGGAGCTGTATGCTTTCGCTGAACTCAACGCCCTCCTTTGAATAGAGGATGGTACCCTTCGGCACGTCATCGACTTCCACGTTCCTGTACGCAAGCCCTACCCTAGAGAACGGGTCAGCTGCTTCCATGTCTACATCCATAATCTGAATATTTTTAATATCAACCGATTTCCCAGAAGGATAAGCCTTCATTACCATGTGCTTCTTGATCTGGCCTCCCATTACAAATCCAAGGCTCACAGTTCCTACTCCCTTCACCTGGAAGCTCTGGTCAAGGACTGCCATGTTCTCCTGCCTCCTTGAATCCACGGGTATGAGGGAGAATTTCTCAAAATCCTCATAACTGGGCTTCATCGAGTGGCACGATATCCCCATCCCGCTCGCAATTTTTGTTATCTGCTGAGAAAGAGGCTCTTCTGCTATGACCCCAAGGTTCCTTATCTCGTTATAGTCTAGTGCGAGCAAGAATTCACCAACGCTCTTGTCGAGTTCACCAACTGCAAGAATTGCCTTGTTGGCAACGGAGGCTGCATTGAGGAGGGTTTGTACCCTCTCCGGGAATTTGAACGGATAGAGGAACGTAATTTCGTTTCCGCCTATCTTTGAGTTGTAGTATCTTATATCTGTCTCAGATCCCTTCTTCGAAAGAGCCTTAAGGATCTCCTCGTCTCCATAAAACAATACGCTCTGGTTCACGAATTTAGAATTCAATGCTTTTATAATAATGTTAGGAAAGGCTAAACCTTCTACGGAAGAACACGATCTATCCCTCCGTCGTCTTGTCCTGTACTGAATTAACGAATTTGATGATTTCCTGGAATGAATTGATAGCGAACTCCATGTTCTTCACCTGGTTCTTGAGGTATTCCTTTCCCTCAAGCGATATTTCATAATATTTCCGCTTTCCGGTCGTTTCAGGCTTTGGAACGTTCCTTATAAGGCCCCTGATTTCCATGTTCTTCAGGATTGAATAGACCTCCCCATTCGAAAGTTTCTGGCCGATACACCTGTCAATCTCTTTCTCCAGCTGGTACCCATAGCCAGACTCATTCCATAGGCACTTCAGAATTACAAGAGATATGATGCCCTTGAACGTTCTTTCCCTTCCGTCCTCTTTCATCTAACCTTACGACTCAATTATCTGTCGTATTTAAGGATGAATACATTTCTCGGGTAACAGGTCATATCTCCCTCCACCTTGAGCGTCTCAGTGCGAGAAATGTGAGAGCAGCAGTGATTCCCAGCAAAACTATCCATGCGATAGCAAATCCAGAGGCGCTCAAGTTGTAGAATCCTGTCTGGCTCTGGGCGATCTCAGAAGCGTATGTGGTTGGAGACAGATATGCCAGATACCTGTATGGAAACGGGATGTAGGTTATGGGATAGTAGACAGGGGGTATTGTCGTCAGTAGGGGAGAAAGGATTCCAGAAAAGCCCCATGACTGTATGATGTCAGAGGTGAATGTTGACAAAAAGAATCCAAGGGAAATTGAGAAAGTGAATATCGTGGCCATATCAAGGAAGAGGACAACCCCGCCGATTAGGGTGACCTTGACAAATATTACATTCAGTATTATCAGGAATGCTATAGTCGGAATTGAATACACTATTTCCGAAATTGCCATCCCTATCACATATACCAGTGAGGATGTAGGCGAACTAACTATCATGTCCTGGAGTCGCATGTCGTTCTTTAGGTGTGACAGGTCCTGCTGCAGGGATGTACCGCTAGAAACCATATTCATTATGAGGGCACCGACAGCTGCAACCGGTAGCAAGGTTCCCTTGCTAGCAAAAGTGACCACGGCCAGGATGGCAAGAGGAGCGAGAAGGGTATTTATGAGCACAACTGGATAGTTGATCATCGCATATATTGAATTGACCAGGATTGAGGCAACGATCTGGCTACCAACTTTCCTCTTCATCACTTTTCTCATCCTCCCCCGTTCCCAGGTACTGCTCGAATATGTTGCTCAGCGAAGCCTCCTCTACAGTAAACTTCATCTTGTTTGTCACGAGGTAAGGAATGATGCCGTATATCTTTGAA
Organism: Thermoplasmatota archaeon; assembly: GCA_023381415.1. Taxonomy (GTDB): domain Archaea; phylum Thermoplasmatota; class Thermoplasmata; order Thermoplasmatales. Next base: position 43,582 of record JAMCUN010000022.1, on the reverse strand, counting down.
GCTGACCCGTAGACGAACGTTTCTCTATCAGATATCTTCTGCACCTGCACTCCCTCCTCCTCTATCTTGAAATTCTGAGAGTAAACCTTTAGAACGTAGGGGAGTCTGACTTTAGACCTCAGGTCATCTATCCCCCCTATATCAACTAGCTTCCCCTTGTCCAGTATCATTATCTGGTCGCCTAGCGTCTCAGCTTCCTCGAGGTAGTGTGTCGTCAGGATTATCAGCCTGTCCTTTTTCATCCTTGACAGCAACTGCCAGAGCTCCTTCCTCGAAATATAGTCCAGTCCTGTTGTCGGTTCGTCCAAAAAAACCACTGGTGCCTCGCTCGATATCACCGTTGCTACCATTAGTTTCCTCTTCTGACCACCAGACAGCTTCCTGCTCTTCTGCCCCTCCTTCCCTTCAAGTCCGAGCTCTCTAAGGGCCTCCTTTGCCTTTTCCTTTGATTCCCGATAGGAGTAGCCTCTCCACATGAGATACGAGCTTACTGTCTGGAGCGGTGTCAACCAGGGAAGGGGACGTGCTTCCTGCGGGACGACGGCAATGTATTGCCTGACCTCTTCAGCATCATCTACGACATCCATATCGTTTAAGAACCCCTTCCCCGATGTCGGGAGAAGCTCGGTTGAAAGTATCCTCACCAAAGTCGTCTTGCCAGCGCCGTTCCTGCCTATTATGGAAAAGATCCCGTTCATGTTCAGGTCTAGATTCAGGTTGTCTAGTGCTGGAAACTTCTTATCATATGTCTTTGAAAGTTCTTGGGTCCTGAGTCTCATATGCCTTTCCTGATTTTCCCTGTCATTCAAGCATCCTTTGACTTTTTTAACCCTGGGTAGACAAGGATTCTGTCGACTATACTCTTGAAACTCTTAGAGCTGTTGCTCTCAGGATGCGAAAGCACCATAGGAGTACCATCGTCACCGTCCTCTACCACAGAGGCCTCCATGGGTATTGAACCTAGGAAGTCTATTCCAAACTCTTTCGAAATCTTCTCCCCTGATCCCTTCTTGAAAATGAACGTGGTCTCACCGCAGTGTGGGCAGACAAATCCGCTCATATTCTCTATTAGACCGACCACAGGTGCGTTCAGCTGCTTTGCGAAATTAATCGCCTTCTTAACGTCGATCATCGCAACTTCCTGTGGTGTGCCCACTATCACAAATCCCGTGACCTTGGGTATCAGCTGCACGATGGAGAGAGCCTCGTCCCCGGTTCCTGGTGGAAGGTCGAATATCAAGAAGTCCAGTTTTCCCCATGCTATGTCCGTGATGAACTGTTCTATCATCTTGTGTTTCAGTGCTCCCCTCCAGATCACAGGGGTATCCCTGGACGGCAGGAAGTATTCAATGGAGATGACCCTGAGATTGTTGCTGTATCTTACCGGCACAATCTTCTTGTTTTCGTCCATAACAGGCCTGTCATCAACCAGGCCGAGCATTTGCGGAATATCGGGCCCATGCATGTCTGCATCTATTAGTCCGACCTGGTAGCCCCTTGATGAAAGTTCAACTGCCAGATTGGTGGAGACGGTAGATTTTCCGACCCCACCCTTTCCGCTCATGACAACCAGCACGTTGTCTATGTTCTTTATGTTCTCATTCTCAGCGCTGATCTTGAAATCCACTGGATTCTTAGGAGCGGGTTCATTAATTTTAATAGTTCCAGGCAAAATCTCACCTCCTCCTTTATCTACACAACGAATAATAACCCTTCTTAGTCCGTTTCGAAATTTGTATCACATTCCTTTAATATTGATAAACGATGTAAATCAAATGAAGCTGGCCCGTATGGTATTGCTGATCTGCGCAATCGTGCTATTATCAACCTTGACATATGGCACGGTAGTGGCAGACGACCAGGGTGGGACCAACGGCTTCAGTTCAAACGGAATTGTGAATTTTACAGTTCACGTAAGCAATCAAAACGTGCTAGTATTCAGATACTTCAACATATCATCCCCATTCTTTTCCCATAATTTGCCTAATGTCAACGAGAACCGAATGGTACCGCTCACCTGGATGGGGACGGGGAACGTAACTATAGTTCCGGCAATTCCGTTCTCTGCTGTGGGAAATTTTTCCTTATATAACAACGAATTTGACTTCCTCTATTTTTATAAGTCCAACTATCTTGGGATACTGCTTACGACCGGCATGGTCTCTGAGTCAGGTGACGAGGTTCTCATAAGCGATAGTGGTACCATGGCAGGATTTTCTGTGTCATTCATAAACTCTCCCCTATCGCAGTTGAATTTCACCTCTGGCAGCTTAAGGAACAATGGAAACTTCTATTATGGATCCTATTCCAGTTTCCATTATTACCCGGGAATAATACAGAACTATTCCCTGGTGAATAACCAATCATCGGTATCCGTTATATCCTCCTTTTCCAGTCCCGGGAACTCTGTAATCTCGTTGAACACGAGCAGCCTGGCCGGTTCTATCCAGTCAGGAATTTTGGCATCCGACGGCCTCTTCCCTCTGATCTACTCAGAATCGTTCAACAGTTCAGTGACGATCAGGCTATCGGACGGGTTTAATTTCACCTTTTCAGAGGGGGAAAGAGGTGCTGATAGTGGGGGTGATCAGGACCCATATTCGCTCCCTGGAATGCCTTACCTGAATGAAAGGGTGTTCGAGATTACCAGCAATTCAAGATTGGTTGCATCAGTTGACGTTTACGGGCAGGCATCCTTTAACAGCACAGTCTTGACTGTTAACTCCCCCATGAGCTTCGTAGTCGTAAGGTTCCTGCCTTCTCTGCAATCGAGTGCAACGATCGGTCATGGAAATGGTGGAATCGGAAATGCAACAACCGAAATTTACGTGTACAACCAGGCATATTTTGTACCATTTTCGCCAAATATAACTGCCCAGAATCTCTCCTTCAGCCAGGGTAAGCTGCTCTTTCAATTCGTTCAGAACGCCTCGCAGCAGTTCGTTATCGTTATTCAGGGAAATTTCACGGTGACTGGCTTCTCGGTGAACGGAAACGGATCAAGCCTTTCGCATTATTCCGTCCAGAGATCGGGGAACGAGACAATGGTAACGTTCTCCACCAATGGCACGGGCCAGCGTAATTTGACGCTCTCTGTAACGCCCTACGTTAGCGTCTCAAGCAGTCCGAATGAACTTCCATTCCTAGTCCTCCTGATTTCCGTCACGGTCCTTGTGGCGGTGACCGGGAGTATGATAGTTTATTCGAGGAGAAGATGGGAGAGAAAGATTGAAAAAGAATAATTAGGTTCCTTCCCTGAGGTTGTATGGACGTATACAAGATACCTGTGACAAAGAAGCAGGAGATGGAGCGAATATTATCGATGGACGAAATATTCAGGCTCTCCGTCACAATAAAGGACTCATCTATACTGGGCAAGGATGGATACCAGTACCTCATACTGGAGGGTATAGAGGAACGACTTTCAAAGGCGAGAAAGGAGCTCTCGGTAATTTCTGAGAATATTGACAGTTCAGAAGTAAAGAAGGTGCAAGATATAGTGGAGAAGGAAAGGGAAGCAGCTAACGAAAGCTTTGGCTCAATTTTCGGCTAGATGCACATAATTTTGGCCGATTCGGAACTTGAGCTCATCCCTGACGCTCTCAAAGCTGACAATGAGATCAGGGACATGCAAAAGAGGAGGGGGAAGGAAGATATTTTGCTCGACAACTATCTCATGAGGACATCGATAAGGAGGCACCTCCCCGGAAGGGTTGATAGAGTGGGATTTCCGAGCATAGCATATGCGTTCTTCAGGATGAACGAAGAGTCAGTGCTGAAAGACACCCTGAAACTTGAATACGCAATCCACACGAAGCAAGGTATAATCCTGGAAAGGAGAGACCTCGAGGGGATCGGCGCAAGTTATTCGGAGTTCGTTGAGAGGGTCGAGGATATCCTGACAGGGAGTCACAGGACAATGAAGCTGGTGGATTACCTGGAAAGCCTCGATATTGCAGGAAACACAGTAGTCCTGCATCCAAAAGGCAGGAGGGACCTTGTTATGAACGACCAGCTGAGCTACGTTATCGGGGGGTTTCCGGAAGGGGATTTCATTTCAGACTTATCCGGCTTAAGAAAATTTTCGATATATGAAAGAGAGATCACGGTTCCAGCAGTCCTGGAACTCCTTCATTTCAGACTTTTCCAGCCCTGATCATCCTCATAAAGTTCTTCTTTTTCCTCATCGTCCCCTGGGACCCGATGTCGTTGCGCATTGAGTAGTCGCCGATGATGAGGGAGTCTATATTGTCAAATCTTTTTGTTGCCTTCTCCAGGTCTGTCCCCTCTGAAAGCAGGGCCAGCGACCTTGACCTTGTCTGTTTCAGGACGTTGCCGGATCTGCTCACGGACGCGAAGTATAACTTGAGTCCTCTGAGCATAATACCCTCCTCGTCTATTCTAATCTCGGATGGCGAAGGATCGCTCCCATATCCCCTTGGAACGACATACCGGAGGACGTTCACCCTGTTCCTGAACTCAAGGTTTGGGTTGCTGCTGTGAAGCATTGAAACTGCAACTTCCATTTCAGAGTTTTCCATAAGAGAGAGTACGTTTATCGCCTCGGGGTCCCCCAACCTTGCATTTATTTCAAGTAGTTTTGGACCGTCATGTGTGGAGATGAACCCTCCATAGATAGGGCCAACATATTCAGCATATATTTCAGAGAATTTTGATACGAGCTGCCTGAGTATGCTCTTGGCTTTCAGTAGGGTCCCTTCCTCTATAAATGGCAACCCCTTCTCGGAGAAGCATATCGATCCCATTCCACCGGTATTTGGTCCTATATCTCCTTCATATGCTCTTTTGTAATCCTGGACAATAGGAAGGAAGTATATTTTCTTCCCCTTCACGAATGCCTGGAGGCTGAACTCCTCACCAACTACCTTCCTCTCTACAAGTACCCTATCCCTCTTGGACTTGAGGTAGTTCCTCACTATCTTCACTCCGTCATCCCTGGAGTTAAAGTGCACACCCTGCACCATTACACCCTTCCCCCCTGTCAACCCGTCCGGTTTGATAACGAAGTCGTGGTCGATCTGCCTGATGAAACGTTCTGCTTCCCTAGAGTCTGTGAATGACCCTGCTTCTATATTTCCATCCAGCCTGTTTTCAGTCATGAAATTCCTGCAGAACGACTTTGATGTTTCCAGTCTTGCAGCCTCAGAAGATGGGGCGAAAACATCAAATTTGTTCTTGATGAGAATATCAGATACGCCACTGGCAAGAGGCGATTCAGGTCCAATTAGGACGAGGTCCGGCTTGACTTTCATCGCACCCCTGAGCACGAAATCCCTGTCATTCTCATCGCCTAAGATGGTCCTTTTAGCAATCCTATCCAGTCCCGGGTTTCTGTTGGGCGATATGGTGAATATTTCTCCGCCAGCCTTGACGACTGACAGGCCTATTGCATGTTCCCTTCCTCCCCCACCTATAAGCAGAACCCTCAATTCTGCACCTGGCCTTCCTTGTTGTCCTGAGGTTCGGGGGTATTTTCCAGTTTGACTCTCTCTTTCAGTTCTTTTCCGTACTTGGAGAAGAATGTTCTGGTGAGCTTTACTATTCTCCTTCTTCCCTGGTGAATTATCTCAACCAGACCAAGCTTGCCAAGGTGGTCAAGCTCCTCCTCTGCCTTCTTCCCTCTGAGTCTCTCCACGTGAGAGATATAAGTCCTTCCTTTCCTGAAGAGAAGTCCTATTATCTCGAGTTCCCCCTTGTTCATTTCGCTCTCTGAATACTTGAACGCAACTTCACTGTATTTGTCCTTCACGCCTATCTTGTACTTTCGTCCAATCGTCTTCAGCTCCAGGGATGTCTCTTCGTACCTTTTCTTAAGGCTCCTCAGGGATTTGTTTACTGCCTTTAGGTCGACAGAAAGAGCCGCTGAAATATCTCCCTTGGACATAGGGGAGACTGTTGCTATAAGGAGTGCTTCCATCCTGTTTGAGACTTCATCTTCCATTGTGCATAAATGGTATGAGGAGTTATAAAATTTGCTTAGATCATTCAGAATCAGCGCTCAAGAGCAGGCAAGAGTAAAGGTTGTCCCGAGTAAGCCTCCTTCTGTTAGCCCTTTCGGGTTGATGGCATTTGACTAATGCGCTCTACCCGTTCCTTTGATAGCTGTCATAGGAACCGCTTGAGTTTGCTCCATTCCCCTCTCCTCTGTCTCAACAAATTTTCGGGAACGTCCCCTTCAGAAGGTTCATCCTTAACCGAAACTGTGTCATTTCTTTTGAGGAGAGGCAGGTCTCTCGACCAGGGTTTTATCCGGATTGCTACCTGGAGGGAGGACTTTCCTCACCATTTCTGGCGACGGCCATCCTGGGACTACCACATCCAAATCCCCTCTCGGTATATATTATTCCCCGATGTGCCTAATATATTTCAAGATCAAACTGTTTTTAGATCCATGAGAAGCTTTGGGTCGTCCCCTTCAAATGCTACGACAAAATGTGCACAATTCGTGAACCTTATACCATCAGAATTTCCTACGAACATCTCATAGAAAGACCTGATAAAGGCTCCGTGTGTGATCACAATGATCTTCTTACCGTCAAATATCGTCTTTGAGCTTTCTACGAACTCCTTAACCCTCCTGACTACGGAATCAACATTCTCCGTGACTCCAAAGTCATCTATCTCCTTGGAGAGTGATTTCATCTCTACTCCGTATTTTTCCCTTATCTGCTCTGTGGTCAGTCCTTCGAGATATCCATAATTCCTATCCCTGAGGATCTCCCTTTGACCAATTATTGGAACGTTCATCGCCTTCGATACAATCTCAGCGGTCTGGGTAGCCCTTTTCTTGTCGCTAGAAAGTACATAGTCAAAATCGAATTTGGAGAGGGACTGAGCTAGAGCTCTTGCCTGCTGCATTCCTGTCTCATTGAGAGGGTCGTCTCCGCTAGCTCCAACCCAGAGACCCTTCACATTGGAGTCCGTCTGTCCGTGACGAGCTACAGCTATCACTAGCCTTTTGGCCATCGGTCCGGTATCGTCAATGAATTTAAAAAGGCAACTATTAAATTATCCCGGTAAGTATCTCCATCAGCTACGCTGCAAGCAAAGAATAATAATGCCTTAGATATTGCCCTTGGAACCAAGCGTGGGCCCGTGGCCTAGTCTGGATAAGGCATTGGCCTTCTAAGCCAATGATCCGGGGTTCAAATCCCCGCGGGCCCGTCTCCCCGAAAAGCAAGGAACTTTTCTTAACTCACTGGGTTGATGACCATTGACTCTTCTCTAAAATATAAGTTCACACCCAAGGTAACATTTTCCCCAATTTTAAAGGACAGAAGTAGCTTTATGCATTATACATACAACTAAGAGACATGCAATGTTAGCAGAGCCGAGGAAGAAAGCCCCTCCCTCCACCATTACCATAGGGGGATTATGCCTAAGTAGCATTACAGTCAGTATAGTTTGATTATAAACTATAATGTTATAATAATAACATTAATGTAATAGTTTATACTACAGCACTATGAAATCTAGCGGCAGAGCAATATTTCTCAGTCAGGATGAAATTCCAACGAAGTGGTACAACATTCAGGCGGATCTACCGGAACCGCTTCCTCCTCCATTGGACCCTGAAACACTGAAACCTGTGAATCCCGAGAAACTTCTGAGGGTGTTTGCTAAGGAACTGGTTCTCCAGGAAGTATCTAATGAGAGGTATATCAGCATACCCGAGGAGGTCTATGAAGCATACAGGTGGCTCCCAAGGCCCACTCCATTGTTCAGGGCTAAGAAGCTAGAGGAATATCTAAAGACTCCGGCAAGAATCTATTACAAATGGGAGGGTGTTAATCCTGCTGGAAGCCATAAACCCAACACTGCCCTTGCCCAGGCATACTATAACGCTAAGCAGGGGATAGAAAACCTGACTACTGAGACAGGGGCTGGCCAGTGGGGTTCTGCTTTGGCAATGGCTGCTGCCTATTTCGGAATTCATGCAAGGGTCTACATGGTCTCAGCGAGTTACAACCAGAAACCAGGAAGGAGGGTAATGATGGAGACCTGGGGTGCCAAGTGCTTCTCGTCTCCAAGCGACCAGACAAACTATGGGAGGGAACTCAGGAAGAAGGATCCATCCAATCCAGGATCGCTTGGGATTGCGATCTCGGAAGCAGTCGAAGATGCAGTTACCCACGAGAACACCAGGTATTCCTTGGGATCAGTTCTGAATCATGTACTGATGCATCAAACGGTGATAGGACAGGAAGTGGAGAAACAGCTGGAAATAGTGGATGAGGTACCTGACGTTTTGGTCGGGAACATCGGTGGAGGATCAAACTTCGGCGGGTTCTCACTTCCCTTCATGGGAAAGAAACTGAAAGGGAAGCTCGACGCTAGGTTCGTGGCATGCGAATCCTCTGCAGTCCCACACACAACAAAGGGAAAGTACACCTACGATTATGGGGACACAGGGCATCTGACCCCTCTATTAAAGATGCTTACCCTGGGAAGCGATTACAGAAATCCGCCTATACACGCAGGTGGATTGAGGTACCATGGCATGGCCCCAATAATTTCTTATCTTATCCACAAGGGCTACATGGAATCCCACTCATACACCCAGACGGCTATCTTTGAGGCGGCAACAATATTTGCACGTACCGAAGGAATAATTCCTGCGCCAGAATCAGCGCATGAAATAAGGTTCGTAATAGATGAAGCACTGGAATGCAGAAAGAATAACACCCCTGAAGTGATTGTTTTCAACAACTCAGGTCACGGCCTGCTTGACCTTTCTGCGTATGAGCTCTACAATTCAGGGAAGCTGGAAGACTTCGAGGCAACCAACTTCAGCTATCCTTCCATAGTCCAGGGGGATTAAATCGGATATATGCGCCATTATCTGAGGCTGGGAAGCATTTCCAAATTTGTCATATAGTGGTGAACTGTGAAAATCAACCCTTTCATTCCATACGTCTTCACGGGTAAAGTGGGAGATTTCATCTCCCCGAGCTATGACACTATAAGCCCCAAGGAGATGAAGAGGCTCCTTTCAATGAAATACAATGTCACGCACCTGATCGCAAAAAACAACGGCAGGGCAACACTTGAAAGGATGATAGACGACGGTCTACTGAAACAGCATGGAGAGGGGTTCATTATTCTGGTTCAGAAGTTCAGCTTCAGCGGAAAGAATATGACAAGAATAGGTATCATCGGGGCTGTAGACCCATCCAATGAAAGGACGAAACTTTTCCCGCATGAAAATACGTTTGAGGAATTCGTTGAATACAGGAAGAGGACATTTAAGGAACTAATGTCACAGGTTGAACCCATCTTTGTTGTTGTACCTCTGAGGAAGCTCGATGAAAGGTTGAACTCATTGATCTCAAACCGAAAACCAGACCTTTCATTTACCAGTGCAGATTCGGTAAGAAATTATGTGTATATGGTTGGAGAGTCTGACTCCGTATCATCCATACAGAAATATTTGCTACATTCTGTCGGTTACATAGCCGATGGGCACCACAGGTTCAGGGCGCTTACGGAGATCAACGAGAGGAGAGCTTCTGAAGGAAAGAAAACCCTGAGTGTCCTTTGCTACCTTACCTCCCTATACAGCGAGTCTCTTCTTATAAACGGGATAAACAGGGTAGCAAAATTGAAGAGCAGACAGAGCGCACTCACTAGGGTCAGTTCAAATTTCAAGGTTTCTGGTCCAATTAGGAAACCGCCTGAGGAGAGGATGGCCATCTACGATGGAGAGATGAGGGAAATAGTCCCGACGGAGACTTCCTCAACATCTCTGAGATACATGGGGGTAGAAGAGGCTCAGTTTACTGATTATTCCGACATGCTTATTTTGCCTGACATCTTCAACGGCAGCAAAAATTTTTCAGAACAAGAGCTGAGGTACGTAGTAAATCAGGAGGAAGCTCTGGAGATGGTCAACAGTAATAAGGGAACACTGGCAATCCTAATACCTCCATGGAGCAAGAGGCAATTCGTGAAGGTCGCCAGATCCGGTCGGCTAATGAGGCCTAAATCGACCTACTTCTTTCCAAAGATACCTGCAGGAATTGCAGTATATAAGATGGAATGAATCCTCCCTCTTCTTTGATGGCGGACAGGGGAGGGGAAGAACTAAGAAAGCAGTGGGTCATAGTATACAAGTCACCCTACAGCCTTCGTTTATAATTCTAAAACTCCAGGTACTGGTCGGTAGACCTCCAATCAATACTTAAGGAACACAGGTATTCTACATTCGATTGTGGTCCGGGTTTAATACCATCTCCCTTCTGGAGGATAAATAAGTCACTGTTTGTGCCTGCTGTGAGAGTTGAAGTGAAAGTACCGTGACTCTACAATATACTCACTACGCTCTTTATCACATACACCAGGTAGAAGAATATAGTTGCGAATCCAACTACCTCAAACCCGTACAGCGAAGGAACCATTGGGACAAGCTTCGATATCGCAGGTATATAGACTCCAAACATGGAGAATACGAAGAGCAGGAACATAAGCACAGGAACTACATTCTCCTTCTCGCTTTCCACACTAGCAGAAGTCAATTTCCTTTCAAGGAAGAATCCAAAGACGAGGATTGCCACCGGGACGGAGAGCAAAAGGGAAGGGACAGCTATCCTCAGAAGGATAGGAAGGGAAGCTACTCTAGTGAAATCAAGTATCAAGAATATAGCTGATGACGGAAGTATGACGGCAAGGTCTATAAGTATTAGTGTGTATATCACATTCCTGGTTTTGCTGGTTAAATTCTGATTTTTCAGAATCTTCTGACCAGATCCAAAGGATACCATAAACGACATTTCAATGATTAGATATTATTGTAGTATAAATAGTTGTCTGACAAATGTCTTATCATTGTCTCAGTAAAGTGGTTCACTTTACTCCGTAATCAATTTACTCAACGAGTTAATCCAATCTAACGACTCCGTAAGGCGAGATTTGGAGGTAAATTCCCCCTAACCTTTAATGCCTGAGTTTCGATCACTTTGCTCTCTCCGTCCAAAAGCTTTAACTGCGAAAGTACCTATCAGAGCGCCGGATAGGCATAGCCCTCCGTTGATGAGGAATATCAAGGAAAGCAGCAGGGTAGGTGGGATACCTGCTATCGCGCCAACTTCCTTCATGATTGCTCCTATACTCCCCACAGGCAGCATCAAAAATAATGGAAGGACTGCAACAACACCTCCAACAAAACTTGAGACCGTGGAAATAACGTATCCCTTTCTAACGACAAGGGCTGCTACAATACCGGCGACGATGACGGGGTACCAGATATTCGTGAACAGTAATGCCACTCCGCTTATGACAACAATCAGGAACGAAATCATAAACCAGGCTAAACTTCCACCTTTCATCACAGATCACCCGGCTCCAGGGAGGTGACATCCATCACCTGGTTCGCAGGAATGGAGGAAGGGGATAGGTAGAAGAGGAGCGGGAGATATGTGCCATTGATCCAGTCGTTTACATAATTGGAATAGAGCGGACTAGCTGGATCTTCACTCTGCCCGCCAGGATATATTCCGTACGACCTTGAGACGTTGGACATATTCACTACCATCTCCCAGCTTTGGCCTCCAGTCGGATAATTTAGGGGGCCCACCCCAGAAGCATCGTTCGGAGTGTTGAAATCTCCTCCCTTGGCAATTGGTCCGACCGTAAATTCGCTCAACCCGAACAGGTTGGGGAAGGTGAATCCGTAAAACTTTCCCCAGGTATAGTTTCCATTCGGGTACTTGCTCTCCAGGAAGCTGATTGCCTGTCCTGTGGCCTCCCTTACAAGACTCTTCATGCTCAGGTTGGAAAAAGGAGAAGCGTTCCCAGTTACAATTGCGTTGACAAGATCTATATCCAGGGATGCTTCCCCGGTAGTGTTCGGATAGCTTCCGCCCATTCCAGAAGGTATCCCGATTGTCGAATTGTATTCCTGAAGGAGGTCATGCTGGTTAAGGAAGGATAGGAAAGTATCGTTGAAAAGGTACATATAAGTGAAGAACCAGACGGACGCGGCAAGGGAGTTGGCAGTCATGTTGTAATCCCATGTGGAAAGCAGGGAGTAGGCCCTTTCCAGGCTCACATTATCGCTACCCTGAATGTAGTCGAGGATGTGAGGAACAGAAATCTGAGCAGAATAATCGGTGTAGTTTGTTCCCTGGAAGCTGACGATGTCGTTCTCCGATACACGTGAATGATTGAGGAGGTAATCCACCTCCATCTGGGCCCTGAATTCGTCAGAAAAGCTTGCCGTTATACCGAACCAGTAGGGATAGCTAGGACCAACCTGGCGCTGGTTTGAACTGACGATGAACCCTTGGGATGGATTGACCACCTGCGGAACCATGTCGTATGGGATCGCCCCAGAAATGTATTCCTCACCATTTCCGGGCATGATCGAGTCTGGATTGTATGCATCCCCACTGAAAATGGGATAGTATGAGGGTGAAATGTCTGCAATCGTAGTGCGATTCGCAAATGCGAAATTCTGGTATGGCGCATACCAGGTAGAAAGGTCGCTTCTGAACTCCGACCAGTTGCCTGCTGAGTTTATTTTTAGAAGCGTTCCTATTTCGTTGCTCACCTTGTTCCCGACCCAGTACATTACGAAGGCAGTGTTGCTTTCCTGTGCCATTATCGGTCCCAGGTTTGTCCAGTTCTCCTGAAAACCGTTTATGGAATAGTGAACCAGTGGATAAGAGGAACCGTTCCATATGTAGGAATTACCATTTACAGGCTGCGCAAAGAAGAAGGTGCCTGAAGAAATTGCCTGCGTATCCGTAAGAGTCCATGATATATTCCTATTGAAGCCGATTATTACTGCGGGAGCACCTGGAAGGACAACTCCATAGACGTCCAGGCCCGGTGCAACCATCTGAACCTGAAACCAAATTGCAGGGAGAGAGAATCCTAGGACTGGTCCGCCCATCAGAATCGGGTAGCCTGTCGAAGTCCTGTTTCCAGCAACGACGATCTCGTTGCTGTGGTCGCTGGTGGAAAAGTTGAAGTAAGTTGGAGGATCATACCTGAACTGGTGGAGAACTTCAACCGCCAGGGAAATGTCAGTCGTGTTAAGGGGGAATGTGTTGTGTGACATGTTCAGGACAGTCTGGTTGGCCTTACCGGAGTACCCACCATAGTAGTATGTCTGCAGCGGAGAAAAGGTGGGCAACCAGCTGTATGTCATGTTTCCCATCATGCTGTAGAGAATAGCGAACTGAAGCGAATCTGGTCCAAATTCAAGCTGCTGCGTCATGAGTTCTTGCACGGCGTATGAGTACACCGGACTCCAGTAGAATGGCTTAAGACCCAGCAGTTTGAAGAGTATCGGCACGCTATTGTGAGATTCAGAATAGTTGATGTATTCGTTCACGCCATTTGAATAGGATTGCATTGCATTTTCAGTCATAAGGTCTGTTGAATTTATGGAAGCGTTGTTCACCACGCTCTCCCAGTCCTTCTGTGCTGTTATGGGGGCGCCGGTCATTGTTTGGAATCTGTCATAGTTGTAGTAAGAGCTTCCAAAGAGTTTCTGCATCTGCCCCATCCCTTCGAGGCCGAAGACCTCTATTTCCTCAAGCCTATTTTCAGCCTGAATGAATCCCAGAGCGTAGTAGAGGTCATTGGTGTTTGACGCATATATATGGTAGACTCCGTACTTGTCCTGAACAACAACGACCTTCCCCGTCAATCCTGGGAGGTAAATGGATTCGTTTCCTATTGAGATATTCCTGGAGTTCTGTAACACACCCGTCGTCGGATTCAATATAGAGACCAGCGGAGTGAACGACCCCATTATAATTATAATCGCAATAATCAAGACGCCTAAGGCGGGTGCCGCAATCTCCCTCTTCTTCACAGGAATCAATGGATTATCGTTTATATAACCGTTTTCCACTACACGATGAAGTCCATTCCTTCTATTCTGCGACCCTGTTTGTCGATGAGACTGCAACTAAAGAGAGGATATCCACCTGGTTGCAGATAGGAATTTCTCAACTTCGGAGATCGTGTTGTAATGAAGGAATGTTGCCCTCAGCATGGATGGATTCTCATAGTAGTCGTGAGCTAAGTTCCAGTGGCTACCCCCAACGACAGTGATTCCGAACTTTTTCCAGTAGACCTCCTCTGCCTTCCTGTCGCTGACGTTTTTGAAATTGAAGGAGAATGTTGTTCCCCTCTCACCAGACCTTGATGATTCCGGAATTCCATAGAGTACCACATTTTTTATAGAATTCAACCCCTCTGTCTTAGGGGTTCCATCTAACACTGCCCTGCATAACTCATCGTGATAGCGCTCAACCCTCTCCATCCCCTTTCTTACTGCGATCCTCCTGTTCTTCACTTGATGTCCGCTCCTGAATTCTTTCAAGCTACCTGAAAGCCTCGAAATATAGTTTACAACTGACGTGATCGCGGCAAAAATCCCCTGGTCCCGGGTTCCGATTTCTAGGTATGAAGATGTGCCAGGATTGGCTTCCCTATCGACGTGGTACGGCTTAACAACATCAAGAACGCTATCAGCCATGTACATGAAACTCCCCCTTGGCCCGAAAATCTTGTAGGAAGAGAATACGAAGAAGTCACACCCAATTTTCCTCACGTCTGAATAGCCCTGAGGGGCAAAGTGTACTCCATCCACCATGAGCAGCGAGTCGTTCTCCCTGGCTATCCTGGATATTTCTTCCAATTTCGTCTTGTTGCCAAGGAGGTTGCTCTCAGCGGTGACCGCAATCATCTTTGTCCTGCCATTAACAAGGGAACCGAGGTGATTGATGTCTATGGATCCGTCCCTCCTGTCTATATTTGCAAGTCGAAGTTCGGAGATCGAGTTGTTCCTCTTCATCTCCAGATAAGGGGAGACGTTTGCAAAATGCTCTGAATAGGTTGAGACGACGTTGCTGTCCCTGTCCATGATCCCTCTCAGGGAATACGACACTTTGAAGAAGAGGTCAGAAGCGGACTCTCCCTGATATATGTTCTTCTCATCAGGTGCGTTCAGTAAATCTGCAACTGCCTTCCTCCCCTCTGAGATCACCATCTCGTTGGCCTTTGATTCTGAGTATAACGCGTCTGTGTTTGAGCTCTGGTCTATCCTGCTCCTCATTTCGGACCTTGCTGCTTCTTCCAGAACAAGGCTTCCAGCGCCATTGTCCACGAAGATCCTCCTCCTTCCCTTGAAGTCCCTTTCGATTCTGGGGAATTTTTTCCTTATCTCCTTCATGTAAGAATCGTCAAATGGCCCAGTCATGATAAGCTATGATATGGAGATATAATACACTATCATCTTGAGGGGGCGTAATCCGTCCTTACACATTGGGGCAAGATGGATGTCCTGCGTATCACCAAATTCTGCTGTAGGACAAATCTCCCTTCATTCCGTCCTTATGAATTCATACAGCAGCCTTACGCCGTAGCCAGTCGCACCTGCAGGGAGGTAGGCTCGACCTGGGCCATTCTTATGTGTCCACGCAGTTCCAGCTATATCAAGGTGTACCCATGGAGTATCTCCGACAAACCTGCTTAAGAAGGCACCGGCAGTCTCAGCTCCTCCTTCCCTGCCACCTGTGTTCTTGATGTCCGCCACTTTGCTCTTTATCTGGTCCTGGAAGTCTGAGTCGATCGGGAGTTCCCACACCCTCTCCCAGGAGTTCTTTGATGCCTTTTTGATCCTGTTCTTCAGTGAATCGTCATTTCCCATCATGCCAGCATAGTTGCTTCCCAGTGCTACAACACAGGCCCCTGTGAGTGTTGCAAGGTCTATGACAGCAGAGGGCTTGAAGTTCTTGACGCCGTAGCTTATGGCATCGGCCAGGACAAGCCTACCCTCGGCATCAGTCGAAAGGACCTCTGATGTTACTCCATTGTAGTGAGTCAGTATGTCGCCGGGCTTGTATGCATTTCCCCCAGGCAGATTCTCGGTGAGTGGTGCGATACCTATTACATGCTTGTCAACCTTCAGGTCAGATAGAAGTTTCATTGTTCCCACTATAGCTGAAGCACCGCACTTGTCAAACTTCATCTCATCCATCCCTTCTGCCGGCTTTATGGATATTCCTCCGCTGTCGAATGTTATCCCCTTCCCAACTATCAGCAGGGGCTTCTTGTCCCTGGGTCCGTATTCAAGTATCAGGAGCTTCGCCGCCTCCCTTGCAGCCCTCGACACCCCTTCGAGGCCTCCCATCCCAAGTCGGATGAAGTCGTTCCTTCCAAATGCCTTGACGGAAACACCTTCTATCTTCCTCGCCGTCTTTTCAAATAGGGTGGGAGTACCGACTGATGGCGGCAGGTTTGCGATGTCTCTTGTGAAGTTGACTGCGTCGGCGACGACCTTTGCCTCTCTTATAGTACCTTCTGGTGATTTTGTCGCTATGAGCACCTTCTTTATTCTGATCCTGTTCTTCTCATTCCTGTATCTGTCAAATTCGTAAGCGGCCAAAGCTATCGCAAAGGTAACCTCCTTTGTCTCACCTGGGAGAACGTCGGGAAGCAGGACCTGCACCACTCCGTTCGGCAGGGACTTGAGGGAGGAAAAGGCGGATGAGTAGGCTCTTCTCAGAGTCTCATCACTAAGCTCTCCTTTCTTCCCTAGACCGATGAGCATTATCCTCTTGCCCGTATTTGGGTTGAAGATGTCAAACGTTTCCCCCTTCTTTCCGGAGAATCCCTGTTTATTGCCAGTGGATATCACGGAAGTTTCCTTATCCAAGGACTTTGTCTGCTGGGGCACAGAATCTTCGAATGCTGGGGCAATGATTGCAGTCACATCTTTAGATTGGTTTGAACTATATTTCAAAAACTCCATTTTTGAGTATCTGATGGTCAGAAATAAAAGTTATGGGCTTACTGGGAAAAATCTCGGCACACTGAAATTTACTGTCTTGAACGACCAACGTTATTCCTGAAAACTGTGCCAATTATATGACATCAGGCAGACAATTATATATACATCCATTGCATGTTAATAATTATTATGTGGGAAACCGTGTCTGACATATATGAGAAAGGGTCGTTGATGAGACACATCCTATCGAAGGAAACGTACGCTCAAATCACAGTCATTGCCGTCCTTGACCTCATCGTGATAATCCCTTCGATCGTCTTATTTCTGGCGTTCAACATAAAGTTGATCGACAGCTTCGGTTTGCCATTTTTGGTAACAGTCCTTTCATTCCTCCTCTACCTGCCATTAGGTATATTCTATTCTTCCTACTTCCTTTCCAGGAGGGGAAGAAAGGTTGTATCAGGGGGATCAGATAACAGTGTTCTATCTGCTTTCCTCTTCCTTCTGCTGACTTTCGTCATGATAGGGGTCTACACACCTTCGATAGGCGCGTTGACGCATCTTATACCTTCCATAAGCTTTCTCAACGTAACAGGGTTTGTAGTAGTGTTCATGAACCTCATATTCATAGTGAAAGTCTTCCCGGTGGAAAGTGAGAATTAGCCTCACTGATTTGAAATATAATAACATATTATTAAAATTAAGCCAATTTAATTGCTGAGGGAGACAAAGTGTTATAATTGTTGAACGATTGTTGAATCATTGGACGTCTCTGACGAACTCCTGCTCCTACTTGCTGGTATAATGCTCCTAGGTTTCATAGGAGAGATAGCCTTCAGGAAGAAGAGGATACCAGATATGCTGCTCCTATTGCTGATCGGCATTCTGATCCACTATTCGAGGCTCATTCCCAGCAACTACATATCCCTCCTGAGAACGCTCCTTCCGCTAGTTGGTGTTGTCGCGCTAACCCTGATCGTTTTCGGCGGCCTCCTTCACCTAGATCTACAGAAATACGGCCATTCAGTATACAAGGGGATATGGATCGCAGTGGCAGACATAGCTTTCGTTGTCGGACTTCTTACACCCATCTTGTTCTTCATCTTCAGAATTTCATTGCTTGATTCGCTCCTGATTGCAACAATTCTAAGCGAGGCAGCTGCACCTTTCATAATTCCACTCCTCTCACGCCTGAAACTGGACGATGATTTGTCCCATTCGATAGAGGTGGAAACAATAATGAACTCAATACTCAACGTCATTGGTGCTCTGCTGGTACTGAGTATTATAAACCAGCAGACAGGCTTAGCAAACGTTGTGGGTTACCTCTTCGGCTCCATATCGGAGGCTATCGTACTTGGAGGCGTGATCGGTATAATATGGCTGATAGTGCTAAAGCAGGCATCTGCTCCTCACTACTACATAGCCACCATTGCCGTCCTGTTCACGCTGTGGGCAGTATCTAACTACATAGGTGCGTCCGCTATACTCTCCATATTCATCTTTTCCATAATCATATCTAACTCCCTCCCCATATCAAAGATTCTTAAGATGTCAGGGACGGTGGATGTGTCACAGCTGAATTATTTCAACCAGGAGATTACGTTCATCATACTTACGATATTCTACGTCTACATGGGCATACTTATCAACATTTTTGATTTCAGGGCACTTCTTCTGGGTATAGTGATAACTGCCGTTCTCGTTGCAATAAGGCTGTTCGAGACATATTCAGTGAACGGTATTACAAAATGGTTCGGGAAAGACAGCCTGCTCGTCTCATCGTTCGTCCATCGCGGACCAACTGTGATAGTCCTCCTGGGAATACTGTTATCATCAGATCCCCTGCTGTTTGACAAATACGGAGACACTATTTTCTACGTGGTAATACTGACTATCCTTGTGGGTTCTCTTGCATACTCGGCAGTGTCGAGGAGATATAGCACCAGCTCCGTTATAACGGAAACCCCTCCTGTTGAACAGTCCGCTCAGGATGCGGAGAATTCATAGGACTTCTTTCATTCACCTGAACTCATACATAGACCCAATTTTCACTTCTGCTTCCAGCTGAACAACCTCACCGCTATTGCAAAGATGATCGCTGATCCGATTAGAAGATAAACTATCTGGATGGAAACGGATGAAATGTTTCCGTAGTCAAGGACTGATATCAGTGAATTTATGAAATAGGTCAACGGGAGGAATTTCGAGATTGTCACGAGATATGCAGGTGCGAACGATAACGGGAAGAAAACTCCAGAGAGGAACATCATAGGGAACATCACCAGATTGCCAACCACAGAGACAGTCTCCTCGTTATCAGATACCAGTCCAGCGAGGATGCCGACGCTAGTGAAGAAGAAGAGGCCTCCGAATATTATGACGGCAGAAACGAGAATAGTTTCAACGTTAAGGGTCAGGGAGGCACCGAATGCATATATCCCGATTACCACCAGTATGATGTCTGAGACAACCAGCATAAGGAAGGAGAACATCATGTTCGCTGTTATCCATTCCGATTTCGTCAGGCCGCTGAATGATAGCTGCCTGAAGAGCCTCTCCCGCCTGTAATTCGGGACGGTGTAGACCATGTTGAACATGGTGCTGAGAACGGTGAATCCTATCAGACCCGGGACGTAGTAATCGATCGTCTTCCCTGTATTCCCTAGTGCAACCTGGGAAGATAGGACCAGTCTCTGGGAAGTATTGCTTACCTTGAAGTTGATCTGGGTCAGTATACCGTTCAGCGTCTCGTAATCTGCGCTTGCAACTGTTGGGTTTGTGTGCCCCTTCAGCACAAGCACCCCTGTTCCCCCTCCGTACAAGTTTTCTGTGAAATTCGCCGGAACAAGGAGGGCTGCCTGGACGGAGTGCGCATCTATGTACTGGGATAGATTCTGACTTTCTGGCAGAATCTGGACTTTGAAGAGCCCGGAATCGTTTATTGCGCCTATCACCCCCCACGATGCGGCGGAAGGGCTCTCGTTCTGGATGACAAGTGACGTGGGGGAGTAAGACGATCCTGAGAAAATGGCTCCGAAAAGTAGAATGAGTATGATGGGGAACGCAA
The DNA here is from genome assembly GCA_023381415.1 of Thermoplasmatota archaeon. Classification (GTDB taxonomy): domain Archaea; phylum Thermoplasmatota; class Thermoplasmata; order Thermoplasmatales. The sequence goes on along the minus strand of JAMCUN010000022.1, from coordinate 23,744 downwards.
TCTGGAAGAACAGTGCCGACCTTGAACGCATGTATGATTTTGCATGGAGGACGAAATATGCGCTTACTCTACTCAGCTTCATCTTCTTCACCTATCTCCCCTACCATCCTCACGAACACATCCTCCAGGCTTTCCCTCTTGAGCGTGAAATCCTCGAAATTTGCCTTCCTTTCATAAAGGTAATTGATTATCTCCGTCGCTTCCCTTATGCTCTTCAGACCAACCTTGATGTAAGCACCCTCCCTCTGGAACTTGTAGCCACCTGCGGCCATCAGGCTCTCCACCTGTCCGTCTCCCCTTATTATCAGGTTATCCTCTTCGTGGTGCCTTTCAACTATTTCCATGGGAGTGCCCGAATCTACGATTTTCCCCTTGTTCATTATCGCAACCCTGTCTGCCAGCAGCTCGGCCTCTTCGAGGTAGTGAGTTGTAAGCAGGATGCTCTTTCCCCTTCCCTTGAGTGTCTTTATGACGCTCCAGATATTCCTCCTTGCCCTCGGGTCCAGTCCGGAGGTCGGTTCGTCAAGGAAGAGTATTTCCGGGTCGTTCACCAAAGATAGCGCCAGGCCCAGCTTCTGCTTCTGCCCTCCGGAGAGCTTCTGAAAAGGCGTAGTCGCCTTGTCGGTCAGTTCTACCATTTCCAGTATCTCCCCAACATCCCCCGAGGCCTTTAGTGTCCCCTTGTAGAAGTTCAGGGCCTCACGGGGTGTACTGTTGTAAATGAAGGAGAAATCCTGTGGCAGTATTCCGAGCTTGAAAATCAGGGTTTTGCTCATCTCCGGATCCTCACCAAGTACTGCAACGTCTCCTGAGGTCCTGTTTCTCACCCCTTCAAGTATTTCTACAGTTGTTGTCTTTCCCGCCCCGTTGGGGCCTAGAAGGCTGAACACCTCCCCTTTGTTGATCGAGAATGATATGCCATTGACTGCTGTGATATCGGAATAGCTCTTTACAAGCTCATTTACGCTTATTACTTTCTCTGGCATCTGCCCCCTAAGCCCAGGCTCATATTTAAGCGCTAACGATACTGAGTTGCGAAAAAATAGATGGAACTCCAGTGTAAATAAGTTCCAGCCTAATTCTTCACCGCAAGTCCGTCCCAGAACTTCTTCTCGTAGTCAAGCATTCCTGTAGCCCCTTTGATGAATTTCTCACGTGCATTGCTGTCATTTATGTGCTCCCCAAGTACGTTCGCCATTTCTTCTTCGTGGTGTTCCTCAAGTTCCCTGTGGAAAGTGAAATATTCAATGTCCATTGATTTAAGCTTGGGGAATTTTGTTCTTGCCTTCTCGAGTCCTGGAAGGAGTTTATCCCACATTGGTATAGCCATGTTCTCAAGCCCGTATTCCGCACCGAGTGCCGTAAAGTGGTCGCTGGAGAAGTACTCCCTCATCTTGTCCAACCACTGCTTCGTTGAGGAGAGCTGTTTCCTGAATATCAGGTCTTCAGGTGATATTCCGATGCTCCTGAGATATTTCCTGTAAAGAAGCTCATGCCTTTTCTTCGGATCGTTGTCACCAAGCTCCGATACGAGGATCCTGGTGAGGGACTCTGCATCATTCTCATTCGGTGTATTGACAAGCAGCACTGAAAGAATCGACACCCACTCCCTGGTGAAGTGGTAGAATTCCACAGAGAAGTTCTCGAACTCCTCGTAGCTTATCTCCCCCCTTGAAAATCTATCTATGAAGTCGTTGTTGGTGGCGGGATGCTTCTTGACCATCGAGTAGATTTCCTGGTAGAAGGAGTTTTCAGCATTTTTAAGTGCCATAAAGATGCTATGTTAAGATTAAATTTAAATCTTACTGGTCCCTATATCTTGCAGTTCATCAGATGCAAAAAGCTCACAGTCTTATTCCCGAATCCACGTTTATCGACTGCCCGTTTATTCCGAAAGAGAGGTCACTCAGAAGGAACAGGGCGGTGAATGCAACCTCCAGCGTTGAAACATCCTTCTTCCCTACGAGAGGTTTGAATTTGAATGGAAATATATCTTCAACTTCTCTGGAAGAATCTACACTCCCTGGCATGAGGGAGTTCACCCTTATGTTCCTGGACCTGAGAATAGATGCCATTTTCCTAGTCATCTCCTCCACTGCCCTCTTTGAAACAGCGTACTCGAGAGAGCTGAGGTGGTAGATTGCCGGGGAGGCGCCAACGTTCACTATGCTTCCACCATTCTTCATGAGAGGATGGAAAATTGATACCGTATTCAAGGAGGATACGACATTCCTGTTGAAGAACTCAAGTGCAGTGGTACCGCTGAATTCGGAGCTGTGAGGACCGTAAAGGCCGTGGTTGTTGTAGATGAAGTTGATGGTCCCGAATTCCGTTTCAACGTACTCTGAAATCTTCCGAAGGGTTGAGATGTCGGATGAGTCCCCCTTCATCACTCTAAGGTTTTCGTGGCTGATATCCGGTTTGTTCCCGCTTCTTGAGAATGCTACTACACTTGCCCCGTTCTCAAGGAGGAGCCTGGCGACCGCCTTCCCCTGGCCGTTTCCAGCACCAGAGATAACTCCTACCTTTCCTTTAAAGTACTCTCTGAAATAATCCATGGTCTACCATTGCGACCATGCCTTAAGTCTTTTGAAGGAATGGAAACATCTTCAGCCTTGCGTCTATTCCCCGAAAACAACCCTTCTGTATATTGCAAGGGAAATTCCTGAGAAAATGAGGACGGTCCCAAGGGCCATACCCACGACCATCGCGTCCGTGATAGGGTTGAGCTTCAGGGAAAGTCCTAGCAGGACCCACGAAAGGAGTGTAAGGAATCCTATTGCTATGTAAGCACCAAGAGGTATCTTGTTGATCTTCCTGTCAGGCAGCTGGTCAGCAGACTTCGCTGTTCCTATCGCAAGGAATCCAAGCGCCATCCCAGATATTCCTAGCTTGCCTATGGCGAGTATGGAGAAGTGCGTTACCACGTACGAGAATGAATATCCTGTAAGTATTACAGTTATGACCAGACCTATTATGAATATGAAGAATGACGTTGTCGTAGTCTTACCACCTACCTTCAGCTTACCTTTCTTCCACATCTTCGATATTCCAAAGATCGCTACGAACGTCACTATTGCCGGTGGAAGGAGGACTAATGCAACTGTAGGTGTCGGTATGATCACACCAGGTTCAAACGCTCCCCACACGCTCAGTACTATCAGGTAAACTATGCTTATAACGCCGAGTGAAGTGGTGATAGGTCTGTCGAGAGGGTGGAGGGAGTTACCCCTGTCGAGGAAAGGTATCAGAAGGAAGTAGATCAACGGTAGGAGGCCGAAAACGATCGATGCGTTCAGTGGTCCCATAGCATTAGTGAACATTCCGAAGTCAACTGCCTTGTAAAGGAACAGGAGGAACCAGGGCGGATATGCAGGTATGAGCGCTGCAGCCGCACTTGTGGGAGATGGACCCGGGAATGGTGATATCAGTATTGGGGTATTCGGGAAAAGGCCCACGAAACTTGGAATAAGTATGATGAAGCCTAACGTGAGCAGTCCAAGCTCTATAAGGTAAAGCAGGTTTGATGGGTACCAGGGCTTCATATCACCTGTCTCAGGCGTGCTTGCTGGTGCCTTGTATTTGCTGACCTTGGATGAGGGGAGCATCGTATTTGCCTCAGCAAGATAGAAGTGGTACCCGAAGAGCAGCGCTATCAGGGCCGCCATTATGATATGGTATCCTAGGAACTTTGCGAACAGGCTTGCTGCAGTTCCGTTCCCGAACCCGACAGCAGCCAGCCACTGCCCAATACCCGGGATGAGACTTGCGATACCCCTTCCGACATCCTGAGCATCGTAAGAAAGCACGTCCCCCGTCAGTGAATATCCGAAATATCCGGCGCCTATTGTAAGTGCAAGAAGGATGACCCCAATGATCCACTGGAGTTCCCTCGGTTTCTTGTAGGCTCCAACGAAATAATTTCTGAACATGTGAACGTAGACCAGAATTATCATTGCGTAGGCGCCGTAAAGATGGGTAGAAAGTATGAGCCTTCCGAAGGGTACTGAATCAAGAATGTATGTCGTCGAAGTGTAGGGGCTCGCAGAATTGTAGTACAGCAGCAGGACAAGGCCCGTGATCACTTCATACGTGAACGCTATAGTAATAAGGGCTCCAGTCCAGTACCATTTACCTCCCCACTTCCTCATGTAATCCGGCGTCTTCCTCAGGGGGAGCTTCTCAATCTGAGTTCTGTCGATGACCCATTCGCTTGCACCCTTTCCCTTCTGCTTCGCAGTTTCAATTCGCTCTTTAATAGATGACATTTAAAACCTCACAACGAAAACGGATTCCCCAGGTTGGTGACCTCAGTTGATGTACCAGATATTGGTGATTCTCCTGTAAGGTCGGATGCCCTTCCGTAAATTGTCGGCCCGACCATGTTGGATACGTAAAGCTCGTCCGTGGTTGAATCCCACACAAGCTTGACCATCGGCAGTGGGTGTGTGGTTGGGCCCGTAAGGACAGCCGCTCCAGCAGTAGGATCATAGGTACTGCCATGACACAGGCAGTGGAAGACTCCGGTATACGTCTTCCCCTGTAGTGTTATGGACTCAACTCCGTTCGGGTAGAACCTCAGTTCAGGGAATATGCATCCAAGATGCTGGCATATCCCGCTGAAGGCGACCACAGATCCGTACTTTCCGACGCCAGGATATGATTGATATGTTTCCCCCGTCGCAGGTATCGTGACCTGAGTGGATGGTATGTTGATAGGGTTTCCGCTTGAGTCTCCCAGGTTCACCAGATTGTTAGGGGTGCTCTGGAGGGGATAGTTGAACTGCATCGCCTCCGGATTGTTCACTGCAAGGCTTGATGCAAGAATAGGATTTCCGGCTGAATCAACAAGCTGCAGGTTAGGAAAGCTTGAAACGCCGAGAGCAGGCGGAGAGAGAGCCTTCACGACAACCCCCAGAGAAAGTCCGGCCCCGGCAACGATTGATGCAGTGACCATAAGCTTCAGGAAATTCCTTTTACTTTCATCGATCCCCTCATTCATTTATTTTCCAAATTAAGAATACTATTTTAACCTTTTTAGTAAAGTTATAAATTTTAGGTAAAACTAAGGTCAGGTGACCCGCCTGGGAGTTGGAGTGCTTTCATCTATGTTCGCGATTTTTTTCGCCCTGAGTTATGCCTTCACCATGACGGGGATGGATGCATTCTATTGGGCCAGCGTGGCGGTTGGCCTGCTCACGATCCCTGTAACAGTTGCTCTCAACCGCAGGGATTTCATCCGGGACTCTTCTGCTTCAGTGGTTTTTTTCATCATCCTTGTTGCTTCAGCAGTAGTTCTTGCGACCCTTATATCCCTCGTTGACTACAGATGGGGATCCACAATTCCTATGATATTAGTCACCCCTGTAATTGTAGAGGAGTTCAATTTCAGGTACCTGATCCAGAGGGTCTTGCTTGGAAGATTCTCCCCTTACGCGGCAGTCTTTCTCCAGGCTGTCCTCTACTCCCTCTACTATGCAAGGTATGCGATAGCAAACGGAGGTATTGCATACCCTTTTCCCTACAACATAATACTCGTCTCATCCATGTTCGGGATGGGGCTTTTCTACGGGGTGCTCTCGAAATTATCGAAGAACTTCTTCCTTCCTGCAACCATCCATCTTGCCCTCTGGTCCCTCTTCCCCTGGATTCCTGCAGCCATTGCGTCCACAATCCTCCCCGCGTAGGGATGCTTGGAGTAACAGAATTTTATAATATAATCTAACATTCTTCCCCAATGGATCTGAGTTCTGTAGTTGCCTTTGCGGTCATAGTGTCCATGATCGCAATCATCGTTTACTCGGAGTCGGTGGTTTCCTCCGGGAAGGCAAGCAGGCTCAGAAAGTATGCCCTCTATTTCATCCTGTTCATGATGGCCACCATGTTCATCGGGATTGGATGGTACCTTTCTGTACCTCACAGTTTTCTGACCGCCATAATAGCGATCAACATTGTCATGATCCCGATGATCGCATTCCTCGTCCTCCTATTCTTCTTCTACTCTTTGGAAACCCCGTTGCGCGTGACCTATGACAGGTTCATTTTCCCATCATTTTACCTGCTAAATGAACTCTTCATGACATACTTCGTATTCATAATTCTTGGTATCAAGCTATCAGGTTCAGTATTCACAGACCTACCTACGATGGTGAATTCTCTTGTGTTCGTAGTTCCAATGGAGGTCGAGATGATCTTCTCCATCGCGCTATTCAGGATAAGGGGAACGATCGGGTACCTGCTGGTTGTTCTAGCCCTGATGGACCTCCTTTCTCCTGCACTGTTCGTTCATCACACCACATTCCTCCTTGTAACGAACTCCCTGATAATGGTGGGAGGAATGATATTGCTCCTCGAGGAAGTTTCATCTTCGAAGAGGAAAATCCTTTCAGACAAGAAGAAGATAATAGATATTTCCATATTGATCTATCTCCTCAACTCCTTTGGCTTCTTCTTAGAGTATTCCACAGGCGGCGTTGCTGAATCGTCCTGGTTTCCTTACTCAATCTCGATTCTTGTTGGCATGTTCCTCTATTTCTTCTTCATATTCAGCGGACGGAAGCCTTCTACAGTTGATAGCTGGGAGAAGAAGAGGCGGTGGCTGTTCTTTCTGCTCCTTGGCACGTTTGCTTCAGAATTCCTTATGAGCATACCTCTGGATCTGGCAGCAGGATTCTTCCAGACGAGAGGCTATGGTATCGGCTCAATCGCATACCTGGTATCCAATGCAGGTGGGACGGGGGGAGCATTTCATTTTGGCAGCGTCCTTCTCTCGATAATACCATTCATAGCCATAGTCGCCAATGCTCCAATGTTTCTCTTGCTGATGGGGATTGAGATGGGTGCACTTGTAGTACTGAGGATGAAAAATATCAAGTGGCTTGAAAAGAGGGTCAACCTGTCTTTTGCACTGGTTGCATATTTCACCTATACCCTATACGGGCCCAACTACATAATGGGCTGGTCCAAGCTGCCTCTATGGGCGAATGTCGGTGCACTTGGTCCAGTAAGAGCGGACCTGATACTTCCACTGATCCTCTCGTATGCCATATATGCGGTTCTTGCCATCCTGTTCGGAAGGAGATCTTACTGCGGGACATTGTGCCCTTCGGCAGTAATGTACGGCGGCACCCTTGGCCAGGAGATGATATCGTTGAACTATAGCTCGAAGACAAGCAGGAAAAACATCGGCAGCAGGTATTCCTCATTCGTGCGTAAGGTCATTGGGGGAAGCTGGATATTCATGCTTGCCTCAGCAGTGGCAAGCTTTGCGATATCAATCAGGCTGATCAACCTCCCTTTTGATCCGGCGATCCTCTACTCCTACCTCATTTGGAACTTGCTGTGGTATGCGTTCTTCATATCCATTCCGTTTGTAGGGATGAGCCCGTGCAGGAGGTACGGCTGGTGCACCACAGGGACATTTGTTGGCTTCTTCAGCAGGCTGGGGTTCTTCAAGATAAAGGCAATTGACCCTGCGGTATGCGCAAGGTGCCCCACTAAGGACTGCGTGACGGCTTGCGAGGTAGGGCTGGGCGACCTTCCTGCTCAGTTCATGAAGAACGGCTACTTCAAGAGCCAGAAGTGTGTTGGATCAGGGTCGTGCATTGAGGCCTGCCCGTACGACAACATACATTTCTACGACATCAGGAACGTTATCAGGGACAGGTCAGCTGCCAAACGCCCTGACGCTCAGTAGGTAGATGTTGGAGAACCACATCAAGGGGAGGCTCAGGAGAAGTATGAATACGGAGAAGTCTATGACCGCAATCTCCGTGAAACCGTTAAATAGCGAAAGGGAAAACAGAGTGATGTAAAGGAAGATTGCCGTTATCATTGTCTCCATTGAAAATATGAGCTCGACCAGTCCAACCTTTGTCATGGCGCTCCTGTTCCTGAAGGAGAGGGACAGAATAATCCCCGCAACTAATCCTGAGATATTGTATGCCTCAAACACTGAGGGGGTGACAAGAGCGGCAGATATCAGATGTGGCCAGAACATCACAGCCTGGATTGCGAATGCGAAGATCACAGAATAGACGGGTATAGACCTCTTCAGAGGTATAACCATTCCCAGGAGGAATCCAGAGATTATAGAAAGGAAGGAGACAAGACCGAATAGCGCGAGGTCGTAAACAAGCCCGGTGGAAACTATCAGGAATTCTATGGCAAGTATGATCAGGAATGCCGTCACCACTACCCATGTCTTTATCCTCGGCAGTTTCATCTTGATGGGGTTGTGAAGGTAGACGTTCGTTGCAATGAGGAGGCCTGCGGAGAGGAATATGAAGAATGGAAGTATTGATAATGCAAGGGAAGAAACTGTTCCTGAAAGAATGCCTATCGTGTTTTCACACTGGCACGCCAGGGCAGCTACTACTGCTCCTGTTGCAGAGACGGTTCTACCGGTCGCAGATCCCTTAACGATGAGCATCGTGTTGTCCGCAGTTAGGTACGCTATCAGGGGAAAGAAGACTGCAGTGAGAGGAGAGAGCGTAAGAGTGACCCCCCTCAATCCTGCAACTATCCCATAAGCATAGGTAAACGGAACACCAGCTGGGGAGGAGTTGTTGTAGATGGAAAACAGGTATCCAGTTGCGCCTGTGCCTGTAAGGGAGGAGTGAACTATCCGGAGGCTAGTTGAGAGGAAGAGTATCAGCATGAAAATGAGGAATGCGAGAGTGCCAGTCGAAAAATCAAGCCTCTTCCTGCTGGTCAGGAAGAACCTGATTGAAATGAGGAAAGCAACAGCAGAGAAGAGAGCGAACCTCCATAGTCCCGTCTCGACCAACGTTACGAGAATTGCCATCGATATGTAGGAGCTTATTAGGTAGAGCCTCCCCAACCTTCCCCTGAGGTGGGATACCAGAAGAATCCCTGAAAATATTACCGCTTCACCTATGATCACCTCCAATAGTACATTCCCTTCAACGACTATTCCCCCCAGGAAGAAAGGTACGTTCCAGAGGAGAACCGTTATGGCAAACGGGACTGCTCCAAGGATACTTTCTTTGTTCGAGCTCATATGATTCTTAAAATTGAACCAACCACAAGTACTGCCAGAATAGCAGTTAAATAGTAGTTAGTGGACAGGAAGGCCTTGATAGCCCTCGTCTCTATCTTCCCATTCTTCCCGAACTTCAGTATAACAATCCTTGCGGTCAGGTAAGCGGAAAGAGGGATGAGAAGATACCTGTATATTACTGGAAGGCCGATGTTTAGGAATAGAGGAATGAATGAGAAAGCTATCAGAAGAACGGTGCTCAAGACTATGGCGTTGGTTGTTCTCTTCTCGCTCGAGACAGCGGGAAGCATGGGAACGCCAGCCGCCTTGTAGTCATCCTTGTACTTTACTGCAAGGGACCAGAAATGCGGGGGGGTCCATAGAAAAACTACGGACGCCACGAAAAGAGATGCAGGTGAAATGAAGGAGCCTATTGCTGACCATCCAGCCAGTGCGGGGAAGCTGCCGGCTATTCCTCCAATGACGATGTTCCATGATGTTCTCCTCTTCAAGACCACGGTGTAAAGCACGGAATAGCTAAGGAACCCGAGGGCTATCCAGATGGTAGTTGCAAGATTCAGGTAGATCATGGAGACGGTGAGGGAAACTGCCAGCAGGGCGGGGATTGATATTAAGTATCCCGTGCTTGCACCGGATGTTATCCTCCACCTTGTCCTCTTCATCCTGGAGTCCACATCCCTGTCTATGAAGTTGTTGGCAAGCGAAGAGGAGAAGGAGGCTAGAGTTCCTGCAACTATGAGGGGAACGACCTTCCACAATAATGAGATATTCTTCAACGCAAGGAAGAATGTGGTCACTGCCACCAGGTCCAGCAGGACTGCTATTCCAGGTTTCGTCAGCTTGAATGCGTTACCGAACTTGCTCATTATAATCAGCTGTTTCATAAGTCACTGAATTTTGGTAATGAACGTCAAAATTTGATGAATCATGAACTGAGAACTGCACTGCAGATTCATTAGATGTGGAATTTGCTGTTCCGTTAACGTAGAGCTTGCCTACCATCGTGTAAGGATGGACCGTACACCAGTAAGTGTACAGGCCAGGGTTGGCAAAAGACCAGTTCACCCAGGTTACGCTCCCCACGGTCGTGGGTATAGGGACGTTCACTATCCAGTTGCTAGTATCTGTCGTCTCATTCGGGCCTGCTGCTATCGTGAGGGTGTGTGGCAGGCCATCCTGTTCTATGACCTTGAATTCCAGCAGGGTGTGCAGTTTTTCGTTCAGAGTTGGGTTTGGGTTAGAGGAGTTGTAGTTCCACCCTTGTGCGTTTGCATACAGCACTATAACCTGAGAAGAGTTGTACGTACCTTGCTGGTAGCTAACCGCCCCTCCAGGTGAGATAAGGAACCATCCGAAAGAGGCTCCAGCCGCAATAAGCACCAGTACAAGAAGTACGATAGGAGTCGCCTTGTTCATGTTACCTGCACCTCGTCCTCAATCGGGTTTCTAACGTCCACCTTAGCAGGCAGGTATGCAGAATATGCGAAGTTTATCAGGAATATCAGGAAGCCTATTCCAAGGATGACCCCTCCGACCGCTGCTGCGTCCTGGTAGGTCTGGAAAATACCGAAGTATCCTGCCACCCTCCTAGGCATGCCAGCGAACCCTCCAACAAGCCAGAACCCGGACATCATGATGGTACCGACTGAATTAAGATAAAAGTGCACCTTTGCCATGGGAACGTTGTACGTCCTTCCTCCTGTCAGTGTGGGGAAAAGGATGTAAATCGCTCCGAAGCCAATGCCAGCTGTCAGTCCTATGAATATCCAGTGGAAATGCGATGTAACAGCATAGGTGCCGTGGATGAATGCATTCAGGCCCACATCCGCCAGATAGACACCAAGGATGCCTCCTATCACGAAGTCCACTATTCCGTTAAGGACGAAAAGCATGGGAACTGTAAGCTTAATGGACTTGGCGCTCCATAACGTGGCGATCCAGTTAAACACGGACATTGCCGACGGGATTACAACTAGGAATGACGTTGTTGAGAAGAGCAGGTCCCAGATGGTACCAAGGCCACTGTTGAACAGATGGTGCCCCCACACGACCGCACTGAATATCATCAGTAGGAGGAGAGAGAATACTCCTGCCCTGTAGCTGTATATTGGAACGCCTGCGTATTTTGGGAGCATCTCGTAGATGAGGCCGAAGGCTGGCAATATTGCTATGTAGACAAGTGGGTGACCCCAGAACCAGAACATGATTGCGTATCCCAGGACCTGCCCGTTTGCTGCCTGGAAGAAAATCGGGTTTATCAGGTCATAAATCAGGTAACCGTTTGCGATCATGGAAACTGGCGCTGATGTCAGGACGAGGACCGCGGTTGAAACTATCGACCAGGAAAACATTGAGATCTTGGACAGCGGTATGGATTTGCTCCTGTCCAGGAACACCATCTTCAGGAATATGACGGAAGAAACAGTTACAGCCAGCAAGATAAGAGTAACACCTATGAGTGTTGCGAATGAGTAAGTGCCTCCCCCTGCCTCCGTCAGCTGGTCTACAAGAGGGTAATAGAAGTACCAGGTGGCCGTACTCTTTGAGAATATTATGAACAACGACCCTATCAGGAAGAGCCAGAACATTATTGATTTCACAACACCTAGGGTATCCTTTTCTATCTTGTTAGCGGACGGCAGTAGGTAATATCCGAAAGCAAGTATCATGCCTATTGCAAATCCATAGAGCATTATGTTTCCGTGGGCGGTGAGAAGGATGTTGTATTGGATTGGTGTGAGGAAGGACGGATTCGGGAACCAGAGGGATATTCTCATCCCGATCCCGGCCAGTCCACCTATGAAGAAGAGAACGATGCTCGTGATCAGGTACCTCACCCCAATTGACTTGCTGTCGTCCATGAAGAAGGCGGAGAAACTGATCTCTCTTCTCATCTTCGTGAGGAGAAGATTGGATTGCTCTTTGGTGAGGCTCGATGCGCTTTCTCCGAGGAGATTCCTCTTGTAGTCTGCAGTGAAGTAGTAGAGCAGGAAGGCCATCGTAATGAGGGCTGCAATTGTTGAACCAAACACCATAAGCTCAAATGAGAATCCCATTAAGTGACCACCACCGTTCCTCTCATCTCATAGTGATATTCGCCACAGTACTCCACGCATTCAAAAATGAAAGTTCCAGTCTTCTTAGGCTCTATGGTAACCTGATTGGGATGACCAGGTACTGCATAGGACTGCACTCCAAACTGCGGTATGTAGAGATCGTGAATAACATCCTTGCTTGTTATCACCAGAGTATAAGTCTGGTTAACCTCAAGAACGAGCTTGTCCGTAGATATTGTACCGTTCGGGTACTGGAAGGCCCAAGCCCATTGATAGCCCGTAACGTTGATCACCGTGCCAACAGGATCTCCGTTTGCTGGATTCGCAATCGAGTTCTGGTTATTTGTAACATAGGATGCATTTGAAACTGCGGCCCACGTGAGTATGGCAAGAACAGCAACTATCCAGATCACTTCAACTAATAGCTTATTCTTCAATAGCATCACCCGGCTCTCTGAACTTCAGGACGGGGTATATCACAAGAGCAATCACTGTGTAGCCGACAGCTATTCCTAAAGAGACGTAGGATATTGCGAAAGGAAGCTCGCTGACTGCTGGTTGACCAACGTAAAATGATTTGAATATCGGTCCTATGACGCCGTAGACCATCAAGAAATATACAACAATGCCCTCCACGAAAATAATCAGTACCGCCCTCATTGTTTTGTTCAAATTCACCAATTCTGCAAGAAACTTAAGTTTATTAAAGTTTTCTTAGAACATCTAATATTTCTCCAGGAAGGATCTCCAACTTGGATGGTTTCATTTTAGGTAAACACTAAGTGATTTCAGGGTATTCACTTCTCACCTTTAAAACGAATAATCGAAGATGGGGTTGCATACCATTGGAAGGGCTGGAGCTGGTTAACAAATAAATTCATTTCATCTTTCCTGAAAACTGTTGGGAGATGGGTGACGCAACTGCCTCAGATGCCTGACAATTATTGGCAATCACCATTCCATTCATTGAAACCAGTCGTTCTCTTATCAGGACAAATAAATCTTCCATGTCTTGAATTAAAAAATAAAAAAAAATAAAGAAATTTTGTTGCTCTTAAACGTTTACTGTCACACTTGTTGATGCTCCGTTCACAGTTACGATCTGGTTGGCGTTGAAGTAGAAGTTTCCGTTAGCCACAACAACGATGTAATACGTTCCGTTGTATACTGGTAAAGTTACTGACGAGCTTCCTTGGTTCTCAAAGAGGTACTGGTAATTGCTGTTCTGCACCAGGTAAACTGTTGCTGACTCTCCCCTGAGAATGTTGTTTACTGTAACAGTGACGTTGAATGTGCTCGGAATGACTGGAGAATAGTCATACCCACTAGCTATGGAAAGGTTGTAGGGCTGGAACAGAGAATTGTTGTAAGGGACTCCCGGTATCGCATCCCAATATACGTTCCCTGAAACAAATCCGTTGTTTACCACGCTACCAGATAGGGAATGACCATTAAATACCGTGACGGTAGATGAAGGCTCTGATGTTATGTTCCACGTGTTGTTATAGAGCTGTTCTGCTCCGTTGTAAGGATTGTATGCTGGAGAAACTGTAGTGATGAGCACGTTGAAGTAGTTGTTGTAAATTGTATTGTTAGAGGAATATATTGAAAGTCCGACTGGTATCTGTCCATAAGCCACTGAACTCGGTTTAGTTGCAACGCTGACACTCGTTTCAAAGTTGTTCCCCCATATCAGGTTCCCCGTTCCTCCGTAAACGACCAGGGCAGAGCCCATATCGTTAAAGTTGTTACCGGCAATGAGCGTGTCCGTTGAATTCCACGTAAGAACGTTTCCGATGACAGGGTAATAGTAAGTGGACTCAAAATTTGAATAGAACCAACCAGTGAATGTGCTGTCAATTATAGAAACGTGGGAGGTGTTGTATAGTTCAGTAGGCATGAAGTTGAAGGTCGGAAGGCCTATCTCGTTCAAGATGGCGTATGTATAAGACGGGTAGTCTATCAGGAAGGGGGCTGCGTGAGATATGGTGACGTAAGAGGTCGTGTCGACCAGGAGTATTCCAGAGAATACGGGGAAGAGGTAGTCGTTCCATTCTCCGAACAGGGGATTTATGCCATAATATTGGTTATTTTCAAGCATATACGGATTCCCTTCTGTCCCACTCCCTCCCGAAGAGATATATTTGAGCTGCTGGTTATCCATAGCTACTAGAGGAGTGTAGATACCTTTCTCCGAGTTATAGACCAGATTAATGTTCAAATTAGTTGATCTGTCAAAAGTGAAATTCAGCTGATCATAGTTGCTCATCAGTACAGTCCCAGAATATGTGTTCGGCGGTAATTGGAAATCAAACGAACCGTCGCTACTTACTGGGGCCCAGGCCGCGTAGCTGTCGTTGAAGGTCCCGTTGCTAATGAATATGAACGAATTTGATGGTGTCACAGAACCAGAGAACGACTGATAGCCAGAATTTGAAGAAATGTTCCACATCGGGTAAAGAAGAGAGGGTCCCGATCCCAGATGTACCGTATCCCCAGACCACCATTCGGCTATTCCAGATGATGTCTCTCCAGTGTCAGAACCGAAATCGTACGCTGATGGAACTGATACGTATTGTCCGGATGACGATCCTTTGGGTAGGTACTTCAGCGTCATCGATCCGTTTATGGATATTACGTTTGTCTGGCTCCCCCCGCCGGGTCCTCCTATCATAAGTTCAGCATCGATGGGCAGATTTGCCTTGGAAAGTTGCAACCCGTTTATCTGGTAATAAGCTCCCGGGGTCTTGAAGGATGGACTCGTCCCGTAAGTGCTGTTGAATATCACTCTGTCGTACGAACCTGAATAGGTTCCGCTTGGGGCTATCACGGAATAGTTGAAGAAGACTGCGTCCCTATTGTCAATGATCGTAGAGTTAAGGAACAGGTGGACAGTGAATGGGTATGTCACGTTCAGCGACGGACCTACAGCATAATAGTAAACTGGAGCTACGATATGCCCGTCATAACTGTATAATGAGTTGTTAGTTAAATCGAAAGCGGTGCTCGTGAAGTTCCAAATATTATCTTCAAATGACAGGGTATGGTTTCCTGCGGTGTAAAGCAGAACATTCTGGTTCCAGAAGGTGAAGCCGGTATTACCGAACAATGTGACATTTTCCAGGATAGTATTGAGCTGCATCGTATACTGGTCTGGTCCAGAATTCATCAGGTACATCGTAGTTAAATTATTCAGAACCGCAGTTCCCTCGAAGCTTGTAGTGTTTAAGACGTAGCCAGTCAAAGTCCCTGAATTGTTCGTGATTCCGAATGAACCGACTCCCATGGGCGCAGGGCTGTTTGTGTACAGGGGGGATATAACCCCGTTTACGTCCTTTGTCTGTGCGTGAAAATTAGGAGGGAAATAGTGCCGGTATGTGGTATGGCTCCCGAGTGAATGATCGTTTGTGGACAAAGCAGGATTCGTGGTGGCGATTGATGGAACGCTCACCGGAGAAGGGGTATGGGGGCTCTGACCAAAACTCAACCCCGGCACCAGCATCGCAAGAGAAATCACCGCAACTAGCAATAAAAGCAATTTCCGGGTCATGTGTTTCTCTACGAATTTTTTCTATATAACTGTTCTCTCGTAAAATGAACAAAACATCCTCAATATGTTACAATATAGCTAATCTGAATCAACATCTCTTTTTTTTGGAAACCTTGACTGTGCAATATGAAATTCACTTCACGGTCTAGAAATCATGCCAAAAACCTCCAGTATGGAACTGGATGCGTCCCTTAATTATGGTAGTTAAAACGTTCCCTCCATGCTTCCGAGGTTGACGGTCTGCCTGAATTGTGAGGATGAACATATGAGTGCAACTGACACAGGAGGACTGCGAAACGTTGTGAAAGAAGACACAAAGGGTAATATCAATCAACTAAATCTGCCACCACTTAGAATTTGGAGAAGAAAGATTAATGTCGATGGATAGGCAAGGGATACCGAAGAAGGGAGTCATCTCAAGGCTGATTGAACCAGTTCTGTTCGCAAGGCGTTTCCTCAGTAACTCGACCAGATTGTTCGTCTTAGTGATTTCTTCCGGTGTAGTTTCTAACGTCGCTCTTCTTCTAGTTCCTTTCTACATAGGAGAAGCAGTCACTGCTTTGGAAAATGGCTCATTCTCCAGAACCATCCACATAGGCATCCTAATCATACTTGCATACACAGTTTCAGCAGTGGTGAATTTCATAGTCACTTATGGCGCCCAGTATATCAGCCAGACCTATGCATTCAATCTTAGGAAGGAGTTTGTTGCACACCTTGTCCGGAAGAAATACCTTTTCTTTGAAACTCAAACTTCAGGAGACCTCCTTTCTAGAGGTACTCAGGATATTGAACAGACTAGAAACTTCATCCTGAATATTTTCACAAACCTGTTTCCGACAATTTTCCTGATAATTGCAGCGTTCATCCTTTTGTTCCTAATTTCCCCTTACTTTTCCCTTCTCCTTGCTCTTGCTGTACCTTTGCTCGTGTACTTGGGGATGATGTCATCTAGGAGGCAACGGCCGATCTGGAAACAGATCAGGGACACGTTCGGGAAGCTTGGGGAGGCATTGCAGGAGAACATCGTAGGCCAGAGGGTTGTGAGGGGCCTTTCTACTGAGAATCAGGAAATAGAAAAGTACAGTTCTTTGACAAAGCAGTACTTTGATGAAAATTATAATGTCGTTCGTTCAAGGGTTGTGTTCAACAGCCTTCTACCTTTGGTGATAGCAGGAATATCAAGCGTCATCATAGGGGTTGGCGGGTACATAGACCTATTGAACAGGGGGGATGTCGGTGGCCTTGTATCGGCAGTCATGATCTTTTCGATCCTGACCAGCCCTGTATCATTCATAGGCAGGATGATCGTATTTTCAGAAAATTCTAGGGCTGCTATTGCAAGGATTCAGGAGATTACAGAAAGCGGAGACGAGGAACAGGTTGAAAAATCCGATGACAGGCTAGTCCCAGGTACGCTGAGCTTTGACCACGTTCGATTTAGCAGAGGGGATAGGGTCATTCTGAGGGATGTTACCTTCAAGGTGAATCCTGGCGAATTCATTGGAATAACAGGAAAGACTGGGGTCGGGAAAACTTCACTTGTTAACCTTATCACAAGGTACTATGAGGCAGATTCCGGTTCGATAACCCTGAACGGGAGGAACATAAACGATATTCAGCTTAGTCTCCTAAGGAGCAGGATTTCTATCGTTCCTCAGGAGATAAATCTGCTGTCTGGAACGATAAGGGAGAACATACTATTCGGCCTGGATGCTCCAGACGAGATGATCATTTCAGCCGCAAGAATCGCTGCTATATCAGATTTCATAGAATCCCTCCCTTTGAGATATGATACCATGGTTGGAGAGAGGGGTATAACCCTGTCGGGAGGTCAGCGCCAGAGAATAGCAATTGCAAGGGCAGTACTGAGGAATCCGCTCATCCTGATACTTGACGATGCCACATCCAGCGTTGACCCAGATACGGAAATAACCATATTTGAGAACTTGAAAAGTGCGCTTCATGACTCAATAATCATCCTGATCAGCCTGAGAGCGTCAGCACTATCATTCGCGAACAAGGTGCTAATCCTGGAGGAAGGGGAATTGAAATATGAGGAGGGAGAGGAGGGGAACTATGTCGACAGGATATGACGCAGTTGAGGACCGTTACATAAAACCAGTGAAGGGAAGGAAGACGATGCTCAGGATGATAAGGGATATCCTGAGTCTGAGGAAGGACGCAACATTGTTCACAATCTCTGTAGTGGTATATGCAGTTGGAGGTGTGCTCTATCCGCTTGCCCTGGGCCTTGCCGTAAACTACGTCAGAGCTGGAAACCTGCACCTGCTAATCGTCTACTCCGTCCTGTTCTTCCTCCTTTATCTGATACAATTCTTCGGCAACATATCAATGAGCCTCAGTTCTGTAAGGGTCGCACAGGGCGTGATAAAGGGAATGAGGGATCGTGCATTCAGGAAACTCCAGGTTGTGCCCCTTGACTTCTACAGCAACGTGAAGGCGGGATACCTGATCAGCAGGATAGCAAACGACTCTGAATCAATTTCGGATTTCCTGACATACCAGCTTCCTTCAGTGATCGCAGGTGTCACCACAATCATAATAGCCGCAGCAATAATGTTTGACCTCAACACAAGATTGGCACTTTTCAGCCTTGTGATTATGCCGGTGCTTGGAATATACACCCTTGCCATTCAGTCCAAGGTTCGTGACAACTATCTCAGGACAAGGAGAACAATAGCTGCAATAACAGGAAATTTAGCAGAAACTATAGCTGCTGTAAGGACGGTCAAGGCATTCAACGCCGAAGCGCAGACAGAAGAAAAATTCAAGGAACTCAACGGCGAAAACCTGAGGGCGAACATGAGGGCTACATGGCTCACATCCTCTTACAGCTCAGTGATAAGGTTCCTTGAGGCTGTAGGTATTTTTCTTGTGATATACGAGGGAGCGATTTCACTATTCGCAGGTAAGATAAGCCTCGGAATACTCGTCGCTTTCATAGCATACGTCCAGCAGTTTTTCAACCCGATCGTGCAATTGACCCAGCTCTACAACACGTATCAAAACTCCATGGTCGGCGCATCCAGAATATACGGCATAATTGACAGCAATCCTGAGAAGGTACTTGGAAACACCGCCATCGACTCTTTCAGGTCGTCAATAAGGGGGGAGGGTGTGAACGTCAATTACGACGGCAATGTTGCTCTGGACAGTGTAACTGTTGAGATTAAGAGGGGGGAGTGCGTAGCTGTTGTTGGCAGGACCGGGGCAGGAAAGACTACACTGACCAACGTAATCCTGAAGTTCAAGTTTCCAGAGGAAGGGGACGTCCTACTGGATATGAGGGATTTGAAGGAGATCGACACAAAGTCGTACAGGAAACTGATAGTGCCTGTTCTGCAGGAGCCCTTCCTTTTCAACGGTACCCTCTTCGACAACATTGAGTATTCCAGGAAAGGGATAACAAGGGAAGAGGTGGAGAAGCTTATAGACCGCTACGGAATGGGTGACATATTCAGGCATCTGCCGAACGGTCTGGATTCGCGGGTCGGCGAGATGGGGCGTAACCTCTCTGAAGGACAGAGGCAGGCGGTATCCATTCTCAGGGCGTTTGCAAGGAACCCGGACATAATAATAATGGACGAAGCAACTGCCCAGATCGACTCCAGGTCTGAAAGGAACATAATTGAGGCTATGAGAAAGTTCGCGGAAAACGGGACGCTCATTCTCATATCTCACAGGTTCTCACTGATAACGCTCTCAGACAGGATCATCGTGCTGGACAAGGGAAGAGTAGTGCAGGAAGGATCTCTCGACAAACTGTCTAGACAGGAAGGCGTATTCAAGGAACTCTATAAGAGGAGCGTTAGCACCTACGTTTCAGGTTCGTGAATGGGGTAAAATACTGATTGGAACATGTCTGAACAGTCTGAATAACGAAATTCCAACATTTAGGAACAGAAAGCAATTTCATCAGCCTCACATTTACCATTGTCACAGATGGAAAGGATCAACGTAGCAATAATCGGTGGAGGGATAGTAGGAATGGCTATAGCCGCAAGGCTATCTGAGACTGTCTCCGGGATAGTTGTGCTTGAAAGGAACAAGAGGATCGGACGGGAGGTTAGTTCGCACAACAGCGGGGTGATTCATTCTGGAATTCACTACCCAAGGAACTCATTGAAGGCACGCCTGTGCGTTCTTGGCAATGAGATGATATACAACATTTGCAAGGAGAACAGGATTCCATGCAGCAGGTTAGGGAAGCTCACTGTCGCAAAGGGGGAGGAGGAGATAAAGGAGATAGAACGGCTGCTGAAACAGGGGGAAGAGAACGGAGTTGAAGGGTTGTCGATAATGGAAGGGAGTGATGTGAGGAAGATGGAGCCAAATGTGGAAGTAGACAGTGCCCTCTACTCTCCTTCTTCCGGCATAATAGAAGCAGATGACCTGCTGAACTTTTTCAATGCTAAAGCAGTTGCTAACGGTGCTTCCGTCGCTCTGGGCTCAAACGTCCTCGGGTTGAAGAGGGTGGGATCAGGATATGAGGTCTCTGGTATGGGGGGTGGAACCAGATTCAGCTTTCAGGCAGATACGGTGATAAATTCTTCCGGTTTATATTCAGATAAGATCGCTACTATGGTTGGAATTGACATAGACAGGCAAGGATACAGGTTACACTACTGCAAGGGTGACTACTTCAGGGTGTCTGGGGATCCACCGGTTAGGCGTCTGGTCTATCCGGTTCCCAAGGGGCCCGGCCTTGGAATACACCTGACTCCCGACTCTACAGGTTCCATAAAGTTAGGGCCGAATGCGTACTATGTAGGGGATATAGATTACGTTGTTCGTTCGAAGGCTGAGGAATTCAGGGAAGATGTGATGAGATACGTTCCATCGATGGGAAGTAGGCACATACATGAGGATTCTTCCGGGATCAGGCCAAAACTTCAGGGCCCAGGTGATCCGTTCAGGGACTTCGTGATCAAAGAGGAGAGTGATATTGGTTATCATGGATTCATAAACCTAATAGGCATAGAATCCCCTGGCCTGACTGCATCTCCAGCCATTGCGGATTACGTTTCTGAGATATACTCGAACCTGTCAAGATGACAGGGTATCAATTTCAGATATCTTCGAAGGGTAAACATTGAATGTTCTACAGGATGCAAAGTTCCTGTTTGACCAATTGAAAATAGGCAATCTATCTGGTCTCACTTCATGAGAAAGGGAATGATCGTTCCTCTGGTTCGATTTATTACAAATCACGGGACTGTTGGTTCCACCCGATATTTTTTTAGAAGTCTTAGAGTGAATTCACCAAAACGGATCTCAAATCCTTCTAAAATCTTCCCCGGAGTCCCTTCAACTTTGACGCATACTCATATTGAATGAAGAATGAGAAGTTCATTAAGATAGTTTTTTAAGGGGACCGGGATTTGTGGAGTATGTACCTTTCTAATCAGGAGGAAAGGATAGTCGAGGGGGAAAATGGCGAGGGATATGCTTCTGCCATGAAGCTGCTGGTTGCCCTCGGTGAAATGTTCGATGCTGATAAGCTGATTCCTATAACAAGGGCCCACTGGGCAGTCAGCGGTCAGGAAGGAGACCTGTTCTATGCAGAGAAGCTCGCCAATTTCGGAGCCAGAACATCTGTTCCGACTACGACAAATCCCGCTTGGGATGGTTCACTGAGTGACGAATTCAAAGTCGAGGTATCTGACTACGAACTTTTGTTGCTGAGGAGAACCATTTCAGCCTCTGACAAACTGGGTGTGATAAAAAGTTTCAGCTGCACACCATATCTCTATAGGGATGTTCCTGCTGCAGGGGAACATACTGCCTTCTCCGAATCGAGCGCGACCCCATATATAAATTCAATTTACGGTGCAATGACAAACAGGGAAAGTTCATCCAGCGCCCTCGCTGCTGGCGTAATAGGCAAGACGCCAAATTACGGGCTGCACCTTGACAAGAACAGGTCTCCCAACATTGTTGTTTCAGTGGAGTTCAAGATAAAGGACGACTTCGATTTCGGGCTACTGGGGTGGTATCTTGGAGAGATACTCAAGCCAGATGATATTCCCCTGATTAGGGGGGTCGAGGGAAATTTTTCTCCGGAAGCTCTGAGGGATTTTGGGGCAATGATAAATACTTCGGGTGCAGTATCGCTGTTCCACATCGAGAATTTTACCCCTGAAGCGAAGAAGGTCAAGGATTTCAGAAGATGGTTAAGGGGTTCGGAGCGGGTAAGCGTCAGGGAAGAAGATATCGCTTCGCTCAAGAGAAAATTCACAAAAGCGAGTGGAAAGATCAATTCAGTTTACATGGGCTGTCCTCATTCCACAGTTCCAGAGATAATGAAGGTCAACAGTCTGCTTGGCAACAGGAAAGTTCACCGTGACGTCAAGTTCCTCATATTTACTTCAGCAACAAATCTTAAATTAATCGGTGAAGCCAACGCTAAAAAACTGAAGGAAAAGGGGGTGCATTTGCTGAGAGACAGCTGCGTGGACGAGCCGGTCTTTAAATTCACCGAGGGCAACTTGGGCGTTACCAATTCACTGAAGGCGGCTTACTACAGGAAGAGAAGGAACCAGGATTTCGTGATAACTTCCATAGAGAACTGTGTGGAAGCTGCTGTGAGGGGAGAAATATGAAGGCTCATGAATCCGCTGTGAAGTGCAAGGCTGTATGTGACCACGACGCAGAGGGCAAAATCATATATTCTGGAAAGGCAATCAATTTTTACCTGGTGGACCCTTCTACTTCTGAGGTGATAGAAGATGACCATCCTCTGAAGGGAAAGAGGATAGCGGGGAGGGCGATAGTTATACCTTCTGGGAAGGGGAGCTCTGTTGTCCAGCTGGATGGCCTCTACCAGTTGCTTTCGTCCAATAACCAGCCATCAATGATAGTCGTAAAGGATCCGGACCCCGTGATAGTCTCAGCAGCATTAATCTGTGGAGTTCCGTTGATCAGCGGTCTTCCAGACGGATTCCTCGATGGTGCGAAGGACGGAGATATAATTAAGTTAAAATGCTCAACCAAAGAGGTAACCGTAGTTCACTGAAGGCGTTGCATGGACCTATTACTTCATACTTGAGCAATTGACACATCCTTCAGGTATTTCCCCTCGCAGCATAGACAACAGGTTGTTTGTAGCTAGGACTTTTAACTTCCTTATCGACCGATCTGAAATGTAAATTGCATGGGGGGTGACGAAGACATTCTCCATTTTGAAGAATGGGTGATCGCTTGGGAGGGGCTCGTCCGAGAAGACATCCAGGGCCGCTCCCCTTATAATCCTGTTCTCCAGTGCGGTAATAAGTGCCTTCTCCTCAATTATCTTCCCCCTTGCAGCATTAATTATGTACGCCGTCCTCTTGGCATAAGATATGTTCCCCGAGTTTAACAGTGACACAGAGGAACTATTCAGAGAGGCAGTAATGACGATGAAATCCGCCCTTGAAAGCCCCTCTACCAACTCGACCTTTTCTACCCTGCCTCCGGCAGGAGCCTGAACGTATGGGTCATAGAATATCACGTTCAACCCCAGGCCCATGGCTTTCCGTCCCACCAGCTTCCCTATTTTCCCGTACCCTATTATAAGGAGAACAGAACCGTCCACTCTTTGGGGCAAATATTCCATCCCTTCATGATTCCACTGATCTATCGGCAAATCAGACACTGCCCTTGCCCCCCAATAACCACCTCTTGCCCTCTCGTTCAGATAATCAAACTTCTTTGCAAAATTCAAGATCATTGCGATTACGTACTCTGCAACTTCATGGTTGCAGTAGTTCGGGGAGCGGGACACCTTTACGCCCATAGAGTTTGCAGTATCGATGTCGACGTTGTTATAGCCACCACCGTAGACTGAAATTGCCCTGAGTTTCTTGAATCCGGTGAGGAATTTCCTGTCAACAGGGAAATCTATCTGGGAGAGTATCCCTATAGTCTCCCCTCGATGCTTCGCTATCTGAGTATTGGAGTAATCTAACTCCAGGACATCGACATCTTTGAGACTGCTCTGGATTAATGATTTTTCAACACTGTGCTGATTGAATTCTTCGTCTATTATCATTATCTTATCCATGAAAAAGTCACTCGCTGTGGCATTTTATCCACACCAGTTAAACCCAACTCG
>JAMCUN010000021.1 GCA_023381415.1 Thermoplasmatota archaeon | reverse complement strand
TCAGTCTGTATACTGCCTAAGGTCACTCCCATAACCTGCGAAGAGACGTTTGCTCCCATACTTTATGTGTTCAAGTACAAGACTCTCGAGGAAGCTATAGAGATACACAACGCTGTTCCTCAGGGGCTCTCTTCAAGCATCTTTACTAACGATCTTTCAGAAGAGGAAAGGTTCCTTTCTCCGCTTGGAAGCGACTGCGGACTGGCGAATGTGAATACTGCTACCGCAGGGGCAGAAATCGGTGGCGCATTTGGGGGGGAAAAGGATACTGGCGGCGGAAGGGAAAGCGGAAGCGACGCATGGAAAGTATATGCAAGGAGACAGACTGTCACAATTAACTGGGGGAAGGACATTCCGCTCGCACAGGGCGTCAAGTTCGACGTATGAACTACAATCCTTAGAGATCCTTTACCTCCGGAGCGAAGGAACATTGAATACCGGAGGCTCTATTTACGATTGTGATAGGCAGTATACAGACTGATCCCATAGAAGTTGAAGACCCATTCAGGGATAGGGGTCACGATATCGGGGCCGTTGTTACATTCCTGGGCGTCGTGAGGGATAAGGAGTCTTCAAAGGAACTGAAACACCTGTTCTACGAGGCTGATGAAACACTGGCTTCTGAGGAAATGAACAAAGTGCTTGACGAAGCCATCAAGAAATACAGTCTGATTGATGCAATAGCCATCCACAGGATAGGGATCATCAATCCCGGTGAGATTTCGCTCTTTGTTGCTGTCTGTTCTATGCACAGGAAGGAGAGCTTTGAGGCTTGCAGCTTCATAGTTGATTCTATCAAGGAGAGACTTCCAATCTGGAAGAAGGACCACTTCATAGACGGGTCAGAGTCCTGGCACTGATTATTTTTGTATTCTGAACTTCACAAAGTTTTGATATGCGGTCACGTTTGAGAATAGAATGCTTTACGACCATTTCGGTAGACCTCTCAACAGCCTAAGAATCCAGGTAAACGCTTCCTGCAATTTCAAATGCTTCTTCTGTCACATGGAGGGGACAGAAGAAAACGCCGTTACGCTGAGCGCCGAAGAGATAGAGAGGGCAGTGGCTGTTGCAGCTAGAAATGGAGTCAACCGGGTGAAGTTCACCGGAGGGGAACCCCTACTGAGGAAGGACCTAGAGGATATTATCGCAAGGACGAGGAAACACATAAGTGGTGACATTTCACTTACTACAAACGCTTACTTCTTGAAGGAGAGAGCAACTGGTCTCCGCGAAGCCGGACTGAACAGGATAAACATATCCATGCATTCCATCGTAGGTGAGAAGTTCATAGACATTACCAAGGTGGACGCTATAGGAATGGTGGAGGAGGGAATCGATGCCGCAATCACGGCCGGGCTATCCCCAATAAAGATCAACTTTGTTGTGCTGAAGGGGGTTAATGAAAACCAGATTGACTCGATGATAGACTTTACTTCGAGCAAGGGGGCAATACTCCAGTTGATTGAGTATGAGACGGACAGGAAAGGGGAGGAGTCTGAAAGCTACAGGAGATACCACTACGACCTCCGGATAATTGAGAACAGGCTAGGGGAAGCTGCTAAATCTGTCGAATTCAACTCTTTGCATAACAGAAAGAGGTTTCATGTCACGTCATCTGAAGGCAAGGATGCCACTGTGGAGATTGTGAGGCCGCAGAGGAATGCAGACTTCTGCAACCACTGCACAAGGCTGAGGATAACCTCAAAGGGGGAGTTCCAAACATGCTTGAACAGGAGTGACCAGTTCTATAGCTTCAGGGGAAAGGATGATGAAGGGATTTTTGATACCTTCAGGAAGGCAGTAAATGCAAGGGTACCATATTGGAGGGAAGCAGATGAAAGTTCATATTAAGTACTATGCCAAGTATGTGGAATATGCAGGGGCAAAGATTGAGGATCTGGAAGTTGAAAGAATGTCCATTTCCGATCTACTTGAGGTCTTGAAAGACAGGCATCCGAGGTTGAAGGAAGAGAAGATGTCAATCGTAGCCCTGAACGGGAGATTCGGGAACGAAAAGACGCTCATTTCAGACGGGGATACAATCTCTGTTTTCCCACCTGTGAGCGGAGGATAGCTTATTATTCGCGCGGACATGTTAGCGCATGGATTTTGACAGGTACCTGAGCCAGGTAGCGGTTCCTGAGGTGTTTCCTTCTGGCCAGAAAGCGATTAAGTCTTCATCTGTGGTCGTAGTGGGAGTTGGCGGAACAGGATCAACCATGGCTGAGATGATGGTCAGGATGGGAGTGGGAAGGATAACCATCGTCGATGATGATATCGTTGAGTCCAGTAATCTTAACAGGCAGGCTATGTACAGGGAGAGCGACATAGGTCTGAAGAAAGTTGATGTAGCGAAATCTGAACTGCTTAAGATCAACAGTGATGTTGAGGTTGAAGCACTGGATGAACGGCTGACCATCTACAATGCAGAGGATATCATTTCCTATGGAAAGTTGACGCTTGATGGGACAGACAATTACAGTGCGCGGGGCGCCATAAATGAATCATCGTTCAGGCTGAAGAAGCCGTGGGTCTTTACTGCAGTTGAAGGAACATTCGGTTATGCAAAGGCTATAATTCCTGGAAAAACTTCTTGCCTCTCTTGTTTCGGGTACCCACAAAAGGGGGAGGGCGTTTCTTGCACGATTCAGGGGGTGATTCCCAGCGCCGTTAGGGCTGTTTCTTCATTGGCAATAACACTTGCTATGAAGATATTACTTGGTAAGGAAGAAAGCGGAGACCTGATCTACCTGGACGTCTGGAAACCCATGCTGGAAACTCTTCCCATCCCAAGAAACGATGATTGCACTGTCTGCGGAAGGAAAGGGGCAGACTGAAACTTTCTTGCCAAGACATCTGTTTATCATGGTGGATTAATGAGGGGTGATTCCGTCTCCACGAAATCAACTATAATTTAATATCCCTTCTAATAATCCGGAGTCAATGGTCGATCTTAACCTGGGACCTTACCTGCAGGATCAGATGAAACAAGCGGATACGTTGCAGAAGCAGCTTGAAACGCTTCTGGCACAACAGTACCAGTATGAGGTGAAATCAAGGGAGGACAAGAAGACGCTCGAGTACCTCAACAAATCGAAACCTGATGATGAAATTTACAGGGGAGTCGGGACGATCCTGGTGAAGGTGAAGGATGTCGATTCGTTCAAGAAGGAGATTGAAGAGGACGTTGAGATATCCGAGATGAGGCTTAAAACGATAAAGGAGCAGGTCAACCAGCTAAATTCTAAGCTGAAGACAATCACTGACGAAATAAACAAACTTTACCAGAAAGGAAATTCAAAGAATTAGGGGTATTTGTCCATCATCATAGCATCTCCCAGACTGTAGAAGTAATATTTTTTCTCAATTGCCTCTCTGTACGCTGTCTTGATCCTTTCCTCCCCGCCGAACGCATATACCAGGGAAAGCAGAGAGCTCCTGGGAATATGGAAATTTGTTACGAGATGAGTTACTGGGGAATTGAACTTCCATCCAGGATAGATGAATATCCTTGTGAACCCTCTGTACGGAGCTAGTCTCCCCGGATAAGATGCTGTCTCCAAGGAACGCATGACGGTGGTCCCCACGGCCACGACCTTCCCTCTTGCCCTTTCAACTTCTGACACAAGGTCGTTGTCCACCTCTATCTCCTCCTCATCAACTATGTGCTTTCTTATGCAATCGTCCTTGATTTCCTTGTAAGTTCCGTATCCCACTTCCAGCAGAACGTATTTCACCCTCACACCCCTTGTTTCCAAGGACCGTATCATATCGGAGCTGAAGTGAAGACTAGCAGTAGGCGCAGCCACTGAGCCTGTCTGTGTTCCAATCTCATTCTGATAATAGTCGAAATCATCCTTCTTCTTTATGTATGGGGGAAGGGGGAGATGTCCTATTCCCTCTATGAAGTCCCAGTCTAATTCCCCCTCGATTATTCTGAATCCATCTGAGTCTGAATTGACCTTTACCTTCCGTCCTCCTATTTCGAATGTCTCTCCGTCTCTTATCTTCCCCTTAATGAGGGCTATAAAACCGTCATTTGTTCTCCTCAAAAAGTTTATCTCGATCTTGCCGCCTGTGTCCTTCTTTCCAAGGACCAGCGATTTCCTGACCCTCGTTTTATTAAGTACTATCACATCGTCCCTTTCAAGACGGCTCGTTATGTCAGTAAAGACAGAGTGGGTTATCCTCCCCTTGTCGAGGATCATCAATTTGCAATCTGTACGGTTTTCCGGAGGGACCTGCCTTATAAGCTCCTTCGGAAGCTCAAAACTGTAGTTTGAGAGGGAGTAATCTGCCATCTTTCCCTGATCATCTGCTCCATAAAATATTATCACAGCTTAACTTATCCCTTAATCTTTTCAGGAGAACAATACTCAGTTGAGAGGAATTCTGGGCAAAAATAATAATGGTAGATAAAATAAGCCCCCGGGGCTCGTGGTCTAGTGGTTATGACATCGCTCTCACACAGCGAAGGCCGCCGGTTCAAATCCGGCCGAGCCCACTCTAGAACAATATTTCCTCCAGGTGCTCACTCATGCTTTCCTAGAGTCTTCGAGTCCTTCATACCTCCCAGTCGTAATTTGAAGACGAATTAAGCCTTGAAGCTCATCTCTGCTATCTTCCGACTATGCTCAGGAAGTACATCATCTGATCCGCTTTTTATGGAATTCTCATTTTCTGTGAGAGAATAAATATACAGCCACTGCAAACACCACGAAAAGTGGAATCAGCCACAGGTCAAACAACCAGGAGCTCGATGTCCTCAAGGCAGCTTCTCCGAACCAGAACACGGAGAAAGAAAGGAGCAATGCTGAAACGACAACTTTCATATTTGCCTGCTTTATCTTCCTGACCTGAGACTTCAAAGCAATCGTGCCTATCACTACTACAATTAGCCCCGCAGTCATTCCATACAAAGCGGAATCAAAGTTGTTCGGAATGAGGGCAACAAGAACTATAGCTGCCTCAAAGGCTTCTACCAGGCCAACCGAGAAACCTGTGTAGAAAATGCCCTTCTCGATACCCTCCTCCTTGGGACCGACAGAGTTCCTTGATCTTATGACCGCTCTCCTCGCACTTCTGGCCAGCCTGAGACCAAAATACAGCAGCAGTACCGCAGCGACAAGCCTCACAATCAGTATGGGCAGCCTCGCAATTTCCTGCCCGACGGCGAATGTTATCACAAAAACTATCAGGACCCCCAAAGCAACATAGAGGAATGCCTTATTTCCTCCTTCCACGGATATTGCCAAGCCAACCGCCGAAGCCTCCGATATCTCCAGAAGTGTTATTCCCATCGCCGCAAGAAATATTGCAGGATCGAGAAACTCCATTCACTCACATTCATGGACGATATTTATTTTTTTATTGTAGGACGCTATTCTGGTTCTTAGGATGGCGCTAAAAAGTGGGACAGTTGGATATGTTGAGCTTGTTATCACTTCAATAATATGGGGAGTCACTTATGTGCTAATGAAATACTCATTATCCTTCCTGAGCCCACAGCAGATTGCGTTTGCGAGGTTCTTGATCGCAGGCATAATATTCATTCCGCTGCTCCTCAGGCTAAAGGAAAGATACAGCAGGAGCGAGATTCTCACTATGATTGCCCTGGCCCTCACAGGTGTGCTCCTGTACCAGCTGCTGTTCATATGGGGAGAGAACGGATTGAGCGCGGGAAATGCAAGCTTCATAGTGTCGTTTGAGCCCATTTTCATTGCCGTCCTCGGAATATCGCTTAAGAGGGACCAACTCCGCTGGGCAATGGTGGTTGGGCTGGTAGTTTCAACAATAGGGATGGTAGTACTGCTGAGACCAACAAGCTTGAAGGAATCAGAACTACTGTCTGCTGTTCTTGTCCTGCTAAGCGCACTCTCCTGGGGGATATTCACTATACTCGGGAAAGATATGCTTGTCAGGCACAATCCGCTTGGCGTCACTGGATACGTTTCCCTGATGGGACTGCTGATGCTGCTTCCCTTCGTGAATTCAGGGATAGTTGCTATCTTCCAGATCAGGAACATTTATCTTATCATATCCCTCCTTTTCATAGGTATATTTGCTACATTCGTAGGATATTTCCTCTGGTTCGACGGCCTGAAAAAAGTGAAACCGATCACAGCTGGCACAACGCTCTACATAACTCCGTTCGTGACCGTTCTATTTGCTTCGTTTCTTATTTCTGAACCCATCAGTCTGACGACTGTACTGGGAGGATCAGTTATTCTGATCGGACTCGCGATAATGGGAATAAGGAAACGATAGAGATGATGGTCACCTGGCTGTGACCGATAGGATAATGTTTATGCGCACGACCTTAGGGGGTCTTCAAACCATTTCCTGTAAGGACGAGCACATTCTCCCCTTCGAATCTTCCTTTCATAATAGCTGCCATCACTGTTGCAGAACTGTATTCGACGTAGAATCCCATATTGGAGAGCCTGGATCTTGCCTCAACTATCTCATTTTCAGAAACAGTCACGCATCGCCCGTACCTTCTCAGCTTTTCTGTCATAAGCCCTAGAAGTACCGGCTCCTTTGAGACCAAGGCGTCAGCAACAGAAGCCATGCCACTTTCCTTGTCGTAAACGAACCCGTTGAGTGCGGCACAGACTGGGCAGACTGCTTCAGTTTGAACCCCAACAATTTCTGGCACGGAAGGGCTCTCACCAGACTCCACGAGATGCTCAAACCCAGATACTACGCCCAGCAGCAGTGTCCCGGCCGATACTGGAACGAAGATTCTGGTTGGAGCCTTGTGCCCGAGTTGCATGAAGATTTCATAGCTCAGCTGCCTCATTCCGTCCCTGAATTCCGGATTCAGGACATGGCTTGCATAAAAACCAGGGTGTCCTGCAGCGGCATCCCCGACTGCCTTCCTGCTTCCAGGAATAAGATGAATATCTGCTCCGTACGCCTTTATCTGATTGATCTTCCCCTCCTTGGTGGTATTTGGAACAAATATGTTCACCCTGAATCCGGCCGATTTGCCGTATGCACTTATGGAAGCACCGGCATTCCCCGAGGAGTCTTCGTTTATTTCCGAACCTTTCTTGAGGTGGGAGAGCAAGCTTGAAATCAAGGACTTGCTTCCTCTATCCTTGTATGAGAATGTGGGCTGGAAATAGTCAAGTTTCAGCTTCAAATTTCCCAAATTCACAAGTGGCGTCTCCACTTCGCCCAATTCAACTACCCTCTCCAGATAGGGAAAGTTGGACCTGTAACTTCCTTCTCTGTACTTGAAATCCACTTTCGGCACCCAGACCCCTCCGCATTCGCATTTTGGAACGTTTGAGAAACTTGACCTCTCCTTACCGCAACTAGCGCAGACAGCTCTTATCATCTTAACCCATCTCTTCTAACTAGAGAATGAATGGACCCTATGAATAAGATTTTTTTCTCATTGCAATGCAACCCGGGATTTTATCGCTCTCCAACGCAGGGACCTAACTGTACGGGACTGATTAAGTTTATTTCAAGGATGCTAATCCGGTATGCGTGAAAGTAGAGCAGACAGATGATTTCCCGAATACCTTCTACGTCCTAGTTGAAATATCAAGAGGGAGCGACTGCAAATACGAATACAGCAGCGAACTCGAGACCATAATACTGGACAGGGTGCTCTTCACTCCAATGAAGTACCCGACTAATTACGGGCTCATACTACAGACCTGGGCAAAGGACAACGACCCGCTTGATGTCCTCCTGATTTCGTCTGCTGCCATACAGCCCGGCATAATAGTGAAATGCAGAGGAGTGGGGCTAGCAGAGATGGAAGATGAGCATGGCATTGACGATAAGATAATTGCAGTGCCTGTGAATGAGGTCGATCCAAATTCAGAATCAATAAGGGACATAGAAGATATCCCGGAATACGAGAAGAATGTCCTGAGACACTTCTTTGAACATTACAAGGAACTGGAAAGCGGGAAATTCATGAAGTTCATCGGATTCAGCGGAAAGAAGGAAGCATTGAAGATCATATCTGAATCATACGCCTCTTACAAAAAGAAATTTGGAAGAAATAAGAGAAAATAATTCAAAATTTGTCCGGATGAACTTCAATTATGAAGGTCAAACCTGTCGAGTTCCATGACCTTTGCCCATGCAGATACGAAGTCGCTGACGAATTTCTCATGGCCGTCGCTGCTCGCATATACCTCTGCCACAGCCCTCAATTCAGAATGAGCCCCGAATATCAGGTCGACCCTGCTTGCACTCCACTTCACTGTTCCTGTCTTAGAATCAACACCTTCGAATAGTGTTTCGCTGTCATTGATCGGCCTCCATGTCGTATCGTTGTCAAGCAGGTTGACGAAGAAATCGTTGGAAAGCACCCCCGGTCTGTTTGTCAGTACTCCCGTCTTCGAATGACCGTAGTTGGCGTCTAGAACCCTCAGCCCTCCAACCAGGACCGTCATTTCTGGCACAGAGAGTGTGAGAAGGTTCGCCCTGTCGACGAGCAGAAACTCATCCTTAACAGAGCTTCCAGTTATGTTCCTGAACCCGTCATATTTAGGCTCAAGGACCGCAAACGATTCAACATCTGTTTGATCCTGGACTGCATCTGTCCTCCCGGGATTGAAAGGGACCTCTACCTTAATTCCCGCTTTGAGTGCCGCATCCTCCACAGCCGCATTTCCAGCAAGCACTATCAGATCCGCCATGGATATCTTCTTACCGTTGCCTGCCCTTGAGTTGAAATTCTGCTGAATCCTCTCAAGTACAGCAAGTACCCTTGCCAACTGCTCTGGTTCGTTCGCCTTCCATCCTTTCTGAGGTTCTAGCCTGATCCTTGCACCGTTTGCTCCTCCCCTCTTGTCGCTTCCCCTGAATGTTGATGCAGAAGACCAAGCGGTATAGATCAGTTCCCTTGGTTCCAGGCCTGAGGACAGCACACTTTTTTTAAGCTCTTTCACGTCCGTACTGTCGACCGTTCTATAATCTATATCAGGGAGAGGATCCTGCCATATCAGTTTCTCTTCTGGAACTTCAGGACCGAGGTATCTTGACCTCGGGCCCATGTCACGATGTGTGAGCTTGAACCACGCCCTGGCAAACGATTTTGCGAATTTTTCTGGGTCCTCTAGATATGACCTTGCAATCCTTTCATATGAGGGATCGAACCTCAGTGCGAGGTCTGTCACAAGCATTGTGGGTTTCCGTTTCTTTGTGCTGTCATGAGCATATGGAACTTCGTTATCTGAGTTCTTTGCGACGAACTGGTACGCACCCGCTGGGCTCTTCTCCAGTTCCCATTCATACTTGAACAGATTTTCGAGGAATCCCATGCTCCATTTAGTTGGAGTCTTTGTCCACGTGACCTCAGGTCCTCCTCCTATCGTATCGTCCCCCTTACCGGACTTGTACTTGCTTATCCATCCTATCCCCTGATTCTGTATTGGACTTGCCTCTGGCTCCGGACCCACATATTTCACAGGCCCAGCGCCATGCGTCTTCCCAAACGTATGGCCGCCAGCTATGAGAGCGACCGTCTCCTCGTCGTTCATCGCCATCCTTCTGAAAGTTTCCCTGATATCAGCCGCTGCCTTCTTAGGATCAGGCTCTCCATTTGGTCCCTCCGGATTCACGTATATAAGGCCCATCTGTACAGCAGCTAGGGGGTTTTCAAGTTTCCTGTCGTCAGAATATCTCTTGTCACCGAGCCACTCTCCCTCCTTTCCCCAGTATACCGACTCATCAGGTTCGTAGACATCCAGTCTCCCTCCCCCGAATCCGAAGGTCTTCAGTCCCATCTGTTCGAGTGCAACGTTGCCCGCCAGGATCATAAGGTCCCCCCAGGAAATCTTCCTTCCGTACTTCTGCTTGACTGGCCAAAGAAGCCTTCTTGCCCTGTCCAGCAAGACGTTATCGGGCCAGCTATTCAGTGGCGGGAATCTCTGCTGGGCCGTTCCCGCCCCCCCTCTTCCGTCTCCGATCCTGTAGGTACCGGCCGCATGCCACGCCATTCTGATGAACAACGGACCATAATTTCCGAAATCTGCGGGCCACCAGTCCTGGGACTTAGTGAGCAGGTTCCTTATGTCTGCCTTGACTTCCCCAAGGTTGAGGCTCAGGAATTCCTTCCTGTAGTCAAAATCCGGTCCCATCGGATCTGATTTCTGGGAGTTCTGTCTTAGGACCCTGAGATCCAATCTGTTTGGCCACCAGTCCTGTATTCCTTTGATCGCTTTCCTTTTATCTTCCTTAATTCCATCATCTCTTTCCAAAATTTCACCCACAGCTAAATTCAGATGTAGTTAATAATTACTACTATCCACAAATAACTACAAACTGGTATTTTCCTACCGTATAGAAAGGTCGATTAAGGGTCCCTAATGGTCTGGCAGTAAGCGCCAAACCTCCTGTAATGAATAGGAAATTTTGCCGTTTCCCCCTTCTTAATTGCATCTATCTCATTTCATTTCGAGGACAGGAAAGACTCGAATTCGTTTCTTAAATGGTGTTAACAATTGTAGAAAGATTGTGGAGTTCCAGAACCAAGTAATTTATGTTGAGCCTTGACTGAGCTACTTATTTTCCGTATACACGTTTTTGATGATCAAAAGTCACATCTCCTTTACTCATTTGAACGGTTGAGACAGATTCCCCAAAATTATAAACGATGAGTTTATTGCAATTAGACATGGAAGATGCCAGCGATAGAATAATTTCACTGCCTGTTGAAGATAGATACCATACAGCCTTGCAGTCTTACAAGAAAATATACAATGAGTCGATTGAGGAACCTGTTTCATTCTGGGAAAGAGAGGCCAATGTAATTGATTGGTTCAGGAAGTGGGAGAAGGTCCTGGATGATTCCAATCCCCCGTTCTACAGATGGTTTGTGTCAGGAAAATTAAATGCATCTTACAACGCTCTTGACAGGCATATACAAACAGGAAAGAGGAACAAGGTAGCATTCATATGGGTCGCGGAGAATGGAGATGAGAAGATAGTCTCCTACGATGGCCTTTATTATAGGGTTAACAAGTTTGCAAAGGCACTTCTTGACCTTGGAATCAAAAAGGGAGACAGGATTATAATCTATCTGCCAATGATCCTCGAAGCACCAATTGCAATGCTTGCAGCCTCTAGGATTGGTGCTGCATTCTCTTTTGTCTTTGCCGGTTTTGGACCTTCAGCCATCGCAGAGAGGATCAATGACTCGAAGGCGAAGCTGGTTATAACTGCCGACGGCTCATACAGGGCCGGAAAGGTGATAAAACTTAAGGAGATAGTTGACAGCGCCATTGCAGAAACCTCATCGGTAACGACTGTAATCGTGGCTAAGAGAATCGGGCTGGAAGTACAGATGCAGGAAGGACGGGACCTCTGGTGGGACGATCTCATACCAAGGGGGTCAACATATGTCAGGCCCGAGGAGATGGATGCAAACGACCCACTGTTCATACTTTACACATCAGGGACCACCGGAAAACCCAAGGGGGTCGTACACTCTACAGGAGGATACTCCGTCTGGGTCGCAAACACAATGAAGTGGGCTTTTGATCCTAAGGATGATGACAGATGGTGGTGCGCTGCAGATATTGGATGGATAACCGGACACAGCTACATTGTGTTTGCCCCGCTGTTTCTTGGTCTCACCTCAATCATTTACGAGGGGGCTATAACTTATCCTGCACCCGATAGGCTGTGGGAAATTGTGGA
Source organism: Thermoplasmatota archaeon (assembly GCA_023381415.1). Classification (GTDB taxonomy): domain Archaea; phylum Thermoplasmatota; class Thermoplasmata; order Thermoplasmatales. Next base: position 20,857 of record JAMCUN010000021.1, on the reverse strand, counting down.
GAAATATAGGGTTAACCTCTTTTACACTTCACCAACTGCCATTAGGACCCTCATAAGATATGGGAAGAAATACCCTGAGGACCACGACCTGAAGAGCTTGAGGGTTCTGGGAACAGTAGGTGAGCCCATTAATCCTGCAGTGTGGAAGTGGTACTTTGAGGTCATTGGAGGCTCTAGAACTCCGATTATAGACACGTACTGGCAGACAGAAACTGGTGGTTTCGTTCTTTCCCCTTCAATAGCCCTAGGACTGGCCCCTCTTAAACCTGGATCGGCCACGTTCCCAATGCCGGGGATCGTCCCAAAGATCTTGGATGAAAATGGGAATGAAGTCAAGGATGGTAAGAAGGGGTTCCTCGTACTCAATAAACCATGGCCCGGAATGTTCTTGACACTTAACAACGAACCTGACAGGTTTAAGGAAGTTTATTTCAACAGGTTCAATGCCTACTATTCAGGAGATTACGCTGTTAAGGATAATGATGGTTATTTCTGGCTCCTGGGCAGAGCTGATGAAATCCTTAAGGTGTCAGGTCACAGGTTGGGGACGATAGAAATCGAAGATGCAATAATTTCATCAAACGATGTTGCCGAAGTTGCTGTGTTCGGAAGACCTGATGAAGTGAAGGGAGAGGCGATAATTGCCTTCGTCGTCCTGAAACAGGGGTTCGATATATCCGGTGACATTATCTATTCCCTGAGGCAACACGTAAGGGAAACCTTAGGGCCGATATATGTGCCAGATGAAATTCACCTGGTCAATGCACTTCCTAAAACCCGGAGCGGAAAGATCATGAGAAGGGTTGTGAAGGCAGTATTCCTGAATGAAGTCCCAGGTGACATAAGCACACTTGAAAACTCTGCCTCAGTTGAAGAGATTAGGCAGGCAATAGAACTGGTGAAAAAAGAGGCACTCAGGTAGGTGCATTTCAGTTGCGTGTCAAAACCACCAAAGCATGTTGTCGAGCTTACGGAGTGGACTCATTATAGAGATGTCGCATCACTAAATGATCAAAGAACCTCATTATGCAACAAATGAATTACGATAATTTCTCCATCTTATACGGCCTTTGATCTCTTGATTCTAATGTCACAAAGAAAATATTAGGGGTAAGGTTTTTAAATACTTCCTTCCTTATTGACTTAGTCCGAGATGATGATTTATGAGTTTGGACGAAATTTACAAAACAAAGGGGATTGTCGCAGTTGGCGAATTTGATCTAACAGGGAAACTCGTGTCTTTCAAGAGCGGACAGTTAAGTCCTATTCAAGCTGATTCAACTGCAAGGCTGAGCGGTTCCCTGTTTTCATTACTATCAAATATATTTTCAATATACTCGATGTACTGCGGCATACCTTTTGAGCACGTAAATGAGATGATATTCCGTGACCCCGATCTAACCCTTGTACTTGTTTCCGGGAAGAAGAGGAGCGCCGGCGTTTTCTTCAAGTCCGGGGAGACAAATATAGAAGTTATTGTTGAAAAGATATCGAAATACTGTTCGGAATAATTGCCAGCTTGAAGCATCAGGTCTATTACATAAATGGAACCTATTATCTTGTACCATAGGTTCATTAAGTTGAAGATTTCGAAGTACCTTCCCTTGTGACCATATTTGGTAATAATGATTCTAATTCGTGCAATGGCCTTGATACAGCATGGACAACCTTATGGACGAGTCAATCAGGCAAGTCAGTTACATACTGTCTAGGAACTTGCTCGTGATCCTCTGAGGAACATTGGTCTCTGCCACCATCTCGTTGAAATGGGATTCGATTGCGATGATTTTCAATACATTCTTTCTCAAGGGGTTCTCCCCTATGACCTCTCCTGCTCCTTCTTTTCCTTTCTTGATAGCCGTGCCATGTTCGTGCCTCTATCCCTTCCAGAGCCCTATTGCGAGACCTATGAGGAAGAGTATGACTGAAAGGGTGAGCTGGATTGCTCCTAATTTTACGGTCGAAATGTAATTCAGAAGGAACGAAGACCATTTATGAATTTCATATGGCAGGGACACAGTCGGTATGAAAGCTATTCCCACATAGCCGACTATGAGGAAGCCTATGATGGCGAAGACGAATGCCATTATTCCTTTCTTAACGGCAAGGCCTATGAACAGGCCGGCAACAATCGTGAGCAGTACCGTGACGATTTCCGAAAGAGGGACTCCACCCACCGAACCCGATATGGCTACGGACATAACGGGGGATGGGGCATTGTCTGAGGGGAGCATGAATTTCACCTGGTCAGTGAAGACAGTCATGTCCTTCCCTATAACTATCGGATTGATGAATTCCATCAGGAGTACGAAAGTGCCGTCATGGGCGACAAACACCTGCGCCACATTCTCAATGCCGCTGTCATTGACGGAGAAATTGTACAGAGAATAAAGGAAACTACCGGAAGTACCGTTCGAAATCTGGGAAAAGGAAGGAGACGTTGAATTCGTCAATAGCTTCTTGAAGTCTGACATGAACGTGGAAACGGCAGACGTGGAATTCATCTGGAAAATCATGATTGCCACGGTGCCGGCCATATCCGTTGAGTTGTCAGGACCGTACAGCCAAAGCTCATCCTTCACAACGATTGATGAAAACATCAAAGACGAAGAGAGGTTACTAGAATCGTTGTGTGCCGTGAAACCCATCCCGTAAGTGGAGTTGAGCACAGAGGATGGAAGGAATGCGAATATGGGAGTTGCCTGAGACTTTGAGGGGGAAGTACCGTGTTCTGAGAGAATGGGAAAGGCGACCGCGACGGCAACAAGAACCACAACTATAACCACGCTTATCACAACAACCCTCTTCAGGTTGAGCTTCGGGGGCGGAGACTCAGGCAGATGGGCGGGAGGCTGAACGGGATCGGAGGACAACTATTTCACCTCGGAGATCTCATCTGACAATCCATCCTGCATGTTCACTGAATCTCGAATCTTTATCCACGCAACTATGAGCAGTATACCGGGAATAAGACCTCCGAATATAAGTTGTATTATACCCAGAACAATTGCGGGAGTATCTGCTTCCTTCACCCTTTCCTCCTTTAACCTTTTGTATATTAGGAAATAATCAAGCAACGTCCATAGTATTCCGATAGCGAGAGCGGCCGAGAATATTATGGCTATGATGGTTGAGGGGCCAACGGATGATGTGACCGTAGTAGTTACTGTTGATGACGATGCTATACTAGTGCTCACGGAGAACACTGCGAGTCCAAGAGTTTCGAATATTCCAAATACGAAGAATACCGCCTGGAGTATTATCGCTACAAGAGTCAATGTCTTGGCAGTTGAGGCATCGTTATCCAGCATAATCATCGATGAATAGACCGCATATAACGCTTTCGGCAATGCGTATGGTGCTAAAGGATTGTTGAATCACCATTGCGTCAACGTTTTCCGGTCATACTCCTTGAAGCGTATGCGGTACTCATCATCTCCTCTGTATAATGGCTCTGATTCAGCGTGCCTGAGAGTATCATCTTTGTACCGTTGTCCACAAGCCACTCCATCCTTGATCATTGTTGTCTCATTCTTAATAAGTATCTCCCTGTCCTTAGCCATCGAATAGGTATATCCTTTGGTACACTTATATTTCCATATTAACACTATTCGTGGTAGGTAAGAAAATCACCCAGCGTGACTATGAGTATTTCCGTGATTCCATTGATGAACTGATGTCCCGCTAAAGGGAAGAGTTCTCTATTCCAGTGACAACAAACTGGAAGGATTATGAGTTCTCCTATAAGCAGAGGATGAAGGGCATTGCCCTGGAGCTTAGAGCAATGATAGATGAGTCTTCATCCTTTGCCGTGGATGAATTTGGCAGGGATCCCCTTCTAAATGCCAGGGAGAAGGTCTTACTAATTCTCGTAAAAGAGATATTCCGTCTCGACAACAGGAAAACAGCTTATCTACTTCATTTGTTGGGTATAGAGAAGGACATCAGCTACAAGATTGTCTAGAAACTATATTCAGATCCTCTTGTTCTGATGATTCTCAACAACCTCTTCGTCAGCGCAGTAAACAGGAAGGGAATATCTTCCTCGGACACATCAGGTAACGGCACCGGTTATTCCCTCACGGTAACGAAGCACTACCGTTCCTTGAGGGAAAGGGATGGTGAATTCTTGAAGGAGAGGAAGTTCGTCTACTCCTTCGCTTTAATGGACCTTTCAACAAGGATGTATGTTGGATATGCTGTTTCCGTGAAATCTGAAATGGATGCATATCACAAAGCCTTAGAAATGATCAGCAATATGCATATTGACCTTAAGAGCATCAGACTGGGACAAATATTACTCGGGACAGAGCATACTTGAAGACTTCAATGATAATACAAGGACATTCCCCATCCCTAAGATCAACTCCAGGATAAGGGGGAAAGAAAGGGTGGAGAGATATGATCAGACAGTTCATAGAAGACCCTATGAACTATCTCCATGAATATTTCAAGAGGAACGCATCAGAGTCGGGATTCTCATCAGACAAGAGAACTACGGGCTGTCTGATATATCAAAGAAGAAGGGACAGAAAAGAAACGTCAGGGTTCTGCAAGGGTCTCATCCACAATTTGATGTTGTTGCATGGTTAGAGGGGTTTCTGTCCCAATACCACCTGAAAAGACAATCTATAAATATCGTGTTCTGGTAGATAGACGGGATTTAGATGAATTCCAGAACTATGATATCTATTGCAATTGGTCTGATACTGACGATTTTTGCAGCCCTGCTTTTCTACTATATCATCGTGTCATCTTCAGATAAGTTTTTAGGTCTCGCAATCGTTGGACTGTTATCTCTGCTTTTCGCATTGATTGGCTATCTGCTCTATGCATTCGTCGGAGTCCACAAATCCGTGCAGGGTTTTGTGTGGGGTTACTACACATTCGGGTTCGTTTCCCTCTTTTACTCGGTTGTAATACTGAAGTTCAACATAGTTTACATCCTAGGACTGCTCATTCTGGTAGTTGTGACATTGGTCCTGATATGGTGGAGGATCGGTTCAGTCCAAAAGACCGCTTCAAAAGGGAGTGGCAGCTAACTAGCGAAAATCTGCAGAATGGTGAGAGTAATATCTGAAAATGAGATCTACAGGTAGATTTGGATGCAGGATGGTAAAGGGGATTCACTGACGAAAGTTGTAGCCTTATCCGATTCTGACTTAAGCCTCCCGAAGGGCACTTCATTCTTTGATGCCTACCTTAGCTACTATGTTGCAGAGATGCTTCAGATAGGTGGCGAATCTGTCGTTTCGCTCGGCTCTTCAGGAAAACAGACCGGGCTCTTCATATATGATCCATTGGAGAGAAATGGGTCAGTCTTCACCAGGGAAAGGGAGGTCTTTGATTTTTTCTTCGGATATCGATCCCACTTGACACTTTTTTCAGAGATAAAGACTGACCACAGAAGCGAGCCTTACATCATTTACTCCCTGGATATGCGATCTTATCTTCCCAAACACGGTTTCAGCCACGAGATTAAAATCATCGAAGAAGAGGACCTGGGTAGAGTCGAGAGGTATATGGTCGAAAATGACCCAAGAATGAACAGAAGGTGGGTCAGAGTGGCCTTTGCCAACGGAGACAAATGTTTTGTTGTGGATATCGACAATTCGGTGGCAGGTCTAGGATGGCTCTCGTTTGTCAGGGGTATTGGTAGAATTCATTCCCTGTATGTGACCCCCAGATTTAGAAAAATGGGAATCGGGAGGGACCTGTTGACTGCACGTCTTATGTGGCTCAGGGCCAAGGGCGCTACCATTGCATTTTCTGAAATATCGAAGTATAACGTTCCTTCTACATCTATTGCAGTGGGAGAAGGAATGGAACCTGCTGGCGTGATATACCAGTATTTCAAGAAGGAGTGAAGATATCGCAGAGAAAAAATTGAAAATCTTCTCAGGTTCTTGGAGCACCGCACTCCGGGCAGGTCTGCGCGGTTGAATCGATCAGGGCCCCGCAGTAAGCGCACTTGACCTTCACCACTTCCTTCACGACTATCTGCTGTACCGACGGCTCTTTCGGAGTGAGGTCTATGCTCTGTGGTGGGGCCGTTGGAGGAGACTGAGAGGGAATCGAATCGTATCTACCACCGACCGCTCCTGCTTCCTGGGAGTGTTTTGGGATCCTTTGCTTCTTCCTGCGGAACAGTGCGAGGGTCACTACCACCACGGCCAGTACCAGGACAGCAGTCATGAAAATTTCAATGTACGAAACAGGTAACTGGGTCCCGGGTCTTGTACTTGCTGCACTGTTTGTGGTCAGCGGATAGCTCGTTGAGTTCACGTTCAGGGTATCGGTGTATGTGAAACCGCTCCCGGATGAATTGGAATCGTGCTCCGTGTATACATATCCAATGATGTAGCCGGTTGAGGGGTCGAAATACGAGTCCCAGGTGTACTGGGCATTGAAGTATCCATATGAGTCATTTCTCAAATAGCTCGACTTTCCCTGGGCGAATATCGACTCAACCTTCCTGTCCTGGCCAGGAAGGCTATAGCTGAAGTTCCTGGATTCCACGGTCATCTGAGTGTCCAGCAAATAGAAAGTGCTGCCTACCGGAAGGGAGTTGTTGATGTAGTACCATAGCGTGGGATTGACGTACCCTGTCTGATTGTCCGTTCCGTTCAGGTAGAGGAACGTCTCATCTGAAAATGTGTAGTTCCCGGACGACTGTCCATTCTGCGTCCCGCCAGTGCTGTTGCTGTAGGTCCACGAATAGTGATAGTAAGCAGAGACAACACCGTTTGAGCCAACAGAGTTTATTCTCTCCGTGCCGGTGACCGTTGTGTGCTCCGCGTATCCGTTGTAATTCCCAGTTCCGTTGCCAAGGTTCTCGACCTCATAGTAAGTGAAATAATCTCCCTGCTGGGGAGTGTAATGAACCTGAACTGGAGATGCGACAACGGCCAGTGATAGGGTAAGCAGCAGGACGGCAATCAGCCTGCCGATCATCCTGCGAAACCTCCCACTCCGTGCACATGGGCTGGATGGAACCCGCCAATCCCGCTGAACGTCGAATAGTACGATGCATGCGCGACTAATATCGGTACGTTGTAGATGAAGAAAACGCCGGATGGCGCATATGTGAATTGCACCGGAGTGTTGACGATCTTGGCAGTAGAATCAAGCTCCTTCACCAGTTCGTTCCTTATTCCGTGAATCATCCTCACGGCCAGGCTCAGCAGTTCCGATCTTTCTAGACCAACGGCATACTGGGAGAGGATGAAGAACGCCTTCTCCATGAGGTCCAAGGTCTCATTCGCCTCCAGGACCGTTATAGATGCAAGAACAGCAGCGGCCACGAGAGGATATTCAAGGTAAGCTTTTAGGGCGTCCGTAATGATTGTGAGTTTTGTCTTCACGTCGTCCGGTGAGAAACCAGAAACAGCGAGGAATGCTGAAGAGAGTTCCGTGTCGTCTGAGGTCTGGTATCCCCAGGACTCATAGAGCGCCTTGAATGACCTGAACTTGTCCGCAAGCTCTTCGGCGGGAACGTTGATAACAGAGAGTATTGCGGCAGACTCGTAAGAGGACGTCAGGCCTGAAAACTGAGAAAATCTGTCGAGGGGATATGTACCGTCGAACCTTCTGCCGTACAGCACTATGGCCGCTATGCCTGCGGACAGTTCCTTGGGGACGTCTGCGTGATGTCTCAATTCGTGATCGAGTTTTTCAATTTCAGATATTACCTGGTCAAGGGTCTCTCCTTGGGATCCTTTGGAATCACTTTCGCCAACGGAGGTGATTATCTCCGCAGCCATGAGCTTGTTCTCTACGGTGGAATGAAGGTTCCCCAGAGATTGAAATGCTGTCAGAAACCTGTCGCCGATCTGCCCTACATCCCCATTCACCTTGGCCAGTCCAATGGAAGTGCCCCAAAGCAATGTTTGATCGCTGTCCGGCAGATGTTCCGACAGTTTAGATTCGTAGAGTTTCCCTCTTTCGGCAATCGATCTGAGTTCGGAGGACGTTTCCGATGCTTCTTGAACAAATACGGAAAAGTCTTCGTCCGATAGCCTGTAATTCCTGACGTTCAGGTCATTGAGCATTAGGACTCCCTGACCTGTCAGAGAAAAGTATCTGTCACCGTACGGCACCATCCGGTCGATATATGACTTCTTCTGTATGAGCTCCTTTATCCTAGAGTCTCTTGCCGTCGTCTCCTCCCTCTCCTTGTCCACTATGCTTTGCGTCTCCCTTAGGGATTCCAGCTGCTCCTGCCTCTTCTCCTTCCCCTCGAAGTGGAAAAGTATCGAATGCGTCTTCCTTTCCTCCTCGGACAGCTTTTCCCCTTCCGCTCTCTCTTCAGTTATCTCCTTCTGCTCCTCTTCGTTCAGTTGGCCGAGTTCAGCAACCTCCTGATTCAACTGTTCGTACTGCGACTTTTCAAGAGCGTTCAGGTAGCCTTTTGCCACAAAATAATCGATGTCCTGTTGCGCTATCTGAGCTGTTACCGACTTCTCAGCAATCTGGGTGAAGAATGTTCTCACGTCCCCGCACTTCATAACAATTACCTATCTAATATTGGAAATTTCTTAATTAAACTTTGTTCGCCCAAGACGTTCCCCACGGCCAGGAAGAGTGTCTCCCCTGTCCTTTCAATTGCTACGACTTCATCGTCTTTGAGCGCTTCCCTCAGTAGATGTTCGAACTGTATCTTCCTGTCCGTTGAGTTCCCGAACCTTCTGACCCTCTCCCGCTCAATCTGCTCGTATGCGAACATGAACTCATAGAGCGACCTGTATATCTGGTCGTCGATCTTTTCCGCAACCTTCGACCTGTCGATTGTTACCCAGTCCAGTCCTTCCAGGTCAACGAAGTAAATAGTCCCATCTGGGGCAAGGACCGCGTCCTTGTCAAGCCAGACATCATAGAAGTCGTAGCCGCTTAACGTACCGTCTTCGTTGCTTTTCATTGAACGGGTGAACAGGGTAAGATAGGCGATTCCGCTTCTCACAAAATTGGTGAGAAATCTGTATACCCTTTCCTCTTTATCCAGTTTGAACTGATCAAAAATAGACGCTATGTTGCTGCCTAAGGTACTTCCTGAATGGAAGAATATTCTTACGTTGGACGGAACCAACCTCACCTCCTGAACTATTCTTCCGCCGAATCTTCTGTACCAGAATACCTTCTTGATCGTACCCTCGAGCTCCGTTGGCAGTTGTATGATTCCTACGACCGGCGCGATCCTGAATCCGCCTATGCTGGTGACGTCTGCCATTTCCGATGCGCTGAGCGATATGCTTGCATGAAACAGTCCCTGCCCCCCGTACGGAGATCCCCTCAACCAGAGTTCACCTGTTATGAATCTCGGACTTGTACTGCTCAATTGCCCATTACCGATCTCGTTATCCCTGAGACCAGCAAGACTGTAAATCTCTTCAGGATGGAACGAGTCACGAGAGAATGGCTGGGTAGTAGAGCCTATGCCCTTCACCGAAAGGTAAAATCTTGTACCATCTATCTCAACATAGTGATTCTGGCAAACCGCCCCCCTGTTGTCATCCTCTATGAATTCCTCCGATTCCGTCGGTCGAAGGTTAGTGAATGTGGTCATGCTCTGCGGGAGGTACATGTATTCAAGCCGGGGGCGATTGATGTCCAGAAAGTGCTTATTGATTCGTATCTCAGGTACTTCATACTTGTAGAGCCTCAGTGGTTTTCCTTTCAGGATCATTCTATTCAAACCAACGTTAGAGAGAATCGATAATAAAGTTGTGTGAAAAACGCTATTACATCATTCCGACCATCATGGAAACCAAATTTACCTTTTCCATTAGGATGATTCTCTCACCCACTTTCTCTGGTTATCTGAGAGGTGAAACCGCAGAATACGAGGGCCTTGGGGTTTCCTTTTCATCTCTTGGTTCTTTTACGATAGTCATGCGGATGGGAGGGGGCTGGCAATACTTCACTTTTCTGCAATCGGTTTAGCCATACGGCTGCTAACCTTCTCTATCTACAGCGTGGTTCTAATCGATAATGTCGTATTCCTTTAGGGGTCCTTCAAAGCCACAGTTTGTGCATCTTATTGTTGCTCTATGGTTGATGAGATATGGCGCCTTGGCTCCGCCACTCCCCTGCATGGGATAAAAACCCCAGGTGGGCTTCTTAAAAGTTTCCCCGCACTTTCTGCACCTGATGTGCTACTTCATTCCTCTCTGCTCTCACAGGGTCATATATTTGAAACATTTTTGAACGATAAATCGAGTATTGCTACATACGATTGACAATAATTGATGGATATTCTTGTTTGTATCCTCCAACGGCTGGAATTCTCTGTAGGATCTCCAAGAGTGATCAAGAAAGAAACAGGGTAAACCTTATGGTCTCCCTTTACAGTTGAACAAATGAGCCAGGAACAAGGACATCAGTTGCCCTCAACCTCTCCTGACATATCTGCCTGGAAATAGATGCACTCAAGAGAATAAGGACATTTGCGACACTGGCAATCGGCGCCTTCTAGCTTGCCCTGATAGCATTCTTCACGCTGATATTCTATCTCGAGGCGGTCGTCCGCTATGAGACTGCTAAGGGAGTGTCTCTCGTGGGTATTTCGATTTTCGATATTGTTATGGATTACGGAATAAGTCTCGACTGCTCAATAAAACGATATGTGGAATTACTGGGTCCTATGACCGAGATTTCAGTTTCGTATATATCGAAGAGACTGCTTTGAGGAAGGTAATGGGGAACATCAGTTCTATTCAAAATTCTTCAAGAAATCTACCTATCCCAGGGAAAAAATCTTTTTGGACTCTAAAGAGCCGTGGTGATTAGTCGTGTTTTCTCAAAAAATCAAAAAGGTCCTTTCACCAGGTAACTTCAATAATTTTATTTCTGATATCCACTGAATTATATATTAAAGAAACTCATAGTTCCTTTAAATACTTTTGACAGATAAATTAGGGATTCGATTACAATTTCTAAACGGGCCCGCCGGGATTTGAACCCGGGTCGTCGGCTCCGAAGGCCAAAAGGATGATCCAAACTACCCCACGGGCCCTGGAGTGTATTCCTCTTTCATTAAAAAGGGTGTGTTTCTTCTTCTACAGGAGCGGCGGTTCTAGAGTAGAATCTAAAGAGGTAACGTGCAAATCAGTTAGTTTTTTATCATCATATTGATAGGGTGCTTAGCGAGCGTGGTGTAGCCTGGTAACACGTGAGCTTGCCAAGCTCATGCCTCGGGTTCAAATCCCGGCGCTCGCATCAGCTGGATAGCAATTTCCTGGCACTCCTCTGCAATATCTCTGTCCCGTATTTCAGAACGCTTTCGTCTACCCTGTGAGTAGAGCTATGTTCAGGGCTGACTATCCCTTTTTCCTTGTTACCTATCCCAAGGAAATAGTATGTGCCTGGGACTTTCTGCAAATAGTAAGCAAAATCCTCTCCTCCCATGGATGGGTTTGGATGAAGCACTCCTTCCTTGCCCAGGACTTCTTTGGCAACTTCCTCCACCACTTTTGATATCGCCTCGTTGTTGATTGTTGCAGGATATCCCTTTATGTAAGAGAATTCATACTTACATCCTGTTGCCTTGGAAATACCTTCCAGCAATTTCTCCAACTCTCTTCTAATCAAATCCTGGGTCCCCTTGTCAAATGTCCTGACCGTTCCGGTAAGCTCCGCATATTTCGCAATTATGTTGTACCTGTACCCCGAATGCAATGTTCCGAAGGTAACAACCGCAGGATTGAAAGGGGGAACCCTTCTGGAAACTATTGCCTGAGCCTGTACTACGAATTCACACGCAAGCAAGAGTGTATCCGTTGTTTCGTGTGGCGCAGCTCCATGTCCGCCAACTCCCTCCAGTTTAACTCTGATTTCATCAGCATTTGCCATCATTGCACCATAGTAAATCCCGACCTTCCCCGACGGAATCTCAGAAGCAACGTGCTGTCCTATTATGTGGTCAACCCCTTCCAGCGCTCCCTCCTTGATCATTTCCACAGCTCCTCCAGGTGGCGACTCCTCCGCAGGTTGAAAAAGCATCCTCACAGTACCCTTGAAATCTCTTGTAGCGCTTAGGAGCTTGGCTGCGCCCAGAGCCATGGTTATGTGCGAGTCATGACCGCACGCGTGCATCACCCCTACCCTCTTGGACTTGTATTCGAATGTGTTTTCCTCTGTCACAGGGAGTGCATCTATGTCTGCCCTTATTGCAACTGTTTTGCCTCCTGTTTTCCCTTTTATATCTGCGATCAGGCCTGTCTTTGCGATCCTTACAGGCTGAAGCCCCATCTTCTTCAGTTCCCCTTCTATCCTCTTTGACGTCTCAAACTCCTCGAAACTCAGTTCAGGATACTGGTGAAAAACCCTTCTTGTCTTTATCAGATAGTCTTCGATGCTGGTTGAAGCAAGTTTCACTGCCATGTTTATCTTAACATTTCCATGTGGTCATCATATATTAGGATGGCCCTTCAATTCTTATGATGTCACTGGGGTAATATTGTAAAAGTCCCTGCTTATCAATGTCCTATCTTAGAAAGGGAGGAATGCGCTGGAAAGCCGGTCACCTGTCTTTCTCTATCCTAATGACTCCGCTGATCTCACCAGTCATCACTTCCTCTTTGGACTGGTTAACGCACCTTGTTTGAATGCTTAGCCTTACGTACCTTTCATCCTTTTGTGCGCTTGTTATTTCTGCGTCGCAACTCACCGTGTCTCCAACATAGACAGGTCTCAGGAAATGGAAACAGCCATCCCTAGCTATGAAGTTCATGTCCCCTCCCATCTTGGTCGGGATCGTCGCTGTCAACAAACCCTGGACCATTATCCTCCCGAGGCTGTCCGGTTGAACATGGTGTATCCCCTTGTCCCCTGAAAGCTCCCCGAAGAGCCTGACATCCTCCATTGTGAAGACTCTCGTGTGGGACATTCTCTGGCCGACTTTTATATCCATATCAATTCTCTAAATCTTTATTCCATATTACTCTCTTTCTCATGCCAGGATGTGCTCATAACAGTCATCCGAACTTTGTTATTTGCGGGTAGATTGTGAGACAATTTCATCTCTTTGCTCTGCCCTGTTACCCTGTCTTGCTCGAACTCTCCAGCCTCTTGAGATAGTCAACTCTTTCAGCTGTGCTTGGATGGGTAGGATTGAGGTAGCTAGGCATGTTGATCGGTGAGTGATTCAGCCTTGCTACTTTTACCAGTGTTTCTGCCAAAAGGCTCGGTCCAGTGAAATGAGCTGCAATCAGGTCAGCCTCCTTCTCGAATCTCCTCTGTATGAATGGAAGGATCAGGTATATAGTCAGGAAGATTGAAAACACCATACCTATTACGAACCCCACCCTTATTCCTGTTCCCAGCTTCAAGACAAGGGTGGCGTAAAGAATGTTCCCAATCAATATCATTGGGAAGGCTGCAAATATTAGGGTTTTTATGAGGTGCTTCCTCTGGGCGTGAGCTATTTCGTGCGCAATGATTGCCAGGTTCTCATCGTCAGTCAGGTTCTCAAGGAGGAAGTTTGTCACGAATACGTAGTGATTTGACAGACCTGCCTGGAAGGCATTCGCAATTTTTGCCCTGCTCCAATCGACCACCCTGAACCCGGATATTTTGGTTCCCATCCTATCCGCCATCCCTTTGGCGCCCTTGACAATGTTTTCGTTCTGTATCTCCTTCGATGCCCTCTTCCATATCCTTACCCTTATGTTTACTGCCATTGCACCTATAACGAGAAGTAGGATCACATCCAGATAAACGAATGCTATCAATGGGTTTCCGAAAGACAGAATGACTGCAGCGGATATCACCCAGAATGAGGCGGCCAGGTAGAGGTAAGCAGTGGAGTTCCAGAAGTACCGGATGTACCCCTTCCTAACGTTCCTGTAGCTGAGGTCTATTGAGTATACGAGGCTAGATGAGATTATAAGGAGTGGAACCAGGAATAACACCTGCAACCCTAAATGCTCCAGGTAATTTCCTGGACCTGTGGAGAAGTAAAAAATCACCGACGTGATCAGGACTAACATCCAAGTTGTGCCGTTTATCTGCATCCTTTTTCTCCAGAATCTACCGTTGCTTACTTCCTCGCTTTCTTCCATTTACCTTGCTTCACCTAGTTCAAATTTGAGTTTAAATATTCCTTGTCATACGGCCTACAAATTCTCACTGGATGTAAGGGGAATAGATTGAGGGGTAAGACTCCACGAGGTAGAGGTTGACATTCAGTACATTGACGTATGGTGTGCCGAAGAAGAACAGGGTATACTGCTTGTATTTCTGCAGGGCACCATACAGGAAAGATATGGGTATCCCTGTGGAGTTGTGTATCCTTGGGATCTGGCTCATAGCATAGCTCATCGTTATGTCCGGATCAACGCCAGAAGCAGAATCGTTTCTGGGATGGAAGAAAACTGGCACGCTGAAATTTTGCGCTATGAGGTCTGAGCCGATAGACTTCCCGTCGAAATAGACCTGCGAACCGTTGGATTGCCAGGGCAGTGCGACTTCCCCTATGCCAGTCATGACTATGGGGAACACAAGTCCGCAGATCACGAGCGAGATCAGGGTGAGCCTTACCGCTGTTGAAAGACTTCTGACTCCTCTCATACGGGCACCCCCAGTATCGTGATCAGGATGGCAATAAGCTTGATGGCAATGAATGGAAGCACTATACCTCCGAGACCGTATATTGTTATGTTCTTGAGGAATATCTTCATCGTGCTTGACGGCTTGAATGCATTTCCACGCAGCGCAAGTGGTATGAGGAGCGGGATTATGATCGCATTGTATATCAACGCTGAAATAACCGCGAGGTGAGGCCTTAGGTGCATCAAGTTCAGTGCACCAAGCTCCGGGAGGGCACCGAACATTATGGGTACAATGACGAAATATTTCGCTATGTCGTTTGCTATGCTGAATGTTGTAACCGTCCCCCTAGTCATCAATATCTGCTTCCCCAGCATCACTACGTCAATTATCTTTGAGGGGTTGGATTCCAGGTCCACCATGTTAGCAGCTTCCTTCGCAGGCTCTGTTCCAGACGCCATCGCCAGACCGACATCCGCGGCAGAGAGGGCAGGCGCGTCATTCGTGCCATCTCCTATCATCGACACTATCTTCCCTGCCTTCTGCTCCTCCTTTACGAATTCGTACTTCGTCTCTGGCTTCGCCTTTGCAATGTAATCATCTATGCCCACGTCCTTTGATATCACGCCTGCGGTCAGGGGCTGGTCTCCCGTGACCATCACAACCTCTATGTCCATATCCCTCAGGGCCCTTATCTTCTCCTTCACCCCGGGCTTGACCTCGTCCTTGAGCTTTATTAGACCAAGCACCTCCCCAGCTTCTGCAACTGCCATGACGGTGGCACCATCCTCAGATATCTTCTGCAGCGTTGAATCGAAGTCTGGAGGTTTCACCTTCACGTAATCCAATATTGCATCCGGAGCCCCCTTCACTATCTCCAGTTCCTGCTGCGGTTCCTCCGGAGAGAACTTCCTCCTTAGCCTCTTCCTCTGCAATATGTCTCTGCCTCCCTTTGGAAGCCGGAATTCCTGCAGGTCGCTCATCTTGATGCTACTCCTCCTTGTCGCAGCGCTGAACTCCTCGAATTCCGACCGCTCTATCGTGCCAAATGCCTGCGGAACATAACCCTGGTTGTATGCCAGTTCCACTATGCTCTTCCCCTCTGGTGTGTCATCCTCCCACGACGATAGGAGAGCCGCCTCACCAACCTCCCTCTCAGTGTGGTTCCCCAGAGGTATGAACTTGATCGCCTTCCTCATTCCCTTCGTGATCGTTCCTGTCTTGTCCAGCAGGAGGGCATCTGTGTCTCCTGCGGCCTCTATCGCCTTCCCAGATTTCGCGATTATCCTCTTAACAGACATCCTGTTTATGCCAGATATGCCTATTGCAGGCAGGAGTGCACCTATTGTGGTCGGGAGGAGGCAGACATACAGCGCTATCACGACTGCAAGATCAATCCCAAGCCTCAGTTCGACCCCCAGGAAGAGGAGAGCGACTATTATAATCGTGAATATTGCTGAGAACCCTGCGATCAGGATGGTAAGGGCTATCTCGTTCGGCGTCTTTGGCCTTGAAGACGATTCCACCAGGCTAATCAGCTTGCTTACGTAAGTTTCATCCGGATTAACTGATACCCTCGCAACAAGGCTGTCCGTCGTCACTACGGATCCCCCCAGCAGAGTGGACCCGACTGACTTTCTCACATTCGCCGACTCTCCTGTCAGGAGGGATTCGTCCACCATAGCTATCCCCTCCAGCACCTCAGAATCTATTGGTATCTTATCCCCATGCTCTATCAATATCAGGTCCCCTTTCTTGAGCTGGTCTGACGGCACGATATCAACATCCTTCCTGTTGGATGATTTCATCCTCTTTGCCGTCATCTGCTCCTTCATCTTCCTGAGGCTGGAGGCAGTGTTCCGGATCTGCGCCTCGGCTATCGAATCGGACAGAGTGCTGAACCATACCGTGAATATCAGTATCACTGCCACTTCTGTGTAGAAGAACCTCTCCCTGGGGTTAGAAACTATCGGGATGAGCCTCGGGTCCAGGGCCATGATCAGGACTATGAAGAATGTGAGTTCAGTCACGAACATGACAACGTTGCTCTTCAACACCCATGGGTTGAGCCTCTTCACTGAATCTATGAGGATTGAAGGCCAGTGCAGCCTGTTATCCATCAAGTTCGGCGATTCAGAAGCCAAATATCACACCTCCGAAGCTGTTTTCGAACCCCTGCAGGAATTGCAGGATCGGTCCAAGCACAAGGAACGGGAAGAATGTAAGCACGGTAAGGATGAATATGCTCACTATGAGAATCACAACGAAGCTCAGGCTGCCAGTCTTCAAACCCTGGCTGGGGCTCCTCTTCCTGGTCGCCACGCTGTCGGCGATTGCGAGCATGAACAGCATTGGCAGGAACCTGCCTGCCCACATCACTATCCCTGTCGAGATATTGAAAAATACAGTGTTGCCAGAGGCACCGAGGAAATCAGACCCGTTGTTAGATGCAGCAGATGTGAACTCGTAGAACACCTGTGTGAAACCTATTGAATTTGCTGCAAGCCCAACCGCCTTTTCGGCACCTATCGCAAAAGCAACGACCGTCGGTACCAGTATAATTATAGGATGAGTGAGAAAGGTTGCAACTGCGAGCTTCACGTCCCTTCCCTCTATCTTAATCCCGAGGTACTCAGGCGTCCTGCCCGCCATCAGACCCACCAGGAATATTGTGACGATGACGAACATTATCATGTACATCGCGCCGACCCCCTTTCCGCCTGGTGCACCCTGTATAAGCATCCCGAAGAATGCAGTGAGTATCACCACTGGATTGAACGCAGACAGGGAAGCGTTCACCGAACCAGTGGTGAAAGCCGTTGTCGTGACAGTCCAGAACACTGCGGCAGCGCTTCCGAATCTCACCTCCATCCCTTCCCCTATATGGGTCGTCGGCAGGAACGCTATCAGCAGGTCAATCCCGTATATCGCATACGCAGCCAGGAAAAGGGTTCTCCCTTCCCTGTTGTCCCCTACCATTCTGCCGAAAAGGAAGAGGATCGCTGTCGGGATAAACATCATAAGGCCGATTTCGAACAGGTCTGATATCTGGCTCGGGTTCTGAAGCGGGTACGCTGAGTTCGCACCGAAATATCCACCTCCGTTTGTCCCAAGTTGCATTATGGATACAAGGGAGGCTATAGGCCCTTTGTAGAGTATCTCATATGCGCCCTTCTGGAGCGTGGATATGGTGGAATATCCTCCGAGGGACTGTGGAACACCGAGGGAGATGAGGATCACTGTTGCGATGAAGGCAAGCGGGATTATGACCCTGGTGAGGGACCTGACGTAATCATAATAGAAATTTCCTATGGATTTTGTCTTCCCCGCAAACCCCCTTATCACCGCAACTCCCACTGCCAGACCTGTAGCCGCAGATGTGAATTGGAGGAACTTAAATGCAGACATCTGGCTGAGATATGAAAGTGTCGTCTCTCCGTTGTAATGCTGAAGGTTCGTGTTAGAAGAGAAAGAGAGGACCGTGTTCAGGGCAAGCGACCAGGACATGCCTGAATAGTGCATGGGGTTCAGCGGTAGACTCTGCTGGAACATCAGTATGAAGAATGCGATCACTGCCTGGGCGACGTTGAGCAGGAAGAGGGATGTGAAATATTCCTTCCACCCCATCTTCTTGCTGCTATCTATGCCTGAAATGGCATATATGAAATTCTCAACAGGAAGGAATATCCTGTCCAGCCTGCTCTTAGAGTCCGTGAATACCAGTAGCAGGTATTTTGAAAGGAACCAGGCAAGTATTATGACTATACCCCACACAAGAGCGACGACAAACAGGCCTTCTAGAGTGAGCATACATTCACCTACCCTTAACTCCTCCCGAGTCCTCCGCCCCTTGCCGAGACAGCCATGGGGAAGTGAACGCGTTCCTCCATTAATATCTTACAATACCCTGATCAGTCTGGAACATCCAGGGTATGGTTTCTGTGAGATTTCAGGACGATGGAAGTAACAGTACTCTTTATTCCAGGTATCTTCATGATCCTGTTCTTAAGCATGTCCCTGAATTCCTCTATGCTAGCAACGTTTACAAGGACTATCACGTCGAATTCCCCAGTGACTTCATATATCTGGACTGCGTTCTTTATCTCCTTTAGGGAAGAGACCACCTCATCCATGCGCTGGGAGTCTACGAATAGGTCCACGAATGCCAGTACTCTGTCTGCCAATCTTTCACTACCTGTTGGGCTTCGTGGCTTATGGTGAATCGATATAAAAATATTGGTCAGACACCATAGAGATGCGCCCCAGTGCACTCATCCCTTCCTAAGGAATACTGTGAGTTTGTCCCCGTCCTGGACAGTGTGTTCAAGCCCCACCCGCTGGTTAGGGAACCTCACAGACCTCCCGGTTATGGTGGCGAACTTGAACTTTTCCACGAAATCTGTGTGGACGGCCTTGCAGACATCCTCCACCGTGCTCCCTTCCCTTACCACCAGAGGTTCCTCGTCTGAGGGCGCATTCGAGGGGATGAGTTGCACCCTGATCATCCTCACCTTTCCAGCTATCCTCTCCTTCAGGAGCTCTATGTTCTTCCTCTTTACTATGGACAGCGGAATAGGATCCAGCCCAAGGGATTTGACGTAATCCATCGCCTTCTCGAACTCCGGGGTGTCCGACTTGTTCATTATGAATATGGCTGGAATGTACACCCTGTTACCCAGAAGACCGTCGATGAATACGTCTGGCGTCATGGACTGCCTGATTATGATGTCCGCATTTATTATGCCAAACTCCCTGCTGATTGATTCAAATAACTCAAGGTCGAATTCTGACTTCCCTACCTTTGTGATGTTAAGTCCTCCCCTGTCCTTCAGTATGACCGACATCTTCGGGGGCTTCTGATTTATGCGTATTCCTTCCCTCTGAAGCTCCTTCAGTATATATGAAGGGTCGTATTTGAACGGGTCGAGCACGATAACTATGAGATCCACGTTCCTAAGGACTGCTATGACCTCCCTCCCCCTTCCTTTCCCCTCATGAGCGCCTTCTATGACCCCCGGTAGATCGAGGATCCTGAACTTCATGTCCCTGTATTCCATCACCCCTGGTACTATTGAAAGCGTGGTGAAATCGAAAGCGCCAACCCTGCTTTCAGCATTCGTTATTGAATTCAGTATGCTGCTTTTCCCCACTGACGGGGGACCAAGCAGCCCTATGCTAGGATAGATGCCCTTCCTGATGAAGAAACCCGTACCCCCTCCCTTCTTGGACCTCTCCTCCTTTATCTTCTCGAGCTTCGCGATCTTCGCCTTGATTCTGCCGATGTGATGTTCTGTGGCCTTGTTATACTGTGTCTTCTTTATCTCCCCCTCCAGTTCCTTTATCTCTTCATCTATGGACGGCATTGGATGTCACCTTCACAAGGCTCAATCCTTCTGAATCGTACTCTACCTTCCTTACAACCTGGAATTCAAGGGCGTCGAACATGTTCCTGTTTATGGGAGATAATGTTGATTCTATATAAAAAGCGTATTTTGAGTGTTTGCCGAACGCCTCGAGGAATTTCATAGTTATTTCATTCCCCTCCTTCCCCCCTGTCCAAGAGATGTCTTCCGGGCCACCCTCCGGGAGGTATGGAGGGTTGAATATACAGTAATCGAACCATCCCCTTATTCCATCGAAAAGGCTTGTTCTGATGATGTTCGCTTGGATGCCGTTCCTCAGCGCATTCATCCTTGCACACCTGGCAGCTTGCCAGGACAGGTCTACCATCGTCACGTCCGCTCCAGATTCTGCATAGCTGAGACCGATGATGCCCGTCCCGCACCCTATCTCCAGGATTCTTCCTCTTATCTCATCGATGCCCATCAGAAGGTATGAATCGTCCTCAGGCTCGTAGACACCCGGACAGTGCTCTATCTTCATAGGTTTAGTGCTTCTTCAATGTTAGATATCTCTACTGTTGTGCTGTCTTCACCTATGAGGGCACCTTTCGAGTTGCAGACAACAGATGCTCCCACATACAGACTTCCAAAATTAGCCGTGCCAACCCTGCCCTTCACCCCGAATATCCTTCCCAGCTCCTCTATCTCCTCATCCGTCATATTAGGAGGAATGACCATCCCGCTTCTTGTGATCACCCCTGAGGAACCCACAGTCCTAACCTCCCTGAACCTTCCCCTGAAGACCTCAACAGAAAGGACGTCCTTGATTACTCTTACAGAATCGTCGCTGAAATCCTCGTGTATTAGGGCTGCCTTGTCGTTCACCAGAATGTTGTTCCCGACCGCGTTGAGGTTGTCCTTGAGGACTGCTACGTTTAGATCGTCCGGTATCGTTCCTATCTCCTCATCTG
>JAMCUN010000020.1 GCA_023381415.1 Thermoplasmatota archaeon | reverse complement strand
CGTCAGTGTCACCCTGACGCCTGGTACCGGCTGTCCGTTGCCGTTTGTGACCTGGCCGCTTATTATTGCTCCCGGGTAATACTGGAGGAAGATGACGTCATTTGCTAGTATGCTTGCGGGAGGGAAGAGGTCGACAGTTCCATCATGGTTCTTAAGGTAGTAGTACCCCTGCTCCAAGGATACGGTCTTCCATGCTGTGGTATGGTTCTGATAATCGGTGTAAGGATTCCACAGAACAGTCTTGTAAACAAGTTCGAAGTTTGACATACCCCACCCCTGCATTGCAGGGTAGGAGGTAAGGTTGGATGTGAAACCTGGTATGCCACCTGAAGCGCCTATGACGCTGGGCGGATATCCGATGAACCCCCTGTATATTGTCGTGTTGTAGAAGGCCGATGTGTAGGTGATGCTATAGCTTGCAGCAGTATCTCCAGACGGGAAGCTCTGTATTGGATAGGTGTTCCCTGAGGTATCCGTGACGTTTATGTTATAGAAGCTCGTCGGTACGATCTCTCCAGACGCATTGACGTATGGGAAATCGCCAAGGAATGCAGGTGCGTAGAATATTCCCGTATTCGTTGCATTGAACGGGAAGAGTCCGGAATCTATACCTATGTAGCTCATGTACTTCCCGGTGAACTGCTCTAACGCTGAATATAGGTTTATGAGCGTTCCCAGCGGATAGGTGTTAGCCAGGAAATGTTCCATCAGGATGTACTTTGCATCACCAGTCTGTATGGTTGGTGATGTCTCTCCATAATAAGACGGATTTGCCAGGATCTGCGGGATGTAGCTGTCAGGGTTCGTTTCGTATCCCATTGCTCTGTGAGTCCCGTTCTCCCCCAGGTACTGCACTAGGAGGGGGATTATCGCCGAATTGTTGAAATTCCCGCTCTGGCTGAAATTGTCAAGCATCCTTGTGATCAGAACGGAAATAACTTGGCTCTCGTTCTGTGCAAGGAGGATCTGTGCCGCAGGATATATTCCATCCTGGAAGTTGTCTGCCATCACAGGGTGATTCCCCTGTTCCAGGGTCTGGAATCCGTAGTCCCACCATGAGACGAAGGCGGGCCTCTGGCTCGGAGATTCCTGGGCATCCTGGTTCTGGAACCATGCTAGGGCAGTATTCAGCGGCTGGTTGGGTGTAGCAAGTTCGGGTCCGAAAGCCCCGAGGTAGTAAGGGGAGGTGTAGTTCTGAGGCTTCAGGAAGGATGGAGTCTCATTGTAAAGCTGCTCATCGTAGACGGTCTTGTTGTTGTACGGGATTGCAGAGTCAACTGCATAGAAAGTGGTGGGGACGATCAGCAGGAACACAATTATCAGTATGGTCGCATAGTGGGCAAACTTGAACTCCCTCCGCAGTGCGTTCCTTATCGATCTTCCCCTGGATTTCTCAACTGCTTCCCTGAATGAGAGCAGGTCGAACGCTTTAACTACAACGTAGCCTGTCAGGATGGATGCCGCAGTAGCCCCGAAGTAAAGGAACTTCGAAGCTATCATGCTTATGACTATGATCCCTCCGAAGTAAAGTACCGCCAGCGTCATATTGAACGAAGCAGTCCTGACCCATTTATAGACGAGATACGCAAGCCCGATGAATGAGGCGAAGAACGGGATAACACCATACTCCATTATGTCCTCCCCGAGCGGGAGGGCCTGGGCTTCTGCTATCGTGTCGTATATCTTGTTCTTTATGAAGTAATGCTGTCCTGATAGCACTGATAGGAGGAACGCCTTGTCCACCTTGTATATCAGCAGCAACCCCAGTGCCGCAAACACGACGAACAGCCCGATTGACATCAGCCACGGGCGCCTCTGGAGTATCAGGAAGTAGATGGATACCACCAGAAGTATCAGCCACATGAAGAATGGATACTCAAAACGAACCGCGATGAATCCTGCCACCTTGTACCACGGGAAAGATATCAGGAGGCCAGAACCGAATATGATGTTCGATACGAAGATTGGTATGGCGCTCTTCTTCTTTATCGCAAATATTGCCAGCTGGATCACAGCTGCCCCAGAAAGAATGAGTATCAGTGAAATGGTTCCCACCCACGTGAGCATTGAGGCTGCGAGAGAGACTCCAGCAAGGAGGGAATATGTGATTGATATAGGATTCTTCTTTAAGGACTGGGTGAGGCTGCTGAAGAATGGAGACCCCTCCCCCTCCACCTTGAATGTGTTTACCGCCCTCAGGAAGAAGTATATGAACATCAGGCCGAACAGGGCAGTATAAATATCGAAAAGTCCGATCGAGCCGATGCTCTTCATCAGTGTCAGTGGGGACATGGCAACGAGGAATGCCGCAA
Source organism: Thermoplasmatota archaeon (assembly GCA_023381415.1). Classification (GTDB taxonomy): domain Archaea; phylum Thermoplasmatota; class Thermoplasmata; order Thermoplasmatales. Next base: position 84,748 of record JAMCUN010000020.1, on the reverse strand, counting down.
TCAGTCCGACTTTGTACCCGAATAGCTCCTTTCCAAGGAAGTACGTCGGGAAAACGATGAATGCACCTCCAATCGCAGTGCTGGCAAGGAACATAGTCATCGTCGAGTTATAGACCCCTCCCAGGAAGGGGGAGAAGGCATATCCAAGCAGTACTATCAGCCAGTGGAAGAACGGAGGTCTCGGATTCTCCAGGCCCACTGGATAGTTCAGGTTTGGATCAAACAGCAACTGCTGATGGGTGGAAAGAATGTACTGGACTATGTGCAAGTTGTAGTAGGCATCCGAACCTCCGGAAACGGCCCAGTCTGCCCTTACAGCCGGTCCGATAACGAAGTACAAACCGAGAAACAGGGAGAGGAAGAAGGCCATTGCAAGCATGACCCCGGTCTTCGACTCCGTGCTCAGTTCCTTCAAAGAGTCAGTAAAAGTCTTAACTCTGCTTGTTCCATCCATCAAGTCCACCGATTATTCGAGCTAATCAAAAACCACCATTAAAAGGTTTGCAGCGAACGTTCCAGTAGCATTGTGAATCTATACAGTTCCGTTTACGTCATTGTACAAAAACTTGGGTTTGCAGGGTCACGGAAATTGGAAGGTTAGGGACGGGGAGGGAAGGACGAGGGCTCATCCTTTGAAATGGTTGGTCCAGTATATTTATTTCAACACGAAATATTAATTGTTCCTGAACCTTTAGTCATTCCGTATGCCTGCGATGGGTGTCAAGTCCATTTCAATGAAATGTTGATTTTTGTGGTGAATAGAAGCAAGTTGTGAATACCATCATCCTATTTCCCTTGCTCCTGAATCATTTCTGTGAGATGAACTCCAGCGCCTCGCTTATGCTCTTGCCTGTGAACTGGCACGACCTTTCGTCACAGACCTGAAAGACGTCTCCACCCGGGACAGCAACGATATCCGGCATGAACCTCCTGCCAGTCTCCCTGATGAATTCTTCCCTCTTCCCTTCAGGGACCTCGATCTTCCTGATCTTCCCTTTGAACAGGAAGGAAGAAAGAAGATGGACGGACGAGAGCGGATTCCTGAGCATCTCATTCCTCCTCGAGTGCAGTATAGACTCGCTGAACTCCTTGAACTCTTCCACCCCTGTGATCATGTAGAGCCTTTCAAGCGCACTGTAGAGTACCGACTCTCCGGACGGATATATTATGTCGAGCCTTTCCTTGTTCCTGAGTATAGTCTTGTAACTCCCTTCCGTGCTGTTGAAAAAGCCGCCGTCCCTCAGATCGAGGAACCTGTTCTTGGCCTCCTCGAATTTCTCTATGGCCTCCGTGAGATATCCTCTTTTTCCAGTCACCTCGAATAAGTCCAGCATCAGGGATATGAAGTAAGCATAATCCTCAAGAAGTCCTTCCACCCCCTTCATACCTTTCCTGATAGTCCTGTAGAGCTTCTTCCCAGATGAGAAGGAAGATATCAGCCTGTCAGAAAGAGCAACCACATGGTCAAAATTCCCGTCGTTTGACATGGAATAGGAGAGCAGGGATGAGAGAAGCATGGCGTTCCAGGAAAGAACAGCCTTGTCATCCATCTTAGGGACCCCCCTCCTGTTCCTCTCCTCAAGTATTATAGAGTTTAGCTCCCTGAGGGCTTTTATCTTGTCCTTGGACACGTTGAATATTTCCCTCCTCCTCAGGACGATCCTGTTCTCCATGTCCCTGTCGAAGTAGTATGCTTCCTCTATCCTCTTCCTGGTATCAGCGTCGAACTTCTCCTTCATCTCTTCGTCCGTCCAGGTGTAATATTCCCCCTCTTTCCCGTTGAAATCGGCATCGAGTCCGCTTGCGTAGAAGCCATCGGAATTAATCATTCCCCTCTTCACGAACTCAGCCACCTCGCCTGCAACATCCAGGTAGGACCTATCGCCGGTGAACCTGTAGAACTGGGTGTAAACCTGTATCATCAGGGCCTGGTCGTAAAGCATCTTCTCGAAGTGGGGTATCTTCCACTCAGAGTCCGTGGAATACCTGTGCAGCCCATACCCTACCTGGTCGTATATCCCCCCATTCCTCATGTTCTTCAGCGTCTTCTCAATGAGGTAGGAGATGTTTTTTGACCTCCTTGAATGCATGTAGTTCATCAGGAAAAGAAGGTAAGGGAAATTAGGGAACTTCGGCTGGTCCCCGAACCCCCCGTTCTTCCTGTCGTACATGCTCTGCAATGTTTCTACTGCATCCTCGATTCTTATATCCCCCTCCATCTCCTTGTCAGGGCTGAGAATGATGGAGGAGACCTGGTCCGTCGCTTCTATTATCCTGCCCCTCTCCGACTTCCATATCTCTGATATTGCCGTCAGTATCCCGACCATTCCCCCGTTGGCGTCAGAATCCCTTGCTGGCAGGTAGGTGAATACCTGGAAAGGTCTCCCGTCCGGCATAGCTATCACATTGAGCGGCCACCCCCCGTTACCGTTCATCATCTGGGACACCTCCATGTAGAATGAATCCACATCCGGCCTCTCCTCCCTGTCTACTACTACCGGAATATAGTTCTCGTTGAGTATCCTTGATACCTCCTCGTCCCTGAACGATTCCCTCTGCATCACGTGGCACCAGTGGCACGTTGAGTACCCTATAGTAATGAACAGCGGTTTATCCTCCCTCTTTGACCTCTCGAATATCTCATCCCCCCAGACGTTCCATTTAACGGGATCGTCCTTGTGGTCTTCCAGGTACGGGCTTCTAAGGAAAATTTCATCCTCTTTCATTGTCCCAGGCATCTTAAGCGGTATATTAACTGTTGTTTGTTCCATTCATGAATTTCAGGGAAATGTGACCATCCACTTCCCTGATTCATGTGAAAGTGAACCTCTTCCGTGAGTAGTCGAAGAGCCTGATCCAGATGACGTAGCTGATGATTATGATGATTATTATCATGAAGATGTCTATCGCATCTGTATAGGGCAGGTTCCCCTCTGCTATCGATATGTCTATCATCTTCATCAGGCCGTAGGACACCGTATAAGTTCCGCTCGGGAGCCTCATGTATTCTCCAACCATCAGCCCAGCCCAGTAACTCCCGATTGCAGACATCGATCCGGTGATGAGGGCAGGGATTATTGCCGGGATGGTGAGATACTTGAGCCGAGCCCTCCTGCTGAATTTCATGGTAGTAGCGACCATGTCAAATTCAGAAGGAATTGTCCTCGCTGCCCCGAAAACGTTGAAGAATATGTATGATGCAGCTGAAAGATACGCAATGATCAGGACGTTGATGTTCATGGATACGTTGAAGCTGAACACCCTCATCAGGAATGGCGTGAGGTAGACCAGGATTATAGGGTAGAAAACAGGAGCAGGGACAGAATAGAGGACCTGCATCGTTCCATTTACCATGTCACCCTCCCTCCCCTTCCTGCCTGCTACAATTGCAAGAGGCACCATGGTCGCAAGTGAAATGATGTAGACAAGCAGTATCCTTATCAGGTCGTAGCCTGCACCGATGCCTGCAGCGGCAATGAAGGAAGGTTTAACAACGTACATAGAAAAGGCAACAGCAAATCCGGACTGGGCAATCAGGTATATGCCCACAACGAGAATAAGAATCAGTGCGGAGCCTATCATTATGTTTACGACCCTCGTGGAAGGCCTCAGTTTCATTTTCTCGCTCCTCACCGTGGGTATCCTTGACGCAACCTTTCCCACGGAAGCAACCAGGTTCGTGACAGATCCGGCGATCTGGGCGGTCCTCTGGGAGAGGGATGAAATGAGGACGTTCCTCCTTCTTGCCTTCCTCTGGGCCTGTGCCCCGGCTTCAGATTCGAAGGTGTACCTGTCGGCACTCCTTACGAGTGGATTTATTATGAACTGAGCATTCAGAATTATCACTATAACAAGTATGACTATTAGAACAAGAGTACCTGGCAGATCCTGGTGGTCTGCGAGTAGTATTGCTACCTCTCCTATACCGAACACGTGGTAGTTCCTTGAACCGAGCTGGATAACTTCACTCAGCGTTATGTAGAAGAGTCCGCTGGCGAAGCTAGGCATTATGTTTGCAACTATCTTCTGGTAACTTGCAGGGATGTAGAGGTACTTCAGTTTCCTCCACAGGTTCATCTTGAATGCAGTTGCAGTGTCAAGCAGTTCGTGCGGTATGTGCGATACCGCCTGATAGACACCTATTATGATATTCCAGACGAGCGCCGTTACTATCAGAACGTCCACGGCGAGTTCAGTTCCAACTGGAGGACCGATGTCCTGGAGGAAGAAAACAAGCACTATGGGGAAGAATGATATCACAGGTATGGCTTCAAGAACGTCCACTATAGGTATCAGTATGAGCTCAGCAACCCTGACCCTCGCAGCAAGTATTCCGATGATTATTGCCAGGAAGACGGATATGCCCATGAGAATCCACAATCTGAGGAATGTGACTCCGGTAGCCTCAAGAATGAGTATCAGGAGAGCTAGGCTTATCATGGGTTGTCACCCTATAAGTGGACCATAGAAATGCTTTTCTTAACTTTTCGAGGTCTCTCACACACGAAACGAACGATCAGGGGGTTGCTCATCAAGGTCAAGCACTGAAGTCAGGAGGCTTTGTGGTTTTTTAAAAATTCTGTATTTTCATTCAGATTTTTGAACGTTAGAGGTTGATGTTATTTTTCTATAGCATTCAAGGTCAGCAATAGCAAGACTTATAGTGCATCACTTCATAAAAGAATATGCCGGATAATGATGCTTCAACGGCCAAGACGCTGACCCTTGTCGCGATAATACTCCAGGCGGTATTCTTCGTCATAGGAATATTCGAAATACTCGCGTTTCTACCCCTCTTCATGAACCAGCCTATAAACCTGTCAACAGTTAATCCTGGTGGCCCAGAGTATGTTGCTCTCCCAAATGTGATTGCTGTAATATTCTCAGTCGCTCTCGCCATCGGAATACTGTGGCTCGCCCTTGACTATTTCCTCATATACAAGAAGATTAAGGAGGAAAGGATTAAGGAAGCAGAGACTCCTGCACTGATTCTGGGGATAATACAATTGATATTCGGCGGTCTTATTCCTGGGATACTGCTCATAGTTGCGTGGATAAAGATAAAGGATTCAGTGAACAGGCAGGGTAGCACATCGAGTGGCACCCCTCCGATGTGAAATACGTACTCGGATGTCTGTAAAGCTTTGTAATTTATGCACCCCTTCAGAGTCTCCCTAGGAATATCATGAGATAGAAGATTCTCTATAATCTTTACATAGATGATTTCTGCTCGCCATCTCTCGCAGGGACACTTTGTTATCGTGGCATTGAAAAATTCTGAGAGTATTTGTCGTTTAATTAATAATTTAACTATAAAGTTTCAATGATTAGCTTTGTAGTTTTTTAACTGATTTTGTAGTTTTATTGTCAATTTAACTACAAAGCCAAGTCAGGGCAAAACTATATAATATTAAGAATTCTCGTTCTGATGGACTTACTCGAACTGAAAGGGATAGGAGTCGAGTACGATTCCAACGGGAAGAAGCTTCTTTCGCTAGAGAATGTTTCCTTCTCAGTCCAGAGCAATCAGTTCGTTTCTATAATTGGCCCATCCGGGAGCGGGAAATCAACAATAATCAAGATACTCCTCGGTCTCCTGAAGCCATCCAAGGGATCGGTAACGATAGGGGGCAAGCCGCTAGATCCATCGAAGATCAAGCTTTCAGTAGTATTCCAGAACGCTGCACTTTTCCCGTGGCTTGACGTGCTGAAGAATGTGGAGGTTGCACTTGAACCGCTCACTGACGACGAAGACTACATAAGGGAAACGGCAAAGAAATTCATCAAGATTGTTGGAATAGACGGGTTCGAGGAAGCATACCCGAGGGAACTGTCCGGTGGAATGAAGCAGAGGGTCTCAATTGCAAGGGCCCTTGCTACGGGGCCGGACCTCCTCCTCCTGGACGAACCGTTTGCAGCACTAGACGTGTTCACTGCCCAGGCTCTGAGGGAAGAGCTTCTGGACCTGTGGGAATCTCCTTCCCTCCCTCCGGACACAATACTGATGGTCACCCACAATGTGGATGAGGCAGTCCAGATGAGCGACAAGATCGTCGTTCTGAGTCCGAGGCCGGGAAGGGTGCTGGGAGAGGTTAAGATAGATCTGCCGAGGCCAAGGAACACGAGGAGCGAAGATTTCTATACCGTGGTGGACAACGTAGTCAAATTGATGTCGTCTGACTAATCGTTCATCACAACAAGTCCCACATCGCTGTCGTAGGTGAAGAGCTTCGTGTACCTCCCCCAGTTCAGCAGTATCTTGAACGTATCATCCTGCTCTCCTGGAGGGAATTTCTCCCGCAGGAACCTTCCCACGTCCTCCTTCTGGATCTCCCTGGTCCCGTGCGACTTGTAGTAGTCTATCAGAGAATGGAAAGGCTCAACGTCCTTCACCAGCGTATGGAGAAGCTGCTTCCTCTGCTCTATGTTGGAATTCAGGAACTTTTTTCCCGTCTCAGTCAGCGTTGCATCTCCATTGGATAGTGTTATGAGCTTCAGGCTCTCGGCATCGTCCAGCAGGTTCATTAGCATTGTCCTTTCCTCGTCAAGAGAATCGTCAAGCTTTGCGATGTCTGTCGGCTTCCCAATATCCTCCAGTATCTCTAATAATCCAATCAGGCTGTTAGGACTACTGGTTTCGAGACGGTGCATGTTATCGTTTCAATTATCTTTATTATGCCGAGTTTAAAAATTTGTTGATTAGCATTGCTCTCATTTCTTTGATTTTGCGGCGAGAGGTTCGAGTGAGAATTGCTTTATTGTGTAATTCCTCGGGGAGGAGAATGGCCTGAACTCCCTCCCGTTCCCCTTGTAGAACTTGCTGAAGAACTCCACGTACAGCAGCCTTGCTCCCTGGATACCAGGTTCGAATATCGCTATGATCAGGTTCAGCATCTGGCCAACTATCAGGATTACGAACCCGAAAATCAGGAAGACGATGGAATGGTGGAGCGTTCCGAGGAAGATGTCGTCGAAAACAAGTGCCAGGATTGCTGACGACAGGAGTATCCCGACCAGCCTGGTGTAAGAGAGTATGTGGGATATGATCGTCGTCACCTCGATCAGGGCCTGTGCCTTTTCGGAGTAGACAACGACTCCAAGTCCTGCTACCAGAAGAGGGTAGGCAAGGAAGTCCAGAGGTGTTGAGGTCGGACTCAGGCCGCTGGTATGGTGCCTGATCACCTCGAGGCCGAGTATCACGATGCCGTATGCCACCATGAGCCATCCGACCTTCCCTATTGCTTCCTTCTTGTGACCGTGTATGTAATTTATTGCGAATCCGAAGATGAAGCCTGCGCTTACCATCGCAACTCCCACGTACCCCGAAAGGAGCAGAAGCTTCTCAATTCCGAATGTTGAGATGAGTGCATAATGAGGGTAAGGAAGAGAGAAGCCGAAATAATCGTCGAAGAGGACGCCAAGTGCTATTGCTATGATGGCCCCAGGAAGCATCGCCTTCGCCAGGACCTTCAGGCTCCTTGGCTTCATCATCGTCATGACGAACCTGCTCAGGAATTTCGGTATCCTGGACTTCTTCGGCGGATGGTCGACCCTCCTTATCAGCCATAGCGAAATCACCAGGATCGTCGCCCCGTACCCGACATCCCCGATCATGAAACCGAAGAATATTGGGAATACAAGGGCAAATATCAGGGTGGGATCTATGTCCACTGACTGAGGAAGTGAGTAAAACCTGATGAAGAATTCAAAGAGCTTTGTGCTCCTGTAGTTCTTCAGTGAAGTCGGCGGAATTTCATCTGTCTTCACCTCCACAGTTAGTACCTCCCCTCCTGTGACGTGCGAAAGCGCTTCGTTCATCACCTTGTACTCATCTGCAGGCACCCATCCTTCAAGCACTATTGCCCTGTTCGTCCCAGATATTTTGGATGTGACATCAATCTTCTTCATTTCTATGTCAAGCTGTTCCCTGATAGCAGCTACATTTGCGAATTCCTTATCTGAAATGTCCTCCAGCTCTGCCTTCACCTGGTCTAGTTCCTTCAACCTTTGCTGCCTAACTGCATCTTCTGCAGAGAGGTTGTCCCGTACGCTGCCGGAATATACGGGGACGGGGACAACTTCCATCTTTGCATCCTTTGCGAGTTCCCCGAACTTGCTCAGAAGGTCTTTCTTTACAGCAGCTATCACGTGTGATTGCCCATTGATAATTATGGCCCCTATGCTCCTAAGCCTGTCTGCAACTCCCTCTTCATTCTTAATGATGAACGACGAAATATTCTCACCGTTCAGGTATCCCAGGTCACCGCCGTAGAAAGACATCTTCTCAAGAGCCGATATCCTTTCGTTCAGTAGCTTCAGAGAAGAAAGGAGGGTTCCCTCCCTTTCCTTGAGCGACTTGACCTTTTCGTAAATCTTTATGCCTTCAGCCGCGGAAACAAGTTCATCAACGTCCCTGAAGAGCATCTTTTCATCGGTCTCCCTCGGGTAGAGGGACATCTCCAGGTCCCTCACCTTCCTTGACAGCTCGCTCAGTTTCGCATAAGATTCGTTCTGAGGGACTGAAGATACGAGGTCCTGTGGAAGAGAAACAGGCTCAACCTGAAGTATGCCCAGGTCGTGGAGTGCGGACAGTATGGCCTCTTCATTCTCCCTCACTGAATATATCCTGACCTTCTTCATCTTCCTGGGCACTAACATTTACTCATTGCTCTCCATTACAACCCTGACCATCTTTTCAACTATTTCCTTGGAGATATCCCTCTTCAGCTTTCCTGCCTCTTCTTCAAACCTTTTCCTTATCTTAAGTACCTCTCCAGAGGTGGCTTCCATCTCCTTCTTCATGAACTGGCTGTAACTGTTCCTCCCCTCTTCCTCGGCGTCAGATAGGATCTTCTTGGCCTTCTCCCTTGCCTCGCTGACTATCTGGGCACCCTTCGCCCTTGCCAGTTCGAGCCTCTTCTTCGATTCTTCCTCCCTCTCCTTTATTGCTTTCAGCGTTGCGATATCATCTGTCACAGAATTACCTCCACTATTATCACAAGTCCAATGATGAACATGGCTATGTTCGCGAATAAAATCAGCCTCTGGATTATGTAGAATTTCCTCTGCACAGGATTAGCGAACCTATACGCTCTCCTCACCCCTTTCCTCTATCTTCCCCTTTATCACCTTCAGGGTGATGAACGTCTCCCTGTCTATCTCGTCTAGCTTCATCTTGATGTAGGTCGCCGTTTCAGTGAGCCTTGGGATGAGGACGTTCTCTATGGAATTCGTCCTCCTCTTGGTCCTGTCTATCTCTATCAGGAGCCTTCTCATCGCTATCTCTTTCTCTGCTATGATGAGGAGCCTGTCGAGCAGCTCAGCGAAATTCTCCCTTGTTTCCATGAGCGAAGTTGGCAGGGATATCATCTCGTAAAGCTGGTCCATGAAACTCTTCTGCTTCTCCATCTGCACCTGGGGTATCTTGACGCCCATGACGTTCTTTGAATTCACCTGAACCTGGAGTCCAGGCTGGAAAAAAGCTGTGTTCTCTATTATCAGCTTTCCTGCCACGATCTCTGCGAGCCTTTCGCTTGTGATGGACTTCTCTATGAGCTCGCTAACATTCCCCCTCAACCCCTTGACCTCCCTGGATATAGAGAAGAACTCCATTATCAGGGATGACCTTTTCAGCTTAAGGAGGTCAAGTCCCCTCTTTGCAAGCTTGATCCTCCCCTTCGTTTTCAGAAGTTCCATCCTTGTAGGGCGAATGTTAGTTGTTTCCAATTCACTTCCTCCATTTTCCGTATTTTTCTATGAATTCCCTCTTTACCCTCTTCATCTCCCTTTCTGGCAGGGTTGAAAGGACCTCCCATCCTATATCCATCGTCTTCTCAATCGTCCTGTCCTCGTAGAAGTCCTGGTTCACGTATTTCTCCTCGAACAGGTTGGCGAACTCCAGGTACTGCCTGTCGTCCTTGCCAAGTGCTTCCGTCCCAACTATTGCGCTAAGGCTCTTGAGGTCAGTTCCCCTCCCGTACGCGGAATAGAGCTGGTCGGCAACACCCCTGTGGTCCTCCCTTGTCCTCCCCTTCCCAATACCCTGGTTCATCAGCCTTGAAAGGGAAGGCAGGACGTTTATTGGAGGATAGATTCCCTTCCTGTGGAGTTCCCTGCTCACAAAGACCTGCCCTTCTGTGATGTACCCTGTGAGATCAGGTATGGGGTGTGTCATGTCGTCAGATGGCATGGAGAGAATGGGGAGCTGGGTTATTGAGCCGTTCTTCCCCCTTATCTTCCCTGCCCTCTCGTATATCGTTGAAAGGTCAGTATACATGTATCCCGGGTAGCCTCTCCTTCCCGGAACCTCTTCCCTGGCTGCAGATATTTCCCTGAGGGCTTCTGCATAGTTGGTCATATCACTGAGTATGACGAGAACGTGCATCTCCTTCTGATATGCGAGGTACTCAGCAGCAGTGAGTGCCACCCTTGGGAGTATGATTCTCTCCATGGACGGGCTTGATGCCAGGTTCAGGAATAGAACAGACCTCATCAGCGCCCCTGTCTTCCTGAACTCGTCAATGAAGAAGTTCGCCTCCTCTGATGTTATTCCCATGGCGCCGAATATGATGGAGAAACCCTCGGAGGAACTCAGCACCTTTGCCTGTCTTGCTATCTGTGCTGCGATCTTGTTGTGCGGCAGACCAGAACCTGAGAAAATCGGGAGCTTCTGCCCCCTCACCAGCGTGTTCATCCCGTCGATCGTCGAGATCCCTGTCTGGATGAACTCTGAAGGTTCCTCCCTCGAATACGGATTTATCGCATTGCCTACTATTTCCACCTTCTCGTTAGATAGTATGGAGCTCATCCCATCTAATGGCTCTCCCAGGCCGTTGAAAACCCTTCCTATCATCTCGTCTGATACCGGTATCCTTGCTATGTCCCCCCTGAAGCGCACTGAAGTGCTTCCTGTGTCAAGCCCTGTTGTCGATCCGAATATCTGCACAACAGCAATCCCCTTTCTAGTATCTAGCACCTGGCCGGTCCTGACCTCACCGTTGCCCAGGGTAATCTCTACCATCTCGTTGTACCCTATGTTGTCCACCTTTTCTACGAACAGCAGAGGACCTGCTATTCTTGAAACAGTTTTGTATCTTATATCTGCAGTCATTGCTTATCAGCCCTCCCCTTCACTTCCTCTTCCATCTCCTTGATCAGTTCCGAATAGTAGCTGTCAATTTCCTTTTCCCTCACTTCCTTGAACCTGGACAGTTTCTCCTTGAAGGGGAGCGTATCTATCTCAGATACAGTCACCCCCTTGGAAACTGCATACCTCTCCACCTCGTCCATCGCAAGAATTGATTTCAGCATGAGGTATTGCTTCCTGAGGGAACAGTATGTATCCACCTCGTCGAAAGCGCTCTGCTGGAGGAAATCTTCCCTGAGGGACTTCGCTATGTCCAGCACCTCCTTCTCATTCTCCGGAAGGGCATCGTATCCAACCAGCTGTGCCACTTCCTGAAGCTCCGACTCCTTTTCAAGAATCGTCATGCTCTTCTGATAAGAAGAGTACCAGTCATCTGACACGCTCTTGTTGAACCACCTGCTCAGCTCCTGGGAATAAAGCGAATAACTGTTCAACCAGTTAACTGATGGGAAGTGTCTTCTCTGTGCAAGAGACGCGTCCAGAGCCCAGAATACCCTGGTGACCCTCAGTGTGTTCTGAGAAACAGGTTCTGAGGTATCTCCCCCCGGCGGGGAGACCGCACCTATTATTGTGACAGAACCGTTCCTTTTGTCACTTGAAAGAACAACAGAATTTCCTGCCCTCTCGTAGAATTCAGCAACCCTTCTTCCAAGGTAAGCAGGATATCCCTCCTCTCCAGGCATCTCTTCAAGTCTACCGGAAATTTCCCTCAGAGCCTCAGCCCATCTGGAAGTACTGTCTGCCATAAGAGCTACGTTATATCCCATATCTCTGAAATACTCTGCTATCGTGATACCGGTGTAGATGCTGGCTTCCCTTGCAGCAACGGGCATGTTCGATGTGTTCGCTATAAGGATTGTCCTCTCCATGATCGGTTTTCCACTTTTCGGGTCCACGAGTTCAGGGAAGGTCGTAAGTATTTCAGTCATCTCATTGCCACGTTCACCGCATCCAACGTATACCACAACCTCTGAGTCTGCCCATTTCGCAAGTTGATGCTGAACAACCGTTTTGCCAGATCCGAACGGTCCAGGAACTGCCACTGTACCTCCTTTCGCCACTGGGAAGAAAGAATCGATGACCCTCTGCCCTGTTACAAGCGGTATCTCCGGCGGAAGTTTGCTCTTTACTGGCCTGGGTTGCCTTACCGGCCATTCCTGACCGAGTGGTATTTCCCTTATGCCAGTCTTTGTGTTTACGGTTCCCACGGTCTGCAACGGAGCGAAATCTCCTTCCTCTATCCTTTCCACAGTCCCCTCTATTCCCACTGGCACCATGATCCTGTGGTCGATCATGGATGTCTCTTTCACCACCCCCACTATATCTCCCGGGGATACCTTGTCCCCCCTCTTGACTGAAGGGATGAATTTCCATTTCTTTTTCATGTCCACCGGCATTGGGTAGATCCCCCTCTGTATGAAATCCCCACCCTGAGCCCTTATCACATCCAGCGGCCTCTGAACGCCATCGTATATTGATGACAACACACCAGGAGCAAGCAATACTGACAGTGGTTTGCCTGTTGATTCGACGCTCTCTCCAGGTCTGATCCCGCTCGTATCTTCGTAAACCTGTATTGTTGCCTTGCCTCCTTCCATTCCTATTATCTCCCCAAGAAGGCCAAGCTGTCCTACTCTCACAACATCGTACATCTTCGCATTTTCAATCTCTTCAGCTATAACAACTGGTCCTGCAATTCTCAATATCTTCCCCAATTACATCCCTCCGAGGTCCATGTTTATTCCCAATACCCTTCTGGCCAGGTCCGAAATCCCCTCTTCCTCTGCAACCTTTGTGACTGGAATGAATACCACTAGAGGAGAAACGCTGCTGTACAGCGTATTCAGGAATTTCTTGTCAAGCACGGTGGTGAAGCTGTTCGATGAAAGTATGAGTCCGAACTTCCCCGAGTGGTAAAGCTCCCTCAGCTTTTCACCGTACGTATCCTTGTCGACTATGAACGTATCCTCAACACCGACAAGCTTGAAGCCTATCGCAAGCTCCCTCTCGCCGATGAATGCTATCCTACCAAACTCCTCTTTGTTTGCCAACATTTTCACCCCAGATTTATCGTTGTCATTTTTATCGTCTCATCGTCTATCCCATAGTACCTGCTGAAAGTGAGATTCCTGAGATCCTTCCATTCAGCCTCCGCCCTCAGGAGGAACGCAATAACGTTGTTCAGGGACAGGGCACTCATCTCAAGTATGTTGATGAACTCCCAGTAGATCACCCTGTTAAGTTCCCCCTCTATGCCTACCAACGAACCCCTTCTCTTGTAGAAATCGAACCCCTTTGTAACGTCCGCGAACCCCTTCAGCTTCTGGTACAGCTCCTCAACGTCGCCGCTCTTGGAAAGTTCGTCCAGGAGTTGACCTGATAAGCTTCCTCCGGAGAGGAGGTAGCTTGAGACATTGTGGTTCGTCCTGAATTGAACAAATTTCAGTATCGTCATTATGTTCTTCAGGTCTATCATCTTCTTTATGAACCTGTAGATCGGCCCCTCAGTACCGGAATAGAACCTGAACTTCTCCTTCATCATTTCAAAATAATAGAGGTCCAGGGAAAGAAGGAGTGTGGAGATGTTGTTCGTCTTCCTGTATTCGTCAAGATATGCCAGGAGCGCCTTCCCGTACCCGAACTTGAGTGTGTAGGATATTATGTCCTCCACATTGTCCATCTGTATGAGGTTGTGGTAATCGTTCCTGTCAAGGAGGCCGGCGAATATTCCTACTGCGGTATTTGCCTCTGTTATCAGGTTGAGGGCACTCTCCTCTATCTTCAGGTTCAGGTTCTTCGCAACAAGAATCGTCTTGATGTTCTGGATGTCCCACTTCGTGAGAAAGGACACAACGAGGTCCTTCCCGTTCTGAGGGGTCACAGATAGCGCCTTCCTGTTTGTCTTCGCTAGATGGAGGTTGTTTGCCGATTCCGCAAGGTCAAGCTTCCTGTATTCCGAAGACTGAGATATGTCCTCGCCGTACCCGTGGCCATTCATATATCCTATGAATTCTTCCGGATTGGAGAACCTGAACATCTCTTCAAAATCCTTCCTCTGCAGGAACTGGGTTTTGAGGACCTTAAGGGTTCCGTAGGGAAGGCCGAAAGAATTCTGCAATAGCTCACCCCTTTATGTAATCCCTGACGATCTTTCTGATTGCGTCGTTTCTCTTCCTGAGGATCTCAGATAGGGTGAGTGAGATGATCATCTTCCCGTCTGCGGAGGTGACGACTGCCCCTCCCAGCTGGTCAATCTTGTCCGAGATTGATAGGTCGTTATATCCCTTCCTCCTCAAACGTTCGGAATCAGTTGCGTCAACATATATGATAGAATCTCTACCGAGGACCTTTCTCGCCTTTTCTATCTCCCGTTGAATGAAATCAAGGTACTGGTCCGTCTTCCTGATCTCCACCAGCCTTGACTTGAGTGCGTCAAGATAGCTGTCCTCTATTACCTCCCTCTGCTGCTCCAGGTATGACCTGCCCTCTAGTGTTGCTGAAGAAATTTTCTGCCTCTTCTCCCTTTCTGCGTCTTCCTGCGCTCTTGCCTGGTAGTAAGATTTTATCTGCTCAGAGCGGTTCCTGGCCTCCTCAAGGATGGCATTTGCCTCATCCTGGCCCCGGCTGATGATCGCCTGCTCTTCCCTCTCCGTATCCTTCAGAATTCTTTCAAGGATTTCTTCTAAAGGCATAAACTCACAGGATATGTAGGAGTAGGATCAGTCCAAGCACAAACCCGATTATCCAGTTTGTCTCCGGTATAACGAAGAAGAACAGAACTTGCCCGAATTTCTCAGGTTTTTCTGCTATTACTCCCATACCCGAAGAACCAATTCCGCTCTGCGCCATACCCGTCCCGATAAGTCCACCGGCCATGGCAATGGATGCAGCAATGGCAAACAGGGCATCAGTTGTAGTTAGCACCATTGATATCAGCACTGCATGTCTGACAGAATAAAAGTATTTTGCAGTATTACATCACGATGAAAAATATTGAGTCCCCGAAGCACGACCTCAAGTTCAAGATAAGTTGAAATATATAGAAAAATTTTCCATCTCACAGCGAGTGTAGTGTAGCGGTAGCACAAAAGCTTCCCAAGCTTTTAACCCGGGTCCGAATCCCGGCACTCGCATGGTCAAGTGGCCTGGGATCAGTTCCTCAATCCGTTCCAGATAGGTGGATATACCTTCACTTCCTGCATTTTTGGGAACAACTTTCATCCACTGCGTCATGCAGTAAGGGATGAGTGATGATGAGCCGAATCCCCATATCCGCAAGGGTTCGTCGTTCACGCACTGCGCATAGATAAATAGAATGAGGCAATGTCAATTTTCGTGTTCAGCGACTCCCAGGAGAAGATAGACTCATCCTTCAAGTTTCTTCTTGTGTCAAGGACAGCGAGAAGCATCGCAATAGGGTTTGTGACGCTCTCCTTCTCCCTCTACCTGAATGCTTTAGGGTACGAGCTTGCTTTCATCGGGTTGCTCGTGCTTCTCGTGGTGCTCTTCAACATGGGTATATCCATCCTTCTGGGAAGCCTCGGGGACAGGATAGGCTATAGCAGAACTCTGATAGTGGCAGAAGCGCTCCCGCTGGCAGGGCTCATTGGCTTCGCCTTATCCAGCAACATATTCATAATAGAGGTATCGGCTATACTGGCAGGGGTAACAGGGTCTGCGGGAGGTATGAGAGGCGTGTTCTCCCCTGGTACGACCGCCTACGTAGCAAGCAACTGGTCCAACGAGATTGACAGGGTAGCAAGGCTATCGAAGATGACGGTTGTTGGTTCCCTTGCTTCAATAGTCGCAGGTCTTCTTTTGACCACTCACGGGTACCTTACCCCGTTCTTCGGGGTTGACGGAACATTCCGTATTCTTTTCGGCGTTTCATCGTTCATACTGCTGATATCCTTCCTCTCCCTCTTCTTCCTGAAGGAGAGGAAAAGGCTAAAGAAGACGACGAAGGTGATGAAGAAGGAGAGCACGTTCTACACACTCAGGATGTCCCTGCCGAACGTCATAAACGGTTCGGCAATAGGAATAGCCACTCCCCTCCTTCCGCTTTGGTTTGAGCTAAGGTATCACATATCTACATCTTATGTTGGTGAAATATTCACCCTGGCCTATGCTGCTACGGCGCTCGGGTCATTCATAAGCGGGAGATACCTGAATTCATCCCACATACGCGCCATTTCTGTTTCATCTATCGCAAGGTTCTTCCAGGGTTTCCTGTATATCGTTATAGCGTTCGTCCCTATTCTTCCCATCGCATATTCGCTGTACGCAATAAGGATGGGAGTGGCAGGCGTCGGTACTCCTATGAGGAGCGCAATCAGCGTCAGGGGCGTAGGAAACGAGGATTACGGAACTGCTTCAAGCATGCAGGGCGTGGCCACGAGAGCTTCGCAGTCAACTTCAGGCCTGTCTGGATACCTGATGGACCTTTATCTGTCGTCCCCTCTAATAATAGGAGGAGCCCTCCAGGTCGTGGGCTCGTTCGTATACTACAGGGTTATACGAAACTGGGAAAAGTCCCACAATTTTAACAACGATAGAAGCTAGAAGATCGCCCGCCGAGACTGTAGTTTAATTCCACGCTGCAAATGGCTCCTGAATACAGAGCATCATAACACACAGTGGTCTCAGGTCTCATCCAGCGGCACATAATTGCCAATTCACTAAGGCATGAACAAAAACCTTTTAATTTTAGGCATACTGAAAAGGCAATGGCAGAAACTAGTAGCGTAACATCGTCAATACCAAAGATTGGAGATAGGGCTCCTGATTTCCAGGCAAACTCGTCGAAGGGCCCGCTGTCCCTCAAGGACTACAAGGGGAAATGGGTGATACTGTTTTCTCACCCTGCAGACTTCACTCCAGTTTGCACCACTGAATTCATAGAATTCGCGAAGAGGTACGATGAATTCGAAAAGAGGAATGCGCAGTTGATCGGGCTCAGCATAGATTCAGTCTATTCGCATATAGCTTGGTTGCTCCAGATGGAGAAGATATACGGAGTAGAGGTAAAGTTCCCGGTTATTGCCGACCTCAACATGAACGTTGCAAACCTGTACGGACTGATACACGAGAGGGCCAGCGCGACGAGCACCGTCAGGGCAGTGTTCTTTATTGACCCGGAAGGGGTAGTGAGGGCCCTGATATACTATCCTGCAAGCACAGGGAGGAACATAGACGAGATACTGAGGGTACTGGACTCGCTCACATACGCGGATTCCTTCATGATCGCAACCCCAGCAAACTGGAACGCAGGAGACGACGTCATAGTGCCTCAACCTGCGACCCTCCAGGCGGCAAAGGAAAGGCTGAAGGACAAGAACCTGAACGTGAAGGACTGGTTCCTCGCAATAAAGAAATCTCCAAAGTGATTTTATTTTCATTTATTTTTTATTCATAGAAGGAAAGGATGGGAAAGAATGATATCCATACTCATGTTTTCATGAAGTTGAGTTCTTATGGAAGACGACTTTCATGACATATACAGGTTTCACGGAAGGAGACCTTTCAGGCTTGATGACGAAGGGATAATAGATTTCATAGGGGTCAGGGAAAATATGAGTGTGCTGGACGTAGGTGGTGCAGACGGCTACTATGCGGAGAAGATGGCGGCGAGGGGTGCAAAGGTCACTATAATAGATGCGCACGAATACAACTTCAAGGAACTCAACGGCAAAGGGATCAGGACGATCCAGCAGAACTTTTGCAGGGGGGTCGAGGGTAATTACAGCATGGTCTTCATGGCGCATGTGTACCACGACCTGGTATTGACCTGCAAGGAAAAGGCACTTGATGCCCTGAAGAAGGTATCACCGATTTTCATCGCTAATCTCGACTTTGTCAAGGATGAGCTGAACTTCGGTCCGCCATCATCAATAAAGCTGAGCAAGGAAGAGGTGGCGAGGGATATGGAATCGATCGGCTTCCTCCTCAAGAAAGAGAAGGAGATGCCATATCACTACCTTCAACTTTTCTCGAAAGAGTAGCGATTATTTTTCATGAAATAACAGCACTACTCAGTCGGGGGAGCTCTGTTATACAATGACACGCTGGAAAGATTAAATACTCGCTATAAATATTAAAACGATACAATATGGAGACTGACGTCACCAATCTCATCGGGGTTGAAATTTACAGCGACAGGGGCTACAGGCTCGGAGCAGTGAACGACGTGATAGTCGACTTTGACTCCCAAACCATATACGGGTTGTATGTGGAAAAGACAAATGATGGGCTCGTCGAGGACGGGGTTTCAGTATTAGTCCCGTACAGATGGGTCAGGGCAGTTGGAGATGTCATAATCCTCAAGAGATTCCCCAATTTTGTGTCAGTATCAGCAAGCGAGTGAAGTAAGGAATTAAGCTTATCTGGGGAAGGGTACATTTTCAAGTGGCTAGGGGAAGTTCTGTTCCTCCTCAGGGCTATACAAAAGTACTGGATATTTCCAGGAGAATCAAAGTGCGCAGTGATTCCCCTTTTCAAAGTAGCTGTTGTGTCAGATGATTCCGCTCAACTTTTCAAGGATGCGTGAAGTATCCTTCCCTCTCGTTCAGGACATTCACATACCCGTATCGCTCAAATTGATGTACCATGCCGATGTAGTTCAATGCATCATTTTCCACAAACCCTGAATCCACGGTTCCATCAGGTTTCACTACCCTGAAGGGGACCTCGTTCCCAGACAACCAGTGAATTATCGGTACCTTGCCCAGTGGCCTGTTGGGGTTCCACTTCTGTACATCCTCGTTTATGCTCTCCCCAAGATACTCGATCCTTGAAGATTCCACCTTGAAATACCCTAGGTCCTTGAGCCTTACAAGCTCGCCGTTCAGCTTAGCATAATCCTGCGATGAGATCATGATGGATCCCTTCCCAACTTTGTATCTCCTGCTCCCCTTTTCGGCATTCCCGCTTGCCTGAGGGAAGAGGGGGATATCAGCATTCAGTGTCCCCTCGAAATCAAATTTCAGGCTGACCGGCTGGCTTACAAAGAAATGTCTGGGCGATCTTGAGTCTATTATTTTCCTGTTGAATGAATAGAATATCTCCCAGGAGAACGTCGTGTCAACGCTCCCTATACCGGACTCCACATAATATCTCCTTATGGCCAGCGGATCGAATCCCCTCTTCCTGAACGCTGCAAGGGTCCCAAGACGCGGATCGTCCCACCCAGTGAAATCGCCATTCCTTATCCCTTTCTTTATGAATGTTGTCTTGAGTATCGTGTTCTCTATCGAGACTTTGCCGTAGTGAAGGTAATAGGGCTGCTTCCATCCCCTGTAGCCGAAGATGTACTTCTGCTTCTCCGTATTCGCAATGTGGTCCTTCCCCCTTATCACGTGGGTCAATCCCAGGAAATGGTCATCTATGGCAACCGAGAAGTTCATCATCGGATATATCCTGTATCTGTCACCTTCCAGTGGGTGAGGGGTGTCGATTATCCTGAACGCTATGAAATCCCTTATTGCCGGGTTCGGGTGATTGAGGTCAGTCTTGACTACCGCATATACCTCCCCCTTTTCGTACCCTCCAGAGAGCATTCTCTCCCACCTCTCCAGGTTCTCCTCTGGCGTTTCCTCCCTTTCCCTCACAGGAAGACCCTGCTGCTTCCTTGATTTGAACTCCTCTGTCGGAGATGTTGAAACGTATGCCTTCCCCTCCTCTATCAGCTTTCTCATTTCAGAATAATACAGTTCAAACCTCTTGGACTGTATCACCACTTCCGTGAAGTTTACCCCCAGCCATCTGAGGTCATCCTGTATCATCTGGTAAGCATCAGGTTCTATGTTGGACGGATTTGTATCCTCAATCCTGAGGATAAGTTTCCCGCCATATCTCCTCAGGTACTCATCGTTGAGGATTGCCATCCTTGCGTGGCCGATGTGGAGTGGGCCGGAAGGTGAAGGGGCCATCCTCATTACAACTCCCCCATTCCCGACGTCAGGAAGGTCTGGAAGACTCTTCTTCTCCTCCTTCGTTCTTGAGGACAGTAACTCAGGGAATTCCCTCTGGACTATGCCCGTCATCTCTTCCTTTGTCAGGGAGTTCACCTCATCCACTATCTCTCTGATCCTGGGTATCAGGTTCTTGAGGTTCTTCCTCTCCTCTGGGAATAATGCTACGACCCTTGAAACCACTGAATTTACGTCAGCCTTTCCATCGTGCTCAAGCGCGTTGAAAGACGCTATTGCCCTTATCTTGTCCTCCACCAATATTCGCCTCCATTATCTTCTTAAGCTCCTCAATCCCCTCACCCGTTGCACACGATATCTTCAGGTTTCTGCTGTCAGTGACCTGAAGGTCAGACTTGTTTTCCACCACGAGGACGTTCTTCCCCAGCTCCCTGATGGAATCGCAGAGCCTCTTCTGGTCCTCGAGCCGGTAGCCGCACTCCTCTGAAGGATCGAGCATGCATACCACCAGGTTCCCTATGTTGTCTATTGCGGCGAGCGCAACCCTCTCTATCGAGTTGTGGTTCTTCCTGTTGAGAAGCCCAGGGACGTCAAGGACCTCGTAGATGCTGGTTCCCATCTTCATCATCCCCACGTTGATGCTCTTGGTAGTGAACGGGTAATCCGCAATTTCGGGATTCAGGTTGGTGAGCTTTGAAATCAGCGATGACTTCCCTACATTTGGGAATCCTGCGATTATGATTATCTTCATCTCCCTGCTGACCTGCGGCACCTTCTTCAGGGCTTCCCTTGCCTCCTTGAGGAAGGTCAGCGATTCATCCAGGTCCTCTATCACCGACGAGAATCTTCCGTAGAAGGACGACCTGAATCTAGCGATAGCCGTAAGGCTGGGCGCCTTCTTTATGCCCTTTATTGAGTTTGTCGCAAACTCTGCAATCTTGCTTCTAGCCCATTTCAGGTTGTTCAGGGACCTTTCGTATTCCCTGCCGTTAACCATGATGAATAGGACGTCCCGTTCGAACCTGTCAAGGTCGTCGAACTTCGGGAACCCGTCGTAAACCCTCCCTATGGCCCTGAGGGCTGTTGACTCCATGAGCTTTATCTTCTGGATGGAGATTGATTTCAGCTTGCTGATGAAGTTTGGCATGTATACATTCTGAACTTTCTTTATGTCCTTGAAACTCCTCTCGATTATCTCCTTCGAATCCGGAACAGTCGGTATCTTATCAGGAATCAACGCATTACCTCTTGAATGTCGATCTCTCCCATCACGACCGGCATCTTAATACCGACGTTCCTAAGTATGCCAGGGTGAACCTCTCCGAAGAATCCGATCTTCCTGCCGTTCATGGAGATGGCAGCAAGTCTGCCGGGAGCATACATTGCCAGTTCATCCCTCACCATCTCGTACCCCTCTATCCCGAGGTCTTCCAGGATGCTCACGAATATGCCTTTGATCTCGGAGAATGAAGCTGCCTTGTCCGCTATTCCCACCCCAAGGACATCCTTCTCCTGACCATCAACGTAAACGCTCCCTATTTCGAATATCCTCTGGGGGTATGGATTCCTGAAGTTGTTGACGAACGTCTGCATAAGGGAGGGGGACATCCTTGTCCTTATGGAATCCTGCTCCTGGCTGACAGGGTTTACTATTTCCATCTTCCTGTCGTTGAATCCGTATATTGAATTGTACCTGCTGTTCGCAAGCGAGCTGCTCACGGTCTCGCTCATGTTGTACCCGACAAGCAGCTGCCTGATCTTGCCTTCCATCGCCCTCAGCGGGTTCTCCTTGCCGTAGCTCACGAAGCCCTCCTTCATCCTCCGAACATTATCGTAACCTATCCCCTTGAAAATGTCCTCTATGATATCAACGTCAGCAATTATGTCCGTCCTGTATAGCGGTACAACGACTTTCCCTTCCATGAAACCGTATCCCATCCTCTCAAGTGATGATCTGATCTCCTCATCCGGTATGTCGTAACCCAGCAGCCTTTTCACAGACTGTCTTGAAATTTTCTTCTCATCGTTCTTAAGGGGTGGCGATATTTCTCCGTTCAGCCTGACCCTAGAAATTGTGCCAGATGGGTATGAAAGAGCCGTGAGCATCAGCTTCATTGTCCTCTCAACAGCATTCTTGCTTGTGCCTTCAACATCCACAAGCAGGTCAACAGTATCCTCAGTCACTGTCGTGACAGCCGAGTTCAAGATCGGAGGGAGGGAGATGATCCTCCCCTCTGAATCTATGATCGCAGGTATCCTGTCTCCAACAAGGTCCCCGTATTCCATCGCCTTCTGGTGCTGTTTCATGAACTCATCAATCCTTACCTCCTCCGTCTCCTTGAGCGGCACGAACCTTCCATCCCTTGTCACTTCCTTGTACGTTATCGGGAATTTCACCTTGCTCAGGTCGTGAAGGCCTATGGAAGAGAGACGCCTGTGCCTCCCAACGGTCAGGTCGATCTTCTCCTGGAAGTCTATTATTTCAGGAATGAGGTTCCTCAGGTTGCATCCCCTCACTATACCCACTGAGAAATACTTCCTGTATCTGGGGGGAAATGAATGGACCTCAAGGTCCTCGTCGTTTATGGTTTGATTAGTAAACTTCTCTATACCGTCAAACGTCCTTATTGCCCTTGTGACTCCCTGTATAGAGTACAGGTCTGGCCTGTCGGGGTTGAATTCCATGACAATGTCCCCATCCTCCTCCCTGCCCTCCCCCCCTAGCAGCCAGGGCACCTTGACCAGTCTCTCCTTAGACAGCCCGGAGAAATTCACTAGCTTCTCACTGTTAAACCTAATCAATACCATTTATGATGGGATGTATAATCCATATTTATAAGTAAGGAAAATGCGAAGGGAACGACCATCATGTCGCTTTCAAAAAAGTATTTATTAACTCAAACGTTGCCGATAGAAGAGATGGTAGCGTTTGGCTAAGGAGAAAACAAGCAGGGTCGCAGCGAAGAAGGTGAAGGACAAGTGGAAGGCGAAGAGCTGGTACACGATACTGGCAAACGAATCTTTCGGCAAGAAGGAGATAGGAAGTTCACCCGCCTCGTCTCCAGAAGAGATGATCGGCAGGGTTTCAGAGGCATCGCTCTCTGACATTACAGGTGATTTCAAGCAGAGCCACATAAAACTCTTCTTCAGGGTAACCAAGACTGAGGGGGACAGGGCATTCACTGAATTTGAGGGGCATGAGATAAACCAGGATTACATCAGAAGGATGATAAGGAGGAGGAAGACCAGGATTGACCTGGTTGTAGATACTGTGACATCCGACAACGTTAACATCAGGATCAAACCATTGATAGTTGTGGACAGGAAGATCATAAACAACGTAGAGACTGGCATCAGGAACAAGGTTGCAGAGTTCCTCAAGGCAAAGGTGAGGGAGCAGCCCATTAGCCAGTTCGTCGTCTATATGCTGTCTCCCCAGATCTACAACGATCTTTACGACCAGATAAAGGTCATCTATCCGGCGAAGAAGATTGAGATAAGGAGTTCGGAAATTTTCGAACCGACGAAGGAAGTTGGGGAAAGAAAGAAGGTAGAAGAGGAGCCGGTGGAAGAGGAAGAAGAATCTGAAGCCGGGGTAGCTTAGCTGGTGGAGCGCCGGACTCATAGGGAATAAAGTTCAATCTTCCGGAGAAATCCGGAGGTCCTGGGTTCAAATCCCAGCCCCGGCATATCATTCAAGATTCAGTTTCAACCCCATAAATGGGGAGGTGGTACATTCGAACTTTCCATCCACGAGACGAAAAGGGAGGGAATATGCATGCTAGCAAATCCACCTCATAAATTTCTGGAAGTCCCCTATTCCGTGAATGATGCCCCCAGGTAAGGCTTTCCAGTGCAGGAGTGTGATTACAGTTGACTACCCCTTACCTACGGAGCGTATTTGCAGTGATTCCTATTCCACCACATTCTGGTCTAACTCAACGTACGGATAGTCAGAAGAAATGGACATCTTTGCGTTAAGGGGTATGAGCATTTGGTCCTCGCCGTGTCCAAATGGAAGTCCGAATATCGATGGTTTCTCAAGTTCCTCGATGTATTGCTGAATGATGTCCTCGATGTAGGGCATCGGTTCCTCCATTTCGTTGATCTGCCTGAACTCGCCGAATACGAAGCCTTGTAATTTCTTGAGTATACCAGTCAACTGCATTACAGAGAAGTATCTATCAAGATCACCTGACGTTATTCCTGTGTCTTCGCTGAAGAGGATCTTCCCCGACGGGTTTGGGTAGTAAGGCGTGCCTATAAGTGATGCGCCAACAGAGATATTAGTCCCCAGGGACTTTCCGTAGACCTTCCCTTTGTAGATGTATTTTACGAAGACGTTCACGAAGGCTGATAGGTCAGTGCTTTTTCCTGAGAGAACGTTGATGAAATGCTTGAATGTTGCTCCTGAATACTCGTCAGGATCGGATGCAGGCATCGGGCCGTGAAACGTGACAAGCCCGGAAAGTTTGTTCAATGCAAAGTGAAGTGCCGTAATGTCGCTGTAACCGACGAATATCTTCGGATGTTCCCTGACAAGGTCATAGTCCAGATATGGGAGGATGTGGATGGAGCCGTACCCTCCTCTGGCGCATAGGATCATCTTGATGTTGTCGTTCTTGAATGCTTCATTGAATTCGTCTGCCCTGTCCTTCTTTGGTGCAGCAAGAGAATTCTTCTGGACAAGTTTCCTGATGTTACGTCCAAGGGAGAACTTATAACCCATCTTCGAAAGCCTGTTTATCGAAAGGGACAGCTGCTTCATGTCTGGAGCACTTGCAGGTGCAATTATACCTATCGTGTCACCCTCCTTCAGTCTTTCTGGAACAATTGTCTCCTTTATCTCCCGGTATTCAGATTTCTTTTTTAAATTCTCCAGATTCACCATAAATGAAACCATACACTTTTTCATTAATATAGTTTCCAATGGTAATTTATTGGTATTTATCAGGAGGTCTTCTACCCTCAAATTCGTAACAATTTTCATCATTTTTTATTCATTTTCACATCGAGTTTCTTGGTATATGCTTCCCTGAATGATCGGTAATTCAGGAACTCCCTCCTGAACTCCATTGGAGGAAGATAATCTATAGAGGAGTGAGGCCTATTATTATCGTATTCTTTGAAAAACCGGAAGTGGAATTTCTGGATTATCTAGAAAAAAGGTCTTGGAAATGCATCACGCTCATCATCAAATCTGAATCTACAGTGCATCAATCAAAAGTAAAACTGCGAATGATTCAAGGGCTTATAATTATTATAATTCTCGAAGTTGCCAGCAGTTATATTCAAGTAATACCTGAATATACTAATTTGAAACTATGAAGAAAGTGATCCTGTTTGGACTTGGACTTATGGGGTTCACAATCGCACACGAGATAGGACTCAGGTGGGACGTAGATGAACTTATTGTGGTAGATAATTCCAAACTGAATCTTAAGAAAATAGATGAACTTGCTAAACGGATACGTGCCTCTAAGAGAAAAGTAAAGATCACAAAAGTTGAGGAAGATATCGTTCTTGATAAGGAGCATTTAACAGAATTAGCGAGAGGGTGCAGGATCGGCATTGGCTCGCTCCCACACTCCGTTTCGCCGCAAGCTCTCGAAATATGCCTCAACGCTGGCATAAATTATATCGATCTTGTTTATGACCAGCACCTGAAAAAATTCAAGACCATTGACGAAGCAGCAAGGAAAAGGAAGATTACAGTAATCACTTCTATGGGAGTAGCTCCCGGGTTATCCAATGCAATGGTCGCACACGGAATCAGGCAGCTTGACAGTGTTGATTCTGTCATCATATACGTTGGAGGAGTACCTGATAGAAGAGCAGAACCTTTGGACTATAAGATTGTGTTCTCGGCAACTAGTGTTGTCAACGAATACATCAGGGATGCCAGGGTGAAGAGAAATGGCAAAATGTTATACTTGCCGCCTATGAGCGAAGTCGAGAGGGTAAACTTCGTATCATTCAAGGGAGGAGATTTTGAAGCATTCTTGACAGACGGCCTGTCAACACTGATCGATTCGTTTCCAGATATACCAAACATGGAAGAAAAGACGGTAAGATGGACAGGTCACGTGGACAGAATAAATTTTCTAAGAAATCTGGGGATGTTTTCAAACGAAGAAATACAAGTCAAACGAAGTTGCACAGTCAAACCTTCAGAAGTGCTGTCCGCGGTTATGAACCGCAGCCTGAAACTTGGTGAGGGAGACCGAGACATTACTCTTATGAAGGTGGAAGTGAAAGGAATGAAAGGTGGGAAACGTTTAACGGTAGTTCAGGAACTTTATGACAGGCACGACGATGATGGAAACGTGACATCGATGGCCAGGACCACTGGATATACCTGCGTGATTGTGGCAAAAATGCTTTACGATGGGGTCATTAGTAAATCAGGATTCCTGCCACCAGAAAGAGCGCTAGACGAAGCGTTATTCAAAAGGGTAGTTCAGGAACTCACAAGAAGGAAAATTGTGATAAACGAGTTCACAGTGAAGGGAGACATCGTTAATCCCCGAGAATAAAGAAACGATTTATGTCCACCTAATCGACCAGAAATTAATTCCACTATCACAGGGCTCATTCAATAGTGGACAAACTGTGTTCCTTTAAGGGCAGGATTCTGCAGGATAGCCGGGAAGAAGAAATAAATCAATGATTAAAAAATAGGAAGATGCGAATCTGCTGTTGTTGTGATTGAACGTTTGGCTTCACTCCATTATGTCCCCTTCCTGAGATAAGCTCTCTTTCAGGGACTTCAGCTGTTCTGTTTCGTATGCTGCTCTTCTGGAGACGAAATATATGGGAATAGATGCGACAATCACCACTCCTGTATCCAACGGGAATTGGATCAAATTCAAGTGGAAGGAACCAAAGAATGAGAATATCAGCAGAACGAATACCAGAGCAATAACCCAGCTAAAAGAGGTAATCTTTTTCAAGTGTGCCTTTGACGTTTTGTTGATAAAATAATAAGATATTGCCATAACTGCAATAATTGTTGCAAGCATGATGATGTAATAGACTAAGAAATAGAACTCCTGGGTAGCGACTGAGAAGGAAGAAGGAGGGTTCACAAGCCAGATATACGAGAAATAGGTCATTATGATTGTAATGACTAAGGTGACAGCACCTATAGTTACACTCTTCCCATTTGAATCCAATATTCGGTTTGCTGGAACGTAGGTGAAAAATACTATCGGAATGGATAAGAAAATGGTGGTCAAAACAGCCCATACTGTAGAGAAACCCGACCAGTAGACAATCAGTATAGCTCCAATGAAGCCTATCGGTGCTATAATTGATGCATAGGGCAAAGTGAATGAACGCTTTATGTTAGGTAGAAGCTTCCTCAGAGGAGCAAGCATTGATCCTCCTATTGTATAGTTGAGGACCCCTATGGCCGACGCGTAACCTATGAGTGCATACCAGGAAGGGAAGGGTAGCAGGAACAACACACTTGCAATCACAGTTATGATTGCACCCCAGAATGGAATGCGGTACTTGTTCAGGTTCAGGGTGCCCTTTGGCAAGAAGTTATCCGCGCCAAGCCCAAAAATATCCCTGGCAGCGTTCCCGAAATACACTAAACCGGTTCCGAATGGGGAAACCCAGGCATCAATCAAAAGTAAAACTGCGAATGCGCCTAGCAACGGTATCGCCGAAGTCTTCATAGCAAAATAGAATGGGGTGCTGTAATATGCCGTACCCACAAGGGATGTCCAGTTGCCTGGCAGCACAGAAACAAGAGACCATCTGACAGATCCAACGAAAGCCATCTCTAGGAACGTGTAAAGGATAAT
Organism: Thermoplasmatota archaeon; assembly: GCA_023381415.1. Taxonomy (GTDB): domain Archaea; phylum Thermoplasmatota; class Thermoplasmata; order Thermoplasmatales. The sequence continues at coordinate 56,861 of JAMCUN010000020.1, read as the reverse complement.
TACAGTAATGAGGGCAGCAACCGATGCCTTGAGAAGGCTCTTAGTGCTCCTCGCTTCTCCAGCAAACTCAATCGGCTGCCTGAATCCTTCCAGCGCAAATATAACTCCTCCTGCAGGTATTGCATAAAGAACCCCATCAAATCCGTAAGGAAGGAATGAACCAGTCCCGGATATTCCGTAATTGGCACCGTGGAATTCTAGGAGAAGCAGGAAGATAAATGTCAGTATAGGGATTATTGCTTTCCAGTATGAAACTCCGCTGTTTACGCGCCTAAGAAGGTTTATTCCATAGTAGTTAACGAAGAACATTATCAGTACGAATACTGCTGAAATTCCAACTCCAACGGGAGAAAGAACAACTCCGTTGTATATATTGGGGATGTAAGCACTCAGGTACCCTACTATTGCTTCAGCCTCTAATGTGGGAACCACGATTGATGACATCAAGTAAGTTATTCCCATCGCAAAGGACGTGAAGGGGCCATGAACGTATGAACTGTATCTGACCAAGCCTCCAGACTTGGGTATAGTAAGTCCAACCTCCGCCCATGTGAACAGGATGAAGAAAACTATAACTCCTGCAATAGGCCAGGACAATATCGATCCGGGACCGGCGTAAAACGCTGATGCTGCAGAACCATACAACCATCCTGATCCGACCATACCGGAAAAAGCCAGGAAAAATAAGTCGAGAGTAGAGAGCTTCTTTCCAAGCTTTCTGTCGCTTTCAGTTGCTTCCTTTTCACGCTTATAGTCGCTAGTGGCAACCGACGATTGTCCCATCCCGTGTTTACTTGGTACTATTTTTTAATCTTTTTGGTAAACAAGTTTGCCAGTGCATATTTGACCTAAGCCACGCACTAGGTAAATTCAGGAAATCCAGCAATTTGCAGCTGCCATAGAAATACAACAAGGAGGACAGGTCAATTTTGAAAGGAAGGGTAACGTGATGAATACAGTAGCAGGTGGGAAGTGCACTGAAGGAGAGGATGTCATGACACCTGTCCATTGAACTCTTGTGAGTCATGAGAAAGCATCCGTGAGACCATTTATGTTAATGAAGTTGGTCTAACATTTAAGGATATCAAATGCAATTCAATCTATTGGAAATTTCTAATATGGTCGTGGACATTCCGAAATTATGATTGTAGTTTTAGGTTATGGAATGATAGGTTCGGTGGTTGCAAACCAGCTTTCTTCTAAGGATTCAGTGACGGTCATAGACAAGAGGAAGATTGAGAATGCTCCATTCAAGGTCTTGAGGGGCGACCCATTTGATTTCCCGGACGTTATAGAGAAGGCAGACGTCATAGCATCGGCTCTTCCAGGATCAGTAGCCTTTGGAATAATGAGGAAACTGCTGAGCATGGGAAAGAAGATTGTGGATGTTTCATTCATCCCGGAAAACTCAATCTCCCTCAACGAACTTGCGCTTAAGAACAAAGGCCTCCTCATCCCGGACGCAGGTTATGCACCAGGTCTTACAAACATCATAAGCGGCTACTTTTACAAGAAATACGATGCAAAGAGGATCGAGATCTATGATGCAGGCCTCCCAAGGGTGAAGGTCCCTCCGTTGGATTACAGCATAACATGGAGCGTCGAGGGACTTCTAGATATATATACGAGACCTGCAAGGTTTGTAAAGGACAACAAAATAATGACAGTAGAGCCCTTGGAGAGCATAGAGCATGCTACCTTCCCAGGAATAGGCGACCTTGACTCGTTCTATGTTGACGGTCTGGGCACACTCATAGACACCCTGAAGGGAGTAGACATGTTCGAAAAGACGTACAGGTATCCGGGGCATCTTCAGAAATTAAAGTTCCTCAAGGATATGGGGTACCTTTCAGAGGAGAAGATCGAAGGAACAACCCCTCGTGCGATTACAAGGGAACTTTTCGACAGGAAACTCAGGATGAAAGTAGAGGACCTGTGCATCCTGGAAATCAAGGCATACGGAAGAGTTGAGAAGGAGGTAAGGTACGTTGACTATTTCGACAAGGAGAAGGGAATAACTTCCATGGCAAGGATGACAGGCTTTCCAGTCGCAGCAATAGCTGGGCTCGTACTTGAAGGAAAGATATCTGGATCGGGAGTAGTACCGCCTGAATACCTGGGGTTCGACGAATCAAAATTCAACTTGATAATGGAAAGCCTCAGAAGGATGGGACTCAACATTCAAGTGTCATAGAGCATCGCGTCAATAAAAGACACGCTGGGGGTGATTCAGTGCATAGACCCCAGAAGATGGGTCATAGTTGCTAGAGGGATTGCCTTATCGATTTTTCAAGGGTCTCGATCCCCTCATCTATCTGCTTTTTATTTATTATGAGAGGGGGTATTATCCTGATTGCTCCCTGTCCTGTTGAAAGCATAAGGAGTCCATTCTTGAATGCATTTTCAAGAACCCTGTCCCTCAGTTTCTGGTCTGCTTCCTTAGTTTTGGCATTTTTCACGAAGTCTACCGCGAGCATCAGTCCAAGTCCTCGGACATCCCCTATCTCCTTGTGCTTATCCTGCAGTTCAACCAGCCTTTTCTTCATGTACTTACCCATTTCCTCCGAATTTTTCACAAGGTTCTGCTTCCTTATGGTTTCTATTGTCGCAACGCATGCTGCAGAGGCGATCGGGTTTCCTCCGTAGGTGTTCGAATGCATCCCCTTCTCCCTAAAGTCCATCTCTTCCTTCATAACAACCGCCCCCATCGGGATGCCTGAAGCAATTGATTTAGCAAGTGCTATGACTTCAGGAGCCACGCCGAAGTGCTCGGATGCGAAGAACTTTCCAGTCCTTCCGAATCCCGTCTGGACTTCATCAACGAGCAGCGGTATCCCGTGTGAATCCCCAAGTCTTTTCAGCTCCTTCAGGAAACCTTTTGGAGGCACCACGTACCCCCCTTCTCCGAGTACGGGTTCAACCAGTATTCCCGCTACATCGCTCGGGGCAAGGTAGGTTTTGAAAAGATAGGAGTCTATGTAGTCTATCACCCTGTTCACAAGTTCTTCTGGCTCGTCATACCCATCAATGCCAAAGGGATTCCTGTAAGGATCAGGGTAAGGTACGTGCTCCACCCCCGGCATGAATGGGAAGAACCCCTTCCTTTGCTGGGCCTTTGATGCGGTGAATGCAAGTGACCCATGAGTCCTGCCGTGGAACGCTCCTATGAACCCTATGAACTGGTTCCTCCCGGTGTATGCCTTTGCGATCTTTATAGCAGCCTCTATGCTCTCTGTCCCGCTGTTTGAATAGAATACCCTCTTCCTGAACCTACCTGGGGTAACATCAGTCAGTAGCTTTGCAGCTTCCACATAAACCTCAGCATAGAAATCTGTTCCAGCGAAGTGCCACAGCCGGTGAAGCTGATCTTCCACCTTCCTTATAAGATCGGGGTTGCCATATCCTACGTTCGTAACGCTGATGCCGCTGGTGTAATCAAGGTAAACGTTCCCGTCCAGGTCCTCTATGTAGACCCTCTGCCCTCTGTATCCGACCACTGGCAAGGTTTGGGTCGTTGTAGCCATGTATTTGTTGCTCATCTCTATGACTTTCTTGCTCTTCTTGCCTGGAGGTGTAACCTTTATTGAAATACCACTGAGTTCGTTCCTGGGCATGAATGATCAATCGTCAGCTATCTATTTACGTTATTGGTAAACAGATTTCCATCTGACATTTTGTTGTTCGAGAATATTTCAATCTTCGTAAGGCACCTTGTTCATATTCCTATTTTCAGGGAAGTAAACTAGTTGACCATGATGATATAATACGTCCAGTTGATGAAAGGTCATGATTGAGTCCCGGCATACCACGGACAAATCGTTTTCCCTCTTCAAGGAGGCAGAGAAGCTTATTCCCGGGGGGGTGAACGGAAACATAAAGTTCCGTGAACCGTATCCCTTATTCCTTTCCAGAGCAAGTGGTTCGCACGTGTGGGACGTGGACGGAAATGAGTATGTGGACTATGTGCTCTCTTATGGCGCGCTCATCCTGGGGCATGGTCATCCTGCAGTCTTGAAAGCTCTAAGGAATATTGCAGATTCTCTCGGTACAACGCTCTTCGGAAATCCAACCCCACAGGAGTCGGAATTCGCAGAGATCCTTCTCCGAATATTCATGAAGGATGGTATGCTCAGGTTCACAACGTCAGGGCTGGAGGCAACCCTGCTCGCGAACAGGCTCGGGATGGCCAAGAGCGGAAAGAGGAAGATTGCCAAATTTGACGGCCATTACCATGGAGCAAACCCGTTTCTCCTTGCCAATTACAGGCCAAAGAAAAGGGGAAAGGAAGGAGCTCTTGAAAAGGAGGCGGACAGCGCTGAAGTGAGGGGAGATATACTGGACGATGTCGTGGTTCTCCCGTTCAACGATATAGATGGAACAAAGAGGGCCCTGGAAAGAGAGGATGTATCATCCGTTATACTGGAACCGTTCGAGGACGGGTATATCCCAGCGAAGAGGGATTTCATGCATTTCCTGAGGAAGTACACTGAAGAAAATGGTATTATCCTGGTTTTTGACGAAGTGAAGACGGGTTTTCGAATAAGGCTGGGAGGGGCGGTGGAATATTACGGAATCAAACCGGACATGATATGCCTCGGGAAGATCATAGGGGGCGGAGCTCCTATAGGCGCAGTCATAGGGAAGCCGGAAATAATGGAACTTCTCGACCCAAGGAACAGAAACAAGGTTTTCCACTCGGGTACCTACAACGGCAACCCGATAAGTATAACCCTTGGAATGGCAACTGTAAGCGAGCTGATGGAAGGGAACAACTTCTCCAGAATAAGTGAGGCTGCCACCACCCTCAGAAAATTGATTTCCCAGACTCTGGATGAGTTCGGGGTGGAACACAGAACTTACGGGGAGGGAGGGGTGGTGAACTATACTTTATCGAAGGAGGAAGTCCATACTTACAGGGACATATCTGACGAAAACATGAAGGAAAGAAAGAGGATTGACTCTGAAATGATGAAAGAGGGAATATATCTGATTCCTGCCAGCAGGTATTCAATGAGCCTGGCACACACAGAAGGGGACATTGACTTGACTGTGAATGCCATGAGAAGAGTCCTAGGCAGCGGTACCAGTTCAAAGGAAAAACCGAAGTGAAAGGAGGGGTATTCATGAGGAAGATCATGAGCATGAGGGATGCAGTATCGTCATTTGTACACGATGGAGATTCCGTTTACATATCAGGATTCACCCACCTTATAGATTTCTCTGCCGGTCATGAGATAATCAGGCAGGGGAGGAAGGATTTGGAGCTCATCAGGATGACCCCCGACCTTGTCTACGACCAGATGGTAGCCGCCGGTACGGCATCGAAGCTAGTTTTCTCATACCTTGGGAATCCTGGCGTAGGTTCGCTCCACTGCATAAGGAGGAGCGTCGAGATGGGAGAACCCCTGAAGGTGAAGCTGGAGGAGTACACCCATGGAAGCCTGATATCTGCACTCCACGCCGGAGGTGCGAAGATACCATTCTTCCCTGTGAATGCAGTCGGAAGCACCGACCTGCCTATGCACAACCACAACTACAGGTATGTTACCGATCCGTTTACAGGAAAGAGTGTGCTTGTCGTGAAACCCATAAACCCTGACGTAGCGATAATCCACGTTCAGAGGGCAGACGAGCAGGGTAATTCCCAGTTATGGGGAATAATGGGGGAGCAGAAGGAACTGGCATTTGCAGGTAAGAGGGTGATTGTTGCAGCGGAGGAGATAGTTGAAAGCGAGGTTATAAAAGGCGACCCGAACAGGACTATTGTGCCTGGAATAGCAGTTAATGCGGTCGTTCATGATCCATGGGGAGCACATCCATCATACGTACAGGGGTTCTACGACAGGGATAACCAGTTCTACCTGGAATGGGACAGGATTTCAAGGGAGAGAAGGTCTATAGAGGAATATCTGCAGGAGTGGGTATACGGAGTGAACGACAGGGGAGAGTATATTGATAAGCTTGGCAGGGAGAAGACAGATAAGCTCAGGATGAAAAGCAGGAATGTTGCACCAATAAACTGGGGGAGCGTGGCCTGAAGTGGAAATATCAAGCAGGGTTAGGATGATTGTCAATGCTGCAAGGGAGATCAAGAACGGGGATGTTGTTCTTGTCGGGGTAGGTCTTCCGAACATAGCAGCAAATCTTGCGAAGAGACTTTACTCCCCGGGACTCATAATGGTCTACGAGTCTGGGTCTGTGGACTGTTCTCCTGGCAGACAGCCCCTGTCAATAGGGGACCCCTCCCTCGCTGAGAATGTCTCTTCCCTCTTCTCCCTCTTCGACAACTTCTCTTACCTGATCGGAGGTGGTAGGATAGACGTCGGTTTCCTCGGGGCAGCACAGATTGACCCGACGGGGCGGATAAACACTACGGTTATAGGAGATTACGAAAATCCAGGAGTGAGGCTTCCAGGGAGCGGGGGTGCCTGCGAGATACTCTACCACTCGAGAAAGAGTGTTGTAATAATAGAGTTGAACGAAGCCAAATTCAGGGGCAGACTGGATTTCGTAACCAGTTCAAGGAAGGGGCTTTCAGACGATGGAGAAACGACTTTGCAGGAGGAGGTTGTGATAACGGACAGGTGCATAGTCAGGATAAGGGGGAAGTCGGGGCCGGAGATAACATCCATATACAGGGATACGGACAGGAATGAGCTGAAGATGCTTGCGGATAGACTGGGGATATCGTTTCCAGATGGAGTGACAGTGCTGGAGGACCCTACAATGGAGGAGATGGAAGTTCTTGGCTCGATAGACACCAAGGGAGGGAAGTGAAATGGATGCGAACGGAAGCGGGAATGAAGTATTTCTAATCTACTACAAAAGAACGGCATTCTCGAGGTCGAGGCCGAACGAGCCTTCGAGGGACGTGTTCAATGGTATCAGAATGGATGTTGCGTACTCCCAACTCATAAGGGATGCTGTAGAAAGTACTGGAGTAAGAGCAATGGATATAGACGACGTCATAACAGGGTGCGCTTACCAGAGAGACGAGAACTGGACGTACGGCGGAAGGCATCCTGTCCTACTTTCAGGTCTTCCTGTTGATGTCCCATCTATGGCGGTGGACAGGGCATGCGCATCATCAATGAACGCAGTTTCAACAGGTGCGATGGAGATCATGAGCGGGAGCAGCGACATCGTGTTCGCAGGAGGGTTTGAGCACATGACCCACGTTCCAAGGCTCTCCAACAAGCTCTGCACCCCCCTTATGGATGACCCAAAATATTCCGAGTACAGGATGAAGGAGGCGTACAATATGGGTCTCACTGCTGAGAACCTTGCTGAAATGAAGGGGATAGGCAGGGAAGAGATGGATATGTTCGCCCTGGAAAGCCACAGGAGAGCATTTTCTGCGATTGAAAGCGGATGGCTGGGGAAGGAGATACTTCCACTTGAGGTCGACTCAAACGATGGGAAGATCATCGTGGACAGGGACCAGAGCGTTAGGGGCAATACGTCACTTGATCAGCTCTCAGGACTGGCCCCGGCATTCAAGGAAAAAGGGTCAGTGACCGCAGGCAACTCCTCTCCTCTTAACGCAGGCGCATCCCTTGTAGTCCTTGCCTCCGGAAGGAAGGTGAGGGAGTACGGTTTCACCCCTATTTCCAAGATCACTCATTTCGGATGGGCAGGTGTGCCTCCGCATCTAATGGGCCTCGGTCCTGTCCCGGCCTCGAGGAAGGCATTGAGAAAGGGGAAGATGGAGGTGGGCGACATAGACATGTGGGAAATAAACGAAGCGTTCGCGGTGGTTGTTCTGAATGCTATAATGGAACTGGGCCTGGATAAGGGGAAAGTGAACGTGAACGGTGGTGCAATAGCAATAGGCCACCCGCTTGGAGCGAGTGGCGCAAGGCTCATCGGCACTCTCTCCAGGTTGCTCAATGACAGGGGAAAGGAGAGAGGGATGGCCTCGCTGTGCGTTGGAGGCGGCCAGGGGTATTCCGCTCTTATTGAAAGGGCGTAAATTGGAAACTACCTAGGTACCGTCCGGTGATTCATTTCTGAGGACGTCAAATATCCTTCTGGAAACCTTTGATATGAATCCCTTTGAGATCCCAAGCTGCCTGGCTGCAGCATCTATCGATACCTTCCTCGGGAAATCGAAGTATCCGATATCCATGAGTCTCTGAAGAACGAACATAGTGCTTGGAGGGAATATCAACCCGAGGAAGCTGTCTATGCTCCCCTTTAGCATTCCGTATCCGTCCTCGAGCGAATACCCCTCCACATCTGCAACTTGGCGTAGATTGTTGATTATGTCCTTCCTGTAGTTCGTGGGTCCGCTTGACGGTATGAGGAAATTCCATATCTCGAACTCGTCTTCGTATGTCACCTGCACAGGTATCAGCTCCTCTATGTTCTTTATCGCCCTGTAGATGCTGTTTTCTGACTTGAACTGGAATGAAATGAGGAACATCTGATTGTGGTTAGCGTTTCCAAGTTCACCAACAATTCTGGGATAGAATTTGGAGTACCTTTCCGAATGTGCCACCTGCTTCGCCTGCGTCTTTGATGTCTTCACCAACGTGTAAGTTGTAGTGACGCCTTCATTCAACTTCCTCGAGAACGGGACTACAAGTGTACCTTCAGGGAACATCTCAGTAAGCTCTGAAGTCCAGCAGTTCTCGTGGTAGAGTTTCACCCTCATGTTGGACAATCGCATTGCAGAAATACACCCCTTGTATATATTTAAACCTTTCAAATGCCATGGGCTGATGCAAAATTAGAGGGATATGGGAATGAACCAGGCCAAGAAAAGGCTGTTAAAATTTGAAGTGGGAAAGAACCATGAGAATTCATCTTCAAATTGCCAGTCAGGGGGATAATTCCCGTCCAGGGGTGGAACGCAATCTCAGATAGGTGTCCCGACTGCTGCCATTTGACCTATAACGCACTGGTGCGTGGGGAAATTATTTATCAAGAAAACCTGATACTTGTGCGTGAATGATCCATCCTCAGTTGACAAGAAAGCAGGACCTTTGAAGAAGGAGATTTTTGATATTTCCAATAAGATATACAGATTCGCAGAAGTTGGGAGCGAGGAAGTAAAATCATCATCCCTCCTGGCCAAATCATTCGAGAAAAAGGGGTTTAAGGTTGTCCACCCTTACCTGGGAATAAGCACTGCATTCAGGGCCGAGTGGGGGGAGGGGGAACCGGCTGTAGCTATAATTGCGGAATACGATGCGCTTCCAAACGGCCATTCGTGCGGCCACAATCTCATTTCCGGCTGGGCCTACGGGACATCGGTCGCTCTATCCAAAATGATGAAAAAAGGTAAGGTTGTTGTCCTCGGGACACCGTCAGAAGAGGGGATAGGGAAATATGCAGGAAGCAAGGCACTCCTCATTGAGAAGGGGGCGCTTGACGATATAGATTTTGCAATCGGTCTGCACGCTATGGACTCGTGGAGCGTAGGATGGAAGACTCTATCTGATGTCCTATTCCAGGCTATTTTCAAAGGGAAGGCATCACACATGGCCTACTCTCCTGAGAGGGGGGTGAATGCTCTGGATGCTGTTGTCACCTCGTACGTTTCCATCAATAACCTCAGGAGCTGGATAAAGAACGACAGGCTTGCCATAATAGAGATGATCATAAGGGAGGGTGGAACTGTGACTAGCATAGTCACTGACAGGGCCGTGCTGGAAATAGAGCTGAAGGCTGTATCAGGAGAATTCCTGAAGGTTCTGGAAAGGAAGGTGACGAGGGTACTGGAGGGGGTTTCGAAGGCGTATGGCACCCGGCTGGAGATAAGGAAACTGCAGCCGATGTATGAAGATTACGTGGCAAACAGTGTCATAGATTCAATGCTGGAGAATTCTTTAAGGCGGTTTGGTGTGAAACCCTCAAACATGGATACCGACGATAGCTTTCCTTCAGTAAGCTCTGATGAGGGGAACATAAGCAAAGTGGTACCCACAGGCCACCTGAACATGAAGATTGGGTACCCAGGAATGGCACTTCATTCGGCCGAATCCGCGAAGGAGGCTGACCCGGCACTGGCCATAGGAAACCTGATGATTTCTGTCAGGGCGACAGTAGATGCCGTGGAGAGGATAATGGAAAACGAAAATATTCTAAGAAGGGTAAGAAGAGAATTCAGAAGTAGAATTGAAAGGTGACTTCGCAGAATCAACCCCGAAAGCGGATGATCCAGAGAATGTAATTCGTCAAGCTGCGACTTGGAGGAGTAGCAAGAGAACACCCCTCAGAGTTTCCCTACTCTGTGGAACACCAGCCTATCGAACCTGATGTCCACGATGCCTTGCGGTCTGATATCAACATCAAGTTTCACTTTATTGTGCCCCACCATCATGAAGAGGTTATCCCCGTCAATCGTCAGGGGCATAGGGTTAGATTGCCCAGGGTGCCCAATCTCCATGAATAAGTTGGGTCCCTTGAGTGAAATCTGCATCTTCGCTGACCCTTTGTAAGTTTCATACCTGCCGATCAACAAATCTGCCTTTCTCTGGAACTCAATCGCAGGAAGCTTCTCGGGATCTTTCCCGATTGAGAGGGAGAGAGCATAATCAGCTATTGAATAGACGCCGAAATCAGAATTAGAAGCAACGACTACTGCTGCCTTCAAGTCAGGTATGAAACCGAAATACGAAGATGAGACAGCAACGTTGCCTCCATGTCCAAACTTGACGTGACGAAAGAAGTTGTCGTCTATCACAATTCCATAACCATATGAAATCCTCTTTCCGCGTTCAGCAGGGAAATTCACATCCACCTTCGGAGTCATTGCGATGTCAAGATACTTCCTCCCGATGATCCTTCTGCCTTTCCACAACCCTCCGTTCATCATCATCCCCACCATGTGCCCCATCTCCGAAACGCTTGATATAAGTCCCCCGTCTCCGTGCCCGAGGGGGTGATAGGGGAATCTCTGAGGGACCTTCCTGTTATCATCACCAGAGTAGTAGCCGACCATTATGTCATCATCATTCTCGAAATCCTGTAGGTCAAAGGTGGACCTCTTCATTCCAAGGGGGGAGAGTATGTTCTTCTTCACGAAGTCAGGATACACCATCCCACTTGCCTCCTCTATCACCCTGCTTAGGAGGACGTAACCTTCATTCCAGTACATGAACACGTCTCCCTTTTCAGAAACACGCTCATCTCTGGCCCCATTTATCAGGGTCACCAGATCATCTATGCTACCGAGAGGAGTCCAGACATCCTGTTCTCCCAGAGGATGTCCCAGGGTCACGGATGCCATTCCCAGATCTGGGAAACCGGAAGTGTGGGAGAGCAGCTGATGGATGGTGACAGGGTGCCCTTTCAAATCCGTCCTGAGTCCTTTTATGTACAGGTCCACGGGATCATCAAGACGGATTCTGGACATTTCCACCAGCTTGAGGATGGACAGAGCAGTGAATATCTTGGTGGAGGATCCTATGCCATACAGAGTATCGGGTGTAGCGGGCAGTGGAGGGTTTGCACTTCTGAGGCCGAATCCTCTAGAATAGAGGACCCTGTCGTCCATTGTAATCAGGATGGAGAGCCCATATACTCGATTCCTCCTCATCATTTCAGTTATGTGATATTCCAAGCGCTCCCTCTTTTCGGTGTCGAAGCTGATTTCCTCTTTCATGATGAGTATGAGTTAAAATTGGGATATATCAATATTCTTGAAACCCTGCGGAAAAAACAGACAACGAGAAGACGCAGGATTATCGCTTCCAATAACTCACTAAGACAGTCCCAGCTTTTCAAAGTATTCAGAGGTAGAAAAACCCTCGAGGACATGCCCCTTGTAACCTTCAACAGTCTTTGCCTGGAAAAGGGCATTCAGCGCTGCCTCCTCCGTGGCTCCTACTGCGGCCTCAAACATACCGTTTATCGCATCTTGTGAAAGGAAGTTTGCCTCTTTGCCTCGAGTATTCTTGAGCTTCCCGGAGTCAATTGCATTTCTTTCCATTTCAATAAAATTGCCTGTTGAAAATGAGAGGAATATGTCGCCGCTAGAGTTGTTAGCAACTGATCCCGTTCTGGCTAGACCTAGCCCCATCCTTCTGGAAAGCCGCTTAAGCATTTCGGAGGAGACGGGTGCATCTGTTGCCATTATACCGATGCAGGAACCATCCTTCGTTCCTGTACTGGATTCATCTGCAAACAGCCTTCTACCGAATATCGTCAGCTGGTGTCTGCTGCCGTAATTTGCATTTACCAGAACACCCACCGTGAACTCTTCACCATCCACCTCAATGATCCTGGAGGATGTACCGATCCCTCCCTTGAAGTCGTAAAGCTGCATTCCAGTTCCTGCACCGACAGACCCCTCTTCCACCTTACCCGATCTTGCAGAAGTGATTGCCTTCTGAAACTGATCAAGGGGAACGGGGGGAGCGCCGTAGTCATTGAGGTAGCTGTCATCGCATTCTCCAACTACAGGAAGGGGCAAATCGTAATCCTTCCCGACAGTCTTGAGGAAGTACTGCATTACAGCTTCGTATCCGATGCCTACGCTCCTTGTGTTGGTGAGAACTATTGGGGAGGTCAGTATTCCCAGTTCGTCTATCGAGTCCCTTCCTGTCAATATGCCGAAACCGTTCATCACAGCAGTGCCTGCAAAGACCCCTTCGGAGAAGACATTCCCCTTATGGGGGATTATCGCGGTCGCCCCAGTCCTTTGAACGCTGGGGAGGTCACTCCAGACCTGAGCATGCCCAACCATCACCCCTTCAACATCCGTTATCGAATTCATCCTCCCTGTCCTGCCCTCCAGAAGATCCGGTCTCAACTCCCTTATCCTCATGACGGAATTCCATTACATGGAAGCCCTTAAAGTGTTTTCTATTCCTCTTGAACACCTGTTGGGAATGCAATGATGAAGATTGTGGAGAATGTGTTCATTCATCTACGATGTCCATTTTTTCCAGGGAGTAAAGTAGTTTGCAATATATCACGATAGCAAATGAGTTAGTTAATCGATGATGCTCTTCTGAATGACTTCTCCGTGGAGACTTGTAGAAAGGACGAGGATGATGAGCTAACGTAAACCGATTTACCGAATTGTTCATATATAGAATTAAGGTGAAGTTATGGTAATTTTATGACGCAAGAACCATCTGAGCCACCAGCCCCAGCTAAGAAGAGTTCTGCAACTAAATGGATTGCAGTGATAATAGTTGTGGTTGTTTTGGTTGTAGCAGGAGTAGTTGCCACTGTGGAATTACGGCCTAAAACGTCAACTCAACAGCAGCCCCTTTCCATATCACCATCTACTACTGCGGTAGCCACGCTTGCGGGGACAAACATAATATTCAGCCCCGGTCTCCCCGCGGGAGCAACGTTCACCAAACTGGTATGGAATTTTGGGAATGGTCATACGGATGTGGTGACTACTGGGAACGGAATAGTAAACTACTCATACAGCACGCCCGGAAGTTATCTGGTTTCGCTATCGGTTTACAACAAGACATCAATGGTGTCCAACAACAACTCCCTTCTGCCGATAACTGTGAATCCTTCGTTGAGTGCCAATCCGGCTGCGGTTGAGGGGCCAATAGTGCTTTCCTCATCATCCGCGGTCTACGACAATGCCTCATCCACAGGCAATCAGACCATAGGACTGAACGGGTGGGTGAACCTGACATTCGGGGGTCTGCTCGATCCAACCCCCCTGACCGTGGGATCGAACGTTTCAGGTGACACCGCATACACTATACAGTCGTTCACCTGGAACATAGACAACGGATCGCAGATAATTGCAGACAACAATACGGGTCTCCCTGAGACAATAAACGTGACATTCAATGTTCCGGGACTGCATGTGGTCAACCTGAAGACTGAGTCGATGGATTCATCCACCGGCCAGACGGTGAACGGTTCGTACATAATGACCATAGCAGCGGGGAATTATTCCATTCTAGTTAATGTTCCAAAGGTTTCGATAAACACCAACCTTGTTGTCAATGCGGAATACATGCCTGGAGGATTGAACACCCTTGATCCTGCGATAGCGTACGACTTCACTTCGGACGAGGTGATAGAAGAGGTATATCAACCACTCGTTGTCACAAACGGCACTTCCACCACACAATTCAACCCCGTTATAGCAACGAACGTTCCTTCCGTTGCAAACGGTGAGGTGACTTCAAACCTACTCAACTGGACGTTCTACATCAACACTTCAATAAAGTTCTCTAACGGTGACCCTGTGAATGCGTATGACGTATATGTGTCAGCTGCAAGGGCGTTGCTGTTCGCAAACGACCCCGGTACGCCGGGATGGACGCTAGCTTACGGCCTGCTTCCCGCCCCAACGATATCAGGTCCGTTCAACGAGAGCTTCTACTGGATCCACCATGCTATAACATGGAACAACACAACTCAGTCAGTCACATTCCACATGCTCCCCAACACCCTGACATGGCTGCCCAATACATCAGCTGTCTATGCTGGAGTGAATTACGGCCCGCTCAACCAGTCCTACCCTGTCACGAACTACGGCCTTCCCACCTCATTCCTCCTTGCACTCTGGGAGAACCCCGTTTTCGACGTTATGGACTATAAATGGCTTGTACAGAATGGCGCCGTTCCCCAGAACACAAGTGCATCTTATGCCTACTGGTCGAATAATACCACCAGTCCGGGATTGCTTTCAAACTGGAATCAGTACGTACACTACCACATGATGGGAACAGGTCCATATTACCTTGCTCTGTACGAACCTGCAACGTCAGTTATACTGAAAGTGAATCCTTACTACAACGCCACCCAGGGGATGCTTCCACAAAGCAAGCTGATCAAGGAAGTGGAGATTGAATACCTGACAAGCGAGGACGCAGCACAGGTGCAGTTGGAAACAGGAGAGGCGCAGTTCGGAACCGGTGCATTCCCGATAAGCCAGACGTCAGGACTGATGAAGTACGTGGACAGTGGAATTCTGCAGACTGCACAGGTTGCATCTTTTGGGCTGTACGTATATTCCTTCAACATGGCAATAAATGTGACAGGTGCCCAGACGTACGATTCCCAGACAAACATACCTTCCAACTTCTTTGCGAACCTTAGCGTGAGGAAGGCATTCGCTTACGCATTCAACATAAGCTATCTGATCAACGTTTCTTATTCATCAGACGGGCTGAGATATGCAATTCCGTTCTCTGGCGTCTTCCCTCCAGGATCAATTGACGTTCCGACGAACATAACGAGCCAGTATCCTCAGATATACGACCTGAACAAGGCGAAGTTCTACTGGGAGCAGACATCGTACTACAAGAACGGCACTAAGCTTTATCTGCCTCTATTCAACGTGGAGGGAAATCCCGCTAACGATGAAATGGACACCGTATGGGCCAATGCAATAAATGCGGCAACAAACGGCCAGGTGACTGTGCTCCCTGTTGACATATCCTACACCCTCTGGCTTGACTACGGGGCAACGCCACCAACCCAGGATCCGATGCCACTCTGGTACGACACCTGGGTGGGCTTCTCCCCGACCACGCAGTACGCAAGCCCGATGCTTGGACCGTTCGGATACGACGACTGGACTGACGGTTTCGCATACAACACGCCAGGCTGGAACAACACGACAAATCCGAACCAGTGGGCCAACATCACGCAGATGTGGAACCTTCTTAACCTTGCAGCCGAATCGACGAACTCAAGCCAGATCGCCCTAGACTACTACATGGCCGACGTTATAGCGATCAAGGAGTTCTTCTACGTAGGGACGATGGAACCGGTGAACCTTGTTGCATTCAGCACTGCAATAAATCCAGCATCTCTTGCAGATACAGAAAACCCAGTGCAGGGGGCCAACCTGATCATCTATTACGGGCTGCAGTACAAATCCTAAACTTTTTTCTTTTTCATTTTTTATTTCATTTTGAGATCTAATCGAAGGTTGTTCTTCATTTATATTAGACGGAGTATCTGTTTGCGTCGACATCCCCGGAACAGGATAGATTGTGCGATAACCCGCCTTCAAGCATGGCCCGGGAAAGAAGGTAATGTTTATCCAGCAATCAGAGAATTCAGAGCCTCAACCTTGGATCGGTGACGTCCCTTATTCCATCCCCGAGAATATTGAGGGCAACGACGAGTGCAAGGAGGACAAGTCCTGGTATGAGTATTGTCCACCAGTAGCTCGTTATTGTCTCCACCCCGCCTCCCCCTGAGGTGGCAAGGCCGATGATGTTTCCCCACTCGGCGAGGTTGTTTCCTGCAAATCCAAAGCCGAGGAAATCAAGTGATGCAAGTGTAAGTATGACGTTCCCGAAATCAAGGGATATCTGAACGTATATCGGGTAGATGGAGTTGGGAAGGATATGCCTCAGCACAGTTCTGAAAGATGACGAGCCTGCTGCGACGGAGGCCTCGACGTACTTCTGCTCCCTGATCGTCAGCACCTGACCCCTTACCAGTCTCGTGTAGTACGGCCACCAGACTATGACAAGCGCCTCCACCATTGACGTGAGCGTCCTTCCAAGCACCATCAGGAGAACCACTGCAAGGACTATGAAAGGGATGGAGAGGAATATGTCTGTCAGTCTCATTATCACGTCGCTCGTTGTCCCTCCAACATATCCAGCGATCGCACCAAGTATGCTCCCTATTATGGCGCCGCTCAGTACAACGAGTGCAGCTACACCAAGGTCTATCCTGGCCCCCTTTATCACTCCATTGAAAATGTCGTACCCTCCGTACGTTGTTCCGAAGGGGAAGGCAGGCTGGGGAGGAAGAGGGGTGTTGTATATGTACTGCCCGTGGTAGTAGAGCACTTCCCTCATGAATTCCGGATTCCCTCCGACAAGAATTGGCCCGAAGATGGCAAGTCCGATGTATAGCAAAGTGACAAAGAGCCCTGCAGTGGACAGGGGACTCCTGGTGAGGTAATAAATCATCTTGGTTGTCTGTGCGTACCTTGATCTCACGGTCCTTCCGATAAGGGACTGTGCAGACGTCAATCCAGCCTCACCCTGGGGTCAAGGTATGAGTAGATTATATCCACTATGAGGTTTGCAACAACTATCACTATCGTGAACACGAAAGTGGTTGCCATGACAGACACAAGATCGGCGTGTGCTGCAGCCGTGTAGAGCCACTGCCCCATCCCAGGCCACCCAAAAACGTATTCCGTTACCGTCACACCGCTCAGCAGGCCTGCAAAGAAGAGTCCCATGACCGTGGTTGTCGCACCGTATGCGTTTCTTCTTGCATGTTTCTTCACCACGAATTTCTCAGGGACACCTTTCGATCTGGCGGTCCTGACATAGTCCTGTCCCAGCGATTCCAGTATGCTTGACCTCATGAATCTCGTGACCACTCCGAAGCTGGTAAGAGCGACTACGAGAGCGGGCCAGAATACATGTTCCAGTGCATTGAAGAAAGCGGGGAAATCCCCGTAGATCAGGGTGTCTACAAGCATAAATCCTGTTGGTCTTGATATGCCTGAACTGCCGGTGGAAGCAACCCACGGCTCAAGTGTGCCCTTTGAAGTGAAACCGTATTTGAGGAAGTCTATCTGCCCCTCGGTTGTTACCTGGAGGAAGTGAGGAAACGGTCCGCTAGGACCTATCAGTATGAGGATAAGAAGGCCTATCCAGAAGGTTGGAATGGACACGCCTACCATTGCTGCAAGGCGAGTTCCGTGATCAACTGTCCGATCCTTTTTGACTCCGCTCAAAACACCAAGGGGAAGGCCTATAGCTATTACAAGTACCGCAGCTATGACAGATAATTCAGCAGTAGGTGGAAACCTTCTCATAAATTCGGTGAATACAGGAGTTCCTGCGTCCACAGGCTCAGTTGGGGACAGGTACCCCCATTTACCTGTAAAGAGGTTGGTGAAGTAGTAGAGGAACTGGACGTAAACTGGTCCGTTCAGATGAAGCTCGTGTATCACGATCAATCTCGCTGCAAGAGTTCTCGTCTTTCCCTCATAACCTGCTATGAGGAGACCTATATCAGCGTGAGAGAGGATGAATGTTATAACGGTGACACCTATCACAACTGGAATCAGCAAAATAAGCCGCCGTATAATGTAGACGTATAGCTTCAAACGGGATCAGCAATTTGTTTACTGTTAGATGATATATAATCGTTTCCGTAAACGCGTTGCCAAACCCATGAAATCTAGTGCATCTAAACGGAGAAAGTGATGGATTTGGGAGATCATGGAAAGGGTTGAAATCCATTGCCCCTCTTTTCTAGAAGTGAGGTTGGGATAGGGGCGGGTGAGGGGAACGATGCACCCTCTCCACATCCCTCATGAATGGCGAAACATCTGCCAGGGTAAACCTAAATAGGTCAAGAGGTTCCAAAAAATATGAAGGATGTAAGTGAAGGGAAGGAACCTGGATACTGGGATCTGGCGCTCAGGATCCACGATCTGTCTGAGATAGGAAGCAGGGAATTTGAGTCATCTAGAATACTGATGAAAGTGCTCGGAGATAATGGGTTCAGGGTTGCTGGCAATTTCATGAACATCCCCACTGCATTCAAGGCTGAAAAGGTGATAGGGAATGGGAGTCCATCCGTCGCATTTCTTGCCGAATACGATGCACTCCCAGGAATAGGACACGCTTGCGGCCACAACCTTATAGCATCATCTGCCGTTTATTCCGCCATAAGGGCTACAGAGAAGATTGAGAACGGGACGGTCTCAGTATTCGGTACTCCTGATGAGGAAGGGTCAGGGGAATGGTCTGGTTCCAAGATCATAATGGCGGAAAAAGGCGCATTCAAGAATGTAGACCTCGTGCTGGGGTCCCATCCCGGCGACAGGTGGAGCGTCGGTGATCCCTCCCTTGCTGACCTGGATTACGAGGTTACGTTCAAGGGCAAGGCAGCGCATGAAGCTGCGAATCCAGATAGCGGAAGAAGTGCCCTGGATGCTGCAGTCTTGACATATACTGCAGTCAACATGTTGAGGCAGCATGTGAGGAGGGATGTGAATTTCGTGATGCATGGAATAATAAAGGAAGGGGGAAAGGCGTCAAACGTCACCCCTGAGCGGGCGGTGCTGACATACGGGATCAGGACATCGGACATAGAATACCACAAGGATGTTGTTAGACGGTTCAAGAAGATAGTAGAAGGATGCGCAAACGCAACAGAAACAACGTATTCAATCAAGGAGATAGGGATGATGTATTCTACCACTAAGGTCAACGTGCCTCTCTCAAACAAGGTTAGGGAGAAATTGGTTGAAAGAGGGATAGAGTGCCCTCCCCTGGAGGAGACGCTTTCGAAGATACCGGAAGGGTCGACTGATTTTGCAAACGTTACGCAGGTAGTTCCAGCCCTGGAACTTCAGTTTAAGATAGCACCGGAGGGTACACCTTGGCATTCAAGGGAATCACTCGAGGCTGCACGTTCGGCGGAGGCGAAGAGGGTGCTGTCGGAGGTGATAGATGTCCTGAGCGATACGGCAGAAGAATTCACCAGGAACAGTGCATTCAGGGAGGCGGTAAAAAATGATTTCCACTTCCCTCAGTCCGTCTTATAAAAAAGAGGTAGTTGAAGCGTGAATCGTTGGGCTTTAGATGTATTCACAACTCAATGGTATGGTCAAGAGGAATTGGTGAGTCCGGACAAAGACATCCACGTAACATCTGTGATAGAGGTGGAATCAGAGCAGATACCTCTGGAACCAGCCCACTATTTCCTCCAGTCTTTTCACCCTATTCTTTGGTTTTCCTGAAAATGGAAGGTTGTGGTTCTCTCCCTTGAACACCACAAGTTTTGTAACTGTTCCCTGCATCTTCAATTGAGTGAAAAGCTCGTAGGCCTGCCATACTGGGCACCTGTAATCTGAGTCGTTCTGGATAAGAAGCAAAGGTGTCTTGCAATTGCGGATGTGCTTGATGGGAGATTTCTCCCAGTATGTCTCAAGGTTTTCATATGGGGTCCCACCTATCTGGTCTGAATCAAACGTAGGTCCTATGTCACCGGAGAAATAATCTGAAACTGCGTCAGAGAAAGATCGATCCGAAACCGCAGCCTTGAAACGGTCAGTGTGCCCCACAATCCAGTTTACCATGTAACCTCCGTACGACCCACCGGTAACGCCGATGTGCTCAGGATCAATCCCAAAATTCTTCACCGAATAGTCTACCATCTCCATGATGTCTTCGTAATCCCTTTCCCCATATTTCTTGACAACAGCAGCGGCAAACGCGTCCCCATAGCTGTCGCTCCCCCTTGGATTGCAGTATATCACGTTGAAACCGACTGAATTGAGGAGATGCGCCTCAAAGACAAGAGCCTCGCCAAAAGCCCCCCTCGGCCCCCCATGGATCCTGACGACCGTGCCCTTTCCTTTTCCCCTGAGGAACCATCCTTCTATATCAGCTCCGTCGCTTGCCCTGAAATGGAAATTTTCAGGTCTCCTGAACCTCCATTCCATTTCCCTGTTGTTCATTGAGAACAGGAGTGACGCTTTGCCATCATACCTGTATATCTGGGGGAGTGCATCGGATTTCTGCGCAATGAAGTAGATGTCGTTACCATCAAAATCGAATGATTCCACAGAGAAATCTCCTGTCACCACGGGGCTCATCTCTCCTTCGTCATTCACCCTGTATATCCCGGCTCTTCCATGAACTGTAGCTACGAAGTACAGGTATCTCCCCCTGATCCTCATCAATCTGGAACTCACCATCGTTGAATCTGTGCTTAGTGCTATTCCGGGGGAAATGTCGTACTTTCTCAGTATTTCGTTGAATTTTCCGTCCTTCCAGAAGACAATTTCAGGGGCCTCTTCAATGAAAAATTCATTCCTGTTCAGGAGAAATGCGAGGGTTCCGTCATCGAAGTATTCCATCGATGTGATTCCTCCGATACTACCAGGCCTGATGTATTCTCCTGACTGCGACGTGATATAATTTACCCGGCCAGTTTCCAGGGAAAGGATTCCTACCTTTGAGTGATAGCTATCCGAGTCAAGAGGCCTTATCTCCACTGCGATCTCCTTCTTCACAGGGTTCACAGCAAAGTCACGTATCTCTTCCCTTCCTTCCATGATGACCCTGAACCTTCCGTTCCTTCGCAGGTGGAGGAGCTTGTAACTCAGTCCCTCAAGGAAACCCCTTTCGTCAGAGAACAGGGGAATGTTCTCTATTATCCTGAAATCTTCTGCTTTCCTTTCCGCCTCTACGATCATGTATAGCCCGCTCGAATTACCATCCCATTCCTTCTTGATTATCCTGCCATCAATTTCAGCTACTTCAAAATCAACACCTGTGCTAAAATCCCTGACGTTAACAGCTGTTTTCTCTCCTAGTTTCGATTCGTACGCGATGTAATTTCCTGTTCTGTCGGCGACAAATCCGTAGTCCTTATCCCCCCTGGTAAACTTTGCAGCCTTTCCTTCGGTTAATTGGTAAATCCCCGTTGAATAGTCGTTCTTCTCCCTATCTGGCTCAGAAACCTCAAAAAATATCCTCCCTCCCACCACATTCAAGTTCCCTATGAACTTCATCTCGTAGACTGTCTCCGGTTTCAGCACGATATTTTTGGAGGAATTTGTTCTGGTATTCACAGTTGATTATCCCTCACCCCTTAAAAGCTTTCTCAGTGGCTTTTGGGGAATACAGAAGCTCGCTTTTCAAAGCAGTCAAAATTGGTAAGACGCAGAAACAAATGAACAAGAAGGAAAAATTAATGGCCCTATGGGAATAGCTGACTTTGTAGAAATGAGAAAAGAAGTATGGGAGGATTCGCTAGACCAAAAAATTGAAGAATCTTATGAACTTTGTTTTGTACGGACTACAGGGAAGGCCAGATTAGACTTTTTGTTCCCAAGAGACCAACCAGACTAATCAATTTCCTTATAGAAAAACACTCCTAAGCCGATTAGGGGGTTCTTGATATGGAAGATTTCTGCATTGTCGTTTCACGAAATGAATGAACCTACATTTGATCAACCGAAGGAATAGATGTGCTTCCATTACGTTCTACATGTCTTTCAAGAGTTTCAGATTCCCATCGGGTTCAATTCTCTTAACAAAATTTTCGTCAGCAGTGCAAAGATTACAACCTTCACTCTTAGCGAGAGCCAGGTATGTGGAATCATGAATCGTCGTACCATATTCATTTGCAATTCTGATAGAATCAAGATAAAGCCGGTCCAAGATGGGAAATAAGTTTATTTGTGCTTTAGATAAACTCTCTCCGGCTCTTTCTACATCACGAACACCCATGGAAGGATTATATCTAAGAGCGTTAAGAACCTCAAATGGCATCAGTTGTACGGACAACAGATCTAATTTTCCATCGCTATACTCCTCTAAGATTCTCAAAGCCTGCGCTGAATATTCCTCATCAACGTACCATTTTACGACAACAGAAGCATCCACTACTAGCTTACTCGATTTCGCCATTTCCTTATCTCTTCCGTTGAATTCCAGCCTTTCGAGGTCTTTCTAACAGTCGCAGCTATCTTGATTGCCTCTTTTATCTTGCTTCTATCTATCACTCTTGTCCTTAACTCTTCCTCTTCAATTCTGTTTTTTATAGATTCTCTGATCACTTCACTCCAGTTGATATGTGAGAACTTCCGCATCTTTTCCTTAGTATCCTTTTCGATCTTTGCTGAAATGGTTTCCATAACAAGTAATACCAGTTGGTAATATAAGTATTACTACAACGACAAAAACTGGTTAACTAACTCTGTCTCTTCACCATAGCCCATTTCCTGTGGTCTTTCCCGAAAAGATAATCCATCCTCGCTGACAGATTTCCGACCGCTTCAATCAGGATGGCTCCGAAAAGAATGAACGGATTCCACCTCTTTCTTTTCAGGAATGTAACGAATATTTTCAGAAAGAGGGATCTATCGCTGAACACTAGGGTATCCATAATTCTTGGATCCAGCCCCATCTTAGATATTTCTATGTGTCCAAAGTTCACCCTCCTCCTCTGCTGTAACAGGTCAAATGGATTGGCAGGTACGAAATTGTGTACCTCTTCATCGTTCAGATAGTTGACAGAAAGTCCTCTTTGAGCAGCTCTTAGACATAAGAATGCGTCTTCATTTATCACCTCTGGAAGATTCCAAAGGAGTTCTTTCCTAACGCATATGAACTCCCCTCCATGAACGTTAGTTCCCATCTTCGACAAGTAGTCCATCTGCACATCATGCATCTCCCACATCAAAGCGCCTACTCTTTCAGTGAGGGTGCCAGAATTGGATGGGATTACCTTTACAACTGCAACCCCTGTGGTACCCGTGAAAGAATTTTCACACTTTCTTATGAGGGATGGATCGAATGAAACGTCCCCAGAGACGAGGAACACAATATCCCCGAAAACGTTCGCTACTATGGAATTCAAAGCATTCACCTTACCCTTCCTTTCCCTTTCCATCACTTTAATCAGTCTCGTATCTTCCATTCGTGCTATATCCTTTGAAATGGATTCCCCTCCATAAAGGAGAAATACCTGGTCAACGTCGCTTTTCAACACAGATTGAAGGGGAGACAGGACGAGGTCACCATCGTTGTAACTGAATATTATGGCAGTCTTCTTCATCTTCCCGTCCCCGCCTTCCACTTGCAGGAAACAGCTGGAAGAGTGGTTGCCTTTGGCATCCTCCTCTTTCCTGCAGCCATGTTGATAGAAAGCATTTCGTTAACCTCATTGGAATACTTCCTTTCAATCTTTTCGAATAACAGGCGTTGCCAAAGCTGAGATGATTCGTTGCTCATTAAACCCTCTTTTTACCATTGAACTAATGACGGGAAGATCATCGAATAAGTTCCGAGACTGGAATGTCTAGAATGGAGGGAATGGAAATTCTGGAATGAGTGCGGTGAAAAGTGACTGGGCAACCCGCATGTTAAAGAAGAGATGCTATTCATTTCCGCCAGAAGCCCCAGGTTATTTATGGCCCACACTGCCGTTGAAGGCTAAATCATTGTTATGTACGAAGATTGAAGATCATATCAGGATCCAGATCCTGCCAATATGGGTTGGCCGTATCCATGCCCTCCATTCCCTTGCGAAGGAGTTAGATTTCAAGACCTTCTCCTTCCTGTAGCATAAGCAACCAGCGAAATTATGATGATCACGATTATTGCGACAATTATCTTCTCCAGAAGAGAGGAGGATGAGGAACCAGGAGATTTAGCGAGTGTGCTTATTTGCAATGGCGTAGCCGTGCCTGGTGATATTGTGATATTTGCGATGTATGTCGTGTAACCTGATGCCTCAACCTTCACCTCATACACTCCGGGTGGCAATGAAATGTTGAACTGTCCGTTTGACTCCGGGAAGTACTGCCCGTTAACTATTATGGTAGCGTCAGCTGGGCTTACTGAGCCGGTTAGGTAACCGTCCGTTACGGTCTTTGAGAATACAATCGATTCGTTCAGCGAGCTTCCATTTACTATCAACGTTCCTGTCTCCGGCTGCACCGAATACCCTGTCACGTTCTCTATCGAGAATAGATAACTTCCGTCCGTAACGGTGAAAGATACGGAATCGTATGAGGTGGTGAATGAAGCTCCATCAAATGTGATTGTCCAGGGAGTTCCTGAGGGTATGCCTGATACATTGAACGTAACTTTAAATTCATACTGAGTGAACTCAACGTCGACTACAGTTGATGAGTTGACCGCCTTCACTGTTCCGGAGAGTTTGGAAGAAGTATACCCTGATGGGGGAATGATCTGGTAGTCATAAGTTCCAGGTGTCACCAGGAATGTCACGTTTGAGGAGGTGGAGTAACCTGTCGTTCCGTTTACAGTAACTGACCACAGGGATCCTGGAGGCAGGCCAGTCTCGTTGAATTCAAGTGTTAGCGTCAGTTCACTGAAAGTTACATTTATCCTCAGGGAATGCCCTACAACGGAAAAGGAACCTTTAGCTGGGTATGGAACATAGAAAGGATTTCCAGATCCTACGGAGTAGTTATAGGTGCCGTTGGAAAGCAGGAATTTCATTGTGCTGTTTGAAGAATATGAGACAAGGCCTCCAGTCAGATTCACGTACCACAATCCAGCTACAAGACCTGACTCCGCAAATGTGACACTATATTTGGACACGACAATTTCCGGCGAGAAAACTATTCTCTCGCTCGTGTTGCTTCCAGAAACGTTTATCTCCCCTGAGGAAGGGGATGAGACATATCCAATCACAGACCCAACCGTGAAATTATATGTCCCGTTCTTTTCCACGAATACAATGGATGAGTTGGTTGATGATCTTTTGCTCCCATCCAGCGTTATGTTCCATTCCTCCCCGGCGATTAACCCAGATTCCTGAAATGTAACTTCGTACGTTCTAACTGGAACATATATGAACACGACGTTCACAGTTACGTTAGAACCAGAAACGTTAAAGCTTCCGCTGGCCTGATAGATGCCCCCAGAAGATGCAGTGAAGGTGTAGCTCCCATTGGCAATGTATATTGAATAGTTCTGGGAAGTAGCACGGAATGATTCTCCATTGGATAGATTGAGGTACCAGGTTGAGCCCGAAGGGATACCGGAGCTGATAAAAGTTGCCTTGTATGTCCTTGTCGTTGAAAGATATTAGTACCCACCTGCGCCAATTGTTTCATTTCTCTGGACCATAAGTACGTTCTTTGAACTGTAGACCTTTATGTCGTAATTGCCCGGTCCAAGAGTGAAGTTTGCACTCCCTCCGACATAGCTGTACCTTGTGCTGTTAACCAGCACGTAGCCGGACGTGCCATTTGCGGATATGTTCAGTATCCCTATCTGGCTCCTGTTGTATATCTGTGCAAGATGTCCAGGGCCATTAACAACTGATGCGAATAGGGACCCGTTTGATTTGTAATAATTGGCGGTAGAAGTGACGTTTGATATCCCTTCAGCCGTATTGCTGCCAAAGTTGTATGCATTCGTGACCGTCTGGTAGTTGTGTCCGTTGAAATATTCAAGCTGAAGCGAGACGGATGAACTGACGTCGTAGGTCTGGGTCCCATCTCCGGGCCCACCCAGTATCAGCTCTGCGTCATAGAAAGAATAGCCGTCCGGTTCGTACTGGAAGCCGTCTACCACAAATCCATCTATTCTTGAAACGCTAGTCGCGAATCTGAAGATGACATTATCGTATGTCTGCCAACCATGCCCGTCGTTGTACATGAAGACAAGTTCAGGAAGGCCCTTGGAGTTGGTAGTTGAATTGATCTCCATCTCTATACTCAGGGGGTAGGTGACGTATATGTCATTGCCGGGAAGGCTCTGGTTTGCAAACGAATAATAGAAGAATGTGCCGGATGAATTACTTACCGTGCCGTTGCCATTGAGAGTGGAGTTGTAGACACTAGAATCACCCTTTGTTTCATTCCATATGTTGTCGATGAACCCTATTGACTGGGATGCGGACGTATTGAAATCTGCCACGTTCTGGGCCCAGTAAACGTACTTCTTCGACCCAACGTAGAAGACGTAGTTTATATTCAACTGGAACGTCAGTTCAGTCGCAGTTCCGTTGAGCGAGGCATTGTATGTCTGAAGGTTCTTTATATCTACCCTCCCAAGGAATGAAGTGGTTGAATAATTATAAGGACTTCCGCCTGGACCTATCCCATAGTCTGCAATGCCCATCGGAGCTGGCTCGGATGAGTAGAGGTTGTTGACGTTTACCGCCTGACCTGTTTTGGAAATCCCAGGTCCTCTTGAAGGAACAAGGTTGTTAGTTGTGCTGTGTTCTGTTCTCCCTGAGTTGTATGGGGTATGGGCCCCAGCAACTTGAACCACAGGAGACAGCATCATAACGATCACTATGGCAACCACAATCCACCTGGCATATCCTCCTCTGTTCATTTAGTTTTAGCTCCCTCTGTAGCAAAACGAGTTGACTTAAAAATGTTTGGTCACTTTAAAAGTTTCCTGTTCCAATTGAAGTTAGATATATTTTGTTTAGTTTTACTGGATTAATGCGAAAAGAAATGGTACAAAGTCCATATTCCAGATGAAACTATTCCCTGATGAGAAAGGAATCCCTTGTCCTTCTTACCACATCCTTGGCCGCATTCCTCACTCCATTCATCTCCAGTTCCATATCATTCGGCATCCCTAGGATCGGGGATGCATTTGGCCTTTCATTTTACCAGGCAGCACTACTGCCGTTGGTGATACTGATACCACTTGCATCGTTCATGCTCCTCCTTGGAAGGGTCTCAGATGCTCTGGGAAGGGTGAGGTTCTTAAGGATCGGCCTTTCGATATTTACTGTTGGGGCGATACTCTCAATTCTTTCCAGGGACTTTGTCGCCCTTGTATTATCCCTGTTTGTCGTCGGAGTGGGTGCATCGATGATTAGCGCTAATGCCACCGCCATAGTCAGTTATCACTTCAGGACTGGAAGGGGGTTTGCTCTCGGTATAAATGCTATGTCAGTCTATCTGGGCCTCACCATGTCTCCATTCCTGAGCGGGGTACTGATTGAATTCATTGGATGGGAATCGATATTCCTGGTGGTCATTCCGATTGCAATTCTAAGCCTTCTCCTATCGTTTGTAAGCTTGAACAGCGACATCCGAGGTGCAGTGGGGATGAGGGTGTACAGTTCACTCCTCTTTTCTATTCTCCTCGTATCCATATCTACCTACCTGTCCTTCGGATACTTATACGGATTTCTGACACTCCTTCCTCTGCTTCTTCTATTCATCATCGCCCTTGCCCTGTTCATAGTTGACGAGACCAGGTCCGAGAATCCTCTGATATCAGGAAGGATGATGGAGATGAAGAGAACGTTCCTCGCATCCAACATCGCAGCCCTTCTTAACTACGTCGGAACGTTCTCGATAGTCTTTGTATTTTCAGTCTACCTTCAGGTGGTCCTAAAGGTCTCACCTTTCCTGTCTGGAATATACATACTTCCCGAGCCTGTTATGATGGTCCTGATGTCACCAGTCTCGGGGAGGCTTTCAGACAAATTAGGTTCAAGAGGGATAGCATCGACAGGGATGGTCGCAATAGGAATATCATTTCTATTGTTCTTCATCCTGAGGGAGCCGTCATTCCTTGAGATAGTGCTGCTCCTTACTCTCCTGGGAGCAGGATTTGGACTCTTCTCTGCGCCTAACACAAATTCTGTGATGGGTTCTATAAAGTTGGAATTCTCCGGACTTGCTTCCGGGTTCCTGGGCACAATGAGGTTTATAGGGCAGCTTTCAAGCATCATTCTCGCCTCCTACATACTTTCCCTCGAGATACCCAGGAAGATTATGGTCGGCATATTTTCAGGAATTTACGTATCCATTGGCAATGCATACTACCAGAATTTCATTTCAGGGTTCAGGTGGGTGATGCTCCTATCGTCAGTTATAAGCCTGATAGGGGCAATCTTTTCTTTCCTGAGGTAGAAGCATCATTCAATTCCTTATAGGATTTCTGCGGAGTGCGAGAAATTCGGTCGGTCTGGTCTTCTTGTCAGTGAACAATAGCGAGTAAAATTATCCGGTCATATGCTTGATGTGTACTGCTGTCAGTAAGGACTCTTAGCTTTTTCTGCGTAAGGACGTTGTTTATTGAAAACAAATATACATAAGTCTTATGTATATTGTTATTATACATATCTTGATGAGTGGAAAACTCAAACAGATGCTTTTAGACGAATCAACTGTAATGGAAGTGAATGAGGCAAAAGAATTTCTTTCCCGGGAGATTGGAAGGAGGGCAACCTCCAAGGACGTTATAGAGGAGTTTGTTGGTCGAAGACTTCGTTTCCTACGCCTGAAAAAGGAAGTACGCGACTACATCAACGGTTTCGTGGACTTAATAACCAGGAAAGAGAAAGTTATGGGAATAATGCTTTTCGGCTCTGTTGCAAGAGGTTTGTACCGGAAAGATAGCGATATTGATGTTTTGATAGCAATTAGAGGAAATGCAATAAACTGCATCGATGAAATTGAGGAATCAATTGACGGGGTTGAAGAACTGAGGGCTCCACTGGTCCAGATGGGGTTTTATCTAAGAATTAGGCCTCTTATACTGTCACTGGAAGATTTGAAAATCTTCAGGCCTATATACTTAAGCATAGTGGATGAAGGGGTAATACTTTTCGAAAGAAGAGATGCGCTAACGAATTTCATGACGGACATAAAGCGGAACATTAACTGGAGGAGGGAGATTGCCGAAGGTGGGGTGGTACTGAAATGGAAGACAAAGGCATAGCTAGGGACGCTATTGAGAGTGCTAAGAGATGGCTTTCCTCGTCCGTCGCTAATGCGAGTGCCGGAAATTATGACCTAGCAGTCTATAGTCTGGAAATGTCCGCGGAAATTGCATTGAAGGCTTTACTGTTCTTCACTGGAGTCGACGCACCAAAGACGCACTCTATCGGGGATATGGTTATGAGGGCAGTTAAGGAAGATGCGACACTGTCTAAAAAACTCGGTAAAGATATAGACGAATTCGTCCATACACTTAATTCTCTTTCCACCTTAAGGTCCATCAGCGGGTATATTTTTGAAACGAGGTCTACCTTGGAAGACATGAGAGTGAAGTACGAAAGGTTTTCAAAAGAAACCGCAAAAATCGTTGAAATGTGCGATAGTGCAATTCGTCCGATGAAGCGGAGGTGATATGCTATGGCCGTCTGGAACATCCAGGGTAAGATGAAAAAGTCAAATTATCCAAAGAATTTGTTTCTCTAATTTAAGAAAACAGTCGCATTTTGGTCAAAGCGTTCTTCCATCACCTTTTATTCCCCCTATCATCCTCATATTCGTACTAAAATTTTAAAGGTTTCATTCAATCTATGCTTCTGTAAACAGTCTCGCCTATGATTGCTACCAGTTCGAAATTTGATGCTGTTGTAACGAGATAAATGTTTGCTCCGAGTGTGTCCGTGTCGAATACTTTTTCAAAGGATGTCCGTCAATAGGAATGATTTTTCAGCGTTGATATCTTTGGGTGTCATTCGGAATTGATTATTGTGAAAAGGAATGGTAAAAAGTCCATATTCCCGATGAAGCTGTTCCCTAATGAGAAATGAACCCTTTATCCTTCTTACCACATCCTAAGGTGCATAGCTCACTCCATTCATCTCCAGTTCCATATCATTCGGTGATCCTAGGAGAGGGATTGCCATAGATCTTTCATTTTACCAGGCAGCTCTTCTGCCGTTAGTGATACTCATACCACCGACATCATTCATGCTCCTCTCATCAATTATAAGTATCATTGGAGCAGTCTTTTCTTTCACGAGGTAACAGCTTTATCCAATTCCTTAATGGATATTTATGAAATACAGGAAACTTGGATGGTCAGGCGTTCTTGTCAGTGAACTGTGTCTGGGGACCATGACTTTTGGCTGGCACTCTGACGAGGAGACGAGCAGGAAAATGATGACAAAATTTGAGGAGAGAGGTGGCAATTTTCTGGACACTGCAAATGTGTATTCAGACGGAAAATCAGAGGAGATTCTCGGGAAGTGGTTGAAGGGGAAGAACAGGGATGATTTTGTAATAGCCACCAAGGTTAGGTACAGGACTGAAAAGGGGGTCAACTCTATCGGTCTCACAAGGAAGCACATTTTGCATTCCGTAGAAAGGAGCCTCGAAAGGCTGGGGACGGATTATGTGGACATACTTCAGTTGCACGCCTTCGATCCCTTAACGCCTCTTGAGGAAACAATGGCTACGATGGACCATCTCGTAGAAGAGGGGAAGATAAGGTATGTCGGAATCAGCAACTTCAGGGGATGGCAGTTGCAGAGGGCTGTGGACATATGCGAGATGAACGGTTGGGAAAAACCGGTCAGCATTCAACCACAGTACAATCTCATAACTAGGGCAACGGAGTTCGAGATACTTCCGGTAGCATCTTTCAACAACCTCGCAGTCCTCCCATGGAGCCCTCTAGCAGGGGGAATACTCACAGGAAAGTACGAAGGCGGAATAGAGAAGGCAAAGAAGGGTACAAGGATAGGGGATTCGGAGAACAGGGGATGGTACCAGGGGGTAGAAAGTGAGAGAACGAGGAGGATTGTTGAGAAGGTAAAGGAGATCGCATCTTCTACAGGCAGAACTCCAGGACAGGTTGCCATCAACTGGCTTCTGAGCAACAAGACAGTAACCTCCCCTATCATAGGTGCAAGAAATGAGGAACAGCTCTCAGACAATCTTGATTCAGCAGATTGGAGCCTTACAGCGGAGCAGATAGGAGAGCTAAACAGCGCAAGTTTCATTGAAGTGACATACCCCTACGACCAGAGAGCGGAGGAACAGCAGAGGAGAGGTAGGGAAATTTAAAGGGTAACGGCAACAAAATTTACTGATGACTGGGCATCGTTGCTGATACTATCAAATTTTCCCGCCTGAATAACAAACAATTGCGACCAAATAATGTAAACAAAAATTTCCCTAGGATTTTGATTTTTTCTACCGTCTTTCACATTTTTCTCCAGCGTTCATTATTAAGCTGAATCAGAAGTCGTTCTACACCTTTCTATTGAGTCAAATTCTTAAAAACGGACCAAATTATCATCTTGATCTCGGTAAGAAACCCGTACCCGAAGCAACATTGATGCCTATGAATTTCAGAATTGCAAAATAAACTGCGATGAAACCCGACTGAACTGAAATCATCATGCCCGCCAATGTTCTCAAGACGTCGAAAGATTTTCCAGCTTTATTTTCTGCCGCTTTTATGTACGTTCCTTCAGAACTCGACAACGGAGAAGATGAAACAATCTTGGGTCTATCTTTAGACATTATTCTCACTGCACTGAAATCTTGTCTTTATCCATATTTAGTGAGATTGACATCTCAATTTCAGCCTTGAAATGTTTTCCAGTGGTGGGGTATTTGAATGCCCTTAAGATCGAGACATCAATTTCATCTAGTTCATTCTCCCGCTGTTTGTCTTCGTAATTCAGAGTCGTGACGATGGTGCCTTGCTCCCTAAAGAGATAGACCAACGTATAGGTGTAGGTCGCATCTTCAAACGGACAGTAAATTGATATCATTTTGCTCCACGGACCATTCGGCGTACCGCACTACTCTGCCAATCGCTCTGAGCGAATACCTTGCGGTCTATACAGGTTTAGATGTATTTAACTTGTTCTAGCCGAATTTTACGCAAATTATAAACAATTCCCACGTTTGTGGATATTGAAAGTATTTATGGTATAGTTTGTAGAACTGATGGAAATTTGAAGTCAAAAACATATTTTTATTTCTCTTAGTTTTCAAATTACTCAGAAAAACTAAGAAAGATTTAAATCACCTCTCAGGTGAATTGGCATTGACAGAAAGCAGCAAACACGAGTCAAACGGAATTGTCGCGGATACTTCAGAAAAAGATAAAAGTGGGGTTGACGGAATTACCCGAGGCTTTTCCACACTTTCAATCTCTCTTGTACTCCTTGCGATTCCAATACTGGTCTCTCTTTCACTCATGTTCAGAATAGAATTCAGTGCGGTCTTCACTCTCTGGTCTTGTACTTCTGTCCTGGTCCCGATTCTGCTGTCTATTTTCTCCATATATGCAATGCTAAAAGAAGAAGCGCTCGTATCGAGGGGAAAGAATCTCGAAGCACTGAAGCACGACTTGACGTACCTGTTCAGATACAAACACATAACAATCCCCTTCTCAGTGCTATCACTTGCAGCGGGTTTGGGTACCTTGATCCATTTATTTTCCCCCATTTTTTCGCTCGAATTGATCTACGCAGCCGTCATAATACTAGCTTTCGAGTCGATCTTCCATTCCCTCTATCATTACTGGCCGAGAAGCTTGAAGAGTAATTCCAAGATTCAGAGCACGTTTTTAACTGCAATAATAATCATCGGGCTATTCATTTCTCTATTCATCATCGGTACAGCATCGGTTCTGGTGATCTCCTTTGTGTTTGGTGGGATAATACTGGTGACAGGTATTGGAATGATTTCCATCATCGATATCACTGCCACTGACCTTTCTCGCATACAACTAAGAGGGAGGAACCTAGGATATGTATCGGTTTTGATATTATTCCTCTTACTCACAGTATGGACGTGGCTCTCGAGTAATTTTGCGGCTGAGATTTTTAGAAACAGCGTCACTTCCGCAATTCCAAGTATTTACAGGCTGTATACAAGCGAATTTCAAGCACTATTGACTGGATTGAACATCTCTTTCTTCAGCGTGTTAGCTGCTTTAATTGCTGGAATAGCATACTTCCTTTATTTTACTATAAGAAAGAAAAGTTACGAGAAAGAAGGAAGATTTGTATTCCTGCTCACTTCCATTCCCCTAGCGGGATTCATCACCTTTTACCTAGCCATCTTGGTTGACGGAGACTGGACAGCTTTAATTGGAACTGGGAACAATCTCATATCATATACTGTTGAGTTCCTCCCTTCAATAGCGCTATTCGCAGTTGGATATTCTCAGATCGTAATTGAGCTCCCAAGAAAGACATCTAGGCTCTTGCTCCTTGAAGAGAACAAGTTCATCATCTCACTGACCTGGCTGATAATATTCTCTGCATTTGCGGAATTCCTCAGCTGGCTCGTTTACGGCAAGCCTGGATCATTTATCTTTGAGGTTGACGTACTGCAGTGGTTTGGGATTCCGATCGGGATTGTCCTGATCTCTGCTAAACATCTAAGGGGTAGAAGAAACAAGAGAACAGCCCCTTCGTGAATGCTCAGACTTAAAGCTGTGTGAGTGTAAATATTACAGACCCTTTGTGTAGTTTAAAGCAGAAGGTTCGGTCAACAAGTCAGAAGCTCATTGACAATCTTAGAATAATTCTGCATACTTCATCGACAGGTAAGGCAGTAATACAAGGTATTCTTCACTTCGTGGTAATGATTTAATAACAAAAATGAGCAAAATGACAGGAAGGGGGAAGGTAACTATTCCTGTCGAATTTAGGCTGGATCTTGGAGTAAAGGCCGGCGATAAAGTGCTGTTCGAAAAGAAAGATGGAAGTATCATCATTAGGAAGGCTGAAAAGAAGGGTACAGTTGAAGTTTTAGAAGATTCGACTCCATTCAGTAAATCAGCGAATAGAATGATGAAAAAATCAGGGATGAGTGGGATTAAGACCTGCATAGACACTAACGTGTTCTTAAATGTCATCCACAGGGATCCTTCATTTTATCCCTTTTCTAAAAAGATTTTGTCGGCGATAGATCGTGGAATCGCTGGAAATGTGGAGAGTGGACCAGCTGATGTTTGACCATTCTTGGCAAATTTTCAGAAATCAGAAAACAATCAGATTCAGCTTCACAGATTGCACAATTATTTCTCGAGTAAAGACGAATGGCATGGACAATCTTAGGACATTTGACAAGGAATTTGAAGAAGCCAGTCTTTCGCTGGTAATGCATTAGCCTACCAACCTTCTTTTCCAATACTTTTCAAAAAAATTATCGGCAATCTCTTGTTCTGGTTTTTCTGGAAGGAGTTCAAACAACCGGAGGTTTCGATGCACAGTCCAATAACTGGGGTCACTTAAACTCCTTTTTCCTAAGAATCCTATTAGGTTCTTCTTGATTCAGTAACCCAACGTGAAAGCCTACCGATAACCTCGGATATGCTAAATAAAATACGTAAGCTATTAACGATCATAAATGATAATTAACTACTAACAAAATTTATATTTAACAACACCATAGCTATTTCGTGAGATGGGAAGAAATTTCTAGAACGCTTGAGGATAGACCTATTTTTACCACGGTCCAGCTTGCCAGCATTTTAGGCAAGTCACCAGAATATGCAGCCGAGGTAGTTCATAGATGGATCTCACGGAATAAAATTACAAGGATCGAGAGAGGGAAATATACGACCCAAAGCGACCCCTTATTGGTTGCTTCAAGTATAGCGTGGCCCTCTTATTTATCCATATGGAATTCTTTGAGTTATCACAATCTGACCGAGCAAATCCCACACTCATTCTGGGTAGTCACCACAAGATATAGAAAAAACTCGGTCCTCAGCATATTGAATACTCAAATTTTCTTCATAAAAATTGATCCTAGTCAGCTGTTTGGCTACCAGAAGATCGTAAGGGATGGAATTGAGATATTTATGGCGGATCCAGAGAAAGCGATTGTTGACTCCGTTCTGTTCAAGAAAATTTCAATACCAGAGATACAAGAAATCATTCAACTCAAGGCAAATAGAATCAGCAAGCAAAAACTAATAGAGTACTCTTTGAGGACTAACAATGTAGCATTAATCAAGAGAATCGGATACATGATGGATAAGAGTGGATACGACTTCTTCTATAGGTTGAAGGGCCATATATACGACCAGGCAACGATTCTCGAGCCAAATCTTCCAAGCAAGGGCTTAATAGACCATAAATGGAAAGTAAAGGATAACGTGGGAATATGATTAGGAGAGAAGAACTGAAAATGGTTACAGAGAGAAAGAGAATTTCCATATCAAATGCTGAGAAGGACTGCTTGCTGGAGGTGCTTCTTTTTTTCATAAGCCAGTAAATTGGGAGTGCTATCGTCCTCAAAGGTGGAACGTCTCTTTATAAGCTATATAATTTGAATAGGTTTAGCGAAGACCTTGATTTCACTTTAAATTCAAAGAAATTCGATTATAGACACCATACCGACATGTTAGTTAGATCGACTAGACTAATTGGAGTCACTTCACATTCCACTATAGAAGCTCACAATAACGAAACAAATATTTTCTTCTCCTTCCGAGGTCCTCTATATGATGGTAGAAAGGAAAGCGCCTGCCATATTTCATTGAACATTAGTCACAGGGAAATGATATCTATGCATTACGTAAAGTCCTTTTTTGTGTCGTCTTACAGCGACATACTTGCCTTTGATGTGATTGCCATGGATGAAAAAGAAATTCTGGCAGAAAAAATAATGGCAATAGTTACGCGGGAAAAGCCAAGGGACGTATATGACTTATGGTTCCTTTTGAAAAAAGGAACCGAAGTCGATCACTCTCTAATAAGAAAGAAACTCCAAATTTATGGAATAGAATTCAATTCAGATCAATTCAAGGCGAGAATGCTAGCGAAAGAAAGGCTCTGGAAAAATGATCTAAAAGGTCTCATTATAGGAAGCCTTCCAAATTTCTCAGAGGTAACTAGTGAGATTGAAAGGTTGATTGAAAAATGATCTATTATTTATCCATTAAAGCCCTTAAAAATTTCTCCTTGAGTTGAGAATTGCGGACTATTTCATTCAGCAAGTCTTCCAGTATTTTTTCTTTGAATCTTGGATCAAAGTCCTTCGCAAGTTCTTTACCGATGCTATCAATTGAAGACTGTCCTTTAGTCGCAGTTTCATTCTCCCCTCCTGTGCTTCCCAGTTCTGAGGTCTTATCCTTCTTAAGGGGAGCACCGCATTTTGAGCAGAACTCATTTACTGATGGATTCTCAATTCCGCATCTGACGCATATTTTAGGCTCGTACAGAATCTTGCTTTCCATTCCACCTTTCTGTTTTTCAATCCCATAAACCTTCAGGACGGCATCGTCCACCTGCTCATCGCTCAAGTTAACATACACCCTGGACATCCTGGATCCATGGACCCATCCCATCGTTGCCTCTAATGGGGCCTCTTTTAAGTCTTTGGCCAAAATGGTTGCTCTCGTGTGCCTGAACAGATGAGGGTGAATCCTTCTCTTGATACCAGCTCTTTTGCTAACCTTATAGAGCATCATGTTAACGTCATTCCACTTTAATGGTCCACTTCCCCTTATCTGAATGAAGAAAAAATCATCTGGTATGCTTCTATTGAATTTGTCCTTGTACTGAAGTGTCAAAGGTACGCTCTTCCCTATGACCCTTACCTTCCGCACCCCTGTCTTTCCCTTCACAGTCAGTTTCATTCCATAATTGTCAAACTCTATATCCTTGACTCTGAGCGTCAAAAGTTCCCCTATCCTGCACCCTGAATCGTAGAGCATCGCTATAAGGGCCTTATCCCTCTCGTTGCGGCTCGCACCTAGAAGCATTTCCAGCTCCTCGGGCGACACTATATCTTCTGGTTTCTTGTCCCTCGACGGGTGCCCATTCAGCCTCAGGCCGCTGACCGACTCTACATATCTTCCATTGTCGTAGATTTTATAGAATTTCTTTAACGTCATGAAGAGGCCGTTCATCGTGCTATCCGCATAAGTTCCATTTCTCCTCGTCTTTGCTTCCTTGAGTTTCAGAACTGCCTTTCTGATATCTTGCTTTGTAGGACGAAGGAACGAATCTCCCAAAACTCTAGCAAGCACCTTGAGTCTTGTGATGTAAAAGTACTTCATGTGATTCGATAGATTGTCTATCGTGAGATCGTCAATGAAATCAAGGATCGCCTTTTTTACCTCCAAACTAAGGGATTCTTCCTGATTTAAACGTGTTTTAGTCTGCTTCAGGAGTCCCTCTATATTGTAGACCCTGTCCCCCTCCATAGAAGTGTTAAGGAGAGAGCACTTATAAATTTGATGCTGCGTGAAGACAGCGGTCCGGATACTCCACTTCTACTTAGGAGAATCTTAAGTTTTGTCACTCTCTCCATCGAGAACAGACAACATTTCTGCCTTCCATGAATCATTCCGTCGATCCCCGTCGTTCTATTCCTCTTTGCAGTAAAAATTGAGCCTGAGGTTCGCTCAGTATACTCAACTATCCAGTGAAACCAAATGAGGCGAACGGTTATGCGTCTCCAAATGATCGAGTGATGTCACAACGAAGTCACTTCGAGGCCGATATCCCTTATTTCATTCTTCCTTTCTGCAAATTCCATGTCAAGAGTCACAAAAGTATTTGCCCTGATAACCAAACTTGCCGATAAGTGTAAAAGATCCAGCGTGCGCATCCTTATCTTGTAAGCAATTTCTTCGGCATTTGCGAATACTGAATCCATGTCAACCTCGGGGACTGCTATGTTTAAGACTTGCAAATATTCCTCATAAGCTTGAATTTCGTTTTCGCTTAGCTTAGTTGTTCTTGAGAGAACTGATTTCAACTCCAGAACAGCGACTTTAGATGTTACCATATCTTTCATCATGGCCAGTGCTTCAGATGCTTTGGAGTGATTTGTATCATTCTCATTTAAACTGGCCAGTATCAAGTTTGTATCAATATAATTCTTCATTCCCTTTCCTTGATCGAGATTATAGAAAGGTCTTTAGGTAATTCGGGAAGCCCGTGTTTTAACCATTTTTTTACGATTTCTTTCCCGTTCTCCTTCCGCTCTACTACTTTTTTAGCGTTTGGAATGCCATCTCTCATAATTATTCTTACTGCCTCTGCTTTGTTTCTTGCCAATTTGTAACGTAGCAGTTTCTCCACAAGGTCGGAGATTTCTTGTTCAACTCTTATAGTGATTACATTCGATTTCATTTGATTTCTAATGTTTTCACAATATAAATAGCTATCTAAAACAAGAATCTCTGCATTTACCTCTAATTTCTCTGCATCTTTGGGTCTTATTAAACTGACAGAATCTTAATTCTATTCTGAGTCAATATCTTTCAATCCAATTCGCTCTATTTCTTTTATATTATCGAAATCCCTGTTGTCTGTTATAATTTTCCTAATATTTCTTCCGATGGCTGAAGAAAGGTGGATAGCGTCTCTTGGTTTTAGATTGTACTTCTCTCTCATCATTTGGCTCCTTCTCATAACTTCTTCATCCATAATGATAAACCGAAGTCCAGGGAAATTCATGAATTTCCGTCCTATTTCGATAGCGTCTGATCTGCCTAATAATTTCTCAGCAACGTAAGATATTTCATCCCAAGTGAGTGTCGAAGTGTAAGCCTGTAGATCCTTTTTTTCAATTGATGAGAGTATATCCTTAGAGAAGTCAACTTCTGGCATGTCTTGATAGAGGACAGGATAAAGAAAAACGTTGGAATCAACGTAGTAAATTCCTTTCATATTCTTCATCGAGGACCCTTTTGATATCGACCTTTTGTTTGAGCTTTTTCGCATAAGTGGACGTGAAGAAATCCACGTATGACACCGATAGCGGGGCTGCTCGCCTAATGACGACTTCGTTGTCTCTTAGATCTACCAATACCTCAGAGAATTCCTTAATGCCAAGTTTATCTCTAATGTCTTTCGGTATCACGATTTGTCCCTTTGGTCCAATTTTCATTCGCTTTTCCATTTCATAGTTATAAGTATAACTGTTATTTATACCCCACTACCCCTGGTATATCTAAACTCCTACATAGTCTCCCCCACAGGGAGTAGCAGAGAATGTATAATCCAAGGAATCCTTCAACGGTTATTCGGGAAACAAATTACTTTTTCTCGAAGTATTCGTCTTTAGTCAAGGAACAGATGATTTCCTGTGTTGTTTGATAGAACCACAACCTTATCATTGTCGATAAGCAAATTAAGCAATTTGTCAATTTACGAGGCAGGAACAATACAATTGACACCTCAAACAGGATCAGAAGCGCACTATTCCACATTCTTTTTGGAATGTAAAATGTAGCGGCGCCGTTCCCAAAACGCTTAAAAAGGAAATGTATGACAACTTACAGTAACGAAATAAATATACTAATAAAGAATGATAATTTTAATCCTAAAAAATATGGGGTTTTCCGTTTGTCTGATAAATGTCACAAGTAGAACAAAAATTCACAATGTATATATACTATCACTTATCTCCTAAAGTTGGAGGTTTAAAATAATGTATAAACCTAATACCAAAAAAATGCTTACGGTATTGATCGCAGCAGCAATGATATTCAGCGCTCTTGCAATTCTTACCTTCGCAGCAACACCTGCATATGCTGCGAGCGGAACAATAGCGGCAGATCCAACGGTCTTTGTCGAAACTTCCGGTAGCGGAATCGTTTCAACTGTTGTAGTCTTCAATGGTGGAACTTTTGGATCAGGAGCAACACTGACTTTCTATGTCAGTGCATCTACAAGCTTTGCATCAGGTGCTCGCGCACTCCTAACAACTTCACCAGCCACTGTTACTTTGCCTGCTGGTACGACGACAATGTCTAATCTTGCAATAACCATTTCTGGCGGTTCTACCGTTGTAACTGGTGCAGGAACCTATTATATAGCGGTCAGCGATGATGGCGGGTCAACATTTACAGCTCCTGTGACAATAAATGCTTATTCCTCATCGGTTATAAATCCTGAAATTTCAGTATCTCCAAGCACCGTAACCCCGAATGAGCAAGTCACAGTATCAAGTGTTGCCTCTCACTCATTTGAATCAAGCTCTACAATTACGCTCTACCTTAACTATGCAGGAGGGTCCACTCTTCTGAGCAGCGTTAGTGAATCAGCTCTTGCGTCGGGAGTCACCCTGACTATACCAACTGATCTTCCAGGCTCGGCTTCAGGTCTACCATATGACATAGTTGCACAGGAATCATCATCCTCATCTACATACTTCGGCTTGACCGCATTCACTACCTTTAATCTGGAACCAACAATAACGGTTTCCCCTTCATCAATCAGTGGAGCAACCACTTCTACTTTTACCGTTAACGGATATGGTTTCCCAGCAAGCGACTCGTTTGCCGCTTCAACAAGCGCATCTCCGACACACACAATATACCTATCGAGCACAACGTATGAAGGGTTAGTATCAAGTTTCACGACTTCTTCTGCTGGATCATTCACAATTACGGTAACAGGCCTGACTACCGCATTAGTGCCTACATCGACAGCCGGAGTCGTTGATATAACAATGTACGATGCAAGTGGGACAGAGTTTAGTGATGTCGGTACGATAATCGTATCTTCTCCTAACCCATCTGCCCTTGGCTTCTCTTTTAGTGTTACAGCAACCACCGGGACAACTTACAACGTCAATGACTCTGTAGCAATTAGTGTATGGAACTTCCCAGCTTCCACCAGCGTTACATTCTGGCTCGGCCCTACTGAAGTCGGAACTGGTCTGACGACAGACTCCAATGGTGCCGGCAGTGTCACGACTGTTGTACCTGCAATCCCAGGAGGATCCTATCTGCCTGAGGCAGTTGCTGCTTCATCAGACTTATCAACATCACCCACGATGGGATGGACTACAGCCCAAACAATACAAGCGTTCTTCCAAGTGGTTGATACTTCTGGAACGGCAATAACTGCTTCATATGGAGAGTATGCACCATCAAGTGCACTCTTCACGGTACAGGCATACGGTCTTCTACCTACTACGAGCACGTATGATTTCTACGATAGTCTAGTAGCTCCAAGTTCAGGTGCAACCGGTGTCGGAGCAAGCGGATTAGTTACGTCCGTATCAGTAGGTACTGAGAGTTCGACAACTGGAGAATTCACTCCTGCTGCAAATGGAACCTTGATTTTCACATATAGCCCAGATTATGCAGCGCTTTCAACTCCGCCGTCAACTAGTACTATTGCAACCATAACGTCCGCTAACAGTGTATCCGCATTCGATGGACACACCTACGAATATCTAGCCATAGGCTCAGCCACTGTAACAGTCGAAGGGTCTTCAACGTCTTACACCATACTCAGCAACGGCGCAACTGGAGAGACACTTTCGTTTTCTGGACTCATCCCATACGACGCGAATCTCTACCCTGGAGTTACCAACGAATACAACGTCTACATGAACAACAACGAGCTTACGCTAGCATTCACCCCCACTGGCGGAACCGCTACATCTGGAATTAGTATAACTACCAACGATGGAAGTATCACATTCACGGTGCCTACATCAAACGGCCTCTATAACCTTAATGTGACTTACAACGGTCAATCTGTCGCTACTGCTTCAGTGGGATCTTTGCCTGTAGTAGTGTCATCTGCTGGTTCTTCGGCTAGCAGCGGAACTCTAATGGTAGTTGCCTTAACTGCCGGTTACGAAGTCGTGGGTTACGGATATGAAAGTTCACCTGCTCTGTACTACGCATCCTACGGAGCCACTCCTACCAGGGTATCCTCAGGCGAAACGTTAACATATGGAGCATTTGCAACATCGATTGCACCATCAGCCCAACCAGCCGGCACCTATGCAGTGTTCACAATCGTATCATCCTCAGGGACTAACTACTATGTGTACTCGTCATACTCTGTTTCTGCGAATCTAACCCTTAGTTCTTACGGCGGCCCATCCGGCACATCAATCACAGCAACAACGACTGGCCTTGTAAGTACGGGATACTACAACGTATACTTTGCAACAGATCTTGTACTCACAGAGACAGGGTCAACCCTTGCAACAGGTGCTTCATTTGATGTTCCTTCAATGGCTCCTGGAGACTATACAGTAAATGTGATGCCAGTAGGCTCCACGACAGTTGCAGCTTCCGCAGGCTTTGTGATAAAAGCGCCTACTTCTATCACGCTAAGCCTGACGCCCGGCGACTCAACTACAACTGCCTTCCCAGGGGAGCTTATAAGTTTCACGTGGACTCCAGGAACTAACGGATACCATGCGCCAAGCACTACAGCTTCATCATCCCCGTACTATTCACCAATCTCTGTAACAGTATACCTTAACAACACAGCCTATACGTCTATAACTGCAACATATACATCAGCAACGGAACTTAGTGGCTCTTTCACGATGCCGAATGCGGCAGCAGGCTCCTATTACATGGTATCGTTCGGATGGTCTCAGACCACCTATACGACAGAGACTGCGGCTACAACTACTGAAGTATCTCTGTCCGGATATACAGGAACACATTCCGCTTACCTACAGCTTGTTTCTGGGTCTGGAGCCCTGGTCGTGGGAGTTGGAAACATAACTGCGGTCATAGACACTGCTATAGGCAGCGCAATGAAGGTACCGCTCTCCGAACTAAATGCAGCAGTAGTCAAGCTGAACAGCACTGCAGCTGAGATAACAACATCATTCGGAACAATGACCTCAACACTTGCCGCGATAAACGCAACTGTGGCGGGCATTCAGTCAGGACAGGTACTAGTGCAGACTGACCTTGGATCGATAATGACATCCTTTGCATCACTCAACGCCAGCATCGCAACGTTTAATGGCGATGTAGCAACGATAAACACCACACTCGGTCAGGTTAAGGCATCGCTCTCTTCAATAGGAACACAGGTCACAACGAACGGCAATGGAATCGCAACTATAACAACGGATCTCGGAACACTAAGCGGAACTGTAACTTCAACCTCTAACGGAGTATCACAAATACAGACTAACCTTGGAGACCTGAATGCAACTGTCCAGACAGTCAAGAACCAGACATCGGGATTCCCGACGCTCGAGATATTCCTGATAGTCATAATCGTTCTTGTGCTGATAACTCTGGTCATATCATTCCTTGCAGTGAGTGCAGCCAACAAGGCAGCAAGAAAGGCATCTGAAGAGAGGAAACAGTAAACCCTAATTTTAATACTTTTTCTTTTTCTTTTCAATTTTTGTAATAGTCCTTTGGTAACTCATTTCCCTCATTTGTGTTGACTACAGCAGTTAAGACCTTTAGGGATCTTGTACAGGAAAGAGGATTGGACTGATTTGTAAATATGGCTAAGCGTTAGTCTAATTTATTTCGTTCAGACAATACCCTGAATTAAATGTTATGCTGTGCAGTATTTCCCCTTTTCAGTCGGCCTAAAACGCATAGGTTGTAAACAATAGGTCTGATTGTATCGCGTCTGTCAAGTTTAACAGCTTCCATTGCGTCAAGGTCTGGTAGTATTTTTTTCACTCGTCAAATATTCTACCTAGTTGATGCAGCCCAGACCATCTAATTTTGTGAGAAACCAGAACCAAGTACAAGGTGACCAAGCAAACATCGGGAAAGAGTAGTCTGGGCCAGGCGAGTTTAAACTAACTGTTATAAACTCCTTCGATAGGATTGTTAGATAGGGCAGGACATTCAGCTTCAAGCTTGACGGAGTGGAGGCGAGGTACTATCGGATACACGGAACTACAAAGAAGAGTTACAGGTCTACATCAGATAA
Source organism: Thermoplasmatota archaeon (assembly GCA_023381415.1). Taxonomy (GTDB): domain Archaea; phylum Thermoplasmatota; class Thermoplasmata; order Thermoplasmatales. Next base: position 13,058 of record JAMCUN010000020.1, on the reverse strand, counting down.
GGCACCTACGATGGCAATGTTTGCGTGCTGGAAAACGGTGCGACGAATCCTCCGAAGAGAATGGACTGAAGTCTGAGGTGCGATAAACGAGGAGAGCGCAGGCCAGGCATTATGGTAAGAGAACAGAAAATGGCATTCGGATTGGGGGTAAGAAAGGAGTACGGACACAAGGTTGACGAAACACGTAAGAGAATAGAGGCAGAGAAAAGAGAAAGTCTCACAGTTACAAAAATAGTGCCAAATGAAGATCTGAAGGAGCTGTACGTCAGAATGGCAGAAAGATATACGCCAAGAGAACTGTGGGAGATGGACATGGTACCAGCTTGATTTATCTTCGGTCCGCTATAGAGGCGGATTCCCTAATCGTCCCTTTAATTGTCGGATAGGACAGGACCGACTTAACCTTGCTAGGAATCCATCCCGCTAATCCCATAAACGCTAGACGAGCGGAAGGCTTCTTTTAGACTAGCCTCCCATCTCTTTAGCACGTTCTATCATGCATGCCCTTCTTTGTATTCTCTTTTGCCCTCGACCTAAGAGTTTCTTACAGTCCTATTTCTTCCTTCTCATCACCACTAGCAGCACTGCGATCAGTGCTATCACTATGACGACTATCACGCCGATCACTATATAGAGGGTGTAGTTTGTGACAGGGATCTTCTTTGCAGTTACCATAGCGGAAACTGAAGCTCCAACCACCTTGAGGGATCCCGTTAGGTTTGTCCCGCTGTAGTGTGCCGGCAGATGAACTGCATACTGGTAAGTTCCGTTCGGTTCGGTGAAGATAATCTGCCCGCTTGTGGAAGTCTGCGTGAGGTTGACAGATTGGTTGTTGAACGTCGTTCCAGTAAGGGTGACAGACCATGATGTGCCTGAAGATATTCCAGTCTGGGATATCGTTATCTGGTAGGTGACCAGAGTCCAACTTATGGAAGTAGTCACAGAAGCACCGTTGATTGTTATACTGCCAGAGTAGATGCTCGCACTGTACCCAGATATGGAGGAGACTGCGAACTGGTAAGTTCCGTTTGTTGCGGTGAAGGATATAGAACTGGAGGTAGTCGATCTAGTCACTCCGTTGAAGGTGACGGACCAGGAAGTACCGGATGGTAGTCCAGTTTCAGTGAATACCGAGGAGTATGTCACAGGGCTGAACGTTACGCTGAGCGTTTCCGTTCCTGTTACCTTTAGCTTACCGGAAGACGGTGAAGGATAGTATACCTTGTCGGGAGTTGCTACTGTGTAGGAATATGTGCCATTCACTTCCTGGAATGAAACAGTTGTGGATGAGGAACTGAACGATTGGGTTGAACCGGCTACATTCGTCACGTTGAAGAACCATTCTGTCCCCGTCGGCAGACCAGTCTCTGATACAGTTATCTTCTGAAGTTTCTCGTAGGATATCTGCAATGTGACATTGGCGTTATTGACCGTCACGCTTCCCGTGCTCGAAGGCAGGAAGTATCCGCTGACGTTCCCGACTGAATAGGAGTAAACTCCGTTCGGCTCAGTGAATGTCATTGTCGGGGTAGTGGAGGACTGGACGTGTCCGTTAAGTGTCACGGACCATGTAGTACCAGTCGGGAGGCCGGACTCTGTGAACAATACTGAGTATTTTGCCTGGGTGAACGTTACGGACACATTTACGGCTGCACCGTTAACCTTGAACAATCCTGGAGGCGAGCCATATTGATTATTGGACGATGCCACTGCATAGGAGTATGTGCCATTTGGCTCGGAGAACGATATCGTTGTTGAAGTAGAAGTGAAGGACTGCTTCACTCCGCCCATATTTGTGACGTTCAGATACCAGAGTGTTCCAGATGGCAGGCCAGATTCTGTGAACGTGACAGGGAATGTCACTGGTATGAACTTGACCGCAACTACTGCTGTCTTATTCAACACAAGAGTTCCAGTCGAAGTTACGGGCTTGAATGTCTCATTTGACACAGGTACCTTGTAGCCGCTTGAGACGGAATAGGTGTAATTGCCAGAGGGGAGTGACACGTTGTACTCTTCCGTCACTATAGGACCTGACGACGGCTGGCCCGTTATGTTCACGTACCAGGGCGCACCCGATGGGAGACCAGTTTCTGCGAAAGTGGCATTGTACTTGGTGACTGGTGGAGGCGGAGGTGCGGTGAAGACTGTACCTATCATTATAGGAGTTGCCGTGAGGTCTGCAATGGGAATCGTCCCAGAAACAGTAGTTCCAACTACTGTGATGTCAGATGCAACAGTCCAGGATGCGCCATTCCAGTAGAGAATCTGGGTAGAAGGCGTCACAGACGGGCTGTTGTAGGATACCGTTACAGTACCAGTTGTAGACGTCGAAGTAAGTTTCAGGTCTAGGACTACAACTACGCTTGTCATGGAAATAGAAGAAGTTCCAGTGGGTGTTGAGGTTGTGGGCCCACTACTGGTCGTTAAAACGGACATGGTAACCGTTAGACTCCCAGGAGTAGCACCATTGGTTTTCAGTGTCGCTGAACCAATCGAGGTTGTGGAAGTACCGCTGCTGGAAACGGTTGTGAAGACGGTTGTGGTAGAAACTGCCTCTTCAAAATTCGCCTTAATGGTACCAGATCCTCCTATTATCGCATAAGTACTGAGTGATAATGGATTGACTATCGTAATCTGACTGTTGTTGGCAGTCCAGGATGTAAATACGTAACTGTTTGATACTGGAGTTGCGGTGAGTTGTAGGGCGTAAGATTCGGAATATGACGCAGTTCCTGACGGATTGGACGTACCATTGACCGCGCTGACAGTTACCTGATATTGGGGTATAGTTGCGACAGATGTCAGAGTCGCAGTCGCGTAATTCGTTGAAACTAATGGTGAGGGGCTGCCGCTACTCACTCCAGTGTCTTCAACGAATAGGAATACGTAATATGTGGCCCCAGGAGGAACCCCATAGTAAGTGATTGTTTGTAAGGATGAAGAAGACCACCCTGATTGGCTGGAAGACGGAATTGATGGCTCGTTAGAAACACTAAGTTCTGCATAAAATTCAAAAGGTCCTGTTCCGGTCCCTGGCTCGACGCTTGCAGCCACAGTTAACTCAGTTAAAGTTACTGAACTCACAGTAGTAAGCAGGGAAGCTGACTTCTGACCATTAATTTCAGCTACGGGAGCTGGGTTTACCACAATATTGACCGTGTTGGAAGGTGAAGAAGTCCCTGACAGAGAGCTGCCGAGGGAGCTACTCAAGGAACTTCCCAGTGAGCTACTGCTAATGCTGGAGGTAATTACATAAAACGCATAAACGCCTGCTCCTGTCGGAGTGAAGGTGTAACTTACCATTCCAGGGCCACTTATGGAAGCATCATAGCTACCGTTGATGTACCAGTAGAATGTGTAAGAGCTGCTTAGAGAAGATCCGGTTAGGGAAGAGCTCCCAAGGGAAGACCCAAGGCTAGAACCACCGAGTGATGATGAACTTACGCTGGTAACGACCAAGTTGATACTTTGCCCCACGTCCATAACAGCGGAAGAAGGTGAAAGCGTTGGCTGGTAATCGCCAGCCGATGGATTGAAACCTATAAATGATGGTACGAATGCAGACATAGCCAACAGGGTTGCCACGAACACGACAACTCCAATCACTTCCAGTTTTTCTGAATTCATATTATATTGACGACTGATTAATATTTAAGTACTTATACTTTATTTCCTCCCCCTCGTAAGACGGTCAAAGATTACCGTTCCAGAATCCAGTTATTAAAAGAACAATCCACCAAATGAATAACCCTTGCTTTCAGAGGAAAGTCTATCCGCATCTAGATTAAAAGATAACTATTGACCCAATCAGTTCTGGCGGATAAACTGTGCAGCCACTTTTATTATTGTCGGATTTGTTTTTGGATACAATCTCCAAACGAGATTTTCTACCGCCGCTCTTTGCAGATAAAGCAAACATAATATTCTAAACGTTCATCAGTCGATTACGGACAGAAAGTATTCGTTCATAATTTACTCCGCGGTTTTTGCGCTATATTTGATAGTAGGTACGATAGCTGCACATCCCTTTGACGACGCTATCTACGCACAGCATGCCCAGTTCTTTTACTTTCTCGGCGTTAACCCTGCTTACGGACTACCCATGGGTCTGTACTACGACGTCATAAACATAGGCGGGTACTTCTTTACGATTGTTGCTTCTATAGCTGGAATAAGCAACGTCCTCTCAATACAGCTCGGCGTAAAGATTCCTTTTATAGTATTCACGTTTCTAACCGCATACTTTCTTTGCAAGGTCATAGAGGAGATGGGGCACGACGGGCACATTGCTGCTCTTCTCCTCCTTACCTCTCCGATATACTTTTTTACCTCCGTGATATATGGTTCCGCAATAGTTGTGTCGATGTTCTTCCTCATTGCATCCGTCTACTTCCTTCTCAAGAAGAACACACTTGTCTCTGCCGCACTATATGGAATGTCGGTCGGTTCCTATCTCTACCCAGTTTTTTCCATTCCATTCCTCCTCAGATATGTCAACAATGAGAAGGGTAGAAAAGAAGCGCTGCTATTCCTTGCAGTTGCGGCAGCCACTGCAGCGATAGGACAGCTGTCAGTCCTGTATGTATACTACCGAGTGGGGTACTATGCAGGTTCGCCGAGTAACCCTTCCGGATACATTTCACCTGGTTCCGTGTCGTACTACTCCATCTTTGATATGCTGAACGTCTTTGGTCTCGCAGGCAGAATTCCCGGTGAGTTCTACAACTATGTGTACTACGGCTCTGCCCTTGTAGCCTCATTTTCCTATTTCCTGCTGAAGAAAGAGAAGGTGGGAAGGGAGTCCCTGGTCTCATCCCTGCTCATCCAGGGTGTCCTCTTTTCAGCTCTGAATCCCTACAACCTGCCCAGCTACATTGCATCAGTGATCCCTTTCGCGATCATCATAGCCGTGGTATACCGCAGGTGGATGATCATAGGCCTTCTCTGGTTCATATACGCACTGAGCTTCGGCGTGATGCAGACTATTAATTCTGTTGGGTTCCTGATATACTTCTCGGATGTCAATCTGAAAATATTGGCTATAAGGAACTTCTATCCGCCGGTACTGAACGATGACCTTGGTTTTCTTTACTCATTTGCGTTGCTTTGTCTCATACCGATAGTGCTGAAACTGAAGAAGGGAACCGTAATGAGGCTCAAAAAGAGCTTGATCGCTCAGTTATCCACCATATCAGCACTTGCAGTTGTTGCGTTGATAATCCTTGCACCAGTTGCATCCAGTGTTCCGAGCGGGATGTTCCTTGAAAGCTCGCTGAATACTTTTCATGCAAATCAAGTCTCTGAATCCCTCAACGGCACTTCACTCGTAGTCACTTACTCCGTTCCGTTGGTCGGACTGATGGAGAGCAAGTATACAAACTATCTTGAAGGGTATCTGACTTTGCCATCCAACCAGTACGTTGCCGTAAACGATCCAGGAACTACCAGTCTACAGCGCGCAAGCTTCTCTGAAATCCTAGAATTACCATTCCCTTTAATAGATCCAACGCTGGAGTTGTTCGGAAGCTCCTACGGAAATGTCACTGCAGGCATATCAAATAGTTCTTTTCGAGTTTCTTCACAGACTGCTATGCATCTGGAAGGGAGGGGTATAACGTACTCGTTCCGGGTCAACGCAACCCTCAGCGGGTCCTACACACTAGATTTAGAGACAAACATTCCGATGTATTTTCACAACCAGAGTTCGGTGGCTCTGTACATCGCAGGAGTACCATCTGTGGGAAAGGTAGTTGTGAATGGAAGCGAACTGCAGGGAAGCTTCATTCCAGGCAGCTTCCTGAAACCAACGATGACGGTAATTTATTCGGGGCCATATGAGAAAATACCTCCCTTTGGAATACCCGTAGTCATACAGCTGGAGAAGAGTCTTGGAGAACCCATATTCTTATCTATCGAGGACGGAGGAATGGCCTTTGTGTTTCTCGTTTTGATGCCTCCTCTTATTCTTCTCAGTTACATTATCCGGAAGGGTTTCGTCAGAGATTGAGAACGCAGGATGCAAGACGCCTATGTTGGTTGGAAATGCACCTATTGGAGTGGTTTCCCCCATACACACCGTATTTATTCGGACCAAGCTTCTACCTAGAACTCACTGGGGCGTGAATATTGGCATCATCAATTACACTAGATTCTGCTCCGTATTATACTTCTTCTCCTAATTCAATATCAGTAACAGATAAGCTGGATTGAGATCTGTGGGAATCAGCATCTATTGCCCTATTAACGTAATTAGGAATAACTTTCCCCACACTAAATCCTCCGAGGATTTAAGCTTGCGTCATCATTCTTCCTAGTGAATCCTACCCAGTCTCAACCACGAGTTCGCTTCTATTCATCATAATGTTATATCGATGTAATCGTTCTTTCCTTGAACCTTTTTACTACCATATATCTAGTGAATCTCGACTTGGGCTTAAGATAAAACGTCTGCATGGTGCAATTTCATATGTTAGAGGGCCTCCTATAAGACTGAAATTCAATTACTGTCACCGAACTTTAAATCTTTAAAGTTCAAGACTGACCCGAGGTTCTTCATCATTTCAATACTGATCGACTTGTGATTCGGAACCCGGGATTACCCAACTACCTCCGGGTGAAAATAGAATTTATATATTTATGCACTATACCACTTTGAGAAAATGACATCGAAGATGACACTATTAATTGTTATCTCCCTTGTATTCGTGTTATCTTCGACTGCGATTATTTCGAACTGTCTTAGTGGATTCTCGAACAACATATCCTCAAAGACCAGAGCTTACGAATCCTTGCCTGGAAACAATTTCATTTTACGTTATCCCATCTCACTAATCGTACCTTATGCTAACTCCTCTCTAGTCTATCAACAGATGCTTGTGATTGGCAACTCGTCTCGAAACTATTCCTATTACGGAATAAATTCACACGTATCTAATCTCTTATTCTCTTATGCTAACGGCACAAACATCTACTGCTGGATTCAGGAGATGAACAGCAGTTCAGTTGTTCTGTGGTTAAAGCTGAATCAGTTCATTGATCAGACAATTTATATGAACGTCTATCAAGAAAACTTTAGTTTTTTCAGCGGGAATATATCATATCTGGGTGAAGCTCCACAGCTCTCCCCGACATTTGCACAATACGACAACGGTGCAAAAGTATTTTTGTTCTACACGAATTATTCAACACCGACTACTGGTGGAATAAAAATTACTGGAACTGTTCCTGGACTATATACTGCGAACGATGGGCTCACGATTTATTCAAAAGGCAACACTTCGGATTTAAATAACGAAATTATTTATCCCTGGTTAGCCCGGGCAGTTACGTATCAGTCTTTTGTGTCTTCATTCACAGGTACAGGCCATTATGCTATTTATCTTTCAAATTTCACAACACCAAATTATAAGCTGATATGGGTTAGTTCTGCAGGAATGAAATCTATCTTCACAGGTACTACTTTCGGTTCAGAAAATCGATTAATCAATCAACCAAATACATTCAATGGTACGTCGTTTATTCCCTATACCTTTGCTAACGTAAGTGTGGCAATGCCCACCTTCTTAATAGCCACTTACAGCGCAATAAAACTCTATCTGGTAGAGTTTAGCGAGAATGGACTTCCATCTGGAGCTAGGTGGTCCGTAGATGTAGGAACTGTACTAAGATCATCTAATTCTCAATCTATAAAATTTGAATTGACCAATGGTTCTTATCACTATTCAATCGGAAATGAGACCGGGTTTACGGGCAGCCCCCTATCATCCAATATTTCTGTAGAAGGAGCTAATTTAAGCATTTCTATTACTTTCTCTAAAATTTATGCTGTGACCTTTCTAGAGTCTGGTCTTGAAAAAGGGACGGTTTGGAACGTTACGTTTGGAAAAATGACGAAAACCTCTGATAATTCCTCAATCATTTTTCACACAGTAAATGGAACATATAATTACTCAGTAGGCAAGATTGATGGAACATCCCTCGTAAATTCTAATGGGAGAACCACAGTGGAAGGACAGAATGTTAGCGTCTTTTTGAGGTTTCAAATAATAATGCAATTTACATTCATTGAGACGGGCCTCCCGTCGAACACCCACTGGACCGTGGACATAAATGGCACTTACTACAACTCTTCATCACCTTTCTTATTTGTAAATTTAACAAATGGCAGCTACCGTTACGAGATAACTTTTCCTTTTGGATATAGTGCCAACCCTGAAACTGGGATTCTGAACCCAAACAATACTGTTGTCATTGTAAAAGCATCATCCTTCGTAGGCTACGAAATAGGTGTTCCTGTTTTCGCAGTAGTGGTCGTCGCACTGCTTCTATTAAGAAGTAGGAACAGAAAAAAGGAAAAAGATCTCGGAACCAAAGGAATGCGGAAATAAGCTAAAATGAATACATATAGAATAACGAGGTCTCCATCTTAAATTAAATTTTATAATCGTAAATGGAGCTAAACTACACTAGGGGAGTACGCATACATTTATAAGAACAATATAGAAAAAACACTCTTTATCTTCTGTATCCAGTCTGGCATTAAAACCATTATGAAATCAATATCCTCTTTATCGAACGTTCTGAGCATCTTCATCATTCCAATATATATCACAAATCCCAAGAATATCATGAAGAATAGCCTGAGGGGAGAATAATGAATCGCGCTTTGTAACAGAAAAGTGGTAGTGAACATGATGATGGACGAGAGATAGATCTTCCCAAGCTTCCGCCACTCTAACCTAAGTATTCTAAATTTCGCTGTATAATGGTACAAGATTCCAAATGGTACTATACTTATCGATGAATATCCTATTGCTGCACCTATCATCTGAAACCTTGGTATCAGTAAGATGGAAAGCACGAAATTGGAAATCAGTCCAAGGGACGAGGTCAAAAGGAATATTCTGGTCTTTCTTATTCCTTGCAGGGAAACCACTAATATGCCACCGGAAATAAATGCCGAGCTGGAAATTAATACAATCATTACAGGAATAGTTGCTGGAAGATATTCACCGCTGGACAGGAAGAGGAGTATTGAGGACGAGAGTGAAGCTACCAACATTGCAATTGGCACGTAAATGCTTGAAATGAGTTCAATCCCCTTTGCTACGTAGCTCCTGAAATCTTCATAGTTCTCTAGCCCGTATGCCTCTGATAGCTTTGGCAGCATTATCGTTGCGAATGGCCCTCCAATAAAACCTATGGCAGAGCTTATCAGTAGTGCAAAGTTGTATATGCCAAGGAGGGAGAGGTTAAGAAGATATGAAACAACAAACCTATCAACGTAGGAAGATCCGTATCCTATCAAGGACGAAACCAGTAGGGGAAATGAATAACTGAATATTCTGTCCCTATAATGTTGTGTTACGTTCCCATTTATACTCCTTAGCTTCTCAAGTATCTTTATTCCGTAGGCCATAGCAGAAAATGCGAAGCCTAAGGCCCATCCCACCACAATGTAAATGGGATTGTTAAAGAGAAAGAGCAGGATTACAGGCAGGGAATAGCTGATCAGCATTCCTATAATGTTGAAAACTGCTTGGGACTTGAAATTCTGCAAGCCTATTAGGATGCTGCTGAATAGTGTGCTAGTTACCATGAAGAAGAGCTCTATGCCAAGGAACCTCATCAGGGTGGCGTATCTAAGAGAATGGAAGAAAAGCGTAGCGAATATAGGGGAGGTGAAATAGAGGAATACAAATGATGCAGCAGACAAACCAACACCTACGACTGAGAACCTTTTAATTAGACCCCTGACGGCATCGAATTCCCCCTTACCAAGGTGGTAGGAAATGAAGTGCTGTAATCCATAATTGATGCCCAGGGTAAACACTATGTTCAGAATGGACGTTATTGCAAGGAGAAGGGCAACAATGCCCACTAGCTCAGAAGTGTAGAAGTGGATTAAATAGATATAAAAGACAAATGCTACCAGAACATAGGAAAAAGAGTTCACGTACTGGAAAAAAATGCCACTACTGATACTCTCTCTGATCTCTAGCTCTTCCATCTACTTCTCCATTAACTGTCTATATATTACTGTTATCTTGAAATTAGCACATTATTGATGTTTTTGATAAACTACGGATGATTTCGAAGAACAATCCTTTGTGACCATACCTGGTAACGATCATGAGGTTGACTGAATAGTCATTGCTGGATAAAATTTTTAAATAAAGGCAAGCTAACAATCGGTGAAGAGCAATCCAAACGTGATTCTCATTCTCCTTGACACCCTTAGAAAGGACGTGTTACCTATGTATGGCGGAAGCGCTAACGCTCCACATTTAACTAATTTTGCAAAAGACGCAATAGTATTTCCGAACGCGATCGCCCCGTCACCCTGGACAGTGGTTTCGCACGTGTCGATGTTCTCAGGTCTGTATCCTTCAGAGCATGGAGTAGATCATTTTCTGACTGGTTCGGACTTTTCCAAAGTAGATATACGACCTCTGTTTGAAAAATATAGGAATTTTGACAAAATGACAATTATCCAACGACTCAGGAGGACAGGTTACAACACAGTCGGAATTACCGCCAATCCATTCCTTTATACTGGAACTGGACTTGAAAAGGATTTTACGATCCTAACTTACAAAGATCCATTCATTACAGAAGAGGAAGTTCTACTTAGAGAAAAAGCTGATGGATATGGGAAGACAAATAGGGAAAGGGCGGTTAACTTAATCCGAGCGCACGAAATGAACTTATTATTCAGTTACCTAAGACTGCACAATAAACTGTATCCTCTATTTCCACATTATGTCCACAAACGCTCTCAAGAAATCGTAAGTGACGTCATTAATTCGCACATCAGGCAACCAATCTTTCTATTCCTTAACTTTATGGATGTCCATGAACCGCTAACATCGTGGGAATATAAGAACTACGTCAAAATTAAAGAAGACACTTTATTAAAAGGATATAAGATTCCAGAACACATAGCATCCGTGAACAGAAGAAACGATTTTAAGGCAGTACATAACATGGATATCAGTCTTGGGCGTCTGTTAGGGGCCTAAAAGAAATGAAAATTTATGACGATTCTCTTATTATAGTCACAAGTGATCGCGGTCAAGCGCTGATAGACAATAAATTTAATTATTATGGTCATAACCATTTACTTTTCGATGAACTGGTAGAGGTACCCCTTATGATCAAGTTACCGAAAAATAAGAAATTCCCAGTAAGAGGGGGATATCAGAGTTTGACAAAATTGAACAAGTTCATAGTGGACGTTATAGAAGGTAATTACGAGGAAGACAATATCACAGATGAGGTTGTTTACAGTGAAATTCGTGGGATCAGAGAGGTGGAAGATAAAGATTTCTACAATCAACAGTCTCAGACAAATGGCAAAAAGATACTAGATGCGTTTGCGGACAGGAAAGCAATTTACAAGGGAGGATATAAATGTGTTGTGACTGGCAGAAGCGGACAGGTGGAAGAGTTTACAAAGCATGGAAAAGAAGTAGATTCTAATAATATTCTTCTGAAAGACCTGCTGACTCCTCTTCAAGATTTTTCTACCACGGCAAGAGACGATTTTACGATAAATTTATGAATATATTGTGATATTAGTGTCGTGATGATTGGCCTTAAGAAAATAAGCAAGTACAGGATTGCTTACAAAAACTGGATATCAGTAATATGGAATATTGTCCGAGGGTATGACAACATAAGGGTAAAGCTAAAAAACGCCGAGGTTATTAAATTAACACAAGACCTGATTCCTTGGTTTTCGATTCAAGTCACGATGATTGGTCTCGATAGGGCGCTTAGCATTATAACAGGACCAAAAGCCATTGATATAAACAACGAAGAGGTGTAACTGGTCGGTTGTGAGTGCACGTTAACTTGGAAGTGCCTCTCTGCCTCGCCTCTTTAATGTGGTTCATTCAGTTATCACATTATTTTATTTGGAAATTCTTATGCGTCTTATAAAAAGACACGGGGTGCAGCGCTAAATCGGCCAACATCAAAATGATGTAGACTACCCCCCACAAATAGATTGTATTTCCATCAAATAAAGCCTTAGATAAATCTAGAATAGGCTGCCAAATTAGGGGTCCGGTAATAGAGTTTCTATAATACTCATTACCTTTCTTTAAATATGGTCCATCAACAAAATAATTTTCTAAATCAGACTCATTGAAATTAGAAAATTTTGAAATCCTCCTATTCCACTTCTTTAGATACTCTAATATCGAGCTTACTTGATTGTGAAAAAAATGACTCTTTATGTCAACTACGCCCTTAGACAAGTTCATAGACCTTAGTCTAATCAAAGTTCTAACATCACTGTCATAACCTCCAACCTCCATCAAAGCCTTTCTTCTTATCAGGGTAGCGTTTGATAAGCCGTGATAGATATCATTTAAAAAATAATACCCATTTTGAAATAAATAAGCACTACTTAGCATACGCGTAACATAATCAATCTCCCTAAGCGATATCCAATTGTTGAATGAAGAAGCTGAGTCATCTTTTGCTGTCATTGGCACTGAAATATTTAAACTGGGATCAGATGACAAAGGTTCTATCAATCTTTCGGCAACAGTAGATTCTTTCAGTATATTGTCAGAATCTATAAGCCAGACAAATGGGGATTTAGTAATATGTTCACCATAGTTTCTAGCGCCATTCTTCCCAGTGCCATACATTCCGGGCATCAAAAATATTTTACAATTATATGATTTTGCTATTTCTATTGTATTGTCCCTAGATCCACCATCGATGATCGTAACGACTAAATCATCCGAAATTGTCTGTGACCTTATACTCTTCAAGCACTGTTCTATAGTTCTTTCAGAATTTAAGGTCGGTATAACAACATCAATAAGTTCGTCTTTTTGGGGCATCACTTAACTTATGACAATTTCTAGGAACCTAATAAATTTGTTCTCTACCTGTTGGTATTAGGCTTCCTGGTGTCTATAGTTAAGGATATATATAGTTGACTATATTAAGTCTGATTCTTCTAGTTCTGTAGTATTCTGACACTCTCTTTTTCAGTCCCTCAAATGTGGCGGGAACTGATGACCCAAAAAGACGAA
>JAMCUN010000019.1 GCA_023381415.1 Thermoplasmatota archaeon | reverse complement strand
CTTCTTGAAGGCGGTAATTGTATTTTCTGTGAAAAGTTCGCCTCCTCCTCTGTGCGCTATCACTAAAATTCCTTTTTTTGTCGTGCCAGATTTCATTCAATCACCATAGCTAGAGACTAGCGAGAGAAATATACGTGCATTAGATATCTATTTACCTTGAGTTTAGGAATTAGACGTAATGAGTTACCTGAATATCGCCATCATTTAACCATCATAGAATCCTTCAGATATGATATTCCTAGCCTTTTCTATTGTTTCCCCCCATAGTGTCTCATAAGTTGTGTGGAATGATAGGGCATTCGGAAGGAGACCTTCACTGAAGATTTTGGATAGAAGTGAATACATTAAGGCAGTATACCGCTGGGATAAGCACCATAGGAATGTGCTTATGAACCAACAATACTCAGAGGCAGACAAGATTGCAGAACTGGGAATTTATGCGAGGAAAGTCAAGGTGTATTGAAATATCAAAGACATGAATAAGAGGGAGATGAGAAGGTTAAGGAAGAGGAAGGCACTAGCGGTGCGGAATCCCGACAGGGAGAAATCCGATACAGAAGACATAGATGAAAGGGTGGCAGCAGTGAGATCTATGCTGGAATCGTACATCGGGAAGGAGCTTGATGAAAAGTTTGTAAAGTGTTTCATTGTCTTCAGTGAAGAGATAAGACTGTCGCTGTTCATGCAACTATTACGCATACTGTTCTACCAAGGTATTCCTTCGGGCAGTCTATCTTAGCACTGTTTCCAAATTTCGTAACTGTTCTTATGAAATATCCCTCCATGCTTCTTACATCCACCCTAGATGCCGGAATGATCAGTCTCTCAATCATCTGATATACAGCACATATCCGATAATAGACGCTGCTATTGCATCAATATGGACGAAAGTCAACTGGGTGCCTATTGACAGAACACAATTAACTCGTTTTGGAAAACTATTTCGTAACATTTTTATTCCAATTACCAGTGACTTAGATACGAGCAGCGAAATAGACAAGGCTGATGGAACCAACGAGTTAAGGTTTAACCACTCAATGCTCTTAAGCAAGCGAAAGAATTCTTTTACTATGGTCATTCTTCTTATAATTGTTGTGACTCTTTTTGCAGTTCTGGCACCGGTTATTTCGCGTAACGTTCCTGGAGGTGGGGTTGCTGGGGGTCACATTCAAGCTTAAGCTTCTATCTCGTTTGTGCTTACGGCTAGCTTCGGAGTAACCTACTGGCACGGTGTCTTTTTTTGGGGACATCCAGTAGCTCCATATCCGTGATGCGGACATTTGATGTGTAATTGGTGAACCAGGACGAGACAATAAGAGATTTTCTTATTTGAACGAATCCGACACGGACTCATTTAGAATTTTACAAACTGATGGAGAGGCCACATTCTTGCAGATGTCTCGGCGTGAATCTAACTTTAACTCCTAATCTACTATTCTCTCCTGAGTTTCCCCTAAAGTATCACTACGAAATTCTAAATTCCCTCTGCTATCCTGATTCTAGCGTAGCTAAGAAGAACTGACTTTGTAATGTTACTGTTTCTACACTCTATCTTTGTTAAATCCATAAAATCACCGATTCCGTAAACATTGTAGTGATAAGAAAGGGCAAAGATAGGTTCTCTGGGGAATGATAAAATCCCTCCTTGATACACCTTTCTATTTTTGTGTTACTTAATGTGTTCAGCCTAGGTGATTGCACTCCTCTTAAGAAAAGGCTGATAACGGAGCAGGTATGCCTTCTTTCACCTAAAATACTTACTTCCCCATCTGCTATATACAGTCATTACGGAAAGTTAATTTTAGCTACTAGTTTTGACTTTTATGAATAGAGAATTGTTTGTTTTTGTCTTTGTAGCAGCTGCGATTATGTTTGTATCGAATTTTAGTGGAGCGACTTTCGCAGCAAGCTCGCAATCAGCCCTTTCGGCATAGAATGCCTCTATTGCTTTACTTCCTAACATCACTACCATTCAATGGCCAAATATTCCTGACTTGACTGGTAGTGGAGCATTTGAGCGTATAAATGACGGTCCGTGGTTTAAGATAAACGCTGTATCTGGGTCGGGGCCAGCCAGTGCGACTGTTCCTATGGAAGGAAACACTTACGGTGTTGAAGGAGGGAACGCCAGCAACAACGGGTTAAATGATGCAGTAGTACAGGTTAGCTTTTCTCAATTAGCGTCAGGGGAAAGCGATAACTTATGGGGCTCAAACGCGTGGAGCGTCCAGTTGAACAGCAACTTCTTTACTGGAAACAATAGACTTGGAGACTGGATTCAATTCGTGTTACAGAACAACATTTACAACTCTTCACCTACACAACGATTTGCAAGATTTGGAATCTGGAACGTGACCAACGTGTATGGATCAGCCCAGATATACAGTAACACGTCAGTTTATTTTCCTATCCAAACCCTTTCTACTAGTACAAGTTACTCCATAGCGGGAACCTATGGGAACAGCGAAATTGAGGGCCAACTTGTTATTTCGTCCCCCAGTAACACATACAGCTACTTAGTGTACCAACCAGACAAGTATGGTCTGTTTGGCAATTGGTCCAGTGCAAGTGGAACCATTCTCGGGGGTGGTGGCTTAAGCACAGCAGACTTTAAACATCCAACTACAGAGACGACCACTGTACAGATATCCGCACCCATAATAACCAACGCATTTACACAGATGGAATACACAACGGGCGAACAAAACAACTTGACGCCAGGTACACCGGGTACGAACACTATCGGTAATGCCTATTACGTAACAACGACATCGACCAAGTGGAAAGACTGTGGGCCAAGAAATACTGACTTGCAAGTTAGATGAGCCGGGAATAATGCTATAATTCGATTTTATTTTTTTGCATTTCATTTTTTTGAAAAGTGTCGTCGATTAAGAATCTGAAAAGGATCCATACTCTACACACTGCCACGGGACGAAGTCCCCTACTTACACCATCAAAGCCTTAGAATAAAATCAAATAATGGGTTGTACAAGAGAGTTTCATGCCGTTCCGAATATTGATGTAAAACCACAAATCTCATAAATTACCAGAACCTATTCGCAGCAGTAAGTTCTCATTAGGAGATACTATTGAAAGAGTTACCCCTATAATCTAAAATGCCCCTGCATCGCACATAAGGTCTCACTGCGAAATCAGCAAGTAGAGCGCAATAAACGCAACCAAAGATATGGTGTTTACTCCAAGCAGGGGAAGCGCCACGTCTGACCCGTATCTGTACGAAAAAACGACGCTCGTAACCACAACTAGAAGGGAGTAAAGAAGCATGAGGGATGAAAATGCGATAAGTGTTCTGGAAGCCTGTGCGTGTGTCTTCCTGTAAGTTTCGGCCGTAATCAAAACAATTAGCGTGAATATTATGGCTTCAGCCGCGCCAATGGCTATATTCCCCAACCAGTAGATTCCAATCATCTTGAACCTCCTACCATCTCCAGCGTCTTCAGCGATTGTTCTATGTACCCACCCATACGCACATTCAGATAAAAGAGAGAGTTATATTTCCTGAAATCCCCCTCTACCATTTTGTTCTTCAGAAGAACGGAAAGGTGATGTTCAACCGTTCTGTAGTTCACCCCTAGCATATTGCTCAGCTCATTCTTGTTTCTAGGTCTTTCCCTCAAAATCAAGACAATCCTGCTCCTCAATGCACCACCCCTTGAGTAGAGGAAGAGATACTGGAATAGTCTCCTGACATCTCTGTCCTCAATGTCGAATCCGTTGTTCGGATCTCCAGAGAGTTGCATTGTATCCTAATCGTAATCAACACCACTATTAAAAATAAATTAAAAAAAATTAGGTGAAAGTCCCGACGTTACTCAATGTACCCGACTGAACGTTGTCAAATGTTTCCGATACTATGTAGTAGTTTCCGTTCACGTATGCGTAGTGGATCGTGTAGACGACGTCTATGTAGGAGAACTGTGAAAGATTCGATGCGCTCTGTACAACGAACTGCACGTCAGCAGTCACTGTGCCACCCGTCACGACTCCTCCCGATACCGTTGCATTTGTCACTGGCGGGGCTTCTGAATAGAACCATACTGCATTCCATATCGAGAAGAACTTGTTCCATACTGTTTCGATCTGTGAGTAGTTAGTGTAGTTTCCTGCCAGCTTTCCACCTATCCACTGGAGGGACGAGTTGTTAAGGTATTCTTCCATTACTAGAGTAGAATTCTCTATTGCAATTGCATTCCAGTGCGAGAAGGCCGAATTCCCTATTGCCGATCCCTGAAGAGATTCGTAGGAAGCCGATGAGTATGAGACCAGGGAAGCGGAGATTATGTGCCATACTTCCTTCACTATCTTGAGCTGTGGGCCGGACGTGAATTCCAGAGAATAATTTGTGACTATGCTGTTCACCTGCAGGGGCGTTGAAGAAGAGGTCAGGACCCACTGTACAGTCGAATTGACGTAATAATTTCCGTTTGATTCACTCACGGCCGGTGGGTTCTCAGAATAGAACCAGACTGCACTCCACAGATTTGAGAACTTTGTCCACACGGTTGGAATTTCGCTGTAGTTGTATGTCCCCGACAGCGGTCCTCCTATCCACACCAGCGTGGCGTTGTTTGCATAACCAGCCATTATCATCGAGACGTTCTCTATTGCAATGTCATTCCAGTGTGTGAAAGCTGCACCCATTATGCTCTGCGACTGCAGTGCTGATACGAGTGACGCAGGATAGGATACTATCCCAGATGATACTATATGCCACACTTCGTGCGAAATTGACCACGTACCAGCTGACTCCTCATAATTCAGCATGTAGGATATGTTCAGGTACTGAACCTGCATCGGGGTCTTGTAGGATGTCAGAAGAAATTGAACCTCCGCATTTACCGTTCCACTGCTGCCGGATATATTCACTGAGGGCGGAGAAGGTGTGTAGAACCACACGGCGCTCCACAGGGCGAAGAACTTAGACCACACTCCGGATATGGAAGATTCGCCGGAATAGTTTCCAGAAAGGGGACCACCTATCCACTGCAGAGTCGAATTTGTCACGTATTCAGACATCACAAGAGAAGAGTTCTCGATTGCTATGCCATCCCAGTGTGCATATGCATTCTGAAGTACGGAAAGGGATGAACTGTTATTCACTTCCTGATTCAAGAATTTCGTGTTGTTAATGTAGAGACTTAAATCGCTTTTCAGCTGTGTAATACTACCGCTGTCTGCTGATATCTCACCGTTGAGCATTGAATTTTTGGAGTTTGCAGAAGATAGTGCTGATGAGGTGCTTGCATAACCGTACGCGAAGCCAGCAGAAACTGCAACCAGTATCATTATTATTGCTACTGTTAGTGCTTTGTTCATATATGGGAATACGCAAGTTTAAAAAAATGATTTTTCAGAATTATATGCAAATTACTTGCAATTCACAATGATGAGTACTCCCCGTCAACTGTGAATTCACTGTCAGTAACGAACGAGGACCTCCTGTAAAAACTATTACTTCCCCTTCAAGCTCTTCTCTCATGCATTCCAATCATGAATCCCCATTTCACCATTTTCCAAACTTCCAGGTCCACTGGGAAACGGTGGGGGGGACCCAACGGGGTGCATTCCGTTCCACCGGCCCAGAAAAGGGGGCCCATGCTCCCCTCACATTTTCGGTAAGCACGAGCTCTGAATAGACCTCTCCTGTGGTGGCAATATGCTTGAACTTGACAAACGGAAACATGTGGTGCCGCTTCATTCAACAGAATAGCCCTCAAACTGCACCCCTTTCTCAAAGAATTTTTCGACTAGTCGGTTAAGCGATGCATATTCCTTTATCTTTTCTGTTTTCTTTGTTTCTGTTTACATCCCGTCCCTTTGTTTGGAGACCAGCACCCATCTCGCAATCAGGTCGTTGCCTGTTTTCCGTATTTTAAATCCCTTCATAAGGTCATTCCATTCTTCCTTGTTTACCGCATATCTGTCCCCGGCTGACCCGAAGGTATTCACGGAAATGAATGCACTTGCACCCTGCTTCAGGACCCGCCTAATTTCGTCAATCGCTCCGGAGTGATCTGGCAAGCAGCATAATGTTAGATTCGAAAACAAGAAATCGATGGATTCGTCTTTGATCGACGGAGTGTGGGAACCAGACTCTTTGACGGGTATGACGTTTCTTATACCAAGTTTTCTCATCCTCCTCTTGAGTGCATTTAGAGAGGCTTCGTTCGGCTCAACCGCATATACGACTCCCCTGGGCCCGACAATGCGGGATATCTTTACGGTATAGTATCCCGGCCCCGCCCCGTGGTCAACTACCTGGTCACCCTCTTCGACGTTTTCCCTTATCACTCTTATCGGCTTCCTCGAAATTGATCTTATGGGCAGGTTTAGGAGCGCAGGGGGAACATACCTTCCCTCAATTTCCATACCCGCTCAGCTTTGACTGGTATTAAAGTCTTGAGGCAGGCTTCACGGCTATTGATTATGTCCAAGCCCCTGTTTAACGCAGCATAGACGAAGTAACGCTTCTTATGCCGGCATTCTTCTGCATACATCTCCCGGAGAGAGATTTGCATCTAACCAGGATATTATTGATTAATCAATGCGGTTCATCCCCACCTGGGAAATGACTATAGAGCCTGTGAAACCGAATCTTGTTCTTTTCTAATGCTTGGAGATTGAGAATGTTATCTATGACCCTCCTGTCGAACGTTACCTATGCATCCATCTCGATTCCAGAAAAAGTCGTTGCATGGATCGTGACTGTCGTTGGCACATGATGCCAAAGAATACTGTTTCTCGAAATCATCTGTTATTGGACCACACATTAAATATGTTGCAAAAATGAAGGTACATTGAGCAGCGAGCATTCTTCCTATTACAGACGGGTGATGGCAGGGATCGAAGGTCTGCTGATGACTACGAGTTTCGTATCCCTCACTTCTTTCGGAATAGTATCCGGCAGGATCGCTGTTTAAATCGGCGTGAACCCCCGGCTGCTGACCATACTGGGGGTAGATTCATTTTCCATAGGACTCTTTGCAGCATTCTTTCTAGGGGAGGGGGGTATTTTCGACACAAGGCTCAAAACTGGGGTGCTGGTGGCGCAGGCATTTCTCATAGTTCCCCAGTTCCTCATACCGTCTTTCCACAGCTTATTCGTAATCGTGATCTTCAGATTCCTCCAGGGGCTGATGATAATGATGCTTGCACTCTTCTCGATACTGCTCAAAGGATGGTTTGCACCAGGCGAGAGGGCAAAGTCACTTGCATTCACACTTGGGGCTATAAGCCTTGGAAGCGCATTCGGCAGCATCCTTGGATCTGCGCTTGACTCAATCCCCTGGCAGGAGTCCTACTACATAACGGGAATAGTGATGCTCGGTGGTGAGATAGTTTACTTCATTTTTGCGAAGGAATCCCCCTCGCAGAGAAGTGAGTTCCTGAAGACAAAGAGCGAGAGGCATGAGAGTGCCTCGTAAAACCCTATGACTTGGGTGATGGGCGCCATACAGATACCTTTGGCCCGGACTCTCTTCAGCATCGGCGGCTACCTTTCCTCTTGCTCCATTTTTCTAGGATATTCTGTCTCACAGTCCAGCCTGTTGGTAGCTGGATGGGGCATTTCAGGCTTCATAGCAGCCTTCGTCGGTGCTTTCCTCGGGGACCGATTGTCAAGGAATTCAAGGGAGAACAGGGAAGTGTTGAGGGCAAGACTGAGGGTTATGACTTTCGCTGAAGTGATGATGGCCATAGCGATCGTCCTTATCGTGACGGTAGGGCGCGATTCTTTCTATTCACCGATGGGCGCTGCTGTGGTCAACGGTTTCCTTATGATGTTCCCGACGAATTACTGGGCACTGCCAGGAAACGTGTTCCTAATTGCCAAGGTCAGCGGGGGAGCCTTCGGGATGGGACTGATATCCAATTTTGCGGATGCGATAGGCCCGCTCGTCACATCATCCCTCATAACGGACATCGGATAGACGGGTGTCTTCCTTATAATGTTCGAACTCTCAGTGGTGGACGTTGGCCTCAACGTGTGGCTAGGCAGGTCTAAACTGGAGATGCCGGATGAGGTCTAAGGAATGCATTTCGAATTCAGTATTGCCCGTTATCCAGTTACAGCGTATTCTTATAATGCTGCTGCAAGAAGATAAAACGCCTAAAAGGAGAACAAAGGTCATTCTGGAAGTCGTCCCTGGTGCGATTATATCTATTCCCGCTTCATTTTATCTTGCATATGCCGAAGTCAAGTACCATCCGTACTAACAAAGCTTTGCAGTCGCATTCCTGCGCTTCTGGGTACTCATATTTGCCGGAATATGGTCGTACTTCTACGCCTTGGCCTTCAGGAATGCATTAAGGATGGCAGACCTTAAGGACGGAAAGAAATGCGTAATTTCTCACTTGACTGCGTATAATAGTTTGAGCGAAGTCACTTAAACATCGCGCCGGATCTTCCTTGAACTGGCCGCAACATTTGAAATATACGCTGGGGACTCTGCAGGACCACTTCTAGGTCACTTCCACAACCCCGGATAGACTGTTTTAACCGCTTAATCTTCGGTGGGAAGGGAATCTATCATCTTTATTCTTTGGTCTGTTCCCTTATGGAAATTAGGAATTAAAGTACTTAATGGAAAAAGGGAGTGCGCGATTTCTTTTGTCTAAGTGATGCGTTGAACAGATGGGATTTGATCATTCAGGTTTAGAAATGTGGCAACGATATCTCGTGCCTTTGTGTAATGATTGAGGAATGATTTGCTGCGCTCTATGTGGTAATCCGTTGTCCCAATCAGACGGAACTATCTCCAAGACTATGGCAATTATATACCGTTAGATAGATAATTGTTTTCTGTTAGATTTTCTGCGGATAAAGCTTGGTAGCGAAAAGTTTGTTGTGTATATGTTACCTAACATATACTTGACCCTGGTAACTCATAAAGTGAAGAGGAGGGGAAAGGAATACTACGAACTAGTGGATGTGAAGAGAATAAGGGGAAAGGTTGTAGCTAAGTATGTAGGATACCTGGGAAAGGATCCAAACTCCAAGAAAGAGATAGAACCTGAGGAACTGATGCCCTATATCCAGAGGCTGCTGAAGAAGGGCATAGGGGTTGACTAGGTTTCCCCTATACTGAAGAAGCTTGGGATTGAATATGACACAACCAATTTAACGAAGATAATAATTGAGAACAATCTGAGACTGAAGAGGGTATTCTTAAGGCTGAGAAGACAGTCGCATTCACCTCCCCCTTATCCTCCTGCCCGGAGTGCGGCATGAGGCCTTTTGTATACAAGACCGTTACGAGAAAAGTGAAAACTGTATGGGGAGAGTTCATCGCACTGCACCGAATAAAGAGATGCAGATATCACAAGAAGATCTTCAGGTCAGATGCACTTGATTCCATTGTCAGTCCGTACTGCACCTATTCCAATGAAGTGATGATCAATGCAGCAATGAAGAGATTCATAGATGGTGTGAGCTGTTCAGAAATTTCCCGTGACATGGGTGTGGGAATATCTGAATCACATGTCAGGAATCTGAGCAACATGGCTGTGAACATATTTTCTATGACGCACGAGGAGAATGCAGAGAAACTAAGGGAATCCATGCATTCCTGGATATTGTAGATGGAAGGAACTCCGGACTCAGAGTTCTCGATGATCGTTGTTGTCTGGGATTCAATATCGGGATTCACGCTCTGATCAAGGAAATGCTTCTCTGAATCCTAAGAGAGCATACTTTCCATACTTAGAGAAGTGAAGGAGAGGTTCGGTTATCCATCCGGTGCAATATCTGACATGAGACAGGGCATAATATCATGAAGGAATATGGTGAAAAGCGCTCATCAGAGGACATAAAAACACAGGGAATTTAAGAGAATTCATACCAATTCAAGGGAACAGGAGATAACAAGCATTGGAGTTATTCATTAAACAGGTACTATTGAAAATGAGGTTACAGTTATTAATGGTATGATTGCACCTGGAGAGAACACTTCTTTGAACTGGTCCCGCAACATCTAAACGTTCAGTCGACTGTTGTGTTGAACACTTTCACGATTCTAAATGGATCTTCAGTACTGGTAAACATACCAGTCATTGTCTGATACAGAGAGATAGGTACATTATACCTGAGTTCTAGCGGTACCTTCACCTGGCGCAATGTGAGGCGGCCTGTGGAACTGGCCCCTATGAATGGGGGAGCAATGGATAATCGGTTGGATGGAGTGTAGCAAATGTTCGTTGAAATAGGCGATCTGCACACAATACGCTTTAGTATGCCTCGTTGTTGTCAGGTCAAGGTATCCAAATGAAGATATTTGAAGATGAAAGAGAGAATGAAGAATCATACGAAGGGAGTAGTTGATAGAGAATGCGCGGTAGATATATGACCATTGGGATCGTCTTGGTTCTAATTCTTTCCATAGTAGTCGTCTATGAAGCAAAGGAGAATAATCTCAGCGGCAACTCTATTTCAACTATCGGGTCATCAGAATTGGGCAAATTGACAGCGCCTCCCCACGGTGTAAATATCGGAGACAGGGTCATATACATCAATGCAAGCGCCACTATCCCAGTAGAGCTGGGACCTATGAATGCAAATGCAAGCATGTACAGCTTCTCGATCCTCGGAGAAGTCAACCCTAAGCTAGAGATCAAACACGGGATCATAGTAAAATTCATCGCAATAAACGTTGATACAGATGCTTATCATAACTTTGTAGTCACTAACGAAGCCCCCCCGTATTACAACAATTTCGGCGGAATGATGAACGGCTTCTATAGTTTCAACAACAGTTATGGATACATGATGAGCTACCTTCCACCTCAGAGTTCAGGACGCTACGCTTTTGTCAATGTCAGCTATGATTTTTCGAACAACGGAACTTACTGGTATCTATGCACATATCCAGGACATGCATCTGAAGGAATGTACGGAGAAATAGTGGTCAATTAGCATAGAATCATTTGCTCGACATATGCGCCCTTCAACCAGTAGACATTACGATGGACATGAACCTGAAATCGCTGGGAAGTCAATTAAACAGCTGGAGTGTGTGCTCAAAACCTCGTAGTCTGGATTAATAAAACAGATGTCGGAATATTTGTGCAATATGTTCTTAAAAGGGAGACCAAATTAATCACATTGGCTAAAGTGTTTTCTTATATTTCAGAGTAATTTCAGTATCGGTGACCTATGAATAATGATGATTTAATAGGCGAGAGAAGCGGTCTCAAAACATTTAGGGCTTTGGTAAGAATACTATTTGGCCTCGTTTGGGTCGTGGATGCTGCTTTCAAGTGGTCTCCTGTCTTTTTCCGAGAGATATCTTCTATGGTAAACGGAGCCATGTTAGGACAGAATGAAATTGCGATGCCCTGGTTTATGTACTGGGGCAAAATTGTATCCTCTTATTCATTTCAATTTGCTCTCTTCGTGGCAGTCGTTGAATCACTCATAGCAATCTCGGTCTTATTCGGAGTCGCCAAGAAGCTGGGCTATGTAGGAGGAGCACTCTTTTCATTACTGCTTTGGACCATACCAGACGGCTTCGGAGGGCCATACGTACCAGGGTCCACAGATATTGGAGCTAGCATAATCTACGTCTTTGTTTTCGCCTTATTGCTGCTCGTTGATGCAACACTTGGGTCAGATAGGTTCAGCATGGATTACTATCTTGAGAGGAAAATCTCTTGGTGGAAGAATCTGGCCGTAACTGGTTCGAAGCCCATTCAGCACACTCAAAAATATACTCAATAAAATCAATTCCTATTCTATACTTTATTTTTCTTTTATATAATCCGAACAGTTCAATGAAAGATGTTAACCTTCTTAAGTTCCAATCTATTTTTGCTGACAGAACTGAGCTTTCAATTGACTGTTAACTTATTGAGGGGTCACTGCACTGGGAATCTTTTTGCTTTCTAAATTAATGAGATCAATCGGGGACCTACCTTTGACTTACCCAAACAGTCAGCGACCCTTTAGTCTCCAAGGGAAACCAATGGTCTAATTCCACAGAGCTTGTTTTTAGACACTCGTAATTAATAACTTTTGTCCGATACGAATCTAAATATCTTGATGCTAGCGTGGATACGATTCTTTCTAACCTCGAGGTCCAAAGTTCCGATACTTCTTTATTTCCAACCGCCTTGTTGTTCTATTCAGCCCCGATCGCTGGAGAAATGAGTGATTAAGTCATATTCCTCCAAATGCATTTTCTAGGTCTTCAATTAAGTCATCTATGTCTTCGATACCAACTGAAAGCCTGATGAGATTGTCAGTGACCCCCATAAGGTCTCTTATGTTTTTAGGGATGCTCGCGTGAGTCATTAATGATGGAATTTCTATCAAAGACTCTACTCCACCCAAACTCTCGCCCAGAGCGATGTACCTGAGATTTCTCAAGAATCTTCTAATCTTCTCTTTATTGAGATTTAGGGTGAAAGAAACTATACCACCGTAACCCTTCATCTGTCTCTTTGCGACTTCATGATTGAAGTGGTCTTCTAATCCAGGGTAATAAACCCTTTCTACTTCACTCCTGTTTGTAAGGTATTCCGCTATTCTGATCGCGTTTTTCTCGTGCTCCCTCATCCTTATAGATAGCGTCTTGATGCCTCTCATCGTCATATAGCTATCGAAGGGGCTAAGAACTGCTCCTACAGCGTTCTGATGAAATTTGAGCTTCTCAAACAGTTCTTCGTTGTTCGTAACCGTGGCACCTCCTAGAGTGTCACTGTGCCCGCTTACATACTTGGTGGTACTGTGAATAACCACATCACAGCCGAACTTCAAGGGATTCTGGAAGTACGGAGTGGCAAAGGTGTTGTCAACAACCAACATCGAACCAATCTTATGTGCCTTTCTTGAAAGGCTCGCAATATCTATTATCTTAAGCAACGGGTTGGACGGGGTCTCAATCCAGATCAAACGTGGTTCAGGTTCGAGAGACTCAAGAGAGACCTCACTGGTAAGGTCCACGGTTCTGTATTCCACTCCAAACTTCTTGATGACACTTTCAAATATACGTCTCGTTCCACCGTACAGGTCATCCGATGCCAATATCATATCACCCTTCTTCAGTAGGCTCAATAGAAGGGATGTTTCTGCCGCAAGTCCAGAAGCAAATGCCAACCCAAATCTTGCCTCTTCGAGGGACGCTAGCTTCTTTTCCAGTGCTTCTCTCGTAGGGTTCGAAGTCCTGGTATACTCATATCCCTTCGCTGGCACCTCAGGATCTCTCCTGGCAAAGGTCGTAGACAGGTGAATTGGAGATACCACTTCGCCGTTAATTTCGTAGTTGGGTTCTTCCCCAGTGTGAATTGCTTTGGTAGAGAATTTCATTTTTCATTCTCCATGAATCCGTGCTCCTTCATCCATTCATCGTTGTAAATCTTGCTCATGTACCTATAACCAGAGTCAGGGAATATAACTAGAATGTTCTTGTCGCTGTTGTGCTCAGCCACCTTCAGAGCGGCAACCATCGCTGATCCACTTGAACCACCTGCGAATATGCCCTCCTCTCTCGCAAGTCTTCTCGCCATTAAGAAGGACTCCTTATCGTCCACCCTTATAATGTCGTCAATCACCGAAAAATCCACTGCCTTGACAAGGTAATCTTCTCCTATTCCCTCCACATTGTAGACGTGAGGTTCAATGATCTTACCGCTCTTGAAATAGTCGTAAAAAATTGAGCCCTCTGGATCCACACCTATGACCTCTATCCTAGGGTTCATTTCTTTCAGATATTTTCCAGTGCCTGAAATAGTACCGCCGGTACCTATCCCGGCTATCAATATATCTATCTTTCCTTCCATCTGGCTCCATATCTCGGGTCCCGTTGTTTCATAATGGCATCTAATGTTGTCAGGGTTGTTGTACTGGTCTGGATAATATGCACCTCTTTCCTTCGATATCCTCCTTGCAACGCTGTAATAGCTCTCTTCAGATTCATGGGGCACATCAGTCTTTGTCACGACGACTTCGGCTCCAAAGGCCTTCATCAGATTGATTTTTTCAGAGCTCATCTTGTCCGGAATCGTTATTGTCGATTTGTAACCCTTCACTGCAGCTATCATTGCAAGGGCGGCACCCGTATTACCGGAAGAATTCTCGACGACTTCCTTCCCGATCAATCCATTCTTCTCTGCTTCGTTCAAGATGAAAAGAGCCATCCTATCCTTTATGCTTCCACCTGGGTTGAAGAATTCCAACTTTGCAAAAATATTGGCTTTCCCTTCCCCCACCTTATTTATCTTTACGATGGGGGTGTTACCTATGATTTCAGTAACATCATTGAATATTTGCATAAGCAGGTAATTTGTACTAAGATAAATACCGACTCTATGCAAACTGCCCCAACCAAGATTTTAGATCGCCCCTATAAAAAGGCTCATCCCATCTTGAGCAGTTGTATTGAGAAGAAAATGGCTAACTTAAATCGCTGAGATGAAGTGAATAACCATTGTGACCATTACCAGACTGAAATTTAATCGGTATGCATAACATTTATTTCAAGGTGGTGATTAGCCATATGCGGAACTCATGTCCAAAATAAATTTGTCTCACAATGAATCAAAGGTTCTAAGGGCTTTACAAGAAGATTCTAGACTCAGGGTGAACGATGTGGCTAAGGTGACGAATCTAAACAGAAATACCGTTAGAACTGCAATCAAATCGCTGATCTCAAACAAGATCATTACCCGTTTCACCGTGAATGTATCGATTCCCGAAAATGAAAAGCTAATCCTCTTGGAAGTAGAAGATCTAGAACAAATACCTGAAAGTGACAGGATAGAGGTGTTTGAACTTGCTAACGGAAAATTTATGGTTGTTTCTGACATTAATGTCCTGAAAAAGGACATAAAGTACGTTCACCTCAACATCATAAAAAAGAAGCAAGATTTTGAGTCTATATCAACAAAAGTGAGGACATATTGCGATTACTGCGGAAAGGAGATTGAAGACGTGCCTCTGATCTTAAAATACAAGAATCATCAGTATTACGCCTGCTGTGAGAACTGCAAGAGGGATCTTGCAAGGAGAATTCAGAGAGCCGACGAAGCTCCATAAACCACGCCGCATTCCTGTAATGGGTGATTTTTGATGCTTGAGGGAGCTCACAACGGATATGGTCTGATGCGTAAGCTGACGTCCTTTTAGGCATTTTGCACAAAGTACTATTTAGTATGAGTATAACATTGAAATGTGGTGATAACACGTTTGGAAAGAAATCAGTAGAGAAGGACGTAGTGTGTGGGATGAGTGTGGACCCTAATTCCGCTTTAAAGTCTGAGCACATGAGCACATTGGGACACGCATGTGAATGTTTGGGTCCGGCTTCCTCTCACATAGCTATGCCCTCCCGATATTTGAAACGTTCTGTAGACTGGGATAGAAATCCGGTTGATTCCCCTTTACCGTACACACGCATAAGTGCTCCGGGCACAAACTGACAATAAAACGGAGGGGGATCTCTGCACTCAAATGGAAGGCGTTGCTGACCATGTCTCAAAAAGCAGTTGGCCAGACTTCCATACCCCATTTATCCAGACGTTTCAATCATCATCGAGGCTGTTCAGCTTCCTCTCAGTGAGCGCCATGTTTTGATACTTCCATTCTTTTTTCTCTGAGAGCATGTGGTATATCATCCTTATCAGTTTCCTTATGGTGAGCACATGGGCAAGGCTTCCTGAACCCGTCCTCTCTTTCTGTCTATTGTAGTATTCACCAATTGCCCTGTTTCTTATTTTAACGGTATCCACTGCAATGGAGAGGGCCCACCGGGCGATATTTGCTCCCTCCTTGCTCATGTGGCCCCTTCTGACTATTGAGGAAGAATCCCTGTTGCTTGGAACTATACCGAAGAATAATGTCAGCGTAGCTTCATTAGGGAATCTTTTGACATCCCCTATATAGCTTGACAGGAGGGAAGCTAGATAATAATCGATCCCCGGGATAGTCATTAGGAGACGGATGTCTTCTGAATCCTTTGCCCTTGACTTTATTCTCATCTCTATCGGGGAAATCTGATCCTCGAGGAATTTAAGCCTGTCTAGCATCGTTTTTAGTACCAGATCTTTGTCGTTGTTGAACCTGATATTCTCCATAGCCTTCCTTCTCACTAATGAGAAGTTATCCTGGCTGTCTGGAAGAGAATTAAACAGTCCTTCCCTCTTGAGGTAGCCTATTATTGATACCTTCATCCTTGCTATCTCCTTACCTAACCGTACCCGCTGTATCAGCAAATCCCTGAATATTCTGTCTTCCTCACTCAACAGGTGAGATTCTGGAAGCATGTTGACTAAATGCAGTTTCGCCAATTTTAAGCTATCCACCTTGTCATTCTTCTTCTTAGACTTCACGATCCACGTCAATTCTTTGGGGTGAGCTATCGTTATGTCGCTGTAACCAAGCTGCCTGAGAGTGTTGTTGACCACGTAAGCTAAACCTGATGACTCAAATGCTATCCTGGTATCTTTAGGTATCCTGGATGCAAAGTTCTCATATCCCTCTGAGTTCATTGTAAATTCGAAGTTGTCCTTCACATCTCCATCGGGAGAGAGATAAGTAGCAACACTTTTCTCTTCCCCTACATCTATTCCAACCACTGGGCTGTTCATGTTTTCCATATTCTTTTTCAATCTTTTCATACTTATCCACCTCCGGAGCGACACTATCTACTGACATGTGTCGCTCAAGGAAGACGGACCGATGAAAACATTCACTATACAGTCAAAGAGAGAATGAAAAGTGACACTCAATGTACCTCACTTTAGATCGCGCGTGTTTCCTATTAATGCTCTCTGTGTTAGAAATAAATTTAAGCCAATATTCAATATATTATGAGTGAAACTAGCTCTAAATAATATTCTGGACGCAATAGGGGAGACACCCCTAGTCAAATTAAGCAAGGTATCCGCAGCAAGTGGCGTTAACGTTTATGCAAAGGTTGAGTACTTTAATCCTGGACTGAGCATCAAAGATCGATTAGCGGTGAAATTTTTAAATGAAGCAGAAAGGAGAGGCGAGCTGAAGCCTGACGGTGTCGTGATAGAAAGGACAAGTGGCAATATGGGCACTGGGCTTGCCATAGCTTGCGCAGTCAAAGGCTACAAGTTCATCGCGGTAATGTCAGAAGGCAACTCTGTAGAGAGAAGAAGGATGCTTACTGCATTAGGGGCAGAACTAGTTTTGGTACCACAAGCACCAGGGGGAAAACCTGGATTTGTCTCTGGAGAGGATTTGGAACTTGTAGAAGAAAAGGCTAAAGAACTCACGAAGGAGTTACAAGCATATAGACCTAATCAATTCATAAACACAGACGGACCAAAAGCCCACGAGGAGACAACGGGGGAAGAGATTTGGGACCAGATGGGAGGAAGAATAGACGCTTTCGTTGCCTATGTCGGCTCTGGAGGGACATTTGTAGGGATCTCTAGAGCTATGAAAAAACACAGCAAGAACATCAAGTGCTTTGTCGTGGAACCGGAAACTGCTCCTTACCTTGCTGGGGGGAAAATAATATCGACCAGACATAGAATACAGGGAGGAGGATATGCATTTAAGCCACCGTTTTGGGATCAAAGTTTGGTTGATGGATTCCTGACGGTATCTGACGAGGAGGCGATTAAGTATGCAAGGGAAATGGCTAAGAGGGAGGGTATTTTTGCAGGATTTTCAAGCGGAGCTAACGTTGCAGCATCACTGAAGCTCAAACCCTATATCGGGGAAGGAAAAAATGTCGTAACAATACTTCCAGATTCAGGTCTTAAATACTTATCAACAGACCTTTACCCTTGAAAATCTGACCCCGGTATCATTTTGTAGACTCTCTACCGTGAAGTTTCCTGATCCAGTTTTGTAGATTTTCAAAAAGGTCTGCTGAGAAAAGTTGCTCATCCCAACATTCTCATAGACACGCGCATAACCCAATAGCTGCCGTCTTTCTAAGTCGAACCACCTCCGTTGATCTCCTCAAGATCCTTAGTCTTCTCGGCTTTGTCAGGTACGTCTCTCACCCTCATCCATGGCACTGTCAAGATTTCTTCCTATGCTCTTGGAACTCAAAATCTCGCATATGATCAAATCAATGATCTGTACCACTCCTCGACGAAATCACCTATAGGACGGGACAGTGGCTCGTATCCTGGAGACTCAATAAAACTGGCACGTTCCTTTGTTGCACTTGAGTAGCCCAGGCCTTCAAACCCTTTTCCCCTGAAATAATTCTCAATCTCAGAGAGAAAGTACCTTCCATATCCCAATCTTCTTTTAGACCTGACTATTTCGATTGTTTCAATGGCCGGATACGATAGTTTCATCTCTTCGTAAAACAGACTGACACAAGCCTTGCCTATGATGGTCCCCCCACTTTCGAGGACAAGAATGGCCCCGGAATTGTAAAGGACGTATCCGGTTCTGTTGGATCAGCTGATGTCCTGCCAACAACCACTTGAATTGTATGTGAATTTTCCAGCGATAAGATTGTTCTCAAATCGTTTAAACCGCTTATAAAATGAGTAAGAAAGTACTCTCTGATTGAGTTGGGTAAATCAATTGGATGACGTACAACCGCATAGCCTTCAATCCCCGTAGCTGTATTGTTCGACTCGTATGTATTGACGAATGTTTTTTGTACTTTCTTAACTATTTGAAACAGCTTAATTCTCCACTCGGCGAAAGAGTCGAGCGCTAAGATATCCGTCGTCATACCCGGCTTATCGTAATAAACCTCAAAGGATTTGGAAAGTTCCCATCCTGTGTTAGTGTTTTGCCATGCCGCATAATGGCCGGTAATCGAGGATATCCATATGGATATGAATTTCTATAACTGACATCTTGATAAGTTCAGATATCACTTGCACTTTTGGCTCTCACTTTCTCTTGGAAATAAAAGATCTCTATTTGTCTCCTGTTGATATGAAGTCATCTCTCCAGAATTAGAACACCACAAAATTTGACAATTCATGGCTCTTTAAATAGGAACTTGTGGATCAAATACCGGATATTTGAGGACAGTTATATATAATGCGTCAGGAATTGACAGAATAATTTGATAAAATGCCTGGTCTGCTCCCTCGTAGGACTGGAACGGTACGACGTTAGCTTTATCAATAGCGAAGGGCTTAAGAAGATGCGCGAATGAAATCAATTAAAATAAAGGAGAAGTCCCTAAGAAAGAATTACCCAATCTTGGAATTTGATCCTGAAGATGGCATAATCAGCCCTGATCATGACCCCGATCTACCACAAATTCCTGAGAGATGTGTAATGAGCTTCTTTAACGACGTGCTTACTGATATGCACGCAAGAGGAGAATTAGAAATTATCGATTACCTGACAAGTGAAAATGGTCCTAATCCAATCTATAAGACAAGAAAAGGTCAGGTAGAGGTGGTAGTTGTTCATCCTGGCGTGGGAGCACCACTTGCTGCTGGATTTATGGATGAACTTATCGCCCGGGGTGCTAGGAAATTCATCGTCTGTGGAGGAGCAGGTGTTCTGGACAAAAAAATTGCTCAAGGGCATCTCATTATTCCTGTGGCCGCGATACGTGATGAGGGTACTTCATATCATTATCTTCCACCGGGGAGAGAAGTAGAGGCAAACCCAGAATGCGTAGAATCGCTTGAAAGAACTATGAAGGCGAGGGGAATCAGCTATCTATTGACCAAGACTTGGACTACTGACAGTTTCTTCAGGGAAACAAAAGAGAAGATAAAGTTAAGGAAATTGGAGGGGTGTCTCACAGTTGAGATGGAGGCATCTGCCTTATTTGCAGTCGCCAAATTCAGGAACGTTATACTGGCTGAAGTTCTGTATGCTGGAGATGACGTAAGTGGTGACAAGTGGGATAGAAGAGAATGGCCAGGTCGTGGTTCTATCAGGGAGGATTTGATCAGAATATCTATCGAGGCATGCGCTAATCTTTAAGTTCTAGCAGAAAAGTCATCTTACTACTGGTCTTGGGGCAATATTATGGTATAGCCCGGTGTAGTACTTCTTCATCATCGGGCGTGATTCTTATACTTGCGATGTAGTATTGCGCCCTATATTCATTAAGATATTTCACCACGAGCGGAACGTCAACTGTACTGATCAGTATGACACCTTTTATGAACTTCCTGTGTGGTATATCCTCCAGAATGCCATGCCTGTGGAAACGATACCTCCCCTTCCAGGACGATGAATCCTGTCCGTAAAGACCCCTCACAAACTTGAGCATAACTCTATTCTCTGTACTCGGAGGAAGCCTGAATGCTATCATGGATGTTCTCATTATGGACAATGAATGTCCACAATCAATTTAATCTTGTTTGTTATTGGTAATTACGACCAGGAAGAGCGTCGAAGAGCGTCGAAGATCTTCAGGATCTTATAAAGTCAGTAAGGGATAGGGGTTTCCCCTATGAGGGCAGGGAACAGAAGGACAGGAACTGGTCCTCTTACGATAGAGCGCAGATAAACGAAATAGCTGAGATTCTGGAAACGATAAGGGATGTCGTTGACGAAGCTTCTTCCAGGATGGAAAGGAAGAGTAAAAGACCGGGAAGTCCTGCGGTGCCTTATAGAGACGTGGTAAAGGTTATGCTCATGCAGGCTTACTTCGGTATGCCGAACAGAGTGGCACAGGGCTTCCTGAGGCTGTTCGGGGAGAAGCTTGGCATACCGACCAGATTCTCATACAAGACTATTGAAAGAGGATACGACCCGGAGAGGAGCAAAGCAATACTTGACGAAGTGATGAAAATAATAAACGAGAGGGGTAACTCTCTGGAAAAGATGTTCTCCACTGACGGGACTGGTGACCCAACATCAATGAAAATAAACTATGAAACAAAAAGGAAGGAGCAGAGGGAGAGGAGAGTAAATGGAGATAAGTCGGACAATTTCCCCCACACCAAAGACAAGCACGACTTCCAGTACTCTGTCTTTGCAACTGGAATTCACACAAAGATAATAGCAGGATTCTCAAGCACTGACGTCCATTCCATAGGTGAACTGAGCCACTTCCCCACCGTCATGGCACAGACTGCCGAAATGTGTCCCAGCATGGATGTGATGCTTGGTGATGCCCTGTACTCAGGCAGGAATACCTGTTCCATAACGGATTCCTATGGGGTCAAACCGTACTTACTCCCGAAGAGCAACGTTACTTTCAAGGCAAAGGGAGTGGAATTGTGGAAGAAGATGCTCTACGATTTCATCAACAACACACAGGAGTGGCTTGAGAACTATCACATGAGATCCATATCCGAGTTCGTCAACTCCATGATAAAGAGGAAGATGCCCTCCAAGATAAGAAAGAGGCTGCCGCAGAGGAAGGGGATGGAGGAGTACCTGAAGATCAACGCACACAACCTCAGGCAGTTCAACTTTCTCAGGCACACCAATCCAGAGATGCTTAAAGTTCAGGGCAAAGACTAATCAGAAGTAATTTTGTCCAAAGACGGTTCCAGAGAAAGCGTTATATACGGTCCCTTCATCGATACTGATGTTGGATAATGATGCTTCAACGGCCAAAACGTTGACTCCTGTAGCGATAATACTTCAGGCGGTCTTTTTTGTAATAGGCATATTCGAGGTGATAGGCATTGCAGCGTTGCTCACGGTCACCACGGTGCCGTCCACAACTACCACGCTGTCCACTGGTGCATTCGGCATAATTGCCATAATATTCTCAGCCGCTCTTGCCATTGGAATACTATGGATCGCCCTTGACTATTTCCTCATATACAAGAGGTTGAAAGAGGAAAGGGTGAGGGAGGCAGAGACTCCTTCGATAGTACTGAGGATAATACAGATGATATTCGGCGGTCTCATTCCTGGGATACTCCTCATAGTTGCATGGATAAAGATAAGGGATTCGGTGCACAGAGGGAATGGCCTGGAAAACAATGTGCCTCCGGAGGTGAGGTAGATGTCAGGAAGTCCCGTCTCACCCCGTCCTTTCCCCGCCCCTCCGGCAACGCCCCAGCCTGGAAAGTCCCGCTCGAAGATATTGGTTATTGCCATCGTGGTCGTGATAGTGGCGTCAGCCATTCTTGTCGTCGCATATCCTTCCATTGTCCATCATGTCACCTCTCCTTCGCAACCTCCGACTCCCATATTCGCTTTCCTCCCCTCGTCTGCGATCAATTCCACGTACGGCCTGAGTTTCCTGTCATACAATGATTCAGGAAACCTTTCTTCGTCTTCTTTGTATACGTCAAGTGGCATAGTGAAGGGGGAGATGTGGCTGTACGGCAACAACAATTCGGCGTATACGTCCGACACTATAGCAACGGCGATCCTCCGGATGAACTCCGCTTCCGCCGTCTCCCTGTTCATATCAAACTTCACGGCGGATGTGTTGAAAAATTCTTCATCTTCCCCCTCCTTCTTCAGGGTATCAAACGGCACGTTTGATAATTTCGTTTATTCCACATTCAACGCTTCCACCAATATTTCGGCACAGGTGTTCATCGCCCATGACGGAACCTTCGTCCTCCTGATGGAATTCTTCGGTCGTGGAGTTTTGGGGAAGGACATGACGGTGTTCAATGATCAGGTGAAATTCATGCTCCCCACAGACAATGCCCCGTCCGCCGTTGCAATGGCAGTTCCCCTTTCCTTAGCCATATCGGGCTCCGTAGGCGGAATCCCCCTTTCAGAGATCGTCACGATAATACTTACGTTCGTCGCGGGCCTGTTCATAGGACTTGCCATTAAAAAAGGAATAATGGCGTTCGTCTTTGCCATCATAGGCTTTCTCATAGCCGGCTATGTGGGGGTGGCATTCGTCCCTGAGGTGTCCATGTCGTATGAAATTCATAAATGGTCCACCTTCATTCTCACCTATGTCTCGACCGTTAAGTTCGGCGCAATCCAGCTCACCCTCTCCGTGATCCTCTTCCTCATAGGACTCGCAATAGGGCTTTGGAAGGGATAGGGGGTTCCGGACAATGGCACGACCGTCGAGAAGGGAGAGAAAGGAACTGAAGAAGCAGCAGGAAAGGGAGATGAAGGTCAGGGAGAAACATCCCGTCTTCGATGCCGCAATGCGCATGAGCAGGAGGAGGACGAATGCCAAGCTCCTTGGCATGGCAGTTGCCGTCCTGATCATCATGGCGTTTGGAGGCGTTGTTGTTTTTGGCATCATCCACGACATAAATACAGCAAAAACGACAGTGCATGAAGGGCTGTATTTCTATGTGGAGTCCGCCCGGTTTGTAAACTCCTCCAACTCATGGTCCTTCGTAACTTCCGTGAAGAACACGGGTTCCGTTTTCATAAGCACAATAACCATCACGGACCCCTCTACGGGTTCAACAGTAGGGACTCTCTCATCGATACCCGTAGGGCAGACCGCCAACGGCACGTTCGCCATCAGCGGCGTCACGAATGACACCCTTTACACCCTAGAATACTATGCAGTTTCGGGTAATCTCACATACGAGAGCACTTATCCTGTCGTTGCATGACAACTGAGTGTCTCCTAGGAAAGCAAGTACGGCCCATCTGCGAAAATCCCGTTCGAGATGCTCATTAAGGGTCAGCAATAAATGTTGTGAAAAAGTGTTAAGAGTTTCTCAATAAAGTTTATAATTTGCACGGAGCTGAGGCTTTGTGAATGCAGGTAATTCCGTGCCCAGAAACAGGCTAAGGAAATGGTATCTGGCGTTCAGGGGGTTCTACAGCACGGGGGATGGCAGGAATGATGACTTCGTCACAAGATTCCTGTTCTCTGCGAGAAGCGTGATCCTTGTGATCTCTGCGCAGGCGGCCGTAATATCTGGGCTCCTTGCCTACATCTATTCAGACTTCAGGCCGCTGAATTTCATCATACTCTTCATAGGCTTCATCGATGCCCATGCACTCAGCAATCTCTCCAACGATTATTTCGGGTATTTCAGGGGAGACGATTCTCCAGATTCTCCGAGAAGGCTCTACACCATCCATCCGATAGCTGATGGGGTCATCACGAGAAGCGAGGCCAAGTTAACACTCCTGTTCCTCCTTCTTTTAGGTGTCTTGATCGCTACATACTTCACAGTTACTGTGGGCTACCTGACACTAGTCTTCTTCGGTATGGGAGTTGCACTTCTTTTTTTCTATGACGCCGCGCCCAAACCTCTGAAGGCTGTGGGTCTTGGCGAGCTGGCCAGTTTCCTTGCGTGGGGTCCCGTTATGATCACCGGCGGCTACTACGTAGTATCCGGCACACTGAGCTATGTGCCGCTCGTAGCAAGCGTTCCCTACGGTCTTGGTGTAATGTCCATCCTTTGGGGAAAGCACATAGACCAGATGGACTATGACTCCAAGAAGGGAATAAGGACAATGCCCGTCATCCTTGGTGGAGGAGTGAGCAAAGCGATCGGCGTTGCCATCATCTCATCTATGTTCATAATCGGATTCATTTCCGTTCTCTATGGCATCCTTCCTGTCACCCTTCTCGCAGTGGCAATTTCCGTTCCCTCCGCCGTCAGCGGAATAAAGAGATTCAGAGAAAACAGGCCGGAAAAGCCTCCCGAAGGCTTCGTAGGATGGCCTCTGTGGTATCACAGGGGAGCGCTGACTTTCAACAAGAGGTTCGGATGGAGTTACATACTGTCATTTCTGGTATGTGCGATACTCATCCATCTCTCCGCAATAAGCCCATACCTGTTTCTGAGAATTTAGCGACAACGGAAACTGTAGTTCCCTCAAAGTGTTTCATCACCTTTCCGACATAGCCGTCTGATGAAAACGATAGCGATGATTCGGATGGTGCTGAATGCCCAGTGATTCGACAGTACCTCCAGATACCATTCGAGCGCCTGCGGAATGAGGGAGAAAATTGGGAAGATGTGACCAATACATTCTTAGACAGGAACGTCAGTTATTAACAGGATGGCGGTAAAATATTGGATCAGATAGAGGCAGGTGCAGGGCCGCACTCAGGGGCGACTAAAGAGTGAGCCTATTGCCCACGAAGGTGCGCTGCAGACTCTGACCCTGACGGTCTGCCATTTCCTACGCGGTCACCTGCACCTTAGTGTATAAAAGAGTAAGAGATAATGTCCTTTCGCTGCCGGAAGGAATCGAATATAGCAGTCCAGGGATAAGCAACCACTCAAGATCTGCAATCAGTTGTGCAGCGGTGGATTTTCCAGAGGGTAGAAAGAGACCTGCATCCAGAACTTATCGCCAATCGAACTCCCATGAGACCAGGTAGGAAGACTGAGGAGAAAGGAAGGTCTGGGGCACATAAGAATATAGTTTTCAGAATAGGATAAAATTGCTTGATCTTAGCCCGCCCATCTGGAGGAGGATAGAGGTCCCCTACGATTTCAATCTCCATCAGATGCACCTCACCATTCAGGCGGCGACGAGATGGAAGAATTACCACCTCTACGGATTCAGGGTCGGACGCATCAACTATTCCCTGCCGAATAGGGAATGGCCTGACGATGACCTGAACTCCAAAAAGACGAACATAAAGGATTTGTTACTCCTCTCCTCAAAACCAAGGGTGATCTACGAATACGATTACGGGGGTGGCTGGGAGCACGAAGTCATCGTCCAGGGCTTGTTCAGGACGAAAGAATGGGTGAAGTATCCCAGACGCATATCCGGCAGGCGTGCCTGTCCACCGGAAGATTGCGGTGGGTCATATGGTTAGGAAAGGATGCTTGAAATAATCAAGAACCCAAAGGACAAAGAGTATAAGGAGACTATTGAATGGCTCGGAGGAGGATTCGATCCAGAACGTTTTGACCTCACAGAGGTAAATGAAATGGTCGAACACTACAGGGATATGGAAATGTCCGTGTGAGGCAGGCACAAGGCAATTGCACACAATTATGATCAAAGATGAATCTTTGGAAATCTTGAGGGATAGGTATGAAAAGGGTGAAATATCGAAAGGGGAATACAACAAAATGAGAGAGAGGCTGTGGAAATGATAAATGAAATTGAGGAGGTGTCGAAGGTATGAATAAGAAAGAAATTGATTTCGAATTTGAGAGGGCGACGAAAAACACCTACAGATTCCAGGAAAAAACGACAGGCGAACAGTCTATAGGGGCTCTCTACGTCCAGAAAGTCAGTATTCGAGTCAAAGGAACCCAAGATACTGAAGATGACTGTGGAGTGGGAGTAAAGGAGATCGAGGAAACTTTGGGAGGGAAGGAATGAAGTCGCGGGATGAAAGGAAGAAAGACGCAGTCCGCTTTATCCCGTCAACACTCCTCATCGTTTCGTTTTTCACCCACGTCTCCCAGCTATTCATATACGGGCATAATCTTCCTACGTTGATCGTAGTAGCATTCGGGGCGTTCTATCTCTTGATATCCGTATTCATCTTCTTGGGATACAGATATGCACCCTATGCGGGCTCGGTCGTCCCCGCGATCGGAGCATCTCTTGGAATCTACAGGTTTCTCACCATAATTCCGAGTCCATTTTCGATCTTTAACGTTGCACTGGATGCAATCATCGTTCCTTTCTCCATTGTTCTGATCTGGAGATGGTTGAGGGGCTCATAAAGAAATACGGGGCAGACTACGAAACCTCGAGAGTCATACCCAGGAAGGAAGAGACGAAGAAACTCCAGCTGAACAAGAACTAATCATTCATTCAGGTATGTAAATATTCAGCCTGCTTTTCCCTCACATAGCTATACACTCCAGATATTTGAAATGTCCTGTGGACCTGGATAACCGTCTGCCCGATTCCCCTTTGTCCTAAACAGGTATGAGCGCTCAGGACGCAAATTGACAATATAAGGGAGGGGAATCTCTGCACTCAAAGCAAAGGCAATGGTGCCAGTTGAATGACAGCAGTGGAGCAGACAGTCATACCCAGTATGTCCGAACATTCCATCAATCTTCCAGGTTTGACAGCTTCTTGTCAGTCAGCCCTGGATCTTCATACTTCCACTCCTTCCTCTCGGAAAGCATGTGGTATATCATCCTGATCAGCTTCCTCATAGTGAGGACGTGAGCCAATTTAGCGGAAGATGTCCTTATGACTTGATGACTGTAATATTCCATTATTGGCTTGTTTCTCAGTTTCACCGTATCTACTGCTATGGAGAGAGCCCATCTTGCAGTCTTGGTTCCCTCCTTTGACATGTGGTCCTTCCTTATTATTGAGGAGGAGTCACGGTTGCTTGGCACTATACCGAAGAATGATGCCAATTTGCTGTCGTTATCAAACCTATTCACGTCACCTATGTAACTGGAAAGCAGAGAAGCTAGGTAATAATCAATTCCTGGGATGGTCATAAGGAGACGGACATCCTCAGAATCCCTGGCCTTCAATTTGATCCTCTCCTCTATGGGAGAGATCTGGTTCTCAAGGAATTTAAGCCTTTCAAACATCGTTTTGAGTACTACATCCTTGTCGTTGTTGAACCTAAGGTTCTCCATTGCCTTTCTCCTCTTGTCGGAGAAATTATCGGTGCTCTCAGGCAGACTGTCATAAAGACCCTCTCTCTTAAGGTACCCTATGATGCTTGTCTTCATTCTCGCTATCTCCTGACCCAGTTTCATCCTCTGTACCAAAAGATCTCGGAATATTCTGTCCTCTTCATTCAACAGGTGAGACTCAGGGATCATGTTGACCATGTGAAGCTTTGCAAGCTTTACTGAATCAACATGGTCGTTCTTCTTTTTTGACTTTACTATCCAGGACAGCTCCTTGGGGTGTGCTACAGTGAGATCAGAATACCCAAGAGATTTAAGCCTGTTGTAAACTACATACGCAAGACCGGATGCCTCAAAAGCTATCCTCACCTCATCTGGAACCTTCTCTTTGAACAGATTGTAACCGTTGTCGTTCATCTCAAAGCTGAAATGGTCGAGTATGTCTCCAGATGGGGACATGTATGTAGCCACGCTCTCCTTTTCACCTATGTCAATTCCTACCACATAGTCGTTCATATTCACCTTATTGTCTTTCCTTCTTTTCCACCTCCAAATCGACATTAAGCATCGACGAGTGTCGCTGGAGGGAAAAGCAGGCTACCAAGAATATTTACTATACAATCAGAGCAGCAACAAAGTCTTACTGGACAATGGAAGACTTTAGCTTTACTATAGGTTCTGTCTACAATTTAGATCTCTTGGTAAAGCCAATATTCGGACACGTACGTGAATGTTTAGGTCCGGCTTCGCATCCTTCCCCTTTATGCTTTTCTTAACTTTGCTTCGTCTCCCCAGGGTCATGTTGCAGGGCAAGCAGGAACATCAATGAAATAAGTATGAGGGGCAAACCTGTGTTTGGATCAGTGCTACTTGTCATTCCAAATATTCCCAATCCCTGGTAAACGTACCAGGTGAAAAAACCCCATATCATGGTAAGATAGGAAGCGATTCTAGGGCGCAAGAGCCACATGAGTCCTATTGAGAGCATAACAAGAACGTAGAATCCGTTCCAAATGGCTGCGTGCTGGTTTATGAAAAGAGTGATGAATGTCAGATTGTTAAGTATGGCAAAAGGGGACGGAAAGAAGGACACCGGAAGTGATTTCCAGAACCCGTTTGACGGAATTGCCTGGGAGATGGCAAAACCGATGAACGTGGAGATCATAGAAATCTTTGTTACAGCAACCACTCTGGAGGTTGACTGCACATCCTCATACAGGATCAGGATAAAAGAAGCGATTGCGTAGAAGAGTGCAGAGCCAGGGGCCCCCGTTAGGAGGGTTGCCCCAGGCGACAGGATCCCACCAAATCCTTCTCCAAAGGCCCAAATTATGAGGCTCCAAGAAAGTGCAGAAAGCTGCGTGAACCTGAACACTGTCCCCCTTTCGTACATAAGGAAAAATGCGCCCAGATATACCTGCACCAGTGATGCAAGCACGTCAATTATCGGTGGATTGAGATTCCAAAGGTCAATAGCATGCCCTGTCAGGAATGTGACCAACGGTTCCGATCCCAGGAGGGGTATCAGATTGTACTGAACGAACAGGGTCAGAAAGGGGAGCTGCATCTGGAGGACGCCGTCGAATATCCACAACATCCCGAACGATTTCCTGAGGATCTTCCTGGGTCGGGGCTCCAGATAGTCACTGGTTTCCCTT
Organism: Thermoplasmatota archaeon; assembly: GCA_023381415.1. Lineage (GTDB taxonomy): Archaea > Thermoplasmatota > Thermoplasmata > Thermoplasmatales. Next base: position 73,008 of record JAMCUN010000019.1, on the reverse strand, counting down.
CTACGAATGAAACTGAAAACTGGTGCGATCAACGGAACAAGAGCCAGGAGAAAAATCCATTCATAGAAGAAGTAGCTGCTTAGCCTTATGACACGTATTGATGCATATCCCCTTATCTCATAATAGTAGAGAAGTCCGACGGCTAGAGCTCCAATGACTATCAACGCAAAAGGGATAACTCGTTTCAATAAGGTTTGCACTGGAAGATAGAAGGAAAACGATAATAAAATGGTTGGTTGTTAGTTGAAACACAAAGAAGAACTACCGAGAGAATATCTTAAATGATCGTCCTCTAATGAAATCTGTTTCAAAGTCATCCAATGGGTGAAGAGGATTGCCAGAATCTAGGATTGCAAATTCCAATGGGCGACACTAGTGAAGCTACCGTAGGTATATCCAAAAGGAATGAGTATTTCCTATCACGGAAAGGCCCACCAATTCACAGCTCCCTCATTTCTGCATAAAACCTAGGTTGTCTGTCTTGCGAGCAGTCTCTTTGGAAGAACCATCGATACACCAAGGTTCGGTTCGTCGACAATCTCGCTTATCCTAAGATTTCCAGCCACGCTGCACAGAACATAAGCCTCATCCCTGTCGAATCCTTTCCCTCCAAGAAATGCTATCATTTCCTCTACTGCATCAACTGCAGATTTATGGAGGTCAGGTGAGAATGCCTGGGTCACCACTACCTCGTCCATTCCATCATCCCTTCCTTCAATTATAGGGTGTCTCATCTTCATGTGCTTTATCACTCTTACAGTTACCGTCACCTTTGCTGAAGTTTCCACTGCAGTGCCACAAACCTCTCCATCCCCCTGCGAAGCATGGGGGTCTGCGAATGAAACCAATCCGCCCTTCCTGTTCACCGGGAGGTAGAGGATGGAACCTTCACCGACCAGCCTATTATCCATGTTCCCGCCGAAGTACTGCGGAGGGATCATGGGGAACTCCCCACTGCCGGGCGCAGTGCCAATAACCCCCAGGAAAGGCCTCGTCGGTATCGTCACCCCTCCGAGGAATCCCTTCCTCGCAGATGTAACAAACCCGTTTGATATGTTCCACAGTATTAGCTTCTCGTCGAATTTTCCCTTGAGGAGGCCGAAGTCCCTGAGTATGGCACTCCATCCCCATTTCGCGGTATCGATCTTTGAGATCTTCACCTCAAGTGCGTCACCCAGTTCTGCACCTTCCACGTATATAGGGCCAACTGCCATGTCAAATTTCGAGCTGTCGAGAGTCTTCAGGCTTGCATCGTTGAAATCCTCCCTTATCTGCTTGGTGGAAGAATCCGGTATATCCACGATGAAAGTATCCCGGTCAGCCACAACCTCTATCGGTTCTAAGTCCCCGCTCCACTTTGATTGGAGGTTAGAGTCATCCCACCCATTGATAACCTTCAAACTTCCTCTCCTTCCTCAAGGACAACCTTCATCCCCTTCTTCGTTCCGTAGTAAACTGTCCCGAACAGGAGGTAGACGACCATGACCACCACTGCTATTATCACGTAGGAGTTGACAGACAGGAATGATCCGTACAGGGCGAATAGGTATATGACCGTCGCAACGACCGGTATGACCACGTATGTCCACCTGAGGTCCTTTACCTTCCTGAAGTAGAATGGAAGTGATGTGTTCAGCATTATGTGGTCAATTATGGTTCCCGCACCAGTCCATATTCCAGTCACGAGGAAACCGTTGAACGGACCGAATAGCCAACCCGTTATGGTGAATATTGCTATTCCTATGATCGTATTGTATATCAGCGCAACGTGAGGGCTCTTGTGCTTCTTGTGTGTGTTGGACAAAGAATTCGGAAGCATCCCGTCCTTGGATATTGTGTAAAGGTCCCTTGAACCTGCATTTATTATAGCAAGAGTATCGACGAATCCACTGTTAACGAGAAAGATGAACATGACCGCAGCAAGAACAATGCCTCCATCCTTGAGCATCAGTATAAGGCCTGGGAGGAAATTGCTGAAGTATGTTGACATGTTTGCCGGACCCCATCCAACTGTCATCACGTAACTCATGAAGAGGAAGAATGCCCCGAGGACAATTATAGTAACAACAACGCCTCTCCTTATGTTGAAATGCGCAGCTTTCGCCTCAGACCCGAGGAAAGTCATCGATCCCCATCCTGCAAGGGACGTGAAGGAGAACACAAGCCCCAGTGCCACGCCCTTCCACCCCGTCGGCGAGAATTTTGTTGTGAAGACTTGGGCATTGAATGGGTGTTGGGTATGAGATAGGATGAAGAATGCCGCGACGAGCAGTATTATCATCTCTATCGTCCCTGTGTAAACGCTGTACCTCAGGGAATTCCTGATCCCGGAATAGGCAAGTCCGAACGCAGCAAGTGAAACTACGATACCGATAGGGTACCATGACCAGCTGGGGAGCGAGATACCCAGCACGCCGAACCCTACCTGTGTTGCAAGCGCAGTTTCGAAATAAATGAACGGAGTCGCCCCGATGACTGTGTAAAGCATATAGACCCATCCACCGAAAGCCCCTCCTCTGCTCCCAAATCCTCTTTCGATGTACCTGTAGTAACCTCCGCTGGATGCAACCTTTCTCGAGAAAACGTAGATTACGAATCCAGCAGACAGGACTGCGAAGAGTGCGAGGATGTAAGTCAGCGGCAGGGCACCATATGCGAATGCAGCTGCTCCCGTCATGGTTGCTGTCACAGCTATTGCAGGTGCCGTGAATGATATAGACTGGAAGATAAGCTCCAGAAATCCCACGGCGTTCTTCTTGAGCTGTTTGCCCTCTGAGACCATGCGGAATGGATGATTCTTCCCATATAATAATATTGCTTTGACCATATTCAAATGAGTGGAAGAAAAATACGATCTCCAGATGATTCGCAGAACGACCGTTTCCGGGACGCTTCAACAGGAAGGAAAATTTAGGGGCGGATGGAGCCAGAACTCACAGTTTTCGGTCTCAGGGAAGAGGAGTGTCGAAAGGTCTGAAATCTATATATCCGTGCGAACGTTTCCCAAAAGGACACAGAAGGTGCCAAGGGTATGCAAAAATCATTTGCTCCCCCTTCGATTGAGATGAATGGCATCTCGAAGGACTACGGGAGCGTTCATGCACTCAGAAATCTCAGCTTCAAGCTGGAGCCAGGGGAGAGGTGTGCCTTGCTCGGGCCGAACGGCGCGGGGAAGACAACAACGCTGAAAATACTGGTGGGGCTGCTGACTCCATCTTCAGGGACTGCCAGAATAGGGGAATTCTCTCCTTCCTCAGAGGAGGCACGAAGGATGATGGGTTACCTGCCGGACGATGCGTCCCCTTACAGGTCTTTCAGCGTCCGGGAGAACCTGGAGTACATCGGCGCACTTCGGGGCGTTGAGGACGTTTCAGACAGGGTGGACAGCCTGCTTGATTCACTGCAGCTTAGGGAATATGAAAGAGCCAAGGTGGGAAGGTTGTCGAGGGGGAACATCCAGAAGCTAGCTATGGCACTGACAATAATTCACAACCCTTCAGTTCTCCTCCTGGATGAGCCGCTTAACTATCTCGACATCCCTACGCAGGAGACGGTCATAGAGCATCTGAAAAATATGAACTCGACCCAGCTTGTGTCCACCCACATAATGGAGGTTGCCACAAGGCTCACGGACAGGGTCGTCATGATATCGCACGGGTCTGTAGTGTGGACAGGGACGCTCGAAGACCTGAGGAAGCTCGGGAAGGACAACGAGCCGATAGAAAGAGTGGTTGCAAGGATGTTGACAGATGTTCTATAAACTCCTGAAGTTCGTAATACTGTCCAGGTTTTCGAAACAGCTCCTTGCCCTTATGGTGGTCCTGCTTGCGTGGGCGCTGTTCATAAGTTTCGAGACAGGTTCGACCTCATCAGCAAGCATATACCACTATTATGGTCCTGCATTCCTGACGTTCTTCCTCGTCCTTCCGGTGATGAGTGGAGGCATAGCTGTCCTTAAGTCAGACAGGGATTTCCTGTTCACACTTCCGGTAAAAAGGTCAGAGCTGGCTTTATCGCTGTTCGTCGTTCAATTGCTGAGTTTTGGCCTTATCGTTCTATACGTGGTGGCATATTCATTCTCGAGCCTAAGATCCGTGTTTGATTATGCGCTGGTGGATTTCCTGGCGCTCATACTGACGGTGACTGCGCTTGGACCGATTACGTACTCCCTGAGGCTTGGCTGGAGGGTGCTCCTCGCGCTTATGCTCGTGGTTTGGGGGCTCTCCTCGCTCCTGGGTTTCCCATATTCCCCCGCGTCGATATACTCAGGCCATCCCCTCTATGCAACGATCACGTCGGTCATACTTGCTGTGATCACCGTTCCGCTTGCATTCCGTTCCCTGTCGAGGGTGGATCTGGACCTAATGAAGACGTTCACAAGATATACCTCAAGTGAGGTCAAGCACGTCAGGAGGTTCAGCGGAATGTCACCTACGAAGGCGATGCTTGCAGAGAATTTCTTCATAGTAGAGATTTCAGGGAGGATGAACTCGATGGGCGGAGGCGGCTCCTACCGCTCAGGGAGGTTCAAGCTTTGGAAGGGAATGCTTGTAACCGCTGTTATTGCAGGGGCGTATTACTACATGCTTTCCTACAGGCTGAGCATCCCCTTGCACTCACAGGAGCTTGTTGTCTTCATATTATCAATCTACTCGGTAGTCCTGGTCATGTTCCTCACCATGGGAGTCCTGGGTAACGAGAGACTATGGCTTGGATTCATGACAAGAAACCCAGAGCGTTACCTGAGGGACCTGCTTGCGCTTAAATCCCTCTCGATAAGCGCCCTCCTCTCCCCCCTTGCGGTGGTAAACCTCCTTCTTGGGATCGGAGGAAACGAACAGGCGATCAACTTCGGTCTCTTCCTTCTGGTGGTGATACCCTCGCTGCTGGTCGTTGCAGTCATCATGTCTGCTTTCCTATACCCTTTCCAGATCAAGGAGGATATATCGATGCCAGGGCAATTCAACCTAAGACAGATGGGAACGATTCTCCCTATACTGCCCGCCTGGTTCCTTGTTGCTCTATCTTTCGGCCTGCTTGAAGACGGTCTCCCCTCTATCGCAATGATAGTCACAATCCTTACTTCACTGGTAATGGCAGGTATTTCCATCTCCCTCCTCCTTAGTAAATCGGTAGGAAGAAGGGTCATTGACAGGCTAGTTACTGCAGGGTTCGTGTGACAAGGGGAATAAGCAGATTTTTTGGTACAAGGGACTGAGAGGGAGGCGGGGAAAGGGTATGCCTGTCCTGGTGGTTACAGTGGGAAGTGATAAGGGCAGGCAGAAGAATTGGCTTTCCTCCCTCCAAAATTCCTGCCCCTGACAAAGGATTCAGGTAACGGAAGGTCTATCGCAGAAGACAGAATAGGACGCGGATTCAGTATAGAAGGACGACTGTAAATGTTTTTAGCGAAGTTCATTATGCAAACTCATGGTGAGCCAAGAAGGTGCTGAGGGTTATGACTGCTGGAAGCTGGCATTGAAGATTCACGAACTCAGTGAGGCAGGAAGCAGGGAATTCGAGTCATCAAAGCTGCTTGCTTCAGTGCTGAGGAACCACGGATTTGATGTAGTGGAAAAGTTCATGGGGATACCGACTGCCTTCAGGGCGAAGAAGGTCGTAGGGAACGGCAAACCATCAATAGCCTTTCTTGCTGAATACGATGCTCTCCCGGGCATAGGACATGCCTGCGGACATAACCTGATTGCCTCGTCCGCAGTATTCTCAGCGATAAGGGCTTCAGAGAAGGTAGAGAACGGAACAATAGAGGTGATAGGCACACCAGACGAAGAAGGATCGGGGGAATGGGCAGGTTCAAAGATAATAATGGCAGACGGTGGCGCGTTCAGGAATGTGGATCTGGTGCTAGGGTCACATCCTGGCGATCAGTGGAATGTAGGTACACAGTCACTTGCGGTCCAGGACATTGAGGTCACGTTCAGGGGCAGGGCAGCGCATGAGGCCGCAAGTCCGGACAGCGGGAGGAGCGCGCTGGATGCGGCTGTTCTTGCATACACTGCAGTCAACATGCTGAGGCAGCATGTGAGGAGAGACGTGAACTTCGTGATGCATGGAATAATAAAGGAGGGGGGTACGGCTTCTAACGTTACCCCGGAGCGGGCGGTGATCACTTACGGTATAAGGTCAACTGACCTTGAATACCATGGTAAGCTGGTTGAAAGGTTCTTGAAGATAGTTGAGGGATGTGCCATGGCAACAGAGACAGAATTATCAGTCAAGAAGCTTGGCCCCCTGTTCTCCACAACGAAACTCAACAGGGCTCTTTCAAATGCCGTTCGCGAAAAGCTCCTTAGGATGGGGGTGGAATGTCCTCCCACTGAGGAGACGTTCAAAGAGATGCCGAAGGGGTCAACAGACTTCGCTAATGTCACCCAGGTCGTACCCGCACTGGAGGTTGGGTTCAAGATTGCAGCGGAGGGAACACCCTGGCACTCCAGGGAATCACTGGAGGCAGCTAAAAGTGCGACTGCGAAGGATGCACTTCTAACAGTGATAGAAGCGCTGAGCGATACTGCGAAGGAATTTGCTGAGAACAGGGACCTGAGGAAAAGGATTGCCGACGACTTCAAAGATGATGCCAGGTACAAATGACTACATGGAACAATGACTGAGCACTGTAACTTGTAAAATCCTGTAAAAGGGAATAGCAATCGCACCCTCGGAAATATTAATATCCATTACCCATGTCACAATCTAGAGGCAATGGTAATGGCAAAGGTACACGACCACACTGTTGAAGATTACCTAAAAACAAGGTACGCATCGGATCTCGATTTCTGCAATGACGGGAAGAAGGTAGCGCTCATCATTTCAGGACCGTACAAGAATTTCAAGGAAGAGCCAATATCGGAAGTCGCGGTTGTATCTGCGAAGGGGGGAGACCTGAGGACAATTTCTAGGAAGGGATGGAACAGCTATTCCCCCAGATTCAGCCCGGAGGGGGGCAAGCTCGCATACCTTTCAAAGAAGGAGGATGATTACAGGTTGCTGCTGCATGACTTCTCAGATGACTCCGGGCAGGAAGTGGTCATAGACGGAGATGCCGTAGAACTGCAATGGAAGGACGAGGAATCTCTCGTCGTCCTGATCAAGGATACAGACAGACGGAAGGAGGATAAGAAGGAAGGAAACGACGGATATTTCTTCGAGGAGGAAAGGAGGTTTGATTCTCTGTGGGAATACAACCTCAGGTCCGGTTTCAGGAGGATCACAGGAGGGATACAGGTGTGGGAGTTCGACGTGAAAGGCGACGTGGCGGCGGCAGTCACTTCGTCCCTTCCGTTCGAATGGTCATGGTACGAATCTGCAATCTCTCTTGTCGATCTGGAAGAATGCAAGGTCAGGAAGGTATATTCGAAAAGGGACAGGCAGGTGGCTAAACCTCGTATTTCGCCGGATGGCAAGAAGGTGGCATTCCTGGAATCATTATGGAGCGACAGAGGAGTGAATTCAGGAGACATAATTAGCATGGATGTGAGGAGCCTCAAGGCAAGGAACCTCACGGAAGGGTCGAATGAGAGTTATTCAGAGGTACGGTGGAAGAACGAGACGGAATTCTATTCCATGTCGAACAAGGAGGGAACATTCTCAATACGCCTGTTCGGGAGCGATGGAGGCGTCCTCTGGTCGAAGTACGGTTCAGTATACAGGCAGTGGTCCCCTTCGTTTTCTGTTTCAGGCAAATATGCGGTTTTGTCGTTTGAGAACTCGAACCAACCGGATGAGGTATTCCTGATAGACCTGTCCACAGGTAAGGAGAGAACAATAACGAACATCAACAAGGAACTGGAGGGATGCAGGAGTTACAGTTCAGAGAAGGTGGTGTGGAAGTCAAAGGATGGATTGGAGATTTGGGGGATATACAGGTCAGCAGGGAAGAACGCGCCACTGATGGTGATAGTCCACGGAGGCCCAACGGGGTCATCTTTTGATTCGTTCATAAGCAGCCAGACGCTATTCCTTTCGAATGGGTATTCCGTCTTTCTTCCAAACTATAGGGGAAGCGTCGGTAAGGGGAGGAAGTATGCAGAATCCAACCTCGGAGACATGGGGGGAATGGATCTGCAGGATATTCTGACAGGAATAGAGTACCTGGTGGAGAAGAAGGGTGTGAACAGGAACAAGGTGTACATCACAGGTGGTTCTTACGGTGGGTTCATGTCTGCATGGGCAATAACACAGACTGACATTTTCCGGGGATCGATCTCCCTCTTCGGCATTTCAGACTGGATAAGTTTCCACGGCGTCAGTAACCTTCCTACATGGGACAGGATACACTACAACCAGGACCCGTACAAGTTCGACAGGTTCATAAAGTTCTCTCCTCTCTGGCACGTTGATAAGGTCAAGACGCCCGTCCTCCTTGCCCACGGGATCGAGGACCCGTACGTCCCAGTTGGGCAGTACTATCAATTCTACAGGGCACTGAAGGACAAGGGGAAGGACGCAAGACTACTTCTCTTCCCAAGGGAGGGGCACGGGTTCAGGGAGAGGAAGCACATAGAGCAGTATTACAGGGAGATATTCGACTGGCTAAGGGAGCACAGCTAGCACCGAGGTTATTCAGGCCGAACAGCATTAGCATAACAGCCCCTGCAACTCCTACCCTCTCGGGGAGTTCCTCGACTCGATGAACGACATTATGTGTTCCGGGAAATCGTCGCTCGAGGCAAAAATCGGATCTGAAAAAAGGGAAGAAATAGGTATCACCCCTGACCAAATATCAGGATTCTTCCTAGCCTCTGACGGTCCTCCCTCCCTCACCTTCACTGAGAATTGATCAAGCCTGATCTTGAAGGCAGCTACTCCCTTAAGCTCATCTTCGGTGGGGAGCTCCGTATTTGCCTTCCTCCCTGGCATGAGATTATCTATCCACTCCTTGAAGTAGGAGATCTTCTCTCCGTCAGAAACGATCTCAGTCGGTTTTCCGAATATGACTGCAGACCTGTAGTTCATCGAGTTGTCTGCAAGTCCCTTCGCAATCACCAGCCCGTTCAGCTCAAGCACTGAGATCGCAACGGAAGCCTCTTCCCTCAGGATCCTCGTTATCCTGGCAGCAATGCTACTGTGGATGTATATGAATTCTTCATTGTTGTAATATGACATCGGAATTATGAAAGGCTGGCCGTTGATCTGGAAAGCAACTTGGCAGACCAACCCACTCCTCAGGATATCGAGGAGAGTCTCCCTCTCGTAATTTCCCCTCTCAGGATGTCTTCTTACCCTCGTCAAGTTGGAAGAAACCATGACTCATTATCCACGAGCGGTAGAAGTGTTTTGTCTGCCTGTATCTTCCGGGATATTCAGCTAGATGAGACTGAAGGTGGATCAAATGCCTATCTTATTCCTGTCCAGGTACAGGCTCTCTTCTTTCTTGACGACGTTCGAAACAGTCTTTCCCTCCATGAACTGCCTTATGTTTTCAAATGCCCGCCTGTACGCAAACTCCATGACCTCCCCAGACAGCCCGCCTGCAACGTGGGGTGTTATCACAACGTTGTCGCGGTTGGAGTCATCAAGTCTTGGCTCTCCCCACCACACATCTGTCAGATATGCCGCATCCTTGTTCGAGTCCACGAATTTAAGGAGAGCCTCCTTCTTCACAATTTCAGCCCTGGCCACGTTTACAATGATGCAGTCCCTCTTGACCTTCTTCAACTGTTCTTCTCCGATCATCCCCCGTGTGCTGTTCGTCAGAGGTATTGAGAGTAGTATGATATCTGAAGTCGAAAGGAGGCTGTCCAGTCCATCCATGTCGGTAAATACGTCCGCATTAATGTCCCTGTGACCCCTGCCTATGGCAATCACCCTCATCCCCAAAGATTTGGCGATCAGGGCAGATCTGCTCCCTATCCCTCCGTATCCTATGATGCCCATTGTCTTCCCGTAGAGCAGCCTGGTAGGGTGAGGTTTATAGACTCCTCCTCTTGTCTCATTCTCAAATATTGATATTCTCTTGGTCCTCTCGAGAATGAGTGCAAAAGCATGCTCGGCGGCAGACACTGAGAATGCGCCTGCATTGCTGGCTACCATTGTTTCCTTTGGGATATTGCTGAAATCTATGTGATCTGTACCTGCGCTGACTGTCTGTATGAGCCTGAATTTCCTATCCCTCGGGAAATCGTTCCCTCTTACAAGGATAATTTCAGCTGCACCATCATCTGGGTACCATATTATGTTATCATTTCCTACGATCTCTCGTCCGATCCTCTTGAATTTTTCATCGAGCTCGAATGGGACCAGGAGTTTCATATTCAGGTAGTAATTTGGGCTTAATAGGGGTTTTCAATGCTTGTTCCCATCACCTGAGTGCACATCAGAAGGCATTGAAGTTCGGGCTCATGTCCCTGACGAAAGTCCCTTTCTGAAGATCCCTGAAGGAATCCTCAATCTCCTTCCAGTCGTTCATAACTATCGGGCCGTACCAGCTTATCTTGTCATTTGTTCTCCTTCCAGAAATGTAGATGTACCTGTGCTTCCTGCTTCCCTCTATTCTGATGTCCCCTCTTCCAGATCCGAAAACAGCAACTTCTAGCTTGTTGACAGGAGTGCCATTGGCAAGCAGGCTCCCTTCCATCGGAATGACAAGGGAAGTAAATCCATCACCCTTTGGTATTTCCAGATATCCGCCATCTGATGTCACATCAAAATAGCTGACATCGAGGCTGTGCTTCTCCATCAGCGGGTTATCCCTTCCCATTATGCTCCCCGAAATAACCTTGATCTCGTTCCTTTCAGACTGAAGCTTGTTCAGGTGATTGACATCAATTCCCCTGTAGGTTGGTTTAGACATCTTGTCTCCTTTCCTCAGGTTCAGCCAGAGCTGGAATCCGAGCATGTCCCTGTCCTGGCCATATGACTTTGGCATCTCCTGGTGGAATATGCCGCTACCTGCAGTCATCCACTGTATCTCTCCAGGATGGATCACCCCCCTGTTCCCGATGCTGTCCTCATGTTCGACTCTGCCCTTGAGCAGGTATGTGAGGGTCTCAATTCCTCGGTGTGGGTGCCAGGGAAATCCCATCTCATATTCCTCTGGCTTATCAGATCCGAAGTAGTCAAGCAGCAAGAATGGATCTGTGAAATCGAAAGTATCAGGCGAACCGAATAACCTTGAAATTCTAACCCCGGCCCCATCCCTGACTTCCCTCCCTCTCAGGATCATGATGGGGGTCAGTCTATTCTTATCAACTCCCTTATCTCCGTTCATTGGATGACATTCGGTATAAATATTTAAGATATACTTAGTAATTAAAGAGAAGCAAAATACCATACTTCAAGCAAACTCAGCAACCTCCAGAATCCAAGGGGTCACCATGATGGAGAAGATTCAAAGAAATATAACAGAGATGCTGAGTGGGGAGCGAAGGGGCTCATGGACAACAGAGTTATATCCAAATTATATTGATTACAGATGGAGGAGTTTGAGACTGTCGACAAGAGGGGCATCGTTGAAAGGAGGGTTTACATTGATTCAGGCAGGTTTGTCATCTACGGCTACGAAAGGGAAGGGAAGATGACAAACAAGGTGAGGCTGCTTCTGGACGGGAAAGAAAAGAAGTCATTTTTCATCATCAGTACCGGGAAGGGTAGGAGCCTGGCTGTAGAAGCTGAATTTGAAAATGGCGTGACAGTACTGAAGGACGGCACTCCAACGAAAACATCCAGTCTACTCCAACCTTGATTTACTGATGAGGAGCGGTGTTTCCTTTAAACTCAGACCTGAGGACATCCCTGAAGAAGGGGTTGTTCTTTATTTCATCCTCTAACGTAGTGGCATCTCCATGCCCGGGGTAGATCTTGATATTGGGTTCCAGTTTCTTTACCCACCTGATGCTAGCAGTCATTTCACCGTAAGAACCGCCGAAGTCCGTCCTGCCTATTGTCCCCTTGAAGATGAAATCGCCTGAAAGCATGATACCATCTGCAAAAAGTGAGCAACTTCCTGGCGTATGCCCTGGAGTCTCAGCAACACTGATGCTCTCGCCTCCAAGTTTCAGTCTTGTTCCCTGTTCAAGGTTTCCATCTGGCTGTGGAGGGGTTCCAGGATCGAAACCGAAGTATTTCTTCACGAAATCAGTGAACCCTTCAATAATCACCAGATCCTTCCTGGACACGAGGAATGGTATGTCATACCTTTCCCTGAGGATGTTCACTGCAAGGATATGATCGAAGTGGCCATGAGTTGAAACGATCATCGTCGGAACGATTTTCCTTTCTTCCAAATGGTCAATTATTGTCTGCGCGTCACCTCCTGGATCTACTATAACGCAACTAGATCCATCAGACAGCACGTAGCAATTCGTTCTAAGAGGTCCAACCACCAGTCTGCCGATTTCCATTCTGTCTATTCCCCAAAGTGATAACTAAATAAAATGTCTTCGCGGCGTCCATTCCCCTTCTCCTAGCAGCTCACGCACTGCTCCAAGTCTTCTAATAAAGAACAGTTATATATCGGATTTTCCTTGAAACTTTAATGAGTTCAGTACCCATTAAAACAAAGAACCGTGTAATAGTTAAATTCGTGAACGGAAGTAAGCTTGAGGATATCTCACTCGAAGAGAGGATTTCCCTGAATTCAGTTGAGGAGATACTGGAAGAATGGAAGCAAGGTTACATCAATATGGACCTCGGGAATGACATTGCACAGGAGCTCAAGGAGCTTGCATTCTTGATACGTGACAAGGAAATAACGCCACACGACCTAGTGGAGGGGTATCAGTACTATGGTATTTTCAAGGACAAGGAGAGGGAGAAAGTTATAGGCATCGTCAACCAGATTTATTCAATGGACGATGTAAAGAGGAGTCAGTTCATAAAGACAGCGGAGAAGATGATAAGTTTCGCAAAATATGCAAACGTTGAATACGTCGATATACCGAAGGCACTTGACGACATGGTGGAGAAAGGGAAGGAGCTGAACAGGGAGATAAAGAGCAAGGAGATCATGAACCTGGAACTCAGTGAGAGGATTTCTAGGATAAGGAGAGAGCTGGAGAACATGGAGGAAGAGAAGAAGGGCCTTGAGAGGGAGCTTGCTTTTTCTGCCTACCTTAAACGCGAGCTAAAGGTGGCGGAGGAGGACGAGAATGCGATAAAGAACGCAATAGAGGGGCTGAAGCATTCTAACTATGATGTGGAGAAGATAAAGGAGGTTTCTTCCCAGATAGCTCAGATAGCTAAGAGGGAACTGAGTGTCGACCAGTTCCTGAAGATATCTAGATACTTTGAGGAGCTCATGAACCTGGGCCTCACGGTGCCGACGATGGAGAAGATACTGGAGACGGTGAAGGAGGACGGTGTTACAATAGACGAATACCTGAATGAAAGGGCGATGTATGTCAGGGACAAGCTCGCTTATCTGAAATCTCTGAAGGAGCTCATGGAAGCCCATAAGAGGGCAGAGAAGCAGATGAAACAGATCAACGAAGAGATTGCCCTGAAGAAGCTGAAGCTGGAAAGGACCTGAACTGGATCAACTGAATGACCAGTTTTAGTGAGGCAATCCAGGATTGCGAATCAGGTTGGGAGTAAAGAGCTGGAAGTGCAGTTACCATCCCCGTTTTCTGTAATGATATAGATGGTCAATGGAGAGCCTTGCGTGCGGGAGACCTGATCCTCTTGAAAGATATCTGCCGTTGATAATGTGGGGAGGGGTTTACAAAAATGGCGGTAGCAACCAACCTTTTGGAAAGGAATATTTTTAGAAAGGAAACACTCAAAGGTGAATGACACCTCTAGAAATCCTGCTTATTTTTCTCATAACGCTAGGGTTCTCAGGTGCAATACCTATAGCAAAGGTAGGGTTAAGAAATTCAAGGGTAGAGGTGTTCACTGCTATTTACACAGGTGGCATAGTCTTCACAATGTTCGTCGAACAGATAATTTTCATACCACTTGGGCACTCGCATGTTTCATTCGGGTCTCCAGCGCTCGTTATACTGCTTGCAGGTTTCATCGGCGCGTTGGGCTACCTGTCTGGTTACGGAGGAATGAAGGGGGTCCACGCGGGGATATCCAGCACGGTATTCAATCTACAGGGTCCGTTGATACTCATATTCGGGGCACTGTTCACAGCCATCATCCCCGGGAAGGCTATCATCATCGGCCTGCTCCTTTCAGTGGCGGGAATAGTGCTCATAGGTGCTCCGAAATTCACTGCTGGAAAGATCTCTTTCGGCATTCCCTTCATCCTTGTGATTCTGGCACCCATACTGTGGGCCATAGAGTGGGTTTCATTCTCGTCAGTATCAGCAAGAGATCCTGTTTTTTACACATTCCTCCTTTACCTTACTGCCTTCGTTGTGTCTGCTGCCATCGCTCTACTGAGGAAAGGATTGACGGGAGCTACAAGGAAGATGTTCCTATACGCATTCTCAGGCGGGGCCCTGGCTGGAATAGCGAATGCATCGTACGGAATATTCATATCGAGCTACGGCACTGCGCTTACCGGCATAGTCACGATAATATCAGTTCCGGTATCGGTCCTACTGGTGATGGCAGTCCTCAGAGAAAGGTATACGATCACGGAAATAGTCGGACTGGTGGTGATCGGGGTAGGTCTTGGAATAGCGCTGTTCCTGTGATTGTCAAATTTTCACAACAGTGCGGAGGGCCGGAGTTGAACCGGCGAATCCCTACGGAAACAGATCTTGAGTCTGTCGCCTTTGGCCAAGCTCGGCAACCTCCGCTGGTGGGAGAATTGATGGGGCCTTAAATCGTTTGTTGTAGCGGCGCTCTCTCTTCTCTCCTAGCAATCCTCAATGTGGGCTTAGGGTTCTTGGAAGCGTCAACGTCGTCGATCCTTGTCACCTTGAGATTTACAGGCTCCTTCTCGAACGCTTCGTGAGGGAGTTTCAGCGTCTGCCTGACGGTCTCTATGAAAGTGTCCATCTCTGTCTTAGTTGCACTCTCCGTCGGCTCGATCATGAGAGCTTCAGGAACTATAAGAGGGAAGTATATTGTTGGCGCATGGACCCCATTGTCTATCAGATGCTTTGCAATATCACCTGCCTTGGGCATGTTGCTTCCCACTGAGGACGCCACGAATTCATGCTTCTTTATGGTCTTTCCAGGAACTGGCATGAACTGCTCGATCTTCTTTCTCATGTAGTTCGAGTTCAGCACGGCGGTCTCGCAAGCGTCCCTCAGCCCCTCCTCTCCCATCATCTTGATGTAGGTCCAGGCCCTCACTAGAACGCCGAAATTGCCGTAGAAGCTCGCCACTTTGCCTATTGTCTTGGGAGGGATGTAGTCGTTGCTGTATTTCTCCCCGTCAAAGGTGACCAGGGGGTAAGGCAGGAAGTCCTTCAGCTTTTCCACAACCCCTACAGGCCCTGCCCCTGGACCGCCCCCTCCGTGCGGAGTGGAAAAGGTCTTGTGAAGGTTTAGGTGGACGATATCAAATCCCATCTTTGCAGGAGTGGTCTTCGTCATTATGCCATTCAGGTTTGCGCCATCGTAGTAGAGGAGTGCCCCCTTGGAGTGAGCATAATTGGCCATCTCCACTATCTTGTCTTCAAATATCCCAAGCGTGTTCGGGTTGGTTATCATGAATGCTGCAGTTCTTTCAGTAACTGCTTCCTTGAACTTTTCCAGGTCAACTGTACCGTCATCTCTGGATGGAATTTCCACAACATCAAAACCTGCCATGTGGGAGGAGGCAGGGTTGGAGCCGTGGGCAGAATCAGGTACCACGACCTCTCTCCTCTTGTCTAGCTCCTTCTTGCACTCGAAGTAAGCCCTTACTATAGAGAGGCCTGTGAACTCCCCTCCTGCGCCAGCAAGTGGCTGAAGCGTGATCTCATCCATACCCGTGATCTTCTTCAGGGACTCAGATAGCTCATACATGAGTTTCAACGCCCCCTGCACCTCAGAAGAATCCTGGAGAGGATGGATCATCCTGAACCCTTCCAGGGACGCGATCTCGTCGTTAATCTTAGGATTGTACTTCATCGTGCAGGAGCCCAGAGGGTAGAATCCACTGTCTGCGCCAAAATTCATTTCTGAAAGTTTCACATAGTGCCTGACGACTGAGAACTCCTCCCTGTCCCCTATCCCAACACTCTCCCTTCTCATCGCATCTGGAATATCTACCTTGAACTTCTCATTCTCCAGGGGTACCTTGATCGTCCTTCTTCCCCTGACGTCCATTATTATGGGTTCATCAAATACCGCCTGATGGTACAACTATGCCACCTCCCTCATGAATTCCTTGAAGGCATCAAAGTCGCTGTTAGTCGTCCTCTCGGTAACATTGGTTACGATGTTGACCTGATTTCTGTCATTGAACCCGTATTCCTTCCCCAGGATGTGACCTGGAACAAGGTTGTACTTCCTGGCGATCCTGCTGACAAACGTCTTCGATTCGTTCAGCCTCATCAGGAATTCATTGAACACGGGAGAATCGCCGTATGGAAGTTTCACTCCGAACTCCCTGACTATCTCTATAAGCTCCTTCGTCCTTCCCATGTTAACCTCTCCTATCTTCCTCAGGCCGGAATCACCTAGAAGGGAGAGATAGACTGCAGATGCAACAGCCATAAGGGCCTGATTGCTCGTCATGTTCGTCACTGCCCTTTCCCTCCTGATATGCTGTTCCCTCGTCTGAAGGATCATGGAGAATGCAATCTTCCCATTGTGGTCCTTCGTGATCCCCATGATCTTCCCGGGCATCTTCCTTATGTACTGTTCCTTCGTCCCGAAAATGCCTACGACCGGTCCTCCAAAATTGAGCCCAAGCCCCAGGACCTGTCCCTCTCCAATTGCAATGTCTGCGCCAAATTTTCCTGGAGGCGCTAGGACACCGAGGGATATGGGGTTAACGCCTGCAACGAAGATCCTATCCTCCCCTATCGTCTCCTTAATCTTTGGGATGTTCGTGTCTATTATGCCGAACATGTTTGGGTATTCCGCATAAACCCCTGCAGTGTTGTCTGTCAGATTATTCTTCAGGGATTCGAGGTCAATCATTCCGTTTTCATCAAAGTCCACTTCCTTTATCCTTATATCAGCACCCTTCGCATAATTGTCCAGGACTGCCCTCTTGTTCCTGCTTATGTACTTTGGGACGATGAATTCATCCTTCCCTGTGATAGTCTTCGACATCCTTGCAGCCTCTCCGAGGGATGTGGAAACGTCGTACATAGACGAATTCACAGCATCCATTTGAAGGAGCTCTCCGATGAGGCTCTGGTACTCGAAGAGGGCCTGCATCATCCCCTGTGATATTTCCGCCTGGTAAGGGGTGTAGGCTGTGAGGAACTCGTTCCTGTTGACGACATTTGAAACAGCCGCAGGAACGAAATGATTGTACAGACCAAATCCCAGGAATGAATGTAGCTGGTTCACTGTCTTGTTCATCCTGGAATACTCAGACGCAACCCTTCTGATTTCGTCTTCATCCATTCCGTTCGGGAGTCCGAGCGTCTTTGTCCTTATAGATTCAGGTATATCGCTGAAAAGTTCATCGATGCTTCGGATGTTTAACTCGTTTAATAGTTCTGATAGGTCGCTGCTCATAATGACCGTACCGTTATCATTTATATGGATAAAATTGTTTTATTCATTTAATCTCAATGAAAAGGTATATGCAATTTGTACCATCTGGGCATGGTGGACTCGAGATACATCCTATTCCTGACGAGGACTTTAAGGGGATTCATATATGGAGTATTCTCTGTTGTCACCATAATATATCTCATTAGATCTGGCCTCTCACCCGTTGAGGCAGGCGTCGCAGTAACTTCCTCCATACTCATCGGCTCATTCGCCACTTATTACTTCACGTCCAAATTCGGTTCCGGTTACTCCCGTTCCATCCTGCTGCTCTTCTCGATCCTCCTGCTGATCGGGATAATAGGGCTGTTCTCAGTCCAAAACCCTTTCCTGAAAGGAATGTTCACTGTGATAGGGTCTCTAGGAGTTAACCCATCAGACAACACCCTCCTATCCGCTTACGAGCAGCCGATGATAGCCAAAATCAAGGGGGACCAGCGAGAGAGGAACAGACTGTTTGCTTTTTACACATTTGGCGGTTACGTGGCAGCCTCCGTAGGAGCGGCAGCTTTGGACTTGGGGCTCAGATTCTCCTTTGAAATATCTATACTATTTGCGTCTTTGGTATCGCTCTCCTATCTTCTAATACCACAGTTTCAGGGGAAAAGGAGCATCCGGACATCTCCAGCTTCGGGGCAGAGCAAAGTCATTGCGAGGGATGTAAGCGCACTCTTCTCAATCGACGCGATCGGAGGGGGATTCGTCCTGCAGGGTCTCATAGCATACTGGTTTCAGGAAAGGTTCCATCTCAGCCTTTCCCAGCTTGGGTACGTCTTTGCAGCAGTTGACGTGATCACCGCTCTTTCCATACTCGCAACACCATCCATAGCGAGAAGGCTCGGTCTAGTAAGGACAATGGTCTATACCCACATGCCTTCAAACATATTTCTTATAGTGATTCCATTCGTTCCAACCCTGCAACTTGCACTGCTTTTCCTGTTCCTGAGACAGAGCATTAGCCAGATGGACGTTCCCACGAGGCAGTCCTACCTGAACAGCGTTGTAGATGAAGATGACAGGAGCTACGTGGTTGGGGTCTCCAATGCCGTGAGGAGCGCTTCAAACGGAGCGACGCCATACATCTCCACCTACCTGATATCTGTAGCCGCAGGAGCTCTTTCATTCGTTGCGGGAGGAGCGATAAAAATAGCGTATGACATAGCATTCTACCAAAGATTTAAGAATTTAAAAGAGCATTATGGAAGGGAGTAGAAATGACAGTTCTTTCCCTTTGCTACATTTGCGGTCTTCCGTCTGGAGTCACCTGCAAGCTCTGCGGCAAGCCCGTATGCCCTGAACATTACGTAGCAAGGCTGGAACTGTGCGTCAAGTGCGCAGGGAAACTGCGTTCTCAGAGGCTAATCTATAAAAGACTGAAGGTAGAGATTCCACATTCGACAGCTGCGATGCCATTGAAAAACACAGTTTCCAAAAATCGAAGTCAATCTTGATCTCATAGGAACTCAGGTGCCTTATCAGAGACGACGTCAACCTCTTCCCCTTGGTATCCCAGTCAAGGAGAAGTATGACCTCCTTGTAGCGGCTTGAAATGCTCCTGCAGAATCCCTCTATCGTCATCCTGGAGTGCAGCTGGAGAATCTCCCCCTGGAAGCTGAGTCTCCTGAGTGCCCTTATGTCATTCTTTCCCTCCACTATGATCGGCACAGACCTATTCTTTTCCTTCAGGTACTCAAGCGACTTGAATACCTTCTCAACGTTGTCCTTAGCGCTCATTTTCGTTACCTCTTTTCAGATCGCCCTCGCCTTGACAATCAGCTTCTCTGCACCTTTAGAGAATGGGGAGAGGTCGTAGTCGCCAAATGTTCCCTCCAGTTCAAAATTCTCTGTCTCAAGCATCTCCCTGAGTTCAGGGGGTGTTACGGGGTAGATTGTTATTGTTTTCTCCACCACCCTCCTTGTCTTGCTTACTATATTGTAGGAGTACCTCAACTGGTAGCTGTCCCTCATTCTCCTTGCCCTCATCGTCAGGGTGACCGCTGTCTCGCCGTCGTTGAACTCAGATATGTCGTATGTACCTCTCCTGAGCGAAAAACCGTTGATCACGTCTACGAAAAGTGATCCAGCATCTTGAAGTACCCTTCTCGTTTCCTTCAGTATTGTCCTCTTCTGTTCGTTCGGCACCAGGAGGAGGCTGTTGAGCCCTATTATCACAGTGTTGAAGTGCTTCTTGAAAGGGAGGAACCTTGAGTCTCCCATCACCTTTATGAAACTGTTGCTTGACCTCCTGAGCATGTTCGGATTGATCTCGAGCCCTATTCCACCATCGAATCTGGAGATTATCCTCCCGGTTCCTGCGAATATCTCCAGGAATGGTGGGGTTGCTCTGAGCGCCTTGTAAAGAGCTATGTCCTGCCCGAACACACCGTATATCCTGTCATAGTATGTAGACTCGAAATCGTAGAAATCCTCGACCTGACTCATCTTTTGTATCCTATATCCCTCAGGAATTTCTTCCTCTCCTCTGCATCATCTTTCCCTTCAGCTCCCAGAGGCCTCTCTCCATCAAGCACACCCATTACACCCCTGCTCTCCCCCTCTTCAGCGATCACGACCGACAGCTGGTTCGAAGTGGCAGCGAACAGGTTAAGCACCTCAGGAACGCCCCTGATGTGGGGGATCAGGTTGATGGGGAAGGAGTCCTTGAGGTGAATTATGAATACATGGCCCGCTCCGATTTTCTCCGCATTCCCGATCGCCCTCCTGATGAGGGTTTCGTCGTTGCCGTCGTACCTGATAAGCCTCTTCCCTGAGGCCTCGCAGAATGCTATGCCGAACTTGGCGGTAGGAGAAGAGTTCTTTATCGCCTCGTAAATGTCCTCCACAGTCTTTATGAAGTGCGACTGACCGAGAACCACGTTTTCGTCTTCCTTTTCTATCTTCACAATAGAAAAATTCACTGATTATCAGTAAATTCACGCATAAATTTATTTTCCTCTTCCTGATTGAAATGAGTGAAGTCACTGCAGGTACGGAGGGAGAGGGCAGGTGCGATCCGGGAAGACCTCATATCAAGAGGGGTGGAGTTTTACGAGGAGAGGGACGGGTTTCACTACCTTTTCATATTCCCTGAATTGAGGGATGAGGTTGCCCTCAAGGGGAAGTGGTACTACCTAGTTGGAGATGATATAGATGAGGTTGAGACGAAGGAGGGGACGTTCAAGATAGAAGGGTCTAGAGACGTCATAGAGATGTTCGCGCCCAAGTTCGAAAATAGGGGGTTGAAGGTCAGGATGGACAACCCTGACAATTTAATTGAAATAAAGAGATGGGGCAGGAAATACCTTATCAGTGTCTCCTGAGTCTTCCCTTCGCCCTTATCGATGGCCTTGACTTTACTGTTCCCTTTCCCTTAGTTGCAAGACCCCTGGATTTCTTACCTGCGGTAGAAAGCCCCCTGTAAACCCTTCCTTTCTGTGCGCTTCCAGCCGTCCATCCGAGGCTCTTGTCGTTGGCAATGTAGGGATTGGTTGGATCAACGAACATCACTTCATAGAATTTGTGCTTCCCATCTTCTGCAAGGTAGTAGGAATTTAGAAGAACAAGGTTCGGATACCTTCTCTGTGCCCTCTCCTCAGCGACCCACTTATCGCTCTTTCCGTGAGTGAGCTTGTTGTAGCCGTATCTCCTCGGCCTCCTTCCTCCAAGAATCTTCTTTTTGTGCAGTCCGCCTCTGCTTACCTTCACCCTCACGACCACGAAACCTGGCTTGGCCTTATAACCTAGTGCCCTAGCCCTGGATAACTTCGTAGGCGTAGATATCCTTTCCACCGTGCCGGAGGCTCTCCACTCTGTCATCCTCTCCCTAACCATTCCCTTCATCTCCTCCTTGGCGGTTAGAAAGTTGTCGGCTTGGAACGAATAACTACTTTTTGAGGGCAATATTTTTCACCTTTGAGCAAACAGCATTGTGACTTATTATTTATTGGTTTCTTTGTGCATCAACTGCCACAAATCAGAGGCAGATGATGTTGAAGGTTAAAATTTGTCATGGGCCGTCACTCACAACAATAATATAGACCTCCCCAATCGCAAGGAGGATGAGCAGCATAAGGATAGACTTGCCGCCAGATAAGGCAGCGATCATACTCAAGAGGATACAGAACAGACTAAGCACCTACAAGGGGTACAAGGCGGGTGCAGATGCAAGGATATCATCTCAGGCACTAGGAGAGGACATAGAGAAGAGGATAGACGTTTCACTGACAAACTTCAGGGCGGCCATAGACAATCTTGAGATGTACGAGAAACGTGACGAAAAGGGGAAGGCGGAAGAAGTCCTGAAGAAGATCGAGGACCTGAAGGGGAAAAAGGTGGTCGTGCCGGCAGAGCCTCTTATAGTTAAGGAGGAAGACATACAGAAATTCTACACCCTTGACGAGATGGGTTTCAGGAATTCGATAGACCTACTGGACAACATCAACAGTTTCCGCTCAGCGTCCATTTCCGGTGATTTCGATTCCGAAATCCTAGAAAAGATAAAGGGAAATATAGAGAAGATAGGGAACTTCGTAGACGAGAAGAATCAGTCTCTCCTCGCGAAGAGCTAGAACCTGATGAACGCCTTTCCGAATAGCTCCCTGTTCTTCATCGCTCTGTAGGCTTCAGGTACCTGGTCGAGGGTAAACACCTTCCCAACAACCGGAGTGATCATTCCCTTCTTCGTAAGCTGAAGCGCTTTCTTCACTGTCGCTTTTGTTGAACTCACACTGCCCGCTATGTAATTCCCCTTAAGTATAAGGTTTCCAAGCGGCAGGCTCACGGGATTCACGTCAACATTCCCTATTACAACCAGTATACCACCATACTTCAGTGACCTGAAAGCATCGTTGAAGGTTGGGGATCCGACTGTTTCAAGCGCAACGTCAACCCCATCCCCTGTTATCTCCTTTACCTTCTTCGAAAAATCAGGTCCTCCGACCACATGTTCAGCCCCGACTTTCTGTATCCCTTCCTTCTTCCATTCGCTGCTTGTCTCTGCGATTACTCTCGCTCCCAGTGCCTTGGCTATCTGTACCGCGTGAGAGCCAACTCCTCCACCCGCTCCGGTTATCAGCGCGGTCTGGCCCGCCTTGAGCCCGCCGACAACTTCAAGGGCCTGCACTATCATCCCTGTAACGCATGCGGATATTGCGGCTGCTTCCGGGCTAACTCCAGATGGCACCTTTACCAACGATATCTCCGGAACGTTGATGTATTTCCTGTAAGCGCCGTTCACGCTCTCCCCGAATGTCTTCTTGTTCCTGCAAAGGTTCTCCCTTCCAGACAGGCAGTATTCGCAGGTTCCGCAGGGAACGTAGATAAGGCTGGCGACACGGTCACCTTCCTTGAAATGTGTGACTGACTTTCCAACCTTCCTGACAGTCCCAGATATTTCGTGACCGGGTACAATGGGCAGAACGACCCTTGGCAGGAATCCCTCCATTGTCAGTATATCCCTGTAGCAGATCCCTGTCTCGCTCTGCTCTATCATTACCTCGTTGTCCTTGAGGGGCTCTTCTTCCAATTCCCTCACCTGAGGGTATTCCTTGAGTTGTGAAAGGACTGCAGCCTTCTGCATGCCCAGGTATCAGCTAATGAAATAAATCTTTATAGAGAGTCAGCGACCCTGTCCCTTGCTATCACCATGTTCTTCAGTTTCTGGTATCCTACTTCCCTGCTCCGGGTCCTCAGTCCACAGTCCGGGTTCAATCTGAGCCTGTCGGGATCAACGTATTTCAGTGCATACTTGATCCTTTCCTCTATCAGTTCAGCAGGTTCCATGAAGTCCCTGTGTATGTCCGTCACTCCCAGGCCTAGAGATATCTTCCTTGTCATGGTATCTGCAACGTCCCTGAACCTCTTTACGTCCTCGTATCCTTTCCTTTGATCTGAAAGGGAGACTGGGTCCCTGTTCGCGAATTCCAGGTTGTAAACAGATACATCCAGGGAAGGCATTATGTTGAAGAGGAGACCGTAATCGGTGCTGTAGCAGACATGAAGGTGCGTTTCTACTCCATCTATCCCCTTTACGCTTTCGTTGACCGATTCCAGTACGATTCCCATCTCCTCTGGACGTGTAGTAGCGGCAGGCTCATCTATCTGGATCTGGAGCACTTCTTCACCCCACGCTGCCTTCAGCTCCCTTATCTCCTGGTTCATCAATCTCCCGAATGCCATAGCGAGTTCTTCCCTGCTACTATAGTGGTCGTTGAACGACCAGTCCATGAGTGTATAGGGCCCAGTCACAGGAACCTTGATGTTCCTCTTCCCAAGCCCCTTGAACAGTTCTATCTCCTCAGCATGGAAAGGCTCCCTCCTCCTGATGGTGTCGAACACGCTCCCCTTGTTGTAATACCTGTTGTCGAATGACCGTACAGGTCCGAAAATCTTAACCCCGTCCATCCTGGATATAGGGTGTTCGTACATCTCCCACCTGTACATCTCTCCCCCCACCCCCACGTTCATTAGACCGCTCTTCTCGAACAGGTCGAGGGTCTCAAGGGTAGCCTTCCTAGCAACGCTCTTGAATTCATCCCCCTTGAAAGACCTGAATTTGGACGAAAGATAGGCTGGCTTCCTGAAGCTACCTATCTCCTGCGTTATAAGTTCACTCATTACGCACCACCCTTGAAAGTGAAAACCTTCCTGTCTGCAATGACCCTGGGAAGGAAGTCGAAGCTTTCAGTGTTTGAGACTATCAGCCTGTCGAAATCACTTGAGAAGGGCTTCAGTCTTTGAACCGCTTCATCGCCGATCTTAGTCGACAGGGCGTCTACTGCCTTAACACCAGGGACTTCGCAGTACTTCGCATAGGCATACGGGTTGTCCCCGATTATTGAGAAGAATCTCCTGCTGCCGATAGTGCTGAAATCCCCCCCGTTGCCGTTTGTCACGAGGAAGGTTGCTGTCGCCTCTATGATATCCCCATATATTGAGAAATCCTTGGATTCGAAAGGTTCGTATATCAGAAGTTTCCTTATCCTGAGTTTTTCTATAATCTCAAGATACCTATCCTTCAACCCCTCTCTTATCTCCGAAACATCCCCTACGACCTTGCTCATCTTGATGAAAGAATTGATACCCGGAAGGAAGTGAAGGTAAGATTGACTGTCAAGTTCGTGGTAAACCGGAAATGGGGGGTTCTCCTCAACCACCCTGAATGAACTCATATCTCCGAGCTCCCCTATATGTTCTATCTCCGGTTCCCTGTAGAATGTATTTGTTGCCTTGTACCTAGCGAGAGGGCCGAGTGTGATCCCTTCTATAGACAGGGCTATGGGGCGCAGGATGTCATGCCAGTTGAATAGGGGATCTGTGAAATAATCAAGTGATGCTTCCTTGACAAGATCGTAGTATGCATTCGACTCGTCCTTTATGACGTTTGAAATCTCATTTGCATCCATCTGACCTCTCTCCCATCTCCCGTAAGTCTTCCTCAGGGTTTCAGATCTTGGATAGATGCCGTAAAGCAACGAAATCAGCTCCATTTCATTTCTCTCCTTTGTCCACTTCCAGATGACTTCACATCATCGTTCATTGGTAAATTTGTTAATGGTCTATATGATATTAAATATTCTTAACTGCCGCAGGTAATTCAAATATAAGAATATCAAAATATGAAGGAATGGGAACGACCAGTTCAGTGCGGACCCGCTCCCTTTATTTTAACTAGAAAAATAATCTGGAGGTGTGAAACCTCCCCCTGAAATGAAGAGGTCACTTAACCTTGTCTCCCATTATCTTGAGTGTGCTCCGAGAACTGAGCATC
This sequence comes from Thermoplasmatota archaeon, assembly GCA_023381415.1. Classification (GTDB taxonomy): domain Archaea; phylum Thermoplasmatota; class Thermoplasmata; order Thermoplasmatales. Next base: position 47,663 of record JAMCUN010000019.1, on the reverse strand, counting down.
GCAAGGGACGACACAACGAGGATCCCGCCCAGAAGAGCAATGACCACAAGCTCGAAGAGGGAAGGAGGATCGGCGCTTGTCATCTGGGAATCAAATGATTTTATGCTGTTTACTGATGCCTTCACGACACCGAGGTCGGTGCTTATAGATGCGGTATCGTTTGATACGTTCGTTATTGTTCCGCTTATGTTTCCGAGAGAGGTCTCAATCTCGGTGTATGTTCCATTAAGCCAGGGAATCCCTACATTCGAAGAAAATATACTTGCGTTCAGTTCACTAAGGGATGTATTCAGCTCTCCGGCATATGTCATGATTTCAGCTGTGTAACCAGAGACCTCCACTATTGAGGAATTGAGCGACCTCAGGGAAACTTGCACATCACCAATGGAAGTGTTCATCTCAGCCATTCCCTGATGAATGTAGCAGACCGTTGCATTGATTGAGCTTAGCGAAGTAGCTATTGAACCCACATCAGTTTTGATGATCGCATCTGACTTGTTCATACCTTCAAAGGATGCGTTAAGGGAACTAAGGGAAGCGGAAATCGTGCCTATGTCTGTTGATATCTCGGCCTGACCAGCATTTACGGAGGAGATGGCTGTTACTAGGGATGCCAATGAAACCTGCAGTGTTCCTACGTTTGTTACTATAGTGGCCTGACCGTCTTCAATACCAGTGACAGTTGCGTTTATCTCACTGAGCCTCGTGTACATAGTTCCAAACGATGTCTGAAGAGTTGCAATTCCGCCGTTAATTGATACGATTTCGGCGTTGAGCTCTGAAATTGGTATAGAAAGAGATTGGTTAAGGGAGTTAGTGATCTGAGCAATTTGACCTGGTGTTATTCCCATAATATACGCTCCATTCCCCTGAACTAGAGTTACGCTGAAACCTGGACATGTTATTACACCACCAACTACAGTTTCAGTTGATGTAATGTTATAGTCGATTAACACGGTTAACGACTGTGGGGTAGTTTCACCATTTTCGCTTCCGATATTCTCATAAAGAGAGAAATCTACTTCGATGGTGTCATTAACAAACTTCCAAGAATTTACTTGAGTAGACACTATTACGGCATCACTTGGATTTGTAGGAAATAATTGAATTGAAGTTATGTTAGAAGAAAAAGAAAAATTAGCTTTTCCTTCAATAAAGTAATTGCCGGCCATCGATTCCGTTCGAAACTGCATCCATATTTGACTACCGATAATAGATAATGTAGACTGTCTGGATATCGGGAGTGAATTAACAGTAATAGGGAGTATTTGATACCCTACGTTCCACCACATGCCAGGTTCATCATTTGGCATTACAAATGAGAATAACAGATAGTATCCCGCTGGATTTAGTGACGTCAGATATGTTGGAAACGCATCCAACGTTTCATAAGAAGAACCGTTTAATGTAACAGTGACCTCATAGTAATCTGCTGAAGGACTAGTTGAGCCGAGGAAATATGACTCGTTTACCAGCTGCCCGGGAAATACGTTCATAGGACCTTCTTGAACCGGACTAAAAGATAAAGCCTGTGGGCTTCCAACGACAGACCCATCATAATTCCCTCGAAGTCCGACTACAGGCATCGCGTTTCCTTGCTGTCCATCGTAAATATTCAACCCGTTGCTTCCAAAAACAATAGCAAATAGAAGGAGATAAATCACAATCCTCTCTAGATTCTTAGTTGGCATTTCTTGGCCCCCCAAAAAATGAAAGACATGAAATATAACTTGGTTTGTCTTTCATTACGTAATAATTAATCAGGTGTGAACCTCATTTCTCATTCCGGAACTTCAATTGATTATTTTCAGGGAGGAGGATGAATAATGTCGCTCATCAAAGCTTATCTGTTTGCATTCAATCAGCAATGGATTCAAATGACAGACAGGGATTATTTTATCGACCTGTATTCAAAGATGATAGCTATAAATGCAGTGAACCCAACAGGAGGAGGAAGAGGGGAAGGGGAGAGAGCAGAATTCCTGAAGAAGGAGATTCTGAAGTGGAGCAAGAACATAAAATTTGAAGAGTATGTTGCCGAATCCGGAGGAATAAAGAGACCAAACCTCCTATTCCTGTTTGACACAGGAAAGGAAAGGACAGTCTGGTTTGTTGCCCACATGGATACAGTCAGTGAAGGTGACCTGACCCTTTGGAAATACCCTCCGTTCAAGGCAACAATAGAAGGAGACAGAATATACGGAAGAGGAACATGCGACAATGGGCAGGGAGGAATATCTTCGCTGATAGCGTTTAGATATTTCCTGGATCACCCAACGGAGATGAAAAGCAACATTGGAGTGATTCTGGTCTCTGATGAGGAAGCAGGTAGCGCATATGGGATAGATTACGTCCTGAAGAAAAGAAAATTTACAAAGAACGACAAGTTCATAGTACCAGACTTCGGAACTCCAGACGGCAGCTCAGTAGAGGTGGCAGAGAAGGGACTGATGTGGCTAAAGATAACTGTAATAGGGAAGCAGTGCCATGCCTCGACACCAGAAGCAGGGAAGAACGCGCACAGACTGGCAAGGGAACTGGAGGCAAGGCTAGACAAGAAACTTCACTCAAGGTTCAATGCGACGGACCCTCTATTCATAGGTCCTTCGAGCACATTTGAACCGACCAAGGTTGAACCAGGCACAACTTCAGTAAACATAATCCCCGGAAAGGAAAGCTTCTATTTTGACATGAGAATTCTTCCCAAATACAGCCTGGATGAGGTTTTCGGCGAGGTGAAGAGAACAAGCGACGAATTTACGAAAGAGACTGGAGCCGACGTTCTTCTTGAATTTGCGAACAGGGCAGAGCCGTCCAAGAACACACCAGACGGAGAGGAATTCGTGAGGAAATTCAAGGAAAGCATAAAGAAACTCAGGGGAATTGAAGTTAGGAGCGTTGGGATAGGAGGCGGGACGTGCGGAGCATTCTTCAGGAATCAGGGATACGACACGATAGTCTGGGGGACGCTGGATGAGACAGAGCACATGCCTAACGAGTATGCAAAACTGTCAAATGTGTTTGGAGACGCAGAGGTATTCATAGATTTCATGAAAAGATGATGGGAAAGACGCAGAATATTGCGGAAATTTCCGGGCAATGAATAGTCAATAGTCCCCCCTCACAAATCTTTCCCCCTTTACCCCAATGCCGGCAGATCCGATGACATTCTCCCCTCTCTCAGGGAACCTGAAATGCGTGAATGATGCCTGTAATCAACTATCACCTTATCCCAGATCAAGGCAATGGAAGCCGCATTCCACCACAGGTTTGCATCCTGTTAAAGAAAACTACTTTCATTAAATTTTTAAGTCCAGATGCGATAACGGATTGGCAGTTCCCGGAGGGGTACCTGCGGAGGTGAAAATGACCTATGACTGCGGTTGAACGACGGATTTCCCAGCTTGAGAAACTGCTGGAAAGAGAGAAGGAGACAAATAGAGACGGACGTAACGATTACAAGATCGGTCAGACGGAGTTCGAGCTTTCACAGCTGTACAGACTTTCTGGAGTTGCGGAAAAGTCAAAGCAACTACTGAACGATGCGTACTCAATTCTCCACGATCCAAATTGCAAGAAGGGAAGGAAGACAGATAAACTCATAAACCTCATATCTTACTACATCAACAACCCGACTGCTCCCCCGATGTTACAACTTCCCTCCTCAATAAAGTACCTCGGTCCTCTGATAATGTTAGGAGGATATGTGGCGGCCTACATCGCGTACTTCACGGGGAAGCTTTCCTACACCTATTTCCTGATATCACTCTTCGGGGTTTTCCTCGTGAGCCTTGTAGCCACCAGCTTTGCGACCACTGCTTATGCTAGAGGGGTTGGCAGAGGGTACGGGCCCAGCTCATCTTCCACCTCTGGAAGCAGCATTAATGATCAGCAGGGAGAGGATAGGACTCCCGACGATATCATAGATGATGCGAGAGCTGAACTTGCGCTAGCTAACCTGTTCTATTCCACGAAGAACTACAAGGAGATGGAGATGCACCTCGAGAAAGCCAGGATGTATCTGAGCGATCCTGCTTCTGACAGGTCAGGAAAGAAAGAGCAGGCTGCTGAGCTTCTTAACAAGCTGGAGAACAGTGCGAAGGGGAAGGAGATCCAGAAAGGGAAGGCGCACGTCCCGCTATTCTGACTCCATCCTTCTGTTGTCTATTCACCCGGTCGAATAGAACTGAGTGACTTTATTGCAACTTCCACGTGACTGGTGGCATTCAGTTGGGAGTTATAGACCTCCCTTATGATCCCATCCCTGTCAATCACGAATGTGATGCGTGGAGGAATCAGTGCACCTGTGGCGCCGTATGCTTTCCTGATCTCCTTCTTCTCGTCTGCAATCAGCGTGAACGGCAAATTTCTGTTTTCCTTGAATTTCTTGTGGGACTCAACAGAATCAGAACTTACGCCTATAACAGTTGCACCTAGTTTTTTGATGTTTTCCCAGTTGTCCCTGAAGGAGCACGCCTCGGCAGTGCACCCTGGAGTCTCGTCCTTTGGATAGAAGTACAGGACAACAGGCCCGTCCTTTAATTTCTCGCTTAATTTGATGTTCTCCCCGCTATCCGTGACTCCCGAAAAGTCAGGAGCCCTGTCACCTACTTTCAAAGGCATGCGATCAAAAACGAATTCAATATATAGCTCTGTTGTGAACTTTTGCCAGATTATCTCCCCTGAAGGGGGCTTGAAAACGGGGTAAGTGGATTGGACTACTCAGGAAGCCACCGACGGGATTTGAACCCGTGACCTCGTGCTTACCAAGCACGCGCACGTACCAGGCTGTGCTACGGTGGCGCTTTCACTCATCATGATTACAACCTTATAATTATTTTTCAAAGGGAAAGGGAAGGAATTTGCGGAGAAAATATCAAAGTTTATTGCACTGAAATCATAGAAAACGTAAATAGATTTGAACGGCTTCGGAAATGATGCCAGATTATGACGCTATAGTTGTTGGTGCAGGTAACGCTGGCTCGGCAGCGGCAATCACGATGGCAAGTAAGGGGCTCAGCGTACTGCTGGTCGACAGGTCAGACCCGCCTGGTGCTAAGAATCTTTCTGGAGGTGTCCTGTGGGGGAACGACCTAGCCAGGATACTGCCGAAATGGCAGAGCGAGGCTCCACTCGAGCGATACATTCAGAACAAGAAGATAGGGTTCCTGACTGATGACTCGTCAATAATCATAGATTTCAAGACAAAAATTTTCGAAGAGAACAAGGTGGGGTATACAGTTTTGCGTTCAAAATTTGACCCATGGCTTGCCAAGAAAGCGAAAGAGGCTGGGGCTATGGTAATACCAGGCATAACAGTAGAATCACTCGCAAAGAAGGATGGAAAGATCGTCGGAGTGGTGGAATCAGGTGATACGATCACTGCAAGCGTTGTGATCCTTGCAGAGGGGATCAACCCGAGGCTGGCGATAGAGGCAGGGCTGAGGGAACCGCTGCAGGACTGGGAGGTATCCGTAGGCGTGAAGGAGATAATCAAGATGAGCCCCCAGAAGATAGAGGACAGGTTCAACCTCACATCCACTTCTGGTATGGCTTCGGAATACATCATGGGAAATCTCAAGGAACTGAACGTCGGTGCCTTCTTCTACACGAACAAGGACAGCATTTCCCTCGGAATAGTATCACCTATGGAACAGTTGAGGGCAAACGGGGTGACGCACACCTACGACATAATAGAGCAGTTCAAGGAGCACCCGTCAATAGCACCGCTCATAGAAGGAGGGACGGTGGCAGAGTACGGAGCGCACATGATCCCGGAGGGCGGCCTTGAAATGATTCCAAAACTGTACGGGGACGGGTACATGATAGTGGGGGATGCCGCAGGGTTCGGGTTCAGCAACGGCCTCGTTCTGCAGGGCATGAACTACGCTTTCCTCTCAGGCATACTGGCAGGAGAGACGGCGGTAGAGGCCAAGGGAAGGAATGATTTCTCCGAGAACTTCCTTGCATTATACAAACAGAAGCTGGAAGGAAGCTACGTGCTGAAGGACCTGAAGACGTTCAAGGATATCAGGAAGGTAACGAACAACAAGAATATGTATACAGTGTACCCGAAGATGCTCGAGAGCATCCTGCTGGAGATGCTCTGGGAGAGGGGGCAGCCAAAGAAGAAGGTGAGGGACATCCTGAGCTCGTGCGCTGCGGACCTTAACCTGAGCAAGCTGAAGACAGCAACTGATTTCTATTACATTTACAGGAGGATGTGATCGTGGACATAAAGGAGAGACTGGGGAAGACCAAGTACGACGTGGACAAGTCGTACGCGCACATAACGGTGGACGAAAGGATATGCGAGAAGTGCCCGCATCATTTCTGCGTCATGGCGTGCCCTGCCCAGTGTTACACTTTGCAGGACGGAAAGCTAAATTTCCAGTACGAGGACTGCGTGGAATGCGGAACCTGCTCCGTGGCGTGTGATCAGGGATCGGTTAAGTGGACATTCCCCAAGGCCGGCAAGGGTGTCATCTACAAGTACGGGTGATTAAAAATGTTGAAGATAGCTGTTATGATAAAGCAGGTCCCTGACAGTCAGGACATCAGCATTGATCCAGTAACCAAGACTCTCAACAGGAGCATGGCGAGGAATGTTGTCAACCCTCCGGACGTGAATGCGACCGAAGCAGCCGTTCAGCTGAAGGACAAGTATGGAGGGGAGATCACAGCAATAACAATGGGCCCTCCTATGGCAGATACAGCGCTGCTTCAGTTGATGGGCATGGGGGTGGACAACGGAATCCTGGTAACAGACAGGGTGTTCGCTGGGGCAGATACCTGGCCAACTGCGTTCACACTGGCATCTGTTGCAGACTACCTAGGGGGATTCGACGTTATATTCTGCGGGGAGGAGACTACAGACTCATCAACAGGGCATGTCGGCCCTGGCATTGCTGAGTTCCTTGGATGCGAGCAGGCAACTTACGTCCATAAAGTGGAGTACGAGGACGGGTTCTTCGTGGTTACGAGGGACATAGAGGGGGCGGAGGAAACGATAAAGATAGGGAAGCCTGCAGTGATAACAATAACGCTGAACGCGAACGAACCGAGGAACCCGACGCTTAAGAGGAAGATAGCAGCATACAAGAAGGGTGTCAGGGTAGTGACAAACAAGGAGCTGCAGCTTGACCCGGCCTGCATAGGGCTTAAGGGATCACCAACGATAGTGAAGGACATGAAGACTGTTCCAGATCCGGTGAAGAACCCGTCGAAGCTCGGTGTTGAGGATATGGAAAAATTGGTATCGGTGCTCATAGAGAAGGGGGTAGTGAAATGATAAAGAACAAGTGCGCGACTCCCCCCTCAAACGTTGAAGCTTACAAGGACCTCTGGATATGGCTTGAACAGAATGACGGGGAGCTTTCAAGGATCTCGCTGGAGATGGCAGGGATAGGAAGGAGGCTTGCGGACAAGTACAACGAGAAGCTTGTGGGTATCCTCCTCGCGGATGAGTCGGGGGAGAAGATGGCCCAGGAGGCCATAGAATACGGGGTCGATAAGGTCATATTTGCCAAGAACCAGGTCTACAGGCATTACAGGACCAGGCCGTATGCGGACATGATAGCATCTCTGATTGCAGAAAAGAAACCAAACTACTTCGTAATAGGGGCGACGCACAACGGGAGGGACCTCGCATCAAGGATAGCGGTAAGGGTAAACACTGGCATAACAGCAGACTGCACTGAGATAGACATAGACCCGACAAAGAGGCTCCTTGAGGCCAGGAGGCCCGCCTTCGGAGGGGCGATTCTGGCAAACATACTTTGCAGCAAGCACAGGCCGCAGATGGCAAGTGCAAGACCCGGGATATTCAAGCCGGTCGACAGGGTGATCGGAAGAAAGGGGGAGATAGAGAGGGTAGAGAGCAATGTGAGGGAAGAGGACGTCACAACGAAGCTCCTCCAGGTTGTCACAAGGGAAGAAGTGGATATCACTACAGCTGATGTGGTGGTGTGCGGTGGTATGGGTCTCGGGAAGAAGGAGGGATTCAAGATGCTTGAGGAGCTGGCAAAGGAGCTGGGGGGCATAGTGGCAGCATCTAGGCCGACTGTTGACGCAGGCTGGATAACCAGGGACAGGCAGGTAGGACAGACTGGAAAGACAGTACATCCCAAACTGTACGTTGCTGTCGGGGTTTCAGGAGCCATACAGCACGTGGCTGGAATGAAATCGTCAGACTACATAATCTCTATAAACAAGGATGCAGCCGCTCCCATCATAAAGTATTCTGACGTTGCCCTTATAGGTGACGCCTACGACATCGTTCCTAGGCTCATTGAAAGCATAAGGAAGGGAAAGCAGGATTTAAGAGAGGGGAAGATAACAGTACAGAAGAAACAGTAACACCCTCATCTCCAAGGTCAGTTTAAAGGATTGATTTCGGCAACAGATATATTCGCATTCCTGATCATCGGCAGTGCCATTCATCCCTCAGTCTTCACTTGTATCCCTCCAGAGGGACCTTACAGATGTCTATGGATTCCAGTACTGGTGGCCTGCGGACTCTCCACAGGAGGTCATGGAGGGGGCAATCCTCGCGCAGAACACAAGCTGGAAGAATGTTGAGAAGGCGATCGCAAGGCTGAAGGGAAAGAAGGCATCTGACATACTCAGCTGTCAGGATCTAGGGGAAAAGATAAGGTCGGCAGGCTTCTACAGGCAGAAGGAGAGGTTCCTGAAGGGGGTGTTGAATTATTACGTCTCCAAAATAGAGAATCTTTCCCTCCCTATTGACACTAGATGGGAACTCTTGGAACTGGATGGGGTAGGAAGGGAGACAGCAGACAGCATAGCACTTTACGCGTTCCACCAGCATACTATCCCAGTGGATTCATATACGATCAGGCTTCTCAACAGGTACTTTGGGACCTCATATTCGGGGAGGGACTACGAGGAGATAAGGGGGAAGCTGATAGGCATATTCAACCAGGAGCAGCTGATGGAGCTTCACGGGCTGATAGACGAGCACTGCAAGATGTTCTGCAAGAAAGTTCCGAAGTGTGAATCCTGTCCAATCAGAAAAAAATGCAGGATGAACATCTGAATGTAGGGGAAATGAAGTCAGTTCACTGTCCCGCTTCCAATCAGTCTCCATCTGTTCTGGATCTTCCTGCTGATGGCCACGTTCTGTCCGGGAAGGGCTATGATCGGGTACCTGAGGTCTGCGTCCATGGTATCCCCCTTCGCCTGGGTGACTGCCGCAACAGTCACTGCCGTCGCAACATTCAGCAGCAGAGTCTCTCCCTTGATGATCCTGTCTACCTTAAGCTCTTCAGAGCTCCCAACGACTTTTGTAAGTATGTTTGTCTTCAGGGAGATCTTGAACACTGGCTTCGGGAGTGTTCCCCTGAGGCCAACGACCATTCCGACGAGGCTATCCCCTTTTGTGAGGAATGGGTCCAGGTCTGTCCCTATTCCTACAAGTCCTCCGGGCCCCTTCTCGTTCAGCATGATGTTGCCAGAAATTATGGATGATATCCTTGTCTGTATCGGCGGCCAGCTTTTCTTCCCTCCCTTCGTGACAGCGATTCCTGGTGATATCTCTATCTCGTCCCCTACCCTGAATTTCCCGGACATTATTGATCCTCCCAGCACCCCTCCATGGAGGTCCTCAGGTTTTGTCCCGGGCTTGTTGACGTCAAAACTTCTTGCGATGTACATCATCGCCGTCCCTTCAGTCTCATATTTCCTGGTAGGTATGGAACGCTCAATTGCCTCCAGGAGGGAGTCGAGGTTGGCATTGTCAAGGGCACTCATCGGAATTATGGGGGCATTCTCAGCCACCGTTCCCTTGACGAATTCCTTGATCTCTTTGTAGCTCTCCACGGCCCTCTCTTCCGTAACTAGGTCTATCTTGTTCTGGACAATGACAATGTTCCTTATCCCCAGGAAGTTGAGTGCCATAAGATGTTCCCTTGTCTGGGGCTTCGGGCATTTCTCGTTTGATGCTATGACCATTATTGCCCCGTCCATTATCGCTGCTCCTGAAAGCATGGTCGCCATCAGGCTTTCGTGTCCGGGCGAGTCAACAAAGCTCACAACCCTTTCCAGTACAGCACCTTTGCCGCAGTCAGACGGGTTTATTGAGTACCTCGTCGGGAATCCCTCCGGGCACCTGTAAACGGGAGCATCCGCATACCCGAGTTTTATTGAAATGCCCCTCTTTATCTCCTCCGAGAAATAGTCGGTCTTAACTCCAGTCAAAAGTTTTGTGAGGGTGCTCTTGCCGTGATCTACATGGCCAACCATTCCTATGTTTACTTCAGGTGGTCTTGGCAGCTTCATTGGCTTCTCCCTTAGTCTCTTCTATCTTCCCCTCTACCACGAAGAAGTTGACCTGAGAGATGTCTTCTCCTATGGTGTTCCCCCTGATGTTCTTCTTTTTCCTTATTCCATCCCTCGCCGGATGGAAACCCACGCCGCCCGTGAGTAGAACCCTCTTCCTCCTCATTCCTGGGAAATCGTTTCTCATGGGGAAACCGTCCTTATCGCTACCTCCAGTTATCTTCAGTTTTGTGTTGCTGAACCCGAGAAGGGAACCGTCAAGCACTTCTCCTATCTTCTTTCCGTATAGGGCGCTCTGCCTGTCTTCGGGTACTTCAAGTTGTCTTGTCTTCCCGTCGGGGGTAGAGATCACAGCCCTCATGGTAACCATTAGTTGTATCACCGTTATAGCCGATAGTTTGACGAATCATAAAAAGTTCTCGGTACCATAACTACTGGCGGGAACACTCATTTCAGATGGGCGTTTTTATCACGCTCTTGGCAACGAATGGCGTCGAACCGTGTGACACATTGGCAACCCTTATTCTGAAGTCTACTGTCTTTGTCCCCTTCCCCTTCTCCAGGACCATCACCGGGTTAAGATCAAGTTCCACTATCTCAGGATTGTCGTAGACCAGCCTGGATATTCTGACCAGGACGTCCTTGTATGCCTCCTCATCAGCCACAATCCCTCCCCTGTACCCTCTGAGTATGTTTGCTGTCCTGAGTTCAGATATCATCTGTCCTGCATCAACACGGTCGATTGGCGCAAGCCTGGTTGATATATCTTTCAGGAGCTCAACAAGCTTCCCCCCCATCCCTGCAACTATGAGGGGACCGAATGACGGATCGTGAGTCGAGCCGGCGAGCATTTCTATCCCCTCGCTCACCATCTCCTGGACCACGAGATAGTCAACATCGAAGCCCTTTGAATTCAGCATTGCGACCATCTTTCCTGCCTCATCAGGTGCCTCTTGAACAGGCACGTTCAGCTTAACAGCACCGACATCGCTCTTGTGGACGAGCTTCGGCCCGTAAGCCTTTATGGCCACGTTCCCTGTCCAACCTGCGGTTCTTGCCCTCACTTCCTGAGGATCAACAGCTGTGATGGTCTTTATCGTGGGGACCTTGTATGTGTTCAGGACGAAGTTGCACTCGTTGTAGCTCAGCCACTCCTTCCCTGCCCTTAGGGCCTTTGAAATGATAGCCTTGACGCTGTCCTTGTCTATCTCATCCTCCTCCACGCTTTCCCTAGGAGGTGCATATTTCCACTTTCCGTACTCCACTGCCTTAGAAAGGGATATCGCCGCATCTTCGGGGAATGTGAATGACGGTATGCTCACTCCGTCCCCCTTGAGGATGTCTGAAACTCCCTTCGTCCCCATGAAGACAGATACAACAGTCTTTGCGTTATTGGTATTCTTCGTACCTGCGATTATGTTTTTGGCAACGTTCGCTGGGTCTATGACTGCTGGAAGTATGAATATCACTATTATGGAATCTATCTCGTCTGCTGAACCCAGTATCTCGAGGGCATCCCTGTAGGTCTCTGGCCCTATACCTGCTGTCATGTCAACAGGATTCCGCACGCTTGCTATGGATGGAAGTATTTTCCTGAGCTTCTGCTTCACGTCTTCGGATAAGTCAGGAACGACAAGGCCGTGGGACTCGCAGGCATCTGCAGCTAGGATTCCTGCCCCTCCAGCATTTGTAAGAATTGCAACCCTGTTCCCCCTTGGGACGGGCTGATGTGCCAGGACAGAAGTGACTTCGAACATCTCATCCAGGGTGTCCGTCCTGATTATACCGCTCTGCTTGAAGAGCGCGTCCACCGTCACGTCTGATGTCGATAGAAGCGCGGCTGTGTGGGACTGTGTCGCCCTGAAACCAGCAGATCCCCTTCCGCTCTTCACCACTATTATGGGCTTCTTCTTCGTGATTCTCCTCGCAAGCCTCGAGAATTTGATCGGGTTGCCGAACGACTCAAGGTAGAGGAGAATCACGTCGGTGTTCTTGTCATTCTCCCAGTACTGTATGAGGTCGTTCCCGGATATGTCCATCTTGTTCCCGACTGAGACGAATGAGCTGAGCCCCAGTCCCAGCTTTGTAGTGATATCGAAGACTGCTATACCGAGTGCCCCTGACTGTGAGAGGAAGGCTATCCGTCCCTGGACAGGCTTGAACGGTGAGAACTGGGCGTTGAGGCTCACGTCGTCTGATGTGTTCACAACACCCATGCAGTTCGGGCCGATTACCCTCATTCCATATTTATCGCAGATCTTAGTAAGCTGCGCCTGCCTCTCCTTTCCCTCTTCTCCCACCTCTGAGAAACCAGACGTTATGATCACAAGCCCCTTTACTCCTTTCTGCCCGCACTCCTCTATAACCTTGAGTGAAACCTCTGCAGGCACTATGATAAGTGCCATGTCCACTGGAAATTCAATATCCTTGACAGACCTGTAGGCCCTTATCCCCTGCACAAAGTCGTGGGAAGGGTTCACTGGGAATATCTGCCCCTTGAAGTTGCTTTCCAGGAGGTTGTAGAAAAGCTGACCTCCGAGTGCCTTCCTGTCGGATGATGCTCCGATCACTGCGACGCTCTTCGGTTCCAGGAATATCTTCACCGCATTAACTGCAGACCTTGCGTCCCTGTTCTCAAAATTTCTGATCGCCTCTGGAAGGAGTGAAGGAGAGAACTTTACCTCAAGGGCGCCTGGCACTGCTGACGCCTCGACTGCAAATCCAAGGTTCTTGACGACAGATATCATCTTGTAATTTTCCGGAGCCACGTATGCAGTTATCTCCCCTGTCCCTGACCTGACTGCCTCCTCAGCCATAAGGCCGAGCATTGCAGTTCCGAGCCCCTGGGACTGGAACCTGTCGTCTACAAGGATACCCATCTCCGACCTTCCCTTCTCCTTCTGGTACAGTGCTCCGTGTGCGATGATCCTATCTTCCCTGATCGCAACTATGGATACCACCCCTTTGGAGATCAGGAGATCGATCGCCCTTTCCCTCGGGATGCTCTGCATAAACCGCCCCTGGATTGATGAATCTGAGATGGAGTTGACAAAATCCTTCAACTTGTCTAGGTCCGATTCTCTGTATTCCCTGACAACAACCAGGCTTCCGTCTTTTAGAACAACACCTGAATTAGCTATCACCTTCCGGAATTACTTCGCAGTAATTTAACGTTATGAGGCTGTTCTGAGGGTACTCTCATGCTGATGGTGAGAAGAATTGAGGAGGGTCACTTTATGCTGTAGATGAAATCGGGGCTCACAGTCGTGAAGGGGTGCAGGTATTCCTCAAAACCCATCCTCAGGTCATCCTTCAATTTCTCCCTGCCTATGTCAACAAAACCTATTGTGTCAGGCGTCAGTCCGCAGGGGTTTATTCCCCTGAACCCTTCCAGCACTCTATCAGAGATGTTCACTGAAAGGCCATGGAATGAAACCCTGTCCCTGATCGCAAGCCCTATAGAGGCGACCTTCTTCCCTCCAACCCATATTCCTGGTTCATCTCCCACCTCCCCTCTGAAACCCGATCTTCTCAGGGAATATATGATCACATCTTCTATGAGGTGGACGAAATTTCTGACGCCATTGATCCCGTTCCTCTCAAGGTCGATTATGGGGTAAACTACAAGCTGCCCGGGGCCGTGGTACGTCACGTCACCTCCCCTCTCCGTTTCAGTCACTTCAACGCCCGCATAATTCTCCGGTTTCTTTCCCCTACCAACTGTGTACACCGGCGGATGATCGAGGAACAGAAGGACATCTCCGATCTTCCTACCCCTCACCCTCTCAACTATTCCCCTCTGCAGTTCCAGGGAATCCTGGTAGCCTACGGTTCCAAGGTCAGCGGCTGGACTTAAAGTGGAGGGATCTTCCATACGTGGCCTCTGCAGCTTCCTTTACGCCTTCCGAGAGGGTCGGATGGGGATGGACCGTCATTCCAAGGTCCTTTGACGTGAGCCCTGCCTCTACCGCCAGAGATATTTCGCTTATCAACTCTGATGCCCTGGGGGCGACAAAAGCGCCTCCCTTTATAACGTAGTCGTCGTCCACATATATCCTGAACAGGCCCTGGTTGTAGTTCATTCCTAGTGCCCTTCCGTTTGTCGCAAGGGGGATGTTGTTGAACTTACCAGTCTTGCTCCCTGTTGTGACTATCTCAGGATCGGAATAGATGACGAATGGCATAGCCCTGTAGTCTACCTCTGCATTCCTTCCAGAAATGTTGTCTGCCGCTATCTCTGCGTCGTAGAATGCCTTGTGGGCCAGCATGGGCTGGCCGCTGACGTCCCCAACCGCGTACACTCCTTCTACGCTCGTTCTCTTCCTCCTGTCCGTCTTTATGAACTTCCCATCCATCTCTGGATTAATTTTCTCAAGGCCGAATCCCTGGGTGTTAGGCTGCCTGCCCACTGTCATTAGTACGAGCTCAGACTTCAGGACGTTCCCGTCTGCGAGATTTACTGTAAATATGTCAGACTTAGTTACCTTCTCGACCTTTGCGCCAACGAAAATTTTGATACCGAGAGAGCTCATCCTCCTCTCCACGAACCTGCTCAGGTCCGTATCAGTCCCTGGCAGGATGTTAGGCATCATCTCCACAACAGTTACCTCGCTTCCCAGTTTCGCGAATGCTGTCCCGAGCTCTATCCCGATGTAACCGCCGCCTATCACTATTATTGATTTCGGTATGTGGTCCACATCCAGCATCTCCCTGTTGTAAAGGACGTCCTCTATCCCCCTTATTCTTGAGGGGACAGAGCCGGTGGCTATCACCAGGTTCTTTGCTGAGAACGTCTCATTCCCTACCCTGACAGAAGTGCTGCTCTCTATGATCCCCTTCCCCTTCGCTATCTCCCCTCCGTATGAAGTGACCAGCTTTTCTACTCCGGAAGTGAGTTTATTTATCATTCCCCACTTCCACTCCTGCCATTTCTTCATGTCAATCGTCACAGAAGATGACACTCCCGGCATCTCCTTAAGGTAAGAGATGGCATCTGCCATCTCTATAACTGCCTTGCTGGGAATGCACCCATAGTTTAGGCATTCGCCACCTATCTTGTCACCCTCTATCATAAGAGCCTTCTTTCCGTTCTGGCCCAGCCTGATCGCTGTCGAATAACCTCCCGGTCCTCCGCCAAGAACTATGGCATCATATTCCATTCTTCACACCAGCAGTGTAGCAGGAGCCTCTAAATATCTTTTGACCCTTGAGACGAACCTTGCAGCAAGGGCACCATCTATGAGCCTGTGGTCAGCGGAGAGTGTTATGTACATGAACTTGCCGCCGGGGTTCTCCATGATGCGGTGCACCCCCATTATAGCCACCTCAGGATAGTTGATGATAGGTGTTGAGAATATTCCGCCGATGCTTCCCACGTTGGTGACGGTGAATGTGGAATCCCTCACCTCATCGAGCTTGAGTTTCCCCTCCCTCGCCCTCTTTGCGAGCTCCTCTATCTCCGTTGAAATTTCCGTAAGCGTCTTTCTGTCAGCCTCCTTCACGACTGCCACCGTCAGCCCCTCCGCAGTATCGACGGCTATGCCTATGTTGTAATAGTCAAGTATCTCGAAACTGCCGTCCTCGCGGGACCTGGCATTGAGGTACGGATACTCCTTCAGGGCTGCGACGGCCGCCTTCACGAAGAATGGTGTGAAGCTCAGGTTGATACCCTGTGCCTTGAGCTTCTCCTTGAAGTCAAGGAGCTCCTGCATCCTCACTTCCTCTGCAACTGCGTAATGGGGAATGAAGTGCTTCGATTTCGTCATCTTCTCTGAGATCAGTCTTCTGAGTCCCTTGAGTTCAACAACCTTCCTTTCCGCAGGCACCTTTGCCTCTGCTGCTCTTTCATCCCTTGCCGCCGGTGCAGATGAAAACGCTTCAACGTCCTTCAGGGTTACCCTCCCCCCCGGACCGCTCCCCTTCACCTTTGATAGGTCAACCCCCTTCTCCCTCGCCAGCTTTCTGACTGCTGGTGGTGCCAGTATATTTGCCTTCTCTCCTTCCTCCTTTGGGAGCTGAAGATTTTCGCTTGCCTCTTTCTGCACCTGCGCCTGTACAACGGACGGGGATGAGGAACCACCTACGTCCAGCAGCGGTGACCCGACCTTTGCTATCTCCCCCTCCTTGTAGTATAGCTTCGTAATCTCCCCCTCGAAAGGGGATGGTATCTGGACTGTGACCTTGTCAGTCATGACCTCGACTATTATGTCGTCCTTGTGAACCAAGTCCCCCTGCTTGACGTTCCACTTGACTATCTCCCCTTCCTGAACCCCCTCCCCTATATCCGGTAACTTGAATGTAGGCATATCATCACCTCAGTACTTAATGACCCTGTCCACCGCTCTCATTATCCTCTTCTCATCCGGCAGGTAGAACTCTTCGTGGGAATAGGGGTAGGGGATATCGTATCCAGTAACCCTGATTATTGGAGCTAGGAGGGAGTCTACAGCCCTCTCCGCTATCAGCGCAGATATCTCCGCTCCAACTCCGAGCGTCCTTGGAGCTTCGTGGACTATGATCACCCTGCCTGTCTTCCTAGCTGTAGTTATGATTGCATCCACATCCATGGGAAGTATAGTCCTGAGGTCAAGGACGTCCGCATTTAGTCCGTTCTTTTCAACGGTGCTCATCACTGTAGGCACCATGCTGCCGTAAGTGATAATTGACAGTTCATCCCCCTCCCTCAACCTCGCTGCCTTCCCTATTTCCACCTCGAACAGACCGTCAGGTACCTCGGTCTTGCCTGCCCTGTAAAGCCTCTTCGGCTCAAGGAATATTACAGGATCGTTCCTCCTGCTTGCAGCGACCAGAAGCCCCCTAGCATCGTACGGATTTGAAGGGGTGACTACTGTGAGCCCTGCTGTGTGGGCGAAGTATGCTTCCCCGCTCTGAGAATGGTACAATCCTCCCCTGACTCCTCCTCCGTAAGGCGTCCTTATTATCAAGGGAACGCTGAATCTTCCTCCTGTCCTGTACCTTATCTTTGCTATGTTGTTCACTATCTGGTCGAACGCCGGGAAGATATAGTCCTGGAACTGAATCTCAGCAATGGGCTTGAGGCCGTACATCGCCATGCCTGTTGCCATCCCTATTATCGCTAGCTCGTTCAGCGGTGTGTCAAGTACTCTCTCATCCCCGTACTTGTTGAGGAGGTTGTCGGTGACCCTGAACACACCCCCATCTCTCCCCACGTCCTCCCCCATAACGATGACCTTTTCATCCTCTGCCATGAGCATATCTATAGATCCGTTCAGTGACTGGACCATGTTAATCTGGGGCATTCATGTCCCTCCTCTCTTCTTCCTGTATCCAGGAAGGATTCTCATACACATCGTCAAATATGGTCTCCGGTTCCGTCGGAGGTATGCTCATCCTCTCCTCGAATGTCCTGTCTATCTCCTCCTTCGCCTGCGCCCTCATGGACTGAATGCTCGCTGAATCCAGGACTCCCATCCTTAGCATCAGGTTCTCGAGTCTCCTTATCGGGTCGTTCTCGCTCCCGTCAGTTATCTCGTCAACCCTGTACTTCTTGGGGTCATCTGAAGTGGAATGAGGTCCCATCCTGTAAGTTACAGCTTCCACTAGATAAGCCCCCTTTCCGCTCCTCACATAATCGAACGCTTCCTGAAGTCCGGCAAGCGAGGCGATCAGGTCGTTGCCATCCACCCTCTTTCCAGGTATGCCGTAACCAGCCCCTTTTTTATAGATATCAGCCTTAGTCTGCTTGCTTGTTGGTACAGAGATTGCCCATCCGTTGTTCTCGCATATGAAGAGAACACCGAGATTGAAAACGGAGGCCATGCTGAGCGCTGCATGGAAGTCTGAAGTGGAAGTCGCTCCGTCTCCGAATGTTGCTATAACTATACCCTTCTTCTTGCTGTACCGCATTGCGTAGGCCGCACCAACAGTAAGTGGAAGGTGAGCCCCAACAGGGCTCTGCACAGTCGAGAAATTGAATTCCTTGAAGGAAAAGTGATCTGGCATCTGCCTCCCCTTCTGAAAGTCCTTGCTGTTGGATAGGAGCTGATCGTAGATCATAGAAAGGGGAACCCCCCTCTGAAGGAGCATTGCAAGGTCCCTGTAGTAGCTGAATATCAGGTCCTCCTTGTCAGAAAGCATGGAGATCGCTATCTGTATTATCTCCTGCCCCTGCGACGGGACGTGGAATCCTATGATGCCCTGCCTCTGCGCGCTGATGATCTTCATGTCAAGGGCACGCGCCCTCAGTGCATTCCTGTATGCAGTGATTGCCTGTTCGTTTGAAAGGTTCCCAACCATCGCCATCTACTGGAACCTCCTCATTGCCCAGGCCTCAGCCGCCTTGTAGGATGTCCTCACGAGTGGCCCTGACGCGACAAACTGGAATCCCATCTCATAACCGATCTCCCTCATCTTGTCGAATCTTTGAAGACTGCTGTATTCAACGACAGGGAGTTGCATCTTCGAAGGTCTGAGGTACTGCCCGATGGTGAGTATGCTCACATCAACTTCCCTCAGGTCCCTCATGGTCTCCACAACCTCATCGTCCCTTTCCCCAAGTCCGAGCATTATCGAGGACTTCGTGACGAATCCCCTGGAAGCAGCATAATCTAGAACGCCAAGGGACTGGTCGTAGTCCGCCCTGCGATCCCTAACTGTCGGGGAAAGCCTCCTGACTGTCTCCACGTTGTGTGCCAAAACGACCGGCCCCTCGTCAAGTATGGAATCCACGCATTCCCTGTCCCCCCTGAAATCAGGTATGAGGACTTCTACCTTCGCTCCCGTCTTCTTGACTTCCCTGACGACGCTTGCGAAGTGGCGCGATCCCTGGTCAGGGAGGTCGTCCCTGTCCACCGATGTTACAACAACGTACCTCAGCCCCATCTCCTTCGCTGCCCTTGCAACGTTGAACGGTTCCATGGGGTCCAGCGGCTGGACGAATCCATGTGTCACGGAGCAGAACCTGCATGCACGGGAGCAGTTCTTCCCGAGGACCATGAATGTTGCAGTCCCGTCAGTCCAGCACTCTGCCCGGTTCGGGCATCTTGCCTCCTCACAAACTGTGTGCAGGTTCAGTTCCTTCACTTCCCTCTTTGTCTCGAAAAAAGTCCCTTCTGTAGGGAGCTTAACCTTGACATATTCAGGGTGCATTACCTTGAAAGTTGTTTAGAGTTTTAAACGTTTTCGGTATGATTAAATCATCGTGACCGAAGGTACCAACTAATCAGGAAGGTCACTTTGAAATTCCACTTGAAAGTGGATGTTGCAAACTCCTCCTGTCTCCCCTCAGGACGGACGGAACGATCGCTATGAGGAGTATAGCGGTTGATATGATGAACAGGTAGTGTATTGAACTGATGAAGGAGTTAACCCAAGCTCCAACCTGACCCCCGTTCGAGGTGCCCAGAAATATGCCTGCCAGATTCTTCATGGGAACGTTCAAAGACATCACATAAAACGCCATTCCCATGCTGAATATGCTTCCGACATTCACAAGCGTTGAACTCATTCCAGAGGCGATTCCCCTTTCTGGTGGAGGGGCGGAGTTCATGATCGATGCCCTGTTGGGAGATGCGAATATGCCCATTCCACTTCCTACGAAGACCAGGGGTACTACCAGGGAGTTGAATGTTGTTGTCTGGCCAAGGCGGGATAGCATGAGAAAACCTATGGCAGATACAACAAGTCCGATTGTAGAGATCAGTCTTGCACCATACCTGTCTGAAAGTCTTCCGCTTATAGGGCCGAAGAATGATAGTGATATCGACGTAGGGACGAGGAAGAGGCCGGCGACGTAGGGATTCAGCCTCATCGTAGGCCCCTGGAGGTAGAATACGAGGACGAAGGTGACTGCCCCCCTCGCAAGTGCGTTCAGGAATATGGCGAGATTCCCTGCCGCAAAGAGCCTGATCCTGAAAAGCTTCAGGTCGAACATCGGGTTTTCTGCCCTCAGTTCATAGAAGACGAATCCCATGAACAGGACGATCCCACCCACCAGCATCAGGAGCATATTCTCGACAGAGGAGGAGCCCGTGGCGTAGAATGTTATTGCTGCAAGAATGAGGCTTATCGCACCTGCGAAGGAAACGTTCCCGAGAACGTCAATCTTCTGGCCCCTCTTTATAACTGCCAGCTCCTTCAGATTATGATGAGCCCATATAGTGGCGGCTATCCCTATAGGGATGTTGACGTAGAATATCGACCTCCATCCTATGGTGTACGTCAGTATCCCCCCCAGTACCAGTCCGGATACAGAACCTGCAACTATTGCCACCTGGTTTATGCCCAGTGCCATCCCCCTCTCCGTCTCGGGGAAGGCGTCGGTGATGATTGCTCCGCTGTTTGAGAAAAGGAACGCCGCTCCTACGCCCTGCACGAGCCTGAAACCGATCAGCTCAGGTCCTGTCTGAGAGAGGCTGCATAGTGCAGATCCCGCGGTGAAGACGGCAAAACCGAATGTATAGAGCCGTACCCTCCCGAACATGTCGGATAACCTGCCGAAGTTCACAAGAACAGCCGCAGTTAGCAGGGTGTAGCCCATCAGTATCCAGAGGAGATCTAGGATTGTGGTCTGTGGTAGTTCCCTCGCTATCGTTGGAAGGGAAATCAGGACTATGTTTGTGTCAAGGGATGACATCAGTGTGCCAAGGGTTGTGTTAGAGAGAACAGTCCACTTGTATTCCACTCTACGAGAGTAATGAGCTGGATTAATTACTTATTGAATCAATGGTATGTATAAGGTTTGATTAAAAATATTAGTAAAAGAAGAAAAAAATATAGAAAAGGAATGTTCACTGCTTCTTTCTGAACGGGAGAGCGATCAGTGACCCGACAAGGACTACTATCAGGTTGGCGGACAGTGCAAGGAATCCTATGAACAACGATCCCACGCTTGAGTTTATTGTGAGGAGCGTCGTAGTCCATGCGTGGAAATGATTGGCAACTTCCATCCAGTAGACGCCCAGGCCAAGTCCGACAAGCAGTCCTGCCATCAGCGAGTACTTGTTGAGTTTGTTCGTTACAAGCCCGAGGAAGAGTGAAGGCAGCGTCTGCAGGATTATTATTCCGCCAAGAAGCTGGAGCTGCACCGAATAGGAAAGCGGGAATACGAAGACGAACCCTACTGCTATGAAAAGGAAGACTATCATCGCTATCTTTGCTGTAAGCGCTTCCCTTGACTGGGACATCTTCGGGTACAGTTCCCTGACTATGTTCCTTGTAAACAGGTTTGATTGCGACATTGCCATTATTGAGGCGGGTACCAGCCCTCCTATGAATATACCCAGGAAAGCGAAGCCCGTCAGCGGAGCTGGAAGCGTGTAGAAGATAAGCGCAGGAACGACGTAAGTCCCCCTGGAGCTGGCCACGAACGTATCCTTCAGGAAATTCAACGCTGAACTGTTACCATAAACCAGTATGCCGAAGAGTGCTAGAAGCGCAAGCCCCACTCCGTAAAGCGGGAGGAGGGACTGGCTGATCCTCAGCGATTTTGGAGATTTTGCGCTCAGGGATCCAGTGACGGCATGTGGATAAAGGTATAGTGCAAGGGCGCTCATCAGGAAAAGGCTCCAGTATGCATTCACCTGGAGCGGCAGGATGTGGTAGTACTTGGTTGGAAGTCCAGTGAAGGACTTTGTGAACCCTATTGTGACAAGCGCCACTATTATTACAAGTGCAACGCTTATGAGGATGATCGCATCCTTGAATATTGCAGTCAGTGTAGCTCCCCTGAGACCGCTGAAGTAAGTGAAGACTGCAAGTATTATGAAAGAGAGGATAAGTGACAGGTCCACTACCATCTTTATGTTCGCGATGCCGCTCAGCATGACCGTCAGGACAGACAGCATCCCCACTATCTGGAGACCGATGTACGGCAGTTCAGCTACGATTCCGACTATTGCGATAAGGATTGCCAGGTTCCTGCTGCTGAAATTGGACTTCACGAAATCGGATGCTGTTATGTATCCCTTCTCCTTTGAAACCTTCCATAGCTTGGGCATTGCCCACATTGCAATACCGAAAGTGACAGCCACGTAAGGAACTGCGTAGTAATAGATAGCACCTATGCTGAAAACAGAAGACGGTATTGCTATGAATGTGTAGGCTGTGTACAGATCGGCCCCCACAAGGAACCATACAATTGCTGCGCTGAATTTTCTCCCGCCAAGAGACCACTCTTCAAGTTTGCTCAGATCGCCTTTCTTCCATCTCCTTCCGTAGAACCCCAGGAAGATGAAGATAAGAAGAAGTATTACCCAGACCAGAATACCTGAAAGCGCTAGCATTTACTCCCCTCCGTATCTATTGTACAGAAGCGCAGCTGCAAGGAAAAAT
This sequence comes from Thermoplasmatota archaeon, assembly GCA_023381415.1. Lineage (GTDB taxonomy): Archaea > Thermoplasmatota > Thermoplasmata > Thermoplasmatales. The sequence continues at coordinate 25,052 of JAMCUN010000019.1, read as the reverse complement.
GCTGCAGCCAGGAAAAGCCACAGTAGCTGGTACCAGTAAAAAAACGGCAGTCCACCTACTTCCGGATTTGTCCGTACATATGTCGGCACTATGGCAAGCGCGACAAACGGTATTATGGTCAGGATCGCAACGGTCACGTAAAGGGACCGTTTTGACATTGCGGTCACGTTCTGACTCATAAACTGTGATATGGACTAAACGGTATTTAAATTTATTTATGAATATTTATCAGTGTTATTCTAATAACATTCCCGCACATCAATTTCTCCAGCACGGAATGGGAGAGGGAAGGGCAAAAAAAACTGAAGGATGTAAACAGCTAAAGCCACCGGAGGGATTCGGACCCCCGACCTGCTGATTACGAATCAGCTGCTCTACCTACTGAGCCACGGTGGCTTAATCTCGAATCTTGATTCAATATATGTTGATTTCCATTTCCAATGTTCTCTGGAAATCGGCCCTGAGACAAAGTTTTGTGGTGTCTTAGAAGGTGGCTGCCGACATACGTTTATATAGAAGAATAAAATACGGAAAACGAGGTGTCCAGTTAAATGATGCCAGGACAGCCAATATTTATTCTTAAGGAAGGTGCGAAGAGAGAATCTGGGAAGAATGCAATGCAAAACAACATCAATGCCGCGAAAGCTATAGCTGATGCTGTTAAGACGACATTGGGGCCCAGGGGAATGGACAAGATGCTTGTTGATTCCCTAGGTGATATTGTCATCACGAACGATGGAGTGACGATCCTGAAGGAAATGGATATCGATCATCCAGCCGCAAAGATGATGGTGGAGGTTTCCAAGACACAGGACCAGGAGGTTGGGGATGGGACGACCACAGCAGCGATACTGGCCGGCGAATTCCTGAGGAAGGCGGAAGACCTCTTGAATCAGAATGTCCATCCAACTGTTATTGCATCTGGTTACAGGATGGCAGCTGAGAAGGCAAAGGAAGTGCTGAATGAAATGTCAACACCTGTGGGAAAGGACGAGAAAGTCCTTCTTAAGATAGCAAACACTGCACTCAACTCCAAGGGCGCTTCCACATCCAGGGGGAAGCTTGCAACAATAGCAGTAAAGTCTGTTCTGCAGGTGGCCCAGGAAAGGGATGGGAAGACTGTTGTTGATTTCGACGACATTCAGCTTGTGAAAAAGCAGGGAGGGTCCGTAGACGACACAGAATTAATCCAGGGGGTAATCGTGGACAAGGAAAGGGTCCACCCAGGCATGCCTGTCCTCGTGAATAAGGCAAAGATAGCCCTGCTGAACGCAGCCCTTGAGATCAAGAAACCGGAATTCGATACCTCCATCAGGATTGAGGACCCGGAGTCTATAACCAAGTTCAAGAAGCAGGAGGAGAGCATACTGAAGGGAATGGTCGAAAAGATAAAGGCGACCGGAGCTAACGTCATACTTACACAGAAGGGAATAGACGACCTTGCAATGGCATATCTTGCCAAAGAAGGAATTTATGCAGCAAGACGAGTGAAGAAGAGCGACATTGAGAAGCTTGCAAAGGCCATCGGTGGGGAGATCATAACGAATATGGACGACCTGACTGCGAAGGACCTCGGCAAGGCAGAAAAGGTGGAGGAAGTGAAGATAGGGGAAGACCACCTCACGTTCGTAACAGGGTGCCAGAATCCAAAGGCAGTATCTGTGCTCATAAGGGGAGGGACAGAGCACGTTGTTGATGAGGTGGAAAGAAGCCTGGTGGATTCGCTCCATGTCGTGGCTGCAGCACTGCAGGACGGGAAGATCATTCCAGGAGGCGGCGCTGCTGCGATGGAAATTGCGATGAAGCTGAGGGAGTACAGCGCTTCAGTCGGAGGGAGGGAGCAGCTTGCGATAGAGAAGTTCGCCGATGCTGTTGAGATCGTCCCGAGAACACTTTCTGAGAACGCAGGACTTGATTCAATAGGGATACTGATATCCCTGAAGAAGGAGCACGCGGACGGGAAGAAGAACGCAGGTGTGGACGTGGTGAAAGGGAAGCCTGTGGACATGATCGAACAGGGAGTTATAGAACCTATCAGGGTCGGAAGACAGGCAATAGATAGCGCAACAGATGCGGCAGTGATGATCCTCAGGATCGATGATGTCATAGCCACGAAAGCATCTGGTGGCGGAGGCCCAAAGCCGCCAGGCGGAAAGCCGGGCGGAGACGAGGACTGAAAGGACTAAGGCATCCGAGCCTTAGTGCTTTTCTTTATTTTTTGCTACTTAGGCAATGAAGAACGAAGGGCAGACAGGGAAGGGCGTCGAGTAATCAGGGGAAATAAAGGCAAAACCGTTTTATATCCTCTGTCCCTCACTGTGGTATGTTCAACGGAAACTACAACCCTTCGACAGCTGATCTTGTGGTGGTTAGCACCCCCTACATTCCAGGTTACAAGATAACCAGCGTTATAGGATTCACTTGGGGGCTGATTGTAAGGTCGAGGGGCATAGGCGGAAACGTCATAGCCGGCCTGAGGACTATCGCAGGTGGGGAGATAAAGGAATACACCCAGATGCTTGACCAGAGCCGTTTCGAGGCGCTGGAAAGACTGAAGCAGCACGCCAAGGGGCTAGGCGCAAATGCAGTGATAGAGGTCAGGTTCGATTCATCAGAAATTGGGCAGACGATGTCTGAGGTACTTGCTTACGGCACTGCTGTAATAGCGCAGAAGGACGACTCCCAGAGCCAGCCTGTTTCGCTCAAATGAGTAGATGGTAGTCTATTCGCCACACAAGGTAATCCTGTTTGGCGAACACGCTGTAGTTTACGGTTATCCGGCCCTGTCGGCCACGGTGGACCTGTTCGCAAAGATATACCTTGTCCCCAGCAGGAGCGGGCTCCAGCACACACCTTTCGTTCAGAAGACCCTGGCCTACCTGGGTCTGAGCAATGTGTATGTGAAGGTTGAGACAAACGTGCCATCCGGTTCTGGGCTAGGCACTTCATCAGTGATCATAAGCGGAATCCTGATGAGCGAGAGGAACTACACGAAGGAGCAGCTGGCAAACGAAGCTTTCAACATAGAATACAGTACCCAGGGCCTGGGATCACCCATAGATACGACAACGATCGCTGCGGGAGGGTTCGTGCTGACGAACGGAAAAGAGGGAATACCTCTCTGGAAGATAGAGAAGAACGGAATCTCCTGGAATTTCTCAAGCATCCCGACGAGGAACATGGACCTGGTCATAGTATACACAGGTTCCAAGGGATCCACCAGGGAACAGGTTGCGAAGGTTAAGAAATTCTACGAAAGGGGATCGTTTGCGAGGGACATAATGAAGAGGATAGGGGGGATAACTGAGGAAGGAGTAGGGGCTATCATGAGAGGGGACGTCGGAAAGGTAGGTGAGCTGATGGACGAGAATCATTCGGAGCTGAAGGTCTTCGGTATTTCAACCGACCAGATAGAGAAGATAGTCTCGATAGGGAGGGAATTCGGATACGGAGCAAAGCTTACTGGTGCCGGTGGAGGAGGCGCAGTTATAATAGTCCCGAAGGACAAGGAGAAGCTGATGGACAGGTTGAAGAGGCTGAATGTCATTGTATTCAGCACCTCCACAACGAGTGCAGGTATATTCAAGAGATCCGAGTGACGGAAACCACTTGGTCTCCTTCATCAAGATCTATCAGCTTCACTCCCTGAGCATTCCTTCCCTTCTTCGGAATCGAAGCCACTCCTGTCCTTATAGTCTTCCCGTTCTTCGTCATTATGAGGAGCTCGTCTTTCTCATTTATTGATGATACATATATCGGCCTGCCCGTCCTTTCCGTCACCTTTATCGCCCTCATGCCCTTGGCACCGCGGTGCCTCATCGAGAACTCCTGGACGCTCACCCGCTTCCCAAGACCCCTCTCTGCGATCACTATCATCTCATCTGTCGTAACGGTTGCATCGCTTGCGACCCTGTTGTCCCCCTTGAACCTGATTCCAGTCACCCCTGACGCAGGCCTCCCCATCGCCCTGAACTCATTCTCGTCCACAAGCACGAGACGACCATCTGTAGAAAGGAGGGCTATTTTTTCATTGCCTGACGTCACGAAAACGTCCTTCAGCAGGTCCCCTTCCCTGAGCCTGAGCGCTATGAGCCCGTTCGACCTTATGTTCGTGTACTGGGAAATCTCTGTCTTCTTCACCTTCCCCCTTTCAGTCACGAAAAGCAGGTATTTCTTACCCTCGCTGCCCTTCTCGCTCATGATGAACACTATCCTTCCCTTCATGTTCTCGAAAACGGCGGATATCAGCTTCGCCCTTGATCTCCTCTCCCCCTTAGGTATGCTGTAGGCCTTCATCTGGAATACCTTCCCTGCGTCTGAAAAGAAGAACACCCTGTCGTGGGAGTCGCAGGTTATCACCTGCTTTATCTCGCTCTCGCTTGAGCCCGTGAATACTCCCTTCCCGCCCCTCCTCTGTGCTGCGAACGTATCCGCCTCTATCCTGCTTATCCTGTTGTCCTCAGTGAGGACTATGGTATCCGTCTCGTGAGGTATCAGCTCTTCTTCTGTTGTGTCAACATAGGATTCCGTGATCTCCGTTTTCCTGGAATCGCCGTATTTCTCCTTTACCTCCTCAAGTTCATCGACTATCAGGTCCCACCTCTTTTCCTCGTTCTCCAGGAGGTCCATGTAATGCTTTATGTTGTCCTTGATCTCCTTCATCTCCTTCTTGAGGTCAGAAATCTCCATCGCAGTGAGTTTCTGCAGCCTAGTCTCCAGGATCGCGTTTGCCTGGAGGTCATCAAGGGAGAATTGAGCCTTCAGCCCCTCCCTCGCATCCTTCACTTCCTTTGACCTCCTGATTATCTTTATTGTAAGGTCGATGTCGTCCAGTGCCTTGACAAGTGCCTCAAGTATGTGCTCCCTTTCCCTGGCCTTCTTGAGGAAGAATTCAGTTCTCCTCCTGACAACAAGCTCCCTGTGGTTCAGGTATTCGCGCATTATCTCCTGAAGCCCCATTGTCCTTGGCACGTTGTTGACCAGGACAAGGTTTATTATGCCGTAGGACACCTGTGCCTGAGTGTGCTCGTATATCTGGTTGAGCGTGATCTCAGGACTGAAATCGTTTTTGACCTTCACGACTATTCTGATTCCGTCCTTGTTGCTTTCGTCCTTTATGTTGGATATTCCCCCGATTATTCCTTCCTTGGAGAGCTCCGCAATCTTTGAGAGGAGCTCTGCTTTGTTGACCTCATAAGGAACCTCAGAGAAAATTATCTCGTTCTTCTCTATCTCAGCCCTTGCCCTGAGGTCGAGCTTTCCCCTCCCGGTCCTGTATGCATCTATTATCCCCTTCTTCCCCAGTATTATTCCGCCTGTCGGGAAATCTGGACCCTTCACGACCTGGAGCAGTTCCTCTAAACCTGCATCCCTGTTCCTGATTAGAAGTATGAGCCCGTCTACGATCTCGCTAAGATTATGGGGTGGCATGTTGGTTGCCATCCCGACGGCTATTCCTGAAGTCCCATTTAGCAGTATGTTCGGTATCTTCGACGGCAGATATACGGGCTGCTTCAGCGTTCCGTCGAAGTTGAGAGTGAAGTCGACTGTATCGTACTCTATGTCAGCCAGCATTTCATTTGATATCTTCGTAAGCCTGGCCTCGGTGTACCTCATTGCCCCAGGTGGGTCGCCGTCTCTTGAACCCCAGTTTCCTTGGCCGTCGACCAGCGTGTAACGGAGGGAAAAGTCCTGCGCCATCCTTGCCATTGCAGAGTAAATAGCCGCATCACCGTGTGGATGATACTTACCCATCACGTCACCCACTATTCTTGCTGACTTCCTGTACGGCTTGTCAAAGGTCACTCCCATTTCGTACATCGAATAAAGTATCCTGCGCTGAACCGGTTTCAGGCCATCCTTGACGTCAGGTATTGCCCTTGCAAGGATAACGCTCATCGCGTAATCCAGATAGGAAGATTTCATCTCCCTTTCAATAGCAGTATTCTCAATCATGAAGATCACACATCTATGTTCTGTGCCTCAGTCGCATGGCTCATGATGTATTCCCTCCTTGGTTCCACCTGTTCTCCCATCAGGAGAGTGAAGAGTGAGTCAGCTTCTGCTGCGTCCTCTATCTGCACCCTTACCAGCTTCCTTGTCTCCGGATTCATTGCAGTTTCCCACAGTTGATCCGGATTCATCTCGCCAAGACCCTTGAACCGCTGGACGATTGGATTAGATAGCTGCTTGATGAGGGCATCCTTTTCCTTGTCAGTATAAACATATTTCACGACTGTACCCTTCTGTATCCTGAATAACGGCACGACTGCAATATACACGTGCCCATTAACGATGAGTTCCTTCAGGTGCCTGTAGAAAAGGGTCAGGAGCAACGTCCTGATGTGGCTCCCGTCCACGTCAGCATCAGTCATGAATACTATCTTGCCGTACCTGAGCTTCTTTGGGTCGTATGGATCGTTAGGTCCCATGTTTATCGCAGAGAACAGGTTCTTGACCTGGACGTTCTTTAGTATCTTGTCCCATCCTGCCTTCTCCACATTCAGTATCTTTCCCCTTATAGGAAGGATCGCCTGGAAGGACCTATCCCTTCCCTGCTTAGCGGGACCCGCTGCAGATTCACCTTCCACTACGTAAAGCTCCGTTTTTTCAGGGTCCTCCAGTGTACAATCTGCCAGAGTTCCCGGAAGTGTAGCGTTGAGGGATGATTTCGACCTGACCATCTCCCTTGCGTTCCTGGCCGCTTCCCTTGCCTCAGCTGCCTGGAATGCCTTCTTGCATATGATCTCTGAAACTCGCGGGTGATCTTCGAAGTACCTCTTGAGATGTTCTGCGACTCCGCTGAAGACCATTCCTCTCACGCTGCTGTTTCCCAATTTCTCCTTGGTCTGGCCTTCGAACTGGGGCTCTGGGATCTTCACACTTATCACCGCAGTCAGTCCCTCTCTTACATCCTCCCCCGTGAAGAAATTCTCATCCTCTATGATCTTAAGTTTCTTCGCCTCGTCGTTCAGCACCTTTGTAAGTGCCCCCTTGAATCCAGAGACGTGAGTTCCACCTTCCCTAGTATTGATATCGTTAGCGAAAGCGAGAAGATTTTCGCTCACGGATTCGTTGTACTGGATGGCGAATTCTATGAACGTGCTTGCATGGGATGAATCTTCCTTCGGTTCATCTGCCGTCTTCTTGTTGTTCCCGCTCGTGATGTCCTTCATCTCCCCATTGAATTTTATCAGACCGTAGATCACCTCATCGTGAAGCGTCTTCTTTCCCTTGTTCATGTTCCTAACCATCTCCTCTATTCCCCCCTGGTGCTGGAATGTGGTGATCGTCCCGTTCCAGTCAAGGGTAATGGTTAGCCCCTTGTTAAGGTAGGACAGCTCCTCTATCCTCCCTCTCACAGTTTCTAGTGAATATTCAGCAGTTTCCATTATGGTCTCGTCTGGCTCGAAACTTATGAGGGTCCCTGTAGGTGAATTGAAATGGAAGCTCGTGCTGATCGCCCTTATCCATTCTATCTTGCCGTCGGAAATCTTTCCGACTTTCTCAACGGGTGTCAGTTTCTCCCCCCTTGAGTAGCCCTGGTGATACACGAACCCATCTCTCTTGACGAAGATTTCGAAGCTAGAGGACAGTGCGTTGACCACGTGCACCCCAACTCCGTGAAGCCCCCCAGAGACCTTGTAGACCTTCTGTTCGAACTTAGCTCCGGAGTGAAGTTCTGTCAGGACGATCTCAAGGGCGGATTTGTTGTATTTAGGGTGAATGTCTACAGGTATCCCCCTTCCATCGTCCTCGATCGTGACGTTCTTTCCCTTCACAGTCACGAATATGTTCTTACAGAAACCACCCATTGCCTCGTCTATGCTGTTGTCCATGACCTCGTACAGGAGCTGGTGCAGACCGCGCACATCGGTGCTCCCTATGTACATCGCAGGTCTTTTCCTCACTGCTTTGAGCCCTTCTAGCACTACAATGTCCTTCGCTGTATAGTCTTCCATAACCTCTTTAACCTATACGTTGAACGCATATATATATGATTTGGAACTAATGGATTTGCGACCCACTCCGATTCAATATTTTCGGATATTTTCTGATTTACATTTTGTCAAAATTATAATAAGTTCTCTTCTATTAAATGTCTTCTTATGTATATTTATAGTATAATTAATATTGTAAATTTTAGACAGCTTAAATAATGGGCTACCTTGCAGCTCATCATCCGTGAAGTAATGGGTGGATATCTTGTTTCCCCTGAGGAATGTCCCGGGCTCGGTCTCAAGCCCCTTTCCATACCTGAAGTCATCGGTTGAGAAAACCCTAATAACCGCTTTCCCGTCCTCCCTGAGGACCCTTGCTGCCTCCTCAAGTGCGGAGGCCCTTTCCCCAGTGTCAAGATGGTCTAACGAATGAATGAACAGTACGTTGGAAAATTTTCCATCCTTGAATGGTAGTGAGGTCATGTCACCCAGAACCTTGGAATTTCCTGAATAAATTGAGAGCGCGAATATAGAGAAATCCAGGCCGACTGAGTCAGCGTTTGAAGGCGTCCCTTTCCCGTTGCCACATCCGTTGTCAAGCGTAAGTCCAGGCAGCAGGTTCTCTTCAAAGATATCATTCTCCTTCAGTTCCCCCCTCCACAGCTTTCCCCTCAACCTGTATTCCCTGTCCCACGATTTCCTTTGGTCCCTGCGCATAAATTTGATTAATATAGCAGTTAGCTATTTCGACTTATGGATGACCAGGGTATCATGGAGCAGCTCGTGAACAGAGATCCGTTCGTGAATTACGTCGGCATAAAAACCAGGATTCTTGAAGAGGGAAGCGCAGAATCCACATTGAATCTGGAAAACAAGCACATGAGGCTCGGAAACATAGTCAACGGGGGTGTGATCTGTGCCCTGGTTGATATAGCAGGAGGAACAGCAGTCCTCTCAGTGAGCAAAAAGAATCAGGTTACAACGAATCTAGATATCAATTTCCTGAATCCCCTCTCCAAATCACCTGCAAGGGCAGTTGGCAAAGTTATCAGGAAGGGAAGGAACATATGCGTAGTGAAGGTGGAGGTATTTGATGGTGATGGCAAACTCTGCGCATATGCAACAGGATCCTGGTTCATATTCAACGAGTAAGTATATAGGTAACGAACACATGTTCGTACGTGACCATTGAAAGCATAGGGATACAAAGGATACCCACGGACAAGAGGCAGGGGAAGCCTCGCTCCCTGTTCAATCTCTGGTTTGCAGCAAACCTTACGATAGCGGACTTTGCCTTGGGGTTCTTCCCCCTATCAATGAACATGAATTTTGCAAGTTCTATAATATCTATAATAGTTGGAAACGTCCTGGGCGCTGCGATTGTCGGTTTCTCAGCAATGATGGGACCAAGGACAGGCTACCCGCAGATGATGGGGACAACAAACTCCATGGGAAGGTTGTCGATGAGGATATTTGGCATCATCAACCTCTCGAATACGGGGGGGTGGTTCATCGTGAATAACATTCTCAGCGTTTCCGCCCTTTACCTGATATTTGGGACAACATACCTTCTTTTGATTCCCGTATTCGTGCTAATTGTATATGCGGTGGCTTACATCGGCCACAATTTCATTCACAGGGTAGAAAGGATATTGTCTTACGTGCTAGGAGTACTGTTCCTCGTCGTTTTTTTGAAGGTCCTCTTATCCGGCGGGTCCAGCAATCTCGGGGCAATTTCACATCTCTCAGCATCTCCACCAGTGATCGACACAGCTTTCTTCGGAATGATAGCTCTATCCTACAGCTACCTAATGAGCTGGGGACCTTATGCCTCCGATTATTCAAGATATCTTCCCCATAACGTCTCGTTGAGAAAGGTCTTCTCCAACACATTTGCAGGTGCTTTCATATCCACTACATTCGTAGAGGTCATAGCTGTGATCATATCATTTGTCACGCTCAGCACCCAATCCATCTCATCCCTCAAGAGCATATCGGGAATTCTGTATCCCCTCTCCCTCACTGCAATAGCGCTTGGAGGCATAGCAGCTAACGTCCTCAACCTCTACTCAGCATCGCTCTCCGGGCTTGTAGGCGGGATAAGGCTCAGGAGGACAAGTTTCGTGGGCATAGTTGCGATCGCAGGACTTGCACTCTCACTCCTATTCTACGTTCACTTCTATGCTTTCTTCAACGATTTCCTCCTGGTCTTGGACTACTGGATTTCACCGTGGGTGGCGATCCTTATAATAGACTTCTTGGTCCTAAGGAGGCAAACACTGGAATTTGAGAAGAAAATAAACTGGAGAGGGATAGTCGCATATTCTGTGGGACTACTGGTATCGGTACCGTTCATGAACATATTCTTCGGGAATTTCAACTATACATTTTTCATATCCAGGCAACTGGGTGGAATAGATATCAGCTATTTTGTAGGTTTCATAGTGGCGGCAGCAGTCTATTATGCTTCCAACCTGGATAGAAAGAGAGTGCCATCAGCAATAAGCTCGGAGAAAGTAGATGCGGAAAGGTAGGAAAATTTCGTGGAGTCAAATACAAAAAAAGTTCAGAGAACACGCACAGTGCGTAGAAAAAGAGGATTTGATTTCGTATTCATACATTAGATTTAAATAACGAGGATAGTTTTAGAGGCTGGTGAAGGCAGACGAAGACGGACGACGAGGTTGATGGATATAGCGACGTCGAAGAAGTCCTGAGACAGTTAAGAACAGCAGAGGAAGAGAAGAGATACTCGGAACTGGAGAATAAGAGGCTCACCGAAGAGATTGAGAGACTAAAGAAGGAGATGAACAGGCTTAAGCTTCCTCCTCTACTGATAGGTTCAATAGAGGATATAATTGACGATAGAAGGGTGGTAATAAGGAGTTCAACTGGCCCGAGCTTCATGGTCTACACCTCCGAGCACATTCCGACCTCGAAGCTCACAGTTGGCACCAGGGTCGCTCTGAACAAGGCAACGCTTTCTGTAATTTCGGTTATTCCGGAAGCTTACGACCCGACTGTGGTGGCGGCAGAGATCGCCGAGAAGCCTAACGTCACATTCAACGATATTGGGGCATTAGAGAAGCAGATAAGGGAGATCAAGGAAATGGTTGAGCTTCCACTTCTCAACCCAGAGATATTCAGGAAGGTCGGCATAGAGCCTCCTACTGGAGTCCTATTGGTGGGAGCACCTGGGACAGGAAAGACGCTTCTGGCAAAGGCTGTCGCAAACAGCACCAATGCAACGTTCATAAGGGTAGTGGCTTCAGAGCTCGTGAGGAAATACATAGGGGAAGGTGCGAGACTGGTAAGGGAACTCTTCGATCTCGCAAGAAAGAAGGCACCATCCATCATATTCATAGACGAGCTGGATGCGATTGGTTCAAGAAGGATAGATTCGTCTACCTCCGGGGACAGGGAGGTTCAGAGAACTCTGATGCAGCTCCTCGCAGAGATAGATGGCTTCGAACCCCTTGGAAACATAAAGCTGGTCGGTGCGACAAACAGGCCAGATACGCTAGACGAGGCCCTCACAAGACCTGGAAGATTCGACAGGATCATAGAGATACCGCTGCCAGACAAGAGGGGCAGGGAAGAGATAATCAAGATACATACGAAGAAAATGAACCTGAAGGATGTGAACATAGAGAAGATAGCAGAGATCACCGAAGGCTTTTCAGGTGCAGATCTCAGGGCTTCCATAGTCGAAGGGGGAATGTTTGCAATAAGGGAAGGAAGGGACCACATAATCCAATCGGACCTGGTCAAGGGAGTGGAAAAGATGAACGTCCAGAGGAACAGGTCGTCCCAGGGCAAAGGGAACCTCGAGATGTTTGTCTGATGAGAGAGCTTCAGGTCCCCAATCTCTTCGAGGACAGGGGGAATCTATATTCGCAGTCAAAGGACGGGAAATCGATATATGGCGAGCAGGTTACCAATCGAGGAGGGAAATATTTCAGGGTCTTCTCCCCCATCCGCTCAAAACTCTCGTCGTCCATAAGACTGGGCCTCAAGCCAGACATAAGAAAGGGGGATCACATGCTCTACCTCGGGGCAGGAGCTGGTACTACCGCTTCCCATGTTTCAGATTCACTTTCTGACGGTGTTATTTTTGCGGTGGAGTTTGCACCTGTTCCTTTCATCAAGCTGACGTCCATCTCAGGTATCAAGGAGAACATATTCCCCATTCTTTCAGACGCTCAGAAGCCCGAGACGTTCGGGCTTTTCATAGACAGAGTGGACATACTTTACCAGGACGTATCCCAGCCGAACCAGATAGACATATTTGCGAAGAACCTTGACCACTTTGGAGCCAAGAGGGGGATACTGATGCTCAAGACATTTTCCCTGAGGAGCGATTTCTCAGTCGAAAAGGAAATAAGGAGGATAAGGGATAATTTCTCAGTCGGTCAGGTCAAGGACATTTCAAGATTCCATAAGGGGCACTATGCGATAACGGTAACTAACTGATCCAAACGGTCTTCATGTTGGTGAACTCCCTGCTGCCGTACTTGGACAGCTCCCTACCGAGCCCGCTCTTCTTTATCCCCCCAAACGGCACTCTTGGATCGGAGAATACGATGCTGTTCACGAACACCATACCAGCCTCTATGTCCTTCACCATTGTTTCGGCCTCTTCCCTGTCTCCCCATATCGACGTCCCCAAGCCAAACGGAGTCTCATTTGCCATCCTTATGGCGTCCCTCTTCTCCCTGAACTTTCTAAGCACAGCAACCGGACCGAATATTTCCTCGTCGTAATTCTCTTCCAGTTCTGCAATCACCGGAGGTATGATGTTCCCTGAACCCTCTCCGAGGAACTTGACTTTCCCTTTGGATTGGAGGTACTTTATCTGCCCCTCTACAGATTTTCTCTGTTCCTCGGAAGACAGCGGACCGAGATATGTCTCCTTCTTCTTCGGGTCACCTATGATAACCTTGGAAAACTCCTCCTCGGCAAGTTCCCTGAACTCCTCGTATGCCTCTTCCTGTACAAGGAACCTTTTGGATGCAATGCAGCTCTGTCCGTTGTTCTGCAATCTCCCTGTTGCGGCCCCCTTAGCCGCAGCCTTCATATCAGCAGAGCCAAGGACTATGAATGGGTCTGAGCCCCCGAGTTCCATGACTACCCGTTTCAGTTCCTTCCCTGCCTCTGAAGCAATGCCCGAGCCGACGGGAGTGGATCCTGTGAACGCTATGCCTTCAACGTGCTTGATAAGGGAAGTCGCAGTCTTTCCATCCACGACCAGGCTCTTGAATGCAGGAGTGTCCATCAGCTCCTGAAGCTTGAGGGAGACTCCAGTGACAATGCTCGCGTGCTTGAGAACCACCCCATTCCCAGCGATCAATGCAGGAAAGGCTGCCCTTGCCACCTGCCAGACAGGGAAATTCCACGGCTCTATGCACATGATCACCCCCAGAGGGTCAAACCTCACGTAGCTCTTGAAGGCCTCAGTCCTTATGGTCTCGGGGGCATATATCTCTGTCGCATTCTCTGTGATATAATCTATGAGCCTGATGCTCTTCTTCACCTCTGAGATGCTCTGTGATATCGGCTTCCCCATTTCCTCTGTCATGACCTTTGCGAGTTCTTCCGTCTTCCTTTCAAAGTTCGGTCTTACGACGTTCTTGAAATGATCTATCCTTTCGTCCAGGTCCGCCCCCCATTCTTTCTGCGCATCCCTGACCGCACCTATCTTCCTCTTCGCCTCCTCCGGGGTATCAGCATTGAATGTCTCTAGAACCTCCTGAGTGTATGGATCCCTTGTCACTATGCTCATGATCTTACTTCCGTTTCCCTGATGGATTCCTCGAAGATTGATATTCCCTTCTCCAGAAGATCGTCCTCAATTGTGAGGGGCGCCATGAACCTCATTGTGTTTCCGTAATGGCCGCAGGTGTGCATCAGCACTCCTTTCTGGAACATGGAATCCCTGACAGCACCAGCCAGCTCCGTTCCAGGGGACTTGTCCTTCTTGTTCTTGACAATCTCTGCAGCTATCATGAATCCCCTCCCCCTGGCCTCGCCGATTATGCTTGACTTTTCCTGTATCTCCTCAAATCTCTCGAGGACGTACTTCCCCTTTGACCTTACCCTCTGCAGGAAGCTGTCTTCCTTCACGATGTCAAGCACAGCCGCACCAGCTGCCAGGCCCAGAGGGTTCCCCCTGTATGTTCCCAGGTGGAAGGCTTTCGGGATCTGGTCGAAATCTTTTCTGTAGGCAATGGAAGAGATTGGTATCCCTCCTCCTATGCTCTTTGATATGCACATTATATCAGGGGTCACGTTCTGGTATTCTGACGCCCAGACCTTTCCAGTCCTGCCTATCCCGCTCTGAACCTCATCTATGATCAGCGGAATTGAGTGATCGTCGCACGTCTCCCTAAGCATCGGCAGGAAATCGTCTGGAGGAACTATGTACCCTCCCTCTCCCTGCACTGGTTCGACAATTATACCACCTACTGGAGGGACTCCAGAGTACGGGTCCCTGATCATTTCCTCTATCCTTCCAATGACATCTTTCGATATGTCCTCCCTACTGACATTTCCGGGGTATCTGTAGGCGTACGGGTAGGGCGCATAAACATAGTTCTGGGATGCGAAACCTGCAAATTCCCTGTAATGGAAGTTGGATGTCGCCCCCACTATCCCTCCAGCAATTCCATGATATGAACCAGAGAATGCGATGATAGTCGGCTTCTTCGAGTTGTATCTTGCAAGGGAAACAGCTGCCTCACACGCATCTGCACCGCTGACTGTCATGAATATCTTGGAATTGTCCCTCATCTTCCCCGGAAGGAGTGAATTCAGTTTCTTCAGGTAGTTGATTCTCGCTTCTGTGGGAACCTCTGTAATGTGGGTGATTCTGTCTATCTGTCCCCTCAGTGCCTGCAGGACCGCAGGGTGGCCATGGCCAAGGTTCATTACAGAAACTCCTGCGAACCAGTCTATGAATACGTTTCCATCCAAATCCACTACAGTGGAACCCTTGCCATAATCGATCGCGAACTTGAAGAATCCCGTGTATGATCGGCTAGAAGTTTCAAGCCTGTCCTGGATTTCAAGGTATTGCTTCGACTTTGGTCCAGGGATGCTTGTATTGATTACTGGTGCATTTTCGAGGCTCAATCTACCAGAAAGATGTACTGACATATTTTACCACGTAGAACCATGCCAATCTGGTATATTAAACGTGGATAACTTTCTCCACCTCGAAGGATAAAAGAAAAAATGTCTTGAAAAATTCAGATTTCCATCATTTATTTCTCCCTTACTCCTTTATAATCAGTTTAAGGGACTCTGGGAAGTCTTCCTTGACCGTATTTAGCGCCATTATTGTCTCGCTCCTCTCGACCCCGGGGGTCTTGGAAAGCTCGTTAACTATGCTCCCCAGTTCTGCCTTGTTCTTTGCACGTATCAGTGCCACAAAATCTATGCTCCCGAGGACGAAGTAGACTGCCCACACCCCCTTTATCCTTGCAATCCTTGATCCTATTGCCTCGCCGTATTCAGGACCGTACCTTGCATTGATCAGGGAGACGGCGGTGATGCTCTTGTCCAGGCTGTTCTGGTTGACGAGTGGGATCACCCCCTTCAGGAAATGGCTGCTCTTCATCTTCTTCAGCCTGTTGTGCACGGTTGATTTAGAAACGCCGACCTTCTTGGAGATGACGCTCAGGTTCGTCTCTCTGGTGTCGAATATGCTCAGAAGAATCTTTTTGTCGAGGTCGTTCAGTTGCTCTACTGTATTTTTTTCACTCTTCATACTACGCTTGACATAGTGAGAGTTAATAAAAAGTTATCTCTCTGAAAATTTTCCATCCGTGAAAGCACAGAAAATGATTTAATGGATGTCACTCTAATCGGTAGGTGACGTTCAAGTACAAGAGTGAAGTCATTAGCGCTGTTGCAGTGGTAGCAGTAATCGTCGTCGTATTTTCTTCCCTGTTCCTGTACACTGGCAACTGGCCGCCTGCCGTTATAGTTGAGTCAAGCTCCATGCAGCACGGGAACAACTTCGTTTTCGGAGTTATAAACACAGGGGATATCGTCGGGGTAAAGAAAATATCGTCCTTCAAGGATGTGCAGACATACCTTGTGGCACGTGAGGAAGGCCATCCCATAAATTATGGGGAGTACGGTAACGTGATAGTATACGACAACCATTATCTGGGGGAACTGGTGATCCATCGTGCGATGTTCTACGTTGAAGGCTGGGAAGGCTCAACTCCAATTCTATACGGGAACACAAATCCTTCATGGCTTGCAATAAGCGGGCCAAATGTGTATATGACTGATGTTGGTTATTCCCACAAGAACCTGCTGGTGAACCTTTCCCTTTACGTCGGGCAGACAGGGTTCGTAACGATGGGTGATCACAACTTTGCGTCCCTCGGATATCAAGTTGGCAATTACACGGTTGCAGCAGACCAGGATACGGGAATAGATAACTCGCTGGTCAACTCATCTCAGGTATTCGGCTATGCCGTGGGGTATCTTCCAATCCTTGGGGTGTTGAAGCTCTGGGTGACGCACAACACGAGGTACATCCCGGAGGAGAGCAACGAGGTTATGGTGATAGTGCTGGTAGTGATTGTTGCACTCTTAATAGCGCCCATCCCTTCATTCGGCAGGAAGAAGGCGGAGAGGAAAACTAATCGGTAGCTTTCGCCTTCCTATCCTTCGCCTTCTGCATGTCTTCGAGCCTCCTCCTCCTTGAGAAAAGATGGGACCTTATGTTAGGGTCTATAATCTCTGCAAGCCCTTCCCCTATCAGGCTGAAGCCCATCACTATGATGAAGATGAATATTGCAGGAATAAGCCCCTCCAGGGGGTCGAGGTAGAGATTTGTGTTGAGAACGGAGGCCATCAATCCGAGTTCAGGCTGCTGTATCGGTATCCCGATGTTCAGAAAGCCGAGGGTGGAAAGGGTGAGCATGGCTGTTCCGACATCCATAGTCGCGTAGACGACCAACGTTGTCATTATGTTGGGTAGTATGCCCTTGAAAAGAATTTTGGAAAACTTGGTGTTGAGTACTTTTGACATGGTGATGAAGTCGCTTGTTGCAACCTGAAGGGTGCTCCCCCTTACCAGCCTCACGTAAGGCGGCCACCAAACGAATATAACTGAAAATGCTGCAACGATGAGGCTCCTCCCTAAGGTAGCTGCTATGGCAAGGGACATTACCAGCGGTGGAAAGGCAAAGAAGAGATCTGTTATCCTCATTATGACCTCCTCAATTATTCCCCTGAAGTACCCGGCTGTTGTACCCAGGAAGAGGCCGAGCATGGCAGATACCAGCACTATGAATATTGAGAGGCCGATGTCTACTGGAATCGCTGCTATCACTCTAGAGAAGATGTCACGACCAAGCTGGTCTGTCCCGAACAGATGGGCAAAGCTTGGTGGAGCGTTTACGTCTGAGAGGTTTATTGCAAGGGGGTTATACGGAACTATCCTGTTTCCAAATATGGTGTAAAGGACAGCTATGACTATGAAGATAAGGATTATGATGAAACCTGTTGCTGAAAGCTTATTGCTCATCACTATCCCAAGGGTCCTCTTAATGAGCGGTTTCTTCATTCTGAACCACCCAGCCTGATCCTTGGGTCTAGAACTGCATACATGATATCCGCTATGAGGTTGGCAACTATCACTAATATTGTGAACGTTATGACGGTAAATATGAGAACGGGGTAATCATCGGTTGATATCGCCGTATAGGCGAATTTTCCTATTCCTGGCCAGGCGAAAATTTCCTCAACTATAAGGTCGCCGGTAATGAGCCAGCCGAACATCACAGCGATGACAGTATTGCTCTCCACCAGGCCGTTCCTGAGGATATGCCGCCTGTTGATCTGCTTCTGGTCAAGTCCCCTGGCCTTGGCGGATTTCACGTATGGAAGCCATTTCACCCCAAGGATGCCGTTCCTGCTGATCCTTGTTATGATGCCGAAATTCAGGAAAGCAAGCGTTAGTGCAGGCAGGATGATATGGTAAACCTCGTTGACGAAATCTCCAAAGTGCAGAGTTATTAGGGAGTCAAGGATGTATAGCCCTGTTATCCTCGGAGGGTTGAGGATCGGGGAGTACATGCCCCCAGATGGGAAGATAGGTATGTAGGATGCAAATATTATGATTGCAAGTATGCTCACGAGGAACGTAGGAGAGGCCCAGGCTGATGTGTAGAGAATCCTTATGAATGCATCTTTCTTCGTACCGAAATTGATTGCGGCCAGATACCCGAGCCCGACTCCGCTTATCACTATGATAAAGAGAGCGGTGAGCACAAGCTCAATGGTATTCGGAAGGTAGAAGAATATCTCCCCGCTTATCGACCTGCCAGTGACAGGGTCGGTGCCGAAATTGCCAGTGAAGAAGTCCTTCACGAAGTCCCAGAGCTGTATATATAGAGGTTGATCTAGCCCGTACCTTGCTATTACAGACTTGATGGTAGATGGCCTTGCCTTCGGACCAGCCCAGAGGGCTGCGGGATCCCGACTCAGGTAATGAGATATTAGGAACACAACAAAAATGGTCCCGAGGATGACAAGTATGGATACCCCTATCCTCCTCAGGATGAAGTAGAGTAGCTCCCGCTTCCCCTCCACCACATCACCTTATGTAGTGTACTGCACGGTGTTGTAGAACATGAAGTATCCGGCACCGGAACCTGCTGTGTTGGGTATCATCCCGGTAACGCTGTTCGAGTTGACGCTAAGGAAGTAAGGCACGTACAGCCAAGCCATCGTGTAATTCTGGTACATAGCATTCGTTATATATGTCAGGTTCTGGATGATGGACAGGTTGTTGAAAGATGTACTTGCGTTCACAGTCCAGTTGAAGACAGTGGAGTTGTAGTATGCAGATGTACCGTTGTAGAATCCATCTGCGAGCGCATTGACGTAATCTATTGAGGCGGAGTAGTCCTCAGTGTAGTAATTGAGCCCTATCGGGTACTGAGTGGAATTTGATGCTAGGCCGTAGACGATCGAGGTGAAAGTATTCCCCGGCTGCCCTGACAGCGTGACGTTGATGCCGATTGCTGCCAGATCCTTGGCTATGATCTGGGCCGCAAGCGTTTGCGTCGCAGAGTCTGACTCGTAGAGGAAGTCATAGGTCGGGAACGGCGCCCCGCTCAGGACTGTTCCGTTCGGAAGTATTGCCCTGTATCCGGCTTCGTTGAGGTAGTGCGCTGCTTCCGCAGGGTTGTATGAATAGAATGGAAGGTTCGCTATAGTCTGGTTGTAGAACTCGAATCCAGGAGGTACGGGGCCGATCCATTGCTGTGCGAGACCTCCGTAGACCGCTGAAATTATTCCGGTATAGTCGATCGCATAAGTAACTGCCTTCCTGACATCGATGTTCTGGAATGAATAGTTTCCAATCTGGTCCATGTAGACGAAGAATGAGTTCTGGGATGAACCGAACTGAATTGGCAGCTTGCTGACTGTGATGCCTGAAATGTTCTCCAGGGTTGAATAATCAGTTACAGGGGCCTCCACGATCTGGGCCTTGCCGGCCTTCAGGTCAGTGATTATGGCCGAGGATGGTTTGTACTCGAATATTATGTACTTTATGTGCGGCGGACTTATTGCATTGTTAAGCTGACTTTTTGGGAGACTGTTCCCCCAGTAGTTCGGGTTCTCAACGAGGGTAATGCTCTGCCCTGGAACAATAGTGTTTATCTTATAGAACCCGGTTCCAATCGCATATCCTGACATGTTCTGGTTAGTGGCGCCTGCGACCACGCCGCCATTGTGCAGGACAACATTCGGATCAACTGCCATTCCCATCGGAGTCGTGAGCGTCATGAGGAACGCATTGTATGGAAGGTATCCGTTGTATCCTGAGCCAAGGTGGATGATAATTTCATACTTGTTTACCACCTGGATTGATTGGTACGGGTTCATCATTATAGACAACGCGGATGAACTCGGGCTTGTGTAATTTATGGAATTCAGAGTTGAAGCAGTTATGTTGAATGTATGGTTGAAGTACGAACCGTTCGTTCCCAGGTTCTGGCCGAGTATGAAC
Source organism: Thermoplasmatota archaeon (assembly GCA_023381415.1). Classification (GTDB taxonomy): domain Archaea; phylum Thermoplasmatota; class Thermoplasmata; order Thermoplasmatales. The sequence goes on along the minus strand of JAMCUN010000019.1, from coordinate 5,072 downwards.
TCAGGTGCCTGGTTCATGAGCATTGCCCTGTACATGGAGAACCACATGACGTAAGCGTCGAACGGATCACCATTGGTGAAAGTGACGTTGTGCCTGAGGTTGAACGTATAATTCATGTTGTTGGAGGATGCGCTCCAGTTTGTAGCTAGGACGGGCAGGAACGATGTCTGGCTGGAATTGTCAGGTGCGATGAGGGTCTGGTACACCTGGTCCAGGATTTCCCATCCGGGAGTTGTGAACGTGACTGCCGGGTCCATGCTGTCCGGGTATTCTGTCTCCTCTACGGTAAGTGTGTCTGGAGTGGTCTTCTTTGTCGACGGTGTTGTGTCGTGAACATAAACGGCCACTGAAGAACCTATAACCACTATCGCTACTACTACCACGATTATTGCTATAATAGTGCGCTTCATGTGAAATCTAACATTACAAACAAACAAATAACTTAAAGTTTGCTGTTTATTCGTATCGTTTTTGCGTCAATTATCGCTAAATTTTCCAATAACTGAAGGATTGTTCTTAACAATTAGGGGATATCAATCACCACTTAGATATGATAACCTTCCTATCCGTGAAGAACATGATGCCATCATCTCCCCCCTGAGGATGGAGGTCACCGAAGAACGAATCCTTCATTCCAGCGAACGGATAGAAAGCAACAGGTGCAGCCACCCCGACATTTACCCCTATGTTGCCGGCGTTCACGCTGTCAGAGAACTTCTTTGCGTAGAGTCCGGATGTTGTATAGATGGAGGATGCGTTCCCGTACCTGCTGCTGTTTATTGCATCTATTGCATCTTCGAAAGAATCAGCTGTATAGAAAGAGGCGACTGGGCCGAATATCTCCTCCTTCATCACCGCCATACCTTCTGAGACCCCGTCCACTATGGAAGGCCCGAGGAAGAACCCGCCAGGATACTTCTTCGGCTTTGAGTTCCTTCCATCGAGGACAAGTTTTCCCCCTTCATTCTGCCCAAGTTCTATGAACTTCTCCACCCTTTCCATGTGCTCCCTTCTTATGAGTGGGCCCATGTCTGTTTCCTTGTCCATTCCGTAACCGACCTTGAGCTCGGAAGCATGCTTCCTGAAAAGGTTCAATACCCTGTCGTGGTTTTCAGGGAATGTCACAAGCACAGAGCCTGCCAGGCACCTCTCCCCTGCGTTACCGTAGAATGACCCTATTATGTTGCTTATAACCCCCTCAAGATCAGCATCGGGCATAACAAGAACGTAGTTCTTTGCAGATGCTCCTCCCTGTACTCTCTTCCTGTTCGACGTCCCCTTCTTGTAAACGTATTCAGCAACAGGGGTGGATCCAACGAAGCTGATTCCTGCAACTTTCTTGTTTTCCAGGATATGGTCTACAGCCTCCCTCCCCCCATTGATGAGCTGGATGACCCCTTCAGGGTAACCAGCATCCCTGACAAGACTCATGATCATTTCCATGCTCATCGGAGTCTTTTCCGATGGCTTCACAACCACAGTATTCCCAAGGGTTACGGCGTATGGGAAGAACCAGAAAGGAATCATCACAGGGAAATTGAACGGAGATATGACGGCAAACACTCCGATAGGTACCCTGACCAGCTCTTCGTCTATTCCATTCGCTATCTGCTTATTGTTGCGCCCCATGATCTGATAACTTGCTGCAGCTGCGGACTCGACGTTCTGGATTGCCCTCACAACGTCACCCCTCGATTCTTCGAACGTCTTGCCGTGCTCAATAGTCGTCACCTCTGCTATCTGGTCTATCCTGTCCCACATCAGGTTCTCCAGCTTGAACAGATACTTGATCCTGTCAGATATGGGTACCTTCATCCATTTCTTCTGGGCGTCCAGGGCAAGGTCCACGGCCCTGTCAACCTCTTCCCTCTTTGCTTCCCTCACGACAGAAATCCTCTCTCCAAAGGCAGGATTGAACACTTCATACTTCTCATTCCCCTCCCCCTCCTCGAACTTCCCGTTCACGTAATTCATAACACTTTTCAATTAAGACACCTCCTCGTCTGAAAGCTTGAGGCATTCATCAAGCGTGTCCAAACCCTTCGTCATGTCCTCCTCTGAAATCACAAGAGGTGGTGCTATCACGAAGTGGTTCAGCCAGTTATTGATGTATACTCCCATCTCCATTGCCCTCCTTGAAATCTTGTCTGTCATCAGTGGCTTTCCTTCGATCTTTTCCCGGTATGAATTGAATGGTGTCTTCTTTTCCCTATCCTTTACAAGCTCCACTGCCCCAAAAAGCCCGATGCTCCTGACGTCCCCCACGGATCTGTGTCGATCCTTGATTTCCTCAAGCCTTGCCTTCATTTTCTTCCCGAGTTCTCTTGATCTCTCTATGAGGTTTCTTTCTTTGTATTCCTTTATTGCAGCCTTGGCAGCTGCAAGTGACACAGGGTGTGCCTCGTAGGTATGGCCATGGGCGAAGTAGTTCTCTTCGAAGTAATCAGCGATCCTCTTGTTCGTTGCCATGAGGGATAGGGGGAGGTACGCACCGGTGATCCCCTTTGCAGTCGTGAGAATGTCAGGTTTCACGTCCCAGTTGTCTACTGCGAACCATTTCCCCGTCCTCCCCCATCCGCTCATCACCTCATCCGTTATCAGAAGAACGTCATTCTCCCTTGTGATCTCCCTGATCTTCTGGAGATAACCGTCCGGCGGTACAATCACGCCGTTCGTTCCAGTGACCGGTTCCACGATCATCCCACCGACGTTTCCCTCATTTGTTATTAGGTACTGATTGTAGTCTGCGCAAGCAAGGTTGCATTCTGGAAATTTTAGGTTCAGTGGACAGCGATAGCAGTACGGTGGTATGGAATGGACTATGCCAGAGACCGAATAGTAAGTATCCACAGGAATCCTCCTGAAATCACCTGTGAGGGAAATGCTTCCCGAAGTAGAACCGTGGTAGGAATTGTAGTTGGATATGATCTTTGTCCTTCTCTCTTTCTGGAAGAACATCCTGACTGTCTTTATTGCAGCCTCGTTGGCTTCCGTCCCGGAAGCGCCGAAAAAATATTTGGTCAGAGAAGACGGGAGCACATCCTTCAGGAGGAGAGACACTTCCGCCCTGACCTCAGTTGCATATCCAGGTTGAACGTACTCAAGTCTTGCCAGCTGATCATCTATCGCCTCCCTTATCCTCTCATTTCCATGGCCAAGGTTTGAGCACATGAGCTGGGCAGAAAAATCGAGGTACCTTTTCCCTACCGAATCTGTAAAGTAGGTGCCTTTTGCACCTGTTACCGTCAGGGGGGCCCAATTTCCCTGCTTTCTCCAGGTGCCATACGTTAATTCCGTGCAAATTTTACCAACTTCGTTTGATTTGTCGGAATTTTTCTCAATCATACCATTAGTAATTAGATGAAGTATATCAATCCTTTCTGCAAACAGGAAATATGACCATATGAACTTAAGCTGATAAAGGATGTGATACCGAGATTTGGTTCAAGGTCCACAGTAGTTCATCATTGCCTATAGCGCGGATTCTGGAAATCTCTGGCTAGGAAGGGGGGACTGCAGCACCATCCCTCAACCAGAGCAGTTGGGGCTGTTGCTAATGGGTATCTCTGATTGTCTTCAGGAAGAATCAGTTTTCCCTGTTGTACTCCTTTATCGACTCCCTCAGGGCGGTCAGGAAAGCTTCAACGTCAGATTCCGTATGTACCATAGAAAGAGGTATGCGTTCTGCACCGTCCGGATGGTAGTATATCCCTCTTTGCAGCATTTTCTTCTGAACTCCCTTGTACTTGTTCCAGTCCATTACTATGCTTTCCCTGTAATTGGTGATCTGCTTCTGCTCTGTGAACACAAAAGTCAGAAGGCCCGTTTCGTAGTTCACGAATATCGGCTCATCAAGGTCCTCCCCTATCTCCTCAATGCCCCTTGCCATTCTCCTTGTAAGCCTCCCCAGAACGCTGTATCCCTCAAACTCGTTTGCTTCCAGGAGCTTCAGGTTTGCAATAGATGCTGTTAGGGAAATCGGTACTGCAAAGTACGTTCCGCCATAACCCACACCGTTTCCTATAAGTTCCATGTATTCCTTTTTGCCAGCAACAGCCGAAATTGGGTAGCCGTTGCTCAGGGATTTTGCCCAGGAGGACAGGTCAGGCGTCACACCATACAGTTTCTGCGCACCTCCCTCGCTAACCCTGAAGCCTGTTATGACCTCATCGAATATCAGCAGGATATTGTACTCATCCGCAAGCTCCCTCACACCCTTGAGATAACCAGGTTCAGGGGATACCAGGGTGGAGTTTGCCATTATAGGCTCCATTATTATTGCAGCAATCTCATTCCCCCTTATCCTCAAAATCTTTGAGAGGCTATCCAGGTCGTTCCAGGTTGAAACGACTACAGTGTCCATTACCCCCTGCGGAATTCCAGCCGAATATGGAAGAGATTTGGGGAACCACTTGAGCCCTGCAACCGGGGCCGGTGCCTCCACTGAGACAGCCCCGTAGTCATGCAGGCCGTGATAATGCCCCTCGAATTTCAATACGTTGTCCTTCCCAGTTGCGGCCCTCGCTATCCTGAGGGCGTTGAACGTTGCATCTGTTCCGCTCAGGGCGAATATTACCATGTCCTGGGTTTTCACGAACTTCTTGAATTCCCTTGCAAGCTTGTATTCCAGCTCGTTAGGAGTACCGTACAGGTCTCCGTTCTTGATGTATTTCCTCACGGCTGCTGTGATCTTTTCATTTGCATGGCCGTTTATCAGGGGGCCAAAGGCCATCAAAAAGTCGATGTATTCGTTTCCATCAACGTCCCACATCCTGGTTCCCTTCGCCCTGTTCATGAATATGGGATAATCATCCCAGGAACTTGTTCTCATAAGAGAACTCGAACCGGATGGTATCAACTTCTTGGTCTTCTTGAATAGATTGAAAGATCTCTTCGTTTCATAACTCTTGTTTCTCTCAGGAACATTCGCGACGTCCTTATGAGTTTCATCCTCAGTTTGCATTATTTCACAACCGTATACGGATTGATATTCCTGTGGGGTATATTATTTTTTCTCGAGCCCATTTTCCTTTAAAATTTTTCAAAATATAATTCAGTTTATTACAAAATTT